>NZ_JBITGL010000005.1:0-678709 GCF_044456985.1 Nonomuraea sp. NPDC050663
CCAGTAGACGACTGGGTTGATAGGCCGGAGGTGGAAGCACAGTAATGTGTGGAGCTGACCGGTACTAATAGGCCGAGGACTTGACCACAAAGCTACACAATTCTGTTGTGTGAAATGCTCGCGTCCACTACGCAATTCTGAGACAACAAATGGTCTCGAGATGTTGCGGTGGTTATGGCGGGAAGGAAACACCCGGTTACATTCCGAACCCGGAAGTTAAGCTTCTCTGCGCCGATGGTACTGCACTCGCCAGGGTGTGGGAGAGTAGGTCGCCGCCGCACAAATATTGATCAGAAAGGCCCGCCTAGTGCGGGCCTTTCTGCGTTTACGGGCTGAACAGCGCGGCCCGAAGCGCATTGTCGCGTGTCTTCCGCATGGCCGCGGCCAGTTCGACGGCCTCCGGATGTGCTCCTGCGGTCACCTCCCCAGCGCACACCTTCGCCGACTGCTCCAGATGAGCCCGCAATCCGTCGACGGCAGCCCGCTCGAAGGCTCGCCCTTTCAGTGTCTCCACCTCTCCGAGCTGTGCCGGAGTCATCATCCCGGGCATCTCGTGGCCCTCGTGAGGATTGGTCGTCGGCCGACCGGCGAGCAGTCCCCGCAGCCGGTCGAGCTCGGTCCGGTGAGCGGGAACGAGCTCGTCGGCGAGCTTCCTCAACTCAAGGCCAGATGTGCGATCGGGGATCAGGGCCATGAGTCGCAGCGCCTGCTCGTTCATGGGAATCATCAGCTCGGCCCACGCGATGTCCGTAGCAGACAGGACGGAGACGGAGACGGAGGGCCGGGCTGGAGCACCCGTGCACGCCGTACAAAGAACGAGCACGGTGGCCAGGCAGGCCGTGAGCCGGCCTGCCTGGCGCGTTATCCGTACGAACAACGAAGAAGCCACATCGCTCACGGACGCCCGTTGGCGCCGCACTTGATGATCGGCCGGATGCAATCGCGCACCCGTCGCTCCATCTCCGCCTCCGGCCAGGCGTTGAAGAAGTCGCCGTGCATCGTGAACCCGGCGCCGGAAGCCAGCCGGAACCGGGCCGGATCACCGTTCACCGGATACCGCAGCACCTGGCGGAGCTTCGGTACCGGAACGGGGTGCGTGGAAGGACACTGCCCGCCGACCGGATAGGCCATGTGGCTCTTGTGGTCGGGAGAGTCGAGATCGCGCCCGTTCCAGCACTGCGGGAAGTCCAGGTACGACTCCAGCATCGTGCCGGCGGGGCAGTTCACGAAGTCCTTCGAGGATCCGACGTGCCCGGCGTGCAGGCACGACCAACGGGAGATCGTCGTGTCGTCGGGTGCGGTGGCCTTGGCGTTGCCGGCGACGATGCGCAGGCCCAGCGGGAGTGGCTGGATCCTGGCGATCACCGAGTCGGCGACGCCTTCGCCGAGGTAGTAGAAGGTCGTGCCGGTGGGTTCCACGGGCACCCCGTCGGCGTACAGGGTCGGGACCCAGTACGACGACAGGTCTTCGGCGGGGTCGCAGTTGCTCGTGGAGGCGAGCAGCGTCGCGACCGTGGAGTGCGCGTTGGTGGAGCGGTTGCCGAAGAAGCTGTGCATGTGGGAGGCGCCGGGCAGGCCGGGGAAGACGATGGGATCGTCGGGCAGGCGGTGGGTGAACGGGCAGTCGGCCAGGAACTCGGCGACCCTGACGATGTTGCCCGCTGTGCCGTACACCTGGAACTCCCAGAGCGAGACGCCCCAGGAGGTGGCGCGACGTTCCGCGTAGAGGCGGATGTAGCGGGCGGTCGCCGTGAGGTCCACCGACTGCACGCCGCCGGCGCCGGTGGTCGTCGAGTAGACGGAGGTCCAGGTGGTGCCGTTGGGGGAGACCTCCAGGCGGTAGGCGCTCGCGTAGGCGGCCTCCCAGTTGAGGACGACGCGGGCGATGGTGACGGAGGAGCCCAGGTCGACGGAGAGCCACTGGGGGTCGGCGAAGGCGCTGGACCAGCGGGTGCCGGGGTCGCCGTCGACGGCGGCGGCCGCGGAGGTGGCCGCGCTCTCCACGGAGGAGGCGGTGGCCGACCGGCCCTGGGAGATCGGCGCCGCGCTGGCCACCTGCGCGGGCACGGCCAGCGCCGCGACCAGCAGGATCATCAGCGCGGCGATGCGGCAGAAGCGCCGAACCAGGTCAGATCCCCCAGCGAGACGAACAAGCCGCCCAGCGAGAGCTGACCGCCCAGTGAGAGCTGACCGCCCAGTGAGAGCTGACCGCCCAGTGAGAGCTGACCGCCCAGTGAGAGCTGACCGTCCAGTGAGAGCCGACCGCCCAGTGAGAGCGGAGCGTGCACGGAGCCGCCCCATCACTGGTACACCCGCACGTAGTCGACGAGCATCCGTGCCGGGAACGGCGTGGAAGCGTCCGGCGGCCCCGGCCAGTCACCCCCGACCGCCAGGTTCAGGATGATGTAGAACGGATGGTCGAACACCCAAGGCCCGCGGGTGGCCTCCACCTGCGCCTTGTCCAGCGTGAACACCGTCCGCCCGTCGAGCGTGTAGGTGATCCCCTTGCTGTCCCAGGTGGCGGCCCACACGTGGAAGTCGTCGGCGAAGTCCGCCCCGCCGGGCAGCGTGTACGGCGCGCCGATGCCGCCACCGCCGTTGTACGCGGGCGCGTGCACGGTCGAGTACGACGTCTTGGTGTCCTTCCCCAGCACCTCCAGGATGTCGATCTCCCCGTTGTACGGCCACGGCCGCCCGGTGAGGAAGTCGGCGCCCATCATCCAGAACGCCGGCCACAGCCCGTTCCC
This sequence comes from Nonomuraea sp. NPDC050663, assembly GCF_044456985.1. NCBI lineage: Bacteria > Bacillati > Actinomycetota > Actinomycetes > Streptosporangiales > Streptosporangiaceae > Nonomuraea > Nonomuraea sp. NPDC050663. The sequence continues at coordinate 2,748 of NZ_JBITGL010000005.1, forward strand.
CTTGGGCACCCTGACGCGCGCTTCGACGCGTCCGTAGGTGAAGTGGAACTTGGTGCCGGTGTTGATCCTGGCCGAGGTGTACTGGCAGGTCCCGCCGGGGCAGGACGAGCCGGGGGTGGTCTCGCGGCGTGCTTCGAGGACCAGTTGCCCGCTGCCGTTCATGGCGGCGTTGCGGTGGTCGGTGTAGTACTCGAGCTCGTTGTTGGGCCCGGTGCCGGGGTCGGCGCGCCACTTGGCGGGGTCGGGGGTGGTGCCGGCGGCGCCGTTGAATTCGTCGCTCCAGACCAGTTGCATGGGGTTGCGCGGGTCGGGCGGGCTGGGCGGCGGGGTGGTGGGGGCGCCGCCGGTGCCGTACACCTGGAACTCCCAGAGGGAGTAGCCGTAGGCGGAGGAGCGCTGCGTGCCGTACATGCGCACGTGGCGGCCGGTTCCGGTGACGTTGAGGACCTGCTTGAAGCCGGTGCTGGTGGTCGTGGAGTAGATCGGGGTCCAGTCGGTGCCGTTGGGGGAGACCTGGATCTGGTACGACCTGGCGTAGGCGGGGTCCCACTGCAGGACGATCTTGGTGATCTGGGCGGTGGCGCCGAGGTCGACGGCGATCCAGCCGGGGTCCACCCAGCCGGTGGTGGAGCTGGTCGCCCAGCGGGAGGCGGGGTCGAGGTCGAAGGCCCTGGCGGGGGTGCACTCCCAGCAGTTGCCGTCGTGCTGGGAGGAGGAGGCGGTGCCCGGCTTGCCGTACGACAGCAGCTGCTCGCCGCCGGAGGTGCCACCGGCGTGCACCTGGAACTCCCAGAGGGAGACGCCCCACGCGGTGGCGCGCGTGTCGGCGTACAGGCGCACGTAGCGGCCGGAGCCGGTCACGTTGATCGTCTGGACGCCGCCGGTGGAGGACGTCGTGGTGTGGATCGTGGTCCAGGTGCTGTTGTCGGGCGAGGTCTGCAGGCGGAAGGCCGAGGCGTGGGCGGTCTCCCAGTTGAGGACGACGCTGCCGATGGAGGCGGTGGCGCCGAGGTCGACGGTGAGCCACTGCGGGTCGGAGAAGGCGCTGGACCAGCGGGTGCCGGGGTCGCCGTCGACGGCGTTGGCGGCGCCGAAGGGTGCCGCCTCGACGGAGGAGGCGGTGGCGGGCTTGCCCTGCGACAGGGGTGGGGCGGCGTGGGCGGGTGGAGCGGAGAGTAAGCCGGCGACCAGCGCCAGCAGCAGAAGGATCAGCGGGCGTCTCATGCGGTTCTCCTAGCGTCGAGAGAGCGCTCCCTGAGCGAGTACGGTCCGCCATCGAATTGACAACTGTCAAGGCCCAATTAACGGGGATGGAACATCACGGGGCAACGGGTGTAACCTTCGGGGAGCGCTCCCTGAAGGAGACCCATGCAGCGTCCGACCCTTGACGCGGTCGCGGCACGCGCCGGCGTGTCCAAGTCGACCGTGTCGCGAGTGATCAACGGCGTGAGCACGGTCGCGCCCCGCATCCGTGAGGCGGTGCTCGACGCCGTCGGCGAGCTGGGCTACGTGCCGAACGCCGCGGCGCGCAACCTGGTGACCCGCCGCACGGACGCGGTCGCCCTGGTGGTGTCCGATCCGCCCAAGGGGCTGGTGTCGGACGATCCGCTCTTCGCGGCCGTGGTCCGTACGGCCAGCCGCGCGCTGGAGGCGGCGGGCAAGCAGGTGGTGCTCATGCTGGCCGGCTCCGACGAGAGCCGCGAGCGGGTCGAGCGCTACGTGGTGGCCGGGCACGTCGACGGCGTCATGCTGGTCTCGTTGCACGGCGCCGATCCGCTGCCGTACATGCTGGCCAGGAAGCGGGTGCCGATGGTGTCGTTCGGCCGCAGCTCGGCGGCGGTGCCGTACGTGGAGAACGACAACGAGGGCGGCGCGGGGCTGGCCGTACGGCATCTGCTCGGGCTGGGCAGGCGCCGGGTGGCCACGATCACCGGGCCGATGGACCTGATCGCCTCGCAGGAGCGCCTGGCCGGCTACAACGGCGCGGTGCGGGAGGCGGGCTGCCGGTCGATGATGGCACTGGGCGACTTCACTCGCATCTCGGGCGCCGAGGCCATGGGCCAGCTGCTCCAGGACGATCCGCGGCTCGACGCCGTCTTCGCCGCCAACGACCTGATGGCGATCGGCGCGCTGCACGTGCTGCGCAAGCACGGCCGCAGGGTGCCCGACGACGTGGCGGTGGTGGGGTTCGACGACATCGAGGCGGCGCAGTACACCGCGCCGCCGCTGACGACCGTGCGCAGCCCGATGGACGCCCAGGCACTGGCGACGGTCAGATTACTGCTCGACCTGTTCGAGGAGCAGGCGCAGGAGTCGGTGGTGATGCCGTGCGACCTGGTGATCAGGGAGTCAGCCTGAGACGGCCGCGCCGAGCAGCGGCTCGATACGGAAGGGGATCTGCGTGGACAGGGCGATCGTGGTGTCGGTGCGCTGCACGGCGGGGGAGGCCAGCACGGTGGCGATGACCTCCTGAAGGTGCTCGGTGCTGCGCGCGACCACGCGGCAGAGCAGGTCGTGCTGCCCGCTGGTGCCGTGCACTTCGAGGATCTCGGGGACGGCACGCAGGGCGATCACCGCCTCGGCGAGCCGGCCCTGGGCGATCTGGAGCGAGACGAAGGCCAGGATCGGGTAGCCGGCGGCGGGCACGGAGACGGTCGGGCCGAAGTCGGTGATGACCCCTCCGGCGGTGAGCTTCTCGACGCGGGCCTGCACGGTGCCGCGGGCGACGCCGAGGAGGCGGGCGAGCTCGGTCAGCCCGATCCGTGGGTGGGCGCGCATGGTGGTGAGCAGGCGGACGTCCAACTGGTCCATGGGGCAAGCCTGGTCGATTCGACCAGCGAAAGGAAGGCTTCACCGTACGAAAGTGGGCGAATCGTGCAAAAGAACTGGTCGCTCTTGCCAGCCCGTATGGGACATTGCTGTGATTTACGACATGTTCGAGGAAGCGCAGTATTTCGCTCCAGTGGCCACGACGGAAGACGGCGGCGTGGTGGTCGAGCTCTCCAGGAGCCACCCGGGTTTCGCCGACGAGGTCTACCGGGCCCGGCGCAACGCGATCGCCGCCCTGGCGGTGAACCACACCGTGGGCGAGCCGATCCCGGCCGCGGAGTACACCGAGCAGGAGCACGAGGTCTGGGCGAGCGTCACCCGCGAGCTCAAGATCAAGCACCGTAAGTACGCGACGCAGGAGTACGTCGACGCCGCCGAGCGGCTCGGGCTCCCGCAGGAGCGCATCCCGCAGCTGCAGGAGGTCAGCGAGCTGCTCGAACCGCTGACGGGCTTCCGCTACCTGCCGGCGGCCGGGCTGGTGCCGCTGCGCACCTTCTACGGCGTGCTGGCCGACGGGTACTTCCACTCGACGCAGTACATCCGCCACCACTCGGTGCCGTTCTACACCCCCGAGCCCGACGTCGTCCACGAGGTCATCGGCCATGCCAACGCGCTGGCCGGCGACCGGTACGCGGCGCTGTACCGCAAGGCGGGCGAGGCGGCGCGCAGGGTGGAGACCGACGCGGCGCTGGAGTTCATCTCCAAGATCTTCTGGTTCACGCTCGAGTTCGGCGTCATGACCGAGCAGAACGAGCTGCGGGCCTACGGCGCGGGCATCCTGTCGTCGTACGGCGAGATCGAGGAGTTCCGCGGCATGGACATCCGTGACCTCGACATCAGGGAGATGGGCACCACCGCCTACGACATCACCAAGTACCAGGACGTGCTGTTCAGGGCCGAGTCGCTGGAGCACCTGGAGGACGTGGTCGGCGGCTTCTGGGACGGCTGCGACGACGATTCGATCGCCCGCCTGGCCTGACGAACCCGGGCGCCACTTCGAGCATCAAACAGGCATGCTTCACGTGGCGCTCGCGGGAGTCCTGGCGGTCACCGGAATGCACGCCCCTCCGGTCAGCGCGAAAGCCGTCACCGAACGGCTCGGCTCGTTCCTCGCCGGACGACCCGGCCCGGTGACCGCGACGGTCTGGGACCTGAAGACACGCAAGATCTACCGCTACCACCGCCAGGAGCGGATGATCACCGCGAGCACCGCCAAGGCGCAGATCCTCATGGCCCTGCTGCTGAAGACGCCCTGGAGCAAGCTCGACAAGGCGACGAGACGCGACGCCGACATCATGATCCGCCACAGCGACAACCACGCCGCCGACCGGCTCTGGCTGCGCATCGGGGGAGCGGCGGGCTTCACCAGGGCGGGCAGGAAGTTCGGGCTCAAGCACACCGCCGGTGTGCCCGGCGACTGCCTCGACCTGTACTGCTGGGGCATCACCCGCACCAGCGCCGACGACCAGGTGCGCCTGATGAACGCGCTCGTCAGCCCGGGGAGCCCGCTGGCGGAGGCCGACAGGCGGCAGGTCCGGCGCCTGATGGGCGACGTCGTCGACGGCCAGGACTGGGGCGTCGGCGCCGGAGCCTGCAAGGGCCAGGACACGTCACTGAAGAACGGCTGGCTGAAGCGCATCTCCACCAAGAAGTGGGCCGTGGTCAGCGTCGGGCTGATCGACGAACGCTACGCCGTGGCGGTCCTCACCGAGGGCAGCGCCGAGGCGGCCGACGGCATCGCCACGGTCGAGGGCGTGGTCCGCCGGATCATGCCACATTTCCGCTCTTGCTGAGCCGGTAGCCCACGCCCCGCACGGTCTGGATGAGCTTGTCCTCGTGGTCGCCGAGCCGCGCGCGCAGCCGTTTGACGTGCACCGCGATCGTGTTCGTCGAGCCGCCCTCCATGGTGTTCCACACGTGCCGCATGATCTGGTCGCGCGTGACCGTCCGGTCGACGTTGCGCATCAGGTAGTGCAGCAGCTCGAACTCGCGCAGCGGCAGGTGGACGGCACGCCCGTCGACCCGCACCTGGTGCGCGACCACATCCAGCTCGACCGCGCCGACCGCGAGCACGCGGGGCGAGGCCTGGATGAAGGGCAACAGCTCGGGCACGCGGTAGGGCCGGGCCACGCAGGCCGACGCACCCGCGGCCAGGGCCTGGACCGCCTTCTCGGCGTGCCCCTCGCCGACGCCGAGCAAGACCGGTACGGCACGCGAGAGCCGTACCGCTCGCACGAAATCCACTGCCCCGATGACCGGCAACGTGGCCGCCACGAGCACCACGTCCGGCTGTAATGCTCCAGCCTGGAGCAACGCCTGTGCGCCGTCGCGCACGCCGGTGACCGAGACACCCTCGCGTTCCAGGGAGGCGGCCAGCTCCTTGACGAGGTCCTCGTCAGGGTCGGCCACCAGCAGGACGGGCATCTCGGAAGCCATCAGCCGAAGCGCCCCGTGATGTAGTCCTCGGTGCGCTTGTCGGCCGGGTTGGTGAAGATGCGGCTGGTCTCGTCGAACTCCACCAGGCGGCCGTGCCGTACGCCCGCGTCGTCGAGCTCGGCGGTGAAGAAGGCGGTGCGGTCGGAGACGCGGGCGGCCTGCTGCATGTTGTGCGTGACGATCACGATCGTGTAGTCGCGCGACAGCTCCTGCATCAGGTCCTCGATCTTGGTGGTGGCGATCGGGTCCAGGGCGGAGCAGGGCTCGTCCATGAGGATGACCTCGGGCCTGACAGCGATCGCGCGGGCGATGCACAGACGCTGCTGCTGGCCTCCCGACAGGGAGAGCGCGTTCTGCTTCAGCTTGTCCTTGACCTCGTCCCACAGGGCCGCCTGGGTGAGCGCCTGCTCGACCAGGTCGTCCATCTTGCCCTTCATGCCGTTGACCCGGGGGCCGTAGGCGATGTTGTCGTAGATCGACTTGGGGAAGGGGTTGGGCTTCTGGAAGACCATGCCGATCCGGCGGCGCACCTCGATCGGGTCGACGTGGTCGCCGTAGAGGTCCTCACCGTGATAGGTGATCTTGCCGGCGGCGCGGGCGCCGGGGATGAGGTCGTTCATGCGGTTGAAGCACCGCAGCACGGTCGACTTGCCGCATCCGGACGGGCCGATCATGGCGGTGATCTCGCGGTTGCCGATCGTCATGTCGACGTTGCGCACGGCCTCGTAGTCGCCGTAGAAGACGCTGAGGTCATCCACCTGGAAGACCGGGTCGAGCGCCTCCAGGTTGCGGGGCGCCTCGGGACCACGGACGGTCACGTTCGGCATCGAGATTCCAATCTCAGACATTGCGTCCTCTCACCACCGCTTCTGGTAGCGGTTACGGAGCCAGATGGCCACGGAGTTCATGAGCAGCAGGATCGCGAGCAGGATCACGATGGCCGCCGCGGCCAGGACGTGGAACTCCTCACGCGACTGGCTGATGAAGGAGTAGATCTGGATGGGCAGCACGGTGAAGCTGCTCCAGACACCCTCGGGGTTGAAACGCACGAGGGTCGCGGCGCCCAGCATCAGGAAGGGCGCGGCCTCGCCGATGGCGCGCGACAGGGCCAGGATGGAGCCGGTCGCCATGCCGGGCACGGCGGCGGGCAGCACCTGGCGCCAGATGGTCTGCCACTGGGTGGCCCCCAACGCCAGCGAGCCCTCGCGGATGGACGGCGGCACGGCCTTGATGGCCTCGCGGGCGGCGATGATGACGATCGGCAGCACCAGCAGCGAGATGGTGATCGCGCCGGTCATGACGGTGAAGCCGAACTGCATCCACCGGGCGATGAGTCCGAGGCCGAGGATGCCGTAGACGATCGAGGGCACGGCCGCCAGGTTCGAGATGTTCAGCTCGATCAGGCGGTTGTACCACTTGGTCTTGTCGGCGTACTCCTCCAGGTAGACCGCGGCCAGGATGCCGGTCGGCAGCGCCATGAGGGCGGTCAGCGCGATGATCCAGAGCGTGCCGAAGATGCCCGACTGGATACCGGCCGTCTCGGGCCGCCGGATCGAGGGCTGGTTCTCCCAGAGGGCCGAGTCGAGGCGCGGCCAGCCGTCCTGGACCACGTAGACGAGCAGCAGGGCCAGGAAGCCGAGCGCGATCACCAGGCTGGACAGCAGGGCGATGCGGAAGACGTGCTCCCTGAGCGGGCGTCCCTTTCCGGCCAGCTGGACGGCCGACTTGGGGGTACTGAGGATGGCCATCAGTCGTAGACCTCGCGATATTTCTGGACCATTCGCGCGCTGAACCAGTTCATGGCGAAGGTCATGAGGAACAGCAGCGAGCCGACCGCGAAGATGGTCTTGTAGGCGATCGAGCCGGTGGAGGCGTCACCCGAGCCCGCCTGGGCGATGAAGGCGGCCATCGTCGACATCTCCTGCGTCGGGTCGAGCGTGAAGACCGACTTGAAGCCGGCGGCGATGGCGACGATCATCGTCTCGCCCGCGGCCCGCGAGATCGCCAGGATGATGGCGGCGACGATGCCGGAGAAGGCGGCGGGCACCACGACGCGCACCGAGGTGAGCATCTTGGAGGCGCCCAGGGCGTAGGAGCCCTCGCGCAGCCCGTTGGGCACCGCGGCCATGGAGTCCTCGGACATCGAGGCGATGATCGGGATGATCATGACGCCGACCAGCAGGCCCGCGCTCAGCGCGTTCTTCGGCTCCAGGCCGAGCCAGGGGAAGACGTCCTGCAGCAGCGGCGTGACCAGGGTCAGGGCGAAGAAGCCGAAGACCACGGTGGGCACGCCGGCCAGGACCTCCAGGACCGGCTTGAAGATCTTGCGGACCCGGCGGGAGGCGTACTCCGAGAGGTAGATCGCCGCGGCCAGGCCGAGGGGCACGGCGACGACGATGGCGATGAGCGTGATCTCCAGGGTGGCCACGATGATCGGCCAGACGCCGAAGTGCGCCGGCTTGAACAGCGGGCCCCACTCGGTCGAGCCGAAGAACTGGGCCAGGCTGACCTCGGAGAAGAACTCGATGGTCGGCTCCGCCAGCGCGAAGACGATGCCCACCGTGGTGGCCACCGACACCAGCGCCGCGAGCATGAGCACGACCTTGATGGCCTGCTCCCCGTAACGCGGGCGCGACCGCGCCAGGGACCTGCCGGTCCCCGTCGCGGTCGCCCTGTGCTGCGCGGTCATCAGCCCGCCAGGCCCTTCAGGGCCTGCAGGTCGGACTTGAGCTTGGCCTCCTGCTCGGGGTTGAGCGGGACGAACTTGGCGTCCTTGGCGATGGCGCCGATGTTGCCGACGTAGAAGTCGAGGAAGGCGGCGACCTCGGGACGCTTGGTCGCGGCGGCCGACGGGTAGATGAACAGCGGCCGCGAGAGCGGGGCGTAGGTGCCGTCCTGGGCGGTCTCGACGCTCGGGGCGACGCAGCCCTTGCCGGAGTCGACCTGCACCGCGGTCAGGGTGTCGGCGTTCTCCTCGAAGTAGGTGAAGCCGAAGTAGCCCAGGCCGCCCTTGGCGCCCTTGACACCGTTGACGATGTCGTTGTCGTTCTCGGAGGGGCTGTAGTCCTTGCGGCTGGCGCCCTCCTCACCGTTGATCGCGTCGGTGAAGTAGTCGAAGGTGCCGGAGTCGGTGCCCGGGCCGTACAGCTTGAGCGGCTCGTCGGGGAACTTGGCGTCGATGTCCTTCCAGCTGTTGACCTTGCCCTCGGCGCCCGGCTCCCACATCTTCTTGAGCTGGTCGGTGGTCAGGCAGGTGGCCCAGGTGTTCTCCTTGGGCACGACCACGGTCAGGGCGTCGGTGGCCACCGTCAGCTCGGTGAACTTGATGCCCTTGGCCTCGCAGGCCGCCTTCTCCTCGTCCTTGATGGCGCGGGAGGCGTTGGAGATGTCCGTCTCGCCGGCGCAGAACTTCTCGAAACCACCGCCTGTGCCGGAGGTGCCGACGGGCACCTTGACCTGGGGCTGCTCCTCGCCGAAGAGCTCGGAGGCGGCCTGGGTGAGCGGGGCGACGGTGCTGGAGCCGTCAACCTTGACCTCGCCGCTGAGCGCGGCGGGGGCGGCGGCGCTGCCGCTCTCGGCGGGGGCGGCGGCCGAGGTGCTCTCGGGGCTGCCGGGCTTCGCGTTGCCGCCACAGGCCGCCGCGCTGAGGGAAACGACGAGGGCTGCCGTCGCCACCCCTAGAAGGCGGCGCTGTCCACTGGTCACGGTATGTGTCCTTCTCCGTATTGAGATCCCGTATTTCGTTACGTCCCGATACAAGCCGGGCAAAGTGAACGGCAATGAAACGAGCCATGACCGGCGGCGGAAGCGTTTTGAACAGGCAAGATGGATCACATGAGCTATCGAGTCATCCTGGTGTGCATGGGTAACATCTGCCGCTCTCCCATGGCCGAAGTGGTGCTCAGGCGCACCCTCGAGGAGCACGGGCTCGGCGACGTCGTGGTCGAGAGCGCGGGCACCGGCGACTGGCACGTGGGCGATCCGATGGACTCCCGCGCGCTCGCGACCCTCGCCGCGGCGGGCTACGACGGCTCCGCGCACCGGGCCCAGCACTTCAGCGTCGGCGAGTACGACCTGGTCCTGGCCATGGACAAGGACAATCTGCGTCGCCTGCCGCGCGGCGCGAGGTTGTTCCGCTCCTTCGACCCCGACGCGCCCGAGGGCGCCGAGGTGCCCGACCCCTACTACGGCGGGCAGGAGGGTTTCGACGAGGTGCTGCGCATGGTGGAGGCGGCCTCGCGAGGGCTGGCCGCGTACATCGAACAACACCGGTGAGGCGTACGCTCGCCGATGGCCGGGAGGTCTTCGTCAAGTCAGGGCCTGTTTCCCCTTTGTTCACCTCCGAGGCCGCGGGGCTGCGCTGGCTGGGCCCGATCGCCGTTCCCGTGGTCTCCGCGGACGAGCGGCACATCGCGGTCGAGTGGGTCGAACCCGAGCCCCCGACGGCCGCGGCGGCCGAACGTTTCGGGCGCGACCTGGCGGCCACGCACGCGCGGGGAGCACAGGCCTTCGGCGCCGACTGGCCCGGCTTCATCGGACCGCTGCCCATGGACAACACGCCCGCCCCCGACTGGCCCTCCTTCTACGCCTCCCAGCGGGTCCTGCCTTTCGTACGGCAGGCGGGCCTGGACCCGGCGCCCTTCGAGCGCGCGCTCGACCGCTGCCACGACGCCCCCGCCGAGCCGCCCGCCCGCATCCACGGCGACCTGTGGAACGGCAACGTGCTCTGGTCGGGCGGCAGGGGCGTGCTCATCGACGCGGCCGCGCACGGCGGGCACCGCGAGACGGACCTGGCCATGCTGGCGCTGTTCGGCGCGCCGCACCTGGACCGGATCCTGGCCGCATACCAGGAGGTGTCACCGCTCGCCGACGGATGGCGTGATCGGGTGCCCTTGCACCAGCTTCACCCGCTCGCCGTGCATGTGGTGCTCTTCGGCGGAGGGTACCGGGAGAGCCTGGTCAGCGCGGTTACGAGGCTTCTCTAGCTCTGAGTGACAGTATGGTCACCGTGATCAGAGCGGTGGAGCTGGGACTTCGCAAGCACGGCCACTGGATCTTCCAGGGCTTGTCGCTGGAAGCGGCGCCCGGCTCCCTGGTCGCGGTGGTCGGCCCCTCCGACTCGGGACGCTCGTGTTTCCTGCTCGCTCTGGCGGGTCGCATGAAGGTCACCCGCGGCGAGCTGACCGTCGACGGGGCGAGGTCCGTGCGCAAGAAGGTGGCGGTCGCGCGGGTGCGCCCGCCCATCGACCTGACGCCGGAACTGCGGGTGGGGGAGCACGCCCGCGAGCGCAGGCGGCTGGAGCGCGTCGGCAAGGACGCCTTCGGCCGGGCCTGCTCCGCGCTGGGATGGAACGCTCCGGAGAAGGAGCTCACCGAGGAACTCGACGCCGCCGACAAGACCCTGCTCTGCGCGGCGCTGGGGCTGATGGCGGGCAAGCCCGTCGTGGTGCTCGACGACGTGCACGACAACACCGCGACCGATCGGCAGGAGCAGGTGTGGCTGGCGCTGCGCCGGGCGTGCGACGCGGGCGCGACGATCGTGGCCTCCACGGTCGAGGAGGCGCCCGCGCGCGGCCTGGCCGACGGATGGGTCCGCTGTGCGCGTGCTTGACCTGGCCCTGTTCGAGCTGCGCCGCTTCCGCAAGCCGCTGCAGCGGGCGGGGCTGGCCTTCCTGCTGCTCGTGCCGCTGCTGTACGGGGCGATCTACCTGTGGTCGAACTGGGACCCGTACGGCAAGATCGACCAGGTGCCGGTGGCCGTCGTCAACGAGGACAAGCCGGTCACCGTGAAGGGCAAGCGGGTCGCGGCGGGCGAGGACTTCGTCGACAAGCTCAAGGAAGACCCCGAGCTGCAGTGGCACTTCGTCCCGGCCCAGGAGGCCGCCGACGGCCAGCGTGACGGCCGCTACTACGCGATCATCACGATCCCCTCGGACTTCAGCTCCAAGCTGGCCAGCGGCGCGTACGGCACGCCGGAGCGGGCGGCGGTCTCGATCCTGCTCGATGACGGCAACAACTACCTGGTCGGCATCATGGCCGAGACCATCCAGGCCAAGCTGCAGGAGCAGATCAACGAGGCCGCCGTGACCGCCTACTTCGAGGTGGTCTTCGCCGGGCTCGACGAGGCCAGGGAAGGGCTCGACGAGCTCGACAAGGGGGCGCGCGAGCTCGACAAGGGAGCGGGCGCCGCCGACGAGGGCGCCCAGCAGCTGGTGCAGGGCGTCGAGCAGCTCAAGCGCGGCACCGCGGCCCTGGCGCCAGGAGCCGAGCAGGTCGCGGCCGGGGTCGACAAGCTCAACGCCATCGCGCAGCCGCTGGCCGAGCTGGCCATGCGGGAGCTGCCGATCGTGGCCGACAGGGCCGACGGCATCGCCCAGCTCGCCGCCAGGATCACCGGCATCGGCGCGGAGGGGGCGCGGGGCATCGCCATGGCCGCCCGCGCGGTCGTGGACCTGCTCTACGAGATCTGCGACCACCTCTCGCGCTGGATCGCCGAGGAGAAGAAGAAGCTCGGGCTGCCCTTCAACCCGGACGCCTCGGAGGACTTCCTGCTCACCCCGGCGATGAGCCCGCTGTATTACGCGTTGCTGGATTTCGCCGAGTTCCTGGCCATAGAGGCCGCCCGGGTCGCGGCGGCCGCGGGGCAGATCGACAAGGAGGTCGAGCGGCTGGCCGCCGACATCGCCGCGCTCAAGCGGGAGGTGCCAGCGCTCCAGCGGAAGATCTTCCGCGGAGCACGCGACATCCAGAAGCTCGACGACGGCGCCCGGCTGGTGGCCAAGGGCGCCGAGACGGTGGACGCCGGAGTGGGCACCCTGCTAGGCGGCACCCGGGAGCTGAGCAGCGGGCTCGGCGCGCTCAAGGACGGCACGGGCAAGCTCGTCGACGGCGTCGAGGAGGGCAAGGGCAAGCTGCCCGACCTCGACGCCGCCGACGCGCCGACCTTCGCGGGACCGGTCCGGGTCAGCACCGGCAACGTGCATCCCGCCGGGCCGTACGGCAGGGGCCTTGCGCCCTTCTTCATCCCCATCGCGCTCTGGGTGTTCGGGATCGTGGCGTTCCTGATGCTCAAGCCGGTCAGCGAGCGGGCCCTGGCGTCGGGGGCGGGCTCGCTGACCGTCACCGCGGCGGCCTGGCTGCCGGTCGTCGGGCTCGGCCAGGCGGCGGCGATGGTCCTGTATCTGGTCGTCGACGAGGGGCTGGGGCTGCACCCAGTCAACGTGCCCGGCACGATCGGGCTGATGGCGCTGGGGATGGCGACGTTCGTCTCGATCGTCCAGCTCATCAGGATCGCGCTCGGCGCCGCGGGCGACGCGCTGGCCCTCTTCCTGCTCATGCTGCAGCTGGTGTCGTGCGGCGGGCTCTACCCGCCGGAGACCCTGCCGGAGCCGTTCGCGACCATCCACCCGTTCGTACCGATGACCTACCTCGTCGCGGCGCTGCGGGTGACCATCTCGGGCGGCAACCCGGACATCACCTGGCATTCGGTGACCGTCCTGGCGGGCTTCCTGGTGGCGGCGCTGGCGCTGATGACGCTCGTGGTGATGCGCCAGCGCATGTGGAGCCTGGAGCGGCTCAAACCATCCTTGGAGTTGTGAGCCTGCCCAGGACCTCGTCGTGCAGCAGGCCGTTGGTGCACACCAGGCTGCCGCCCTCCAGGCCGGTGGCGCCGTCGAGATCGGTCCAGCGCCCGCCGGCCTCCTCCACGATCACGGTGAGGGCGGCGATGTCCCACGGCGACAGCTCGGGCTCGGCCGACAGGTCCACCGAGCCCTCGGCGACCATCATGTGCGACCAGAAGTCGCCGTAGGCCCTGGTGCGCCAGCACGCCCTGTTGAGGTCGAGGAAGTTGTCGAGCCTGCCCTGCTCCTCCCAGCCGCCGAAGCTGGAGTAGGAGAAGGAGGCGTCCTCCAGCTTGGAGACCTTGGAGACGTTCATGCGGCTGGCCTTGGTCAGGCTCCTGCCGGTCCAGGAGCCGCCGCCCTTGGCCGCCCACCAGCGCCTGCCCAGGGCGGGGGCCGACACGAGGCCGACGACCACCCTGCCGTGGTCCATCAGCGCGATGAGCGTCGCCCAGACGGGCACGCCGCGCACGTAGTTCTTGGTGCCGTCGATCGGGTCGATCACCCACGACCTGGCGCCCCATCCGGTGTTGCCGAACTCCTCGCCGATGACCGCGTCGCGGGGCCTGGCCCTCCTGAGGGTGCCCCTGATCGCCTCCTCCACCGTGCGGTCGGCGTCGCTGACCGGGGTGAGGTCGGGCTTGGTCTCGACCTTGAGGTCGACTGCCTTGAACCGGCGCATGGTGAGGTTATCGGCGGCGTCCGCCATGACATGCGCGAGGCGTAGATCGTCGCTGTAACCCGTCACGAGATGTCACGCTATCGCGCCAACCCGGACATACCTAGTGCCCTTCGGGCGTGCCGAAGGGCACCGGCGAGGGGTCAGCCGTGCGAGTCGGTGGCCGCCGCGCGCTTGACCAGGTACTCGTCGTCCTCCCAGATCGAGCAGGAGGGACCGTTGGGCCCGCCGAAGCGGACGGAGTCGAAGGCGTCGCGGAAGGTGATGTAGAAGTTGCCCTTGCCCCGCGGGCTCGTGACGGCCGTGCAGCCGCCGTAGTCGGGCTGGGTGTGGAGATGGATGAGCGTGTCGGTGCGGTTCCAGTCGGACTTGGCGCGGTCGCCCATGCCCAGGGCGGCCAGGTTGGGGGTGTTGCCCTGAAGCTGGACGATGTCGCCCGTGCCGTCGAGGCCGGAGAAGAGGCAGTAGTAGCCCTCCTGGCACCGGTCGTAGCCCACTGCCGCCTGGGCGGGCGTGCTCAGGGCGGCCAGGGTGGCCGCGGCGATCGGTAAGGCCAGTGCGTGAAACTTCTTGCCCACCATACCTCCATGGATGAAGCTTTCTTTCCGTTCTCGACCATAACCGGAGAGATCAACATTTGCTAGACGGAGACCGGGTTACTCGTGAGTAGCATTGGGGGCATGACGACAGACGTTGGCGCGCTCCTGCTGGAGACCGTGCCCTTCGCGCGCACGCTGGGCATCACCTTCGACTCGGTCGCCGACGGCATGGCCGTCTGCCGGGTCGCCGACCGTCCCGAACTGCGCAACCACGTGGGCGGGCCGCACGCGGGAGCGCTCTTCACCCTGGCCGAGTCGGCCTCGGGGGCGGCCATGCTCTCCGTCTTCGCCGACCAGCTCTCCCGCGCGACGCCGCTGGTGACCGTCTCGACCGTGAAGTACCTGAAACTGGCCCTCGGCGAGATCGTCGCCACCGCCCACGTGCGCGCCGACCGGGCGGCGGTCCTGGAACTCCTCGACGCGGGCAAGCGGCCCACGTTCGAGGTGGCCGTGGAACTGCGCAACGCCGACGACGTCGTCGTCAGCGAGCTCACCGTCGACTGGACGCTCCGCCCGAACCGGTGAGGCGCCCCGCCAGAGCGGCCGCGTCCTCCCCGACCCAGCCGAGCAGGGCCGAGCCCCGGTTGCGCAGGTAGGGCAGGCCGATGAAGGCCAGGCCGGGGACACTGCAGACCCCCTCGTCGTGGACCGGCCTGCCGTCGTCGAGGGCGCCGGGGACGTCGATCCAGGAGAAGTCCTGGCGGAAGCCCGTCGCCCACACCACGGCGTCCACGCCGGTGACCGACGTGACCCGGCCCGTCACCTCGACGCCGAGCCGGCGCAGCCCCCTCGGGCCCAGCCCGATCAGCGGTTCGCGCCGCCGCACGATCCTGCCCACCAGACCGGAGGCCGGGGCGCGCATGGTGCCCAGCCGGTCGAGCAGGTCGAACACATCGCGGCCGAACACCCGCTGCGGCAGCACCGCCATGCTCCTGCCCACGGCCAGCGTGACCCTCCGCCCGGCCCTGGCCAGCTCCTCGGCGATCTGCACCCCGGAGTTGCCCGCCCCCGCGACGAGCACCGAGCCGCCCGGCAGATCCCGCACGCCGGTGTAGGCGGAGCTGTGGATCGCCACGACGCCGGGCGGCACCTCGATGCGCGGGATGCGCGGCCGCTGGAAGGGGCCCGTCGCCACGATCACGGAGCGGGCCGCCACCTCGCCCGTCGCGGTCGTCGCCAGGAACCCGCCGCCTGCCGTACGGCTCAGCCCGAGCACCCTCGTGTCGTGGCGGATCGGCAGGGAGAAACGTTCGGCGTAGGCGGCGAGATAGCCGGCGACCTCGTCCTTGGTGGGATAGGCGTCGGCGGGGCCGGGAAAGGGCAGGCCCGGCAGGGCGCTGCGGCGCGCGGAGGTGAACAGCCGCAGCGAGTCCCACCGGTCGCGCCAGGACTGGCCGACCTTGGAACGTTCGTCGAGAAGCAGCACGTCGGCGCCGGTCAGCCGCAGCTCGCGGGCCATGGCGAGCCCGGCCTGGCCGGCTCCGATGATCAGGAAATCCGTCATGGGACCAGGCTCGCCCCGGCGCCGGGGCCGTGGCTTGAACGAACCTGCTACTCCAGCCAGCGGACCCCCGCCGCCAGGGCCGACGGAGGGGAGCCCATCATGCGCCTGAACGTCCTGGTCATGTGGGCGGCGTCCGAGAAGCCAGCCGCGTGGGCGGCCTCGGTCAGCGAGAGTCCCCCGGCGAGCGAGGCCAGCGCCCTGTGCAGCCGCGCCCACAACACGTAGGGGCGGAAGGGCAGGCCGAGCTCCTCGGTGAACAGGTGCGACAGCCGGCTCTGCGACACGCCCGCCAGACGCGCCACGTCCGCCAGCCGTACCCGCTCGTGCAGCAGGCTCGGCAGGGCCGCGATCGCCGCCACCAGGGCCGGATGGCGCGGGCCCTCGCCCGCGGGGCCGAAGACGCCGGTCACGATCGCCTGGAGCGAGGCCAGGTCGTTCGACGGCGCCCGCAGGTCGAGCGGCCAGCTCTCCGCGCCCGACGACGAGCGCGGCACGCGGCCCGACGCCGGGTCGACGAGCGCCAGCAGGCCCTCGCCCTCGTCGGCGACGATGGCGTGCGGGACGTTCGGCGGGATCAGCGCCGCGTCGCACCTCACCTCGGCGCCGTCGGCGTCACGCAGGACCAGGCCCCTGCCCACCAGCAGCTGCGCCGCGTAGTGGACGTGCAGGCCCGCCGGGCCGATGTGGCCGCCGAACAGCAACCGGCCGGGCGCGACCGTCACCCACCCCCGCCAGCCCACCGGCCGTCAGACCTCGGGAGCGCCGTCGCGGCTGGACAGCAGGCGGCGCAAGGAGGCGAGCCTGGCCTGGTCGGCATGGCCGGCGGCCACCCACGCGTCGAGCGCGCACGCCGCGTCGAGATGGGTGCAGCCCTTGGGGCACCCGACCGTGCCCTCGTTGAGGTCGGGGAAGGAGGCGAGCACCGTCTCGACCGAGATGTGGGCCAGGCCGAAGCTGCGCACGCCGGGCGTGTCGATGATCCACCCGCCCTCGGGCAACTGCAGCGCGACCGCCGAGGTGGAGGTGTGCCTGCCGCGCCCGGTGACGGCGTTGACGTGGGAGACCGCCCGGTTGGCGTCAGGGACCAGCACGTTGACCAGCGTCGACTTGCCCACCCCTGAATGGCCGACGAGCACGCTGATGCGGTCGGTCAGATGCGAGCGCAGCTCGTCGAGCGAACCGCCCTTGTGGACCACGACGTACGGCACGTCAAGAGGGGAGTACTGCGCGACCAGTTCCTCGGGATCGGCCAGATCCGACTTGGTCAGGCAGAGCAGCGGCTCGATCTCGGCGTCGAAGGCGGCCACCAGCATGCGGTCGATCATGCGCGGACGCGGCGGCGGATCGGCCAGCGCGGTGACGATCACGAGCTGGTCGGCGTTGGCGACGATCGGGCGCTCGATGCCGTCGTCGGTGTCGTCGGCCGAACGCCGCAACATGGACCGGCGCTCCTCGACGCGCACCACCCTGGCGAGCGTGTCGACCGCTCCCGACACGTCGCCGACCAGGGCCACCCGGTCGCCGACCACGATGCCCTTACGGCCCAGCTCGCGCGCCTTCATGGCCATGACCGTGCGCGACTGGGCGCGCTTGCCCTTGCCCGAGGTCACCAGGCAGGTGTAGCGGCCCCGGTCGACGGCGACCACGAACCCCTCGACGGCGTCTTCGTGCGCAGGACGGATCCGGGTCCGCGGCCTCGATCCCTTGCCCGGCCTGACCCGTACGTCGTCCTCGTCGTACTCCCTGCGACGCAGGTCAATCCCCCAACATCCGGGCCCACATGCGGGCGAACTCGGGAAGGGTCTTACCCGTCGTCGCGATGTTCTCCACCTCGACGCCCGGCACGCGCAACCCGATCACCGCTCCCGCGGTGGCCATGCGGTGGTCGTCGTAGGTGTGGAAGACGCCGCCGTGCAGGGCGCGAGGACGGATCAGCAGGCCGTCGGCGGTCTCCTCGGCGTCGCCGCCCAGCAGGTTGATCTCGGTGACCAGCGCCTTGAGCCGGTCGGTCTCGTGCCCGCGCAGGTGCGCGATGCCGCGCAGCCTGCTGGGCGAGTCGGCCAGGGCCGCCAGCGCCGCCACCGTCGGCGTGAGCTCGCCCACCTCGTGCAGGTCGACGTCGATGCCCGACACCGAACCCGTGCCCGTCACGCGCAGCCCCGAGTCGTCGAGCGAGACCCCCGCGCCCATCTCGGCCAGCAGATGACGCAAGGAGTCGCCCGGCTGCGTGGTTTCGTACGGCCAGGCCGGGATGGTCACCGTGCCGCCGGAGATCATCGCGGCCGCCAGGAACGGCGCCGCGTTGGACAGATCGGGCTCGACCACCAGATCACGGGCGGCGATCGGGCCGGGCTCGACGTGCCAGACGTCCTTCACACCGTCGTCGACCGTCACCCCGGCCGCACGCAGCATCTGCACCGTCATCGCGATGTGCGGCATCGACGGCACCGGCTCGCCCGCGTGCCTGATGGTGACACCCTTGTCGAAGCGGGCGCCCGTCAGCATCAGGCCCGACACGAGCTGCGAGGAGGCCGACGCGTCGATCGTGACCTCGCCACCCTGCACCGGGCCGCGCAAGGTGAACGGGAGAGCGTCGTTGTCGACATGCGCGCCCAGCGCCCGCAGGGCGTCGAGCAGGGGACCCATCGGGCGCTTACGCGCGTGGGGGTCGCCGTCGAAGCGCACCTCGCCATCGGCCAGGGCGGCCATCGGAGGCACGAAGCGCATCACCGTGCCTGCCAGGCCGACGTCGATGCTCACCCCGCCGCGGACGGGGCCGGGGACGACGCGGTAGTCGCCGCTCTCCTCGACGAAGCCGGCGCCGAGCGCGGTGAGCGCCTGGACCATCAGGTCGGCGTCACGGCTGCGAAGCGCCTGCCGTACGACACCCGGACCGTCGGCCAGCGCGGCGAGCAGCAGCGCGCGGTTGGTCACCGACTTGGATCCCGGCAGCGGGACCGTGGCGGTGACGGGCGCGGTCGCCGTGGGGGCGGGCCAGAGTGGAGCGGACATGGGTAAAGCTTACTGGGCGGCGCCCTGGGGGCTGGTTACTGGAAGATCGCGGTGTCGACGGTGAAGTCGACGGGCTCGGGGATGGGGAGGGGGTCACCCATCGTGGCAAGGGCGGAGACGGTGTAGCGGTCGGTCTTGGGCTCGCTGAAGATCGTGACGGTGGGCGGGGTGGCGAGCGCGTCGACCAGGATGTAGAGAGGGATGCCCGCCTTGGCGTAGGCGTCGCGCTTGTGTTCGCGGTCATCTGTGGTGCTCGCTCTTGACACCACTTCGCCGACCATGACAAGGCCGCTGGCCAGGAGTTCCCGGTTTCCCCATCGCGGGGCGTCCGGCGGCGCGATGACGAGATCGGGCGAGTACGGATCTCTGCTGCCGTCCATGCAGATGTCGAGGCCCGGGTAGATCTTCCAGCCCTTCGCCAATGCGTTAGGGCGCAGAGCGGAGTAGAGCGCACCGACGTGGTCCTGGTGGTCGGGAGTGCCTAGGGGGCTCACTATCAACCTTCCGTTGATGATCTCGGCCCGGAGCCCGGTGCGATCCACGAGCGCGTCGTAGACCTCACGAAGGGTGGTCAGCTCGGGCTGAGGTTGGGGGGCGGGCATCGTGACGGACTCCTCCGGCTCGGCGGCCGGTACGGAACGGGTGCGGGCCTTGCGTGAAGCGGTGGTGACCATGGATCCGTATCCCTTCGTGTCCCTCTCGATACTCTGAGTTTCCCAGACCCTCCTCGCACATGCGAGCGAAAGCCGTCCATGGCAGTGTGGTGACATGTGCGGCCGATACGCGTCAGCGAGAAAGAAGCACGAGCTCCTCGAGGAGTTCCAGGTCGAGCTCGACGGTGACCCCGAGGTCGAGCTCTCACCCGACTACAACGTGGCCCCGACCAAGAAGGTCTACGCGGTCATGTCCCGCGTGCCGAAGGAGGCCGAGCGGGCGGTCAGGCAGTTGCGGGTCGTCAAGTGGGGGCTGGTCCCGGTGTGGGCGAAGGACCCGTCGATCGGCTCCAAGATGATCAATGCCCGCTTGGAGACGGTGGCGGAGAAGCCGTCGTTCCGCCAGGCGTTCGCCAAGCGCCGGTGCCTGATCCCCGCCGACGGCTATTTCGAGTGGATGCCTGTCGAGGGTGACAAGAAGAAGAAACAGCCCTACTTCATCCACCCCGAGGACGGGGGTGTCCTGGCCATGGCGGGGTTGTACGAGTTCTGGCAGGACAAGACGCGTGACGAGGACGATCCGCTGCGGTGGATGGTGACGTGCACGGTCATCACGACCACCGGCGAGGACGAGGCGGGGCGCATCCACGACCGCATGCCGATGATGATCGAGCAGGCGAAGTGGGGCGACTGGCTGGACCCCAAGCTCACCGATCCGAAGACGGCAGGGGGCCTGCTGGTGCCGGCCGACGCGGGCAGGCTCGTTGCCTATCCGGTCTCGACCGACGTCAACAACGTGCGCAACAACGGGCCGGACCTCATCAAGCCTTTGCCTCCTGAAGAAGAAGTGGCGCTTTTCTAAACAAGCGGTGTAAGACCCATGCCAACTGGGCATTCGGTGAGCAAAGCGAAACACAGCGCTTACCAGTGCCGGGCGGGTCTACCGGGGAGCCCCGCTGCCGGGCTGCCCCCCATACACCACCCGGAGGTGCGGACTCGTGGATGTCACGACCGCTCGTGAGCGACTGGAGAGCATGCTCGCGGACATCGACCGATCCATCGCCGTGCTCCGGGGAGACCCGGTGGCCGTGCGTGACCGCTCGGCCGCCGACGCCGGCGCCGACCTGACCGACGCCGACCGCGTGCAGGCGATGCTGGCCGTGGCGACGGCGCAGCGCAGGTCCGTGGTCGACGCGATCAAGCGGGTCGAGGAGGGCGCGTACGGCTGCTGCGTCGACTGCGCCAAGCCGGTGCCGGAGGGCCGCCTGGAGGCCAGGCCGGAGGCCGCCAGGTGCGTGCAGTGCCAGTCGAAGCGCGAGAGGCGGCGCTAGCCCACCTTCGTCGCGCTGGCCACCAGGTGGATGCCCACGGTGTCGTCGTCGTCGGGATGGGCCTCCAGTTCGGTGCGCACCAGCCACGCCAGCGAGCGGGAGTCGGAGGCCAGGACGTGGTCGACGGTCGACGGTGACAACACGGTGCGCGGCCGGACCCAGTCGACCTGGAGCCCCACGCCCATGAGCAGCTCGCGCAGCTGGCCGGCGCTGTAGCAGCGGGTGATGCTCCCGTCGGGCCACGGCACGAGCATGACCTCGCCGTTGACCCGCAGGTGCTCCCAGCGTTCCTGCTCGGCCAGGATGGCCATGCCGAGCACCAGCGAGTCGACGCAGACCAGGGCGCGCCCGCCGGGGCGCAGCACGCGCGCCACGTCGCTCATCGCCGACTCGGCCATCAGCTCGATCGACATCGCGCGCTCCTCGGCCACGACCGCGTCGACCGAAGCGTCGGGCAGGAACGACAGGTCGTCGGCGCGCACCCGGCACACGCGCGTGTCGTGCGGGCGAGGTTCGGCGCGGCGGAAGTCCAGCACCTCGATCACCCGGTGCCCCGCCCTGGCGACCTGGCCCGACCATCGGCCACGTCCGCCGGACAGGTCGAGCACCACCGCGGGGCTCGCGGGCAGCCAGCGGGCCAGCTGCTCGGCGACGACGGCGCGGTAGAAGGTCCAGTACGGCCCGAGCGTCCCTGAGCCGTTCAGCTCCTCGGCCGGAATGGGCAGCACACGCGACTCCTGGAGGTTAAGGATTTGGCTACCAGCCGGTACGTATAGGTTTTCCCCGCACCGGGTCGTTCGTCACCTTCCATCTTGCGGGAACAAGCTCCGACGCGGGTGTGTTGCGACAACCATGCTCACATTGGTCGACCCCAGGGAACGGGTATCCTCCCCTGAGTACGGTGTTCCGCCACAGCTGGCCACCGGTGATCTTAGGGGGGTGGCCCTGGTGCCCGCGACAGGCGCGGAGACTCTGGAGCAGCGCAGCGAGCGGTTCGAGCGTGATGTCATGCCTTACCTCGACCAGCTCTATTCTGCTGCGCTCCGGATGACTCGGCATCCGGCCGATGCGGAAGACCTGGTCCAGGAGACCTTCGCCAAGGCCTTCGCTTCGTTCCACCAGTTCCAGGAGGGCACGAACCTCAAGGCCTGGCTCTACCGGATCCTCACGAACACCTTCATCAACAGCTACCGCAAGAAGCAGCGGGAGCCCAAGCAGTCCGGCACCGAGGAGATCGAGGACTGGCAGCTGGCGCGTGCCGAGTCGCACACCTCGGGCGGGCTGAAGTCGGCCGAGGTGGAGGCGCTCGAGCACCTTCCCGACGGTGACATCAAGAACGCGCTGGCCGAGCTCCCCGAGGAGTTCCGCATCGCGGTCTACCTGGCTGACGTCGAGGGTTTCCCGTACAAGGAGATCGCCGACATCATGGGCACTCCCATCGGCACCGTGATGTCGCGCCTCCACCGCGGCCGCAGGCAGCTGCGGACGCTTCTCGAAGACTACGCCCGCGAGCGCGGCATGGTCCCGGCGGAGGGATCGAAATGAGCTGTGGAGACCCGCACGACAAGGACTGTCGCGAGGTCCTCGACCTTGTCTACAACTACCTCGACGGTGAGCTCGACGACAGTTCCTCCGACGAGATCCGGGTGCACCTCGACGAGTGCAGCCCGTGCCTGAAGGAGTACGACCTCGACAAGGCCGTGAAGGCGCTGGTGGCCAAGCACTGCGGGTGCGACCCGGTTCCGGCCGATCTGCGGGCGAAGGTCCTTGATCGGATCAACCAGGTCCGTTCGGAGTTGTCCTGATAAATCGGGCGGCCCGGAAGTGGCCTCCGGTAGTGGCTTGATTACGCTTTGCTTGCGATTCCAGAGTCTGCCCACCTGCGCGAGACGGTTTCTGTAGCGTGATTCACATGTTGTGCAAGGTGAAGGTGGTCGTCACCACGCTAGCCGCCGTCATGTTCGTGGTCGTGCTCACCGGGGCCGGCGAAGCCCTGCCACCAGGGGTCTCCTGGACCTGACCCCAGGGGGGCCGCAATGCGGGAATTGCCGTGGCCCGCAAGGGTCTACCTGGCGGCCGTCGTGGCGACGGCCGCCTTCCTGATCGCTCGCTTCGAGCTGCCCGGCGACGCCTGGGACATCCTGCTCGTGCTCGCGCTCCTCTTCCTGGTGTGCGAGTCGATGCCCACGCTGCTCAACGTCGAGCAGTTCGCCGTCTCGGTGAGCTTCTCCGCGTCGCTGGCGGCCGTCGTGCTCATCGGGCCCGAGGGCGCCGCGCTCGTCGGGCTGATCGCCGTCGTCAGCGTGCGCCCCGGCCTTCCGCTGGTGAAACGCCTGTTCAACGGGGCGCAGTTCGCCGTCTGCGGCTTCGCCGCCGGATGGGCCTACGAGTCGCTCGGCGGCGTCAGCGGGGTGCCGCAACCCCACCAGTTCGACGAGCTGATCGGCCCCTACGCCGTGGCCACGGCCGTCTTCGTGCCGCTCAACATCGTGCTCATCCTGGTCATGGTGCGGCTGGCGACCGGCGGCGCCGTCTCCTTCCGCGGCATGTTCCAGTTCCTGCTCTCCTACCTCGGCTACGGCACCTTCGGCCTGCTCGTGGCCGGGCTGTGGGCGACCGTGCAGTCGATCTCCGCCGTGCTGGTGCTGCTGCCGCTCTTCGTCGCGCGGTGGGCGTTCGGGCAGTACCACGCCCAGCAACGCTCCTACGACGCCACCATCGCGGCCCTGTGCCAGGCGGTCGAGACCAAGGACTACTACACGCGCGGCCACTGCACCCGCGTCTCGCTCGCCTCCTTCATGATCGCCCAGGAGGTCGGCATGGGCTCCGAGCGCCTGCGTGCCATCCGCTACGCCGGCATGCTCCACGACGTCGGCAAGCTCGGCGTGCCCACCAAGGTGCTGCAGAAGGACGGCCCGCTCACCGAGGAGGAGTACGCCGCGATCCAGCTGCACCCCATGCGTGGCCTGGAGATCGTGCGCGGCATCGACTTCCTCGACGAGGCCTACGAAGGGATCATGCACCACCACGAGCGCCACGACGGCAAGGGCTACCCCATGGGCCTGGCCGGCGAGGAGATCCCCGAGTTCGCGCGCATCATCGCCGTGGCCGACGCCTTCGACTCCATGACCTCCGACCGTTCCTACCGGGGCGCCCGCCCGATCGCCGTCGCCGTCGACGAGCTGCGCAAGGGCTCGGGCTCTCAGTTCGACCCCGAGCTGGTGGCGGCCTTCATCAGGGCGCTCGAGAAGGACCCCTGGCAGCCGCCGCGCAAGGTCGTCGAGGTGCCGGCGGAAGCCGCGGAGACGGCCACCAAGGATCACGACGATCCGACCATGCCCATCGAGGTGTTAAGCGGTTGAACACCCCCATCCGAGGCCTCGACTCCGGTCAACTCCTGCTCATCGCCGCGGCCGGGCTGCTCGCGGTGGCCGGGGTCGCGTACACCGCCGCCGTCGGCCCCGAGCGGCCCGAGGTCGCCATCGGCTTCGGCGCGCTCATCGCCGTCGGCGAGCTCGCGCGGCTGACCATGCCGGGCAACCGCGAGGTCGCCCCCATCGGCGCCGCGGCCGCGCTCGGCTACACGCTGCTGCTCGACATGAGCGGCGTCCCCCTGGAGCACAGCGCCTTCCAGGTGGTCGCCGTCATCTCGGTCGGCATGATCGCCGGGGCGCTGCCGCATCTCGCCGTCGGGCGCCCGCCCAGGCTCGACGCCGTCGCCCGCCGCCTGCTCACGGGCGCGCTGCTGGCCTTCGCCTTCCGGCCGCTGGCCGGGCCGCTGTCCGACTTCACCCGGCAGGTGGATCCCGTCACCGGGCAGCCCGACCCCAACTGGTGGCCGGCGCTCGCCGTCATGGTGGTGCTGATCGGGCTGGCGCTGCTGGCCGACGTGTTCATCGCCGCCCTGCTGCGGGCCGAGCAGGTGCGCACAGCCTTCCGCGTCGCCGTACGCGACGAGATCAACATGGCGTTCCCGCTGGGGGCCGCGGTGGCGGCGTCGGGAGTGCTGCTGGCGCTGGCGACGCACTCGATGGACATGGTGGCGTTGCTGGTGTTCGCGGCGCCGCTGCTGGTGACCCAGGTCGCCTTCCGGAAATATGCCGGTATCCGCGCCACCTATCTGCAGACCGTGCGCGCCCTGTCCCGGGTCACCGAGGTAGGCGGCTACGTCGAGCCTGGCCACTCGCGGCGCGTCAGCCGCCTCGCGGTCGCCGTCGGGCGGGAGCTGGGCATGGCGGAGCCGGAGCTGCTGGAGCTGGAGTACGCCGCGCTGATGCACGACATCGGGCAGCTGTCGCTGCGTGACCCGATCCCGAGCGGGGCGACCGTCCTCACCGATCCGGGGCAGGCGCGTCGCATCGCCGAACTGGGAGCCGAGGTCATCAAGCAGACGGGCGTGCTCGACCGGGTGGCGGAGCTGGTGCGCAGGCAGTGCGACCAGGTGGCGGAGGAGCCGCCGGTGTCGAGCCGGATCATCAAGGCGGCCAACGGCTACGACGACCTGGTGGGCGGATCCACCGACCGCGACCGCGCGGGCGCGGCCCTGGAGCGGCTGCGGCTGGGGGCGGGCGTGGAGTACGACCTGGAGGTCATCGACGCCCTGGCCCGCGTCATCGACCGCCTCGCCCCGTTCCACCGGCTCTGACGCTTCCTACGACCCCGCGCCCGCTCGCTGGCCCCCTGCTCCCCGGACGTCGCTGTCCCTTTCGCCGGCCGTACGGCAGGCAGGGGTCACCCCCGCCCGCCGCGCGGGGCCGGGGTCTGTCCAGGGGGACGCCACGCCGGTGTGCGGGGCCGGTCGCCGTTACGCGACGGCGACACCCGGTCGTCCGCGCCCACCGGCTACCGGGCGGCGGCGCGGCTGAGGAACTTCTCGCGGTCCACCAGCGCCCGCTCGACCGTGCCGCGCCCCACGACGAGGTCGCGTTCGCGCGCCACGAACGCGAAGACGAGCCTGCGCCCCTCGACCTGCACCAGCTCGGTGCTGATCTCGACGTGGGCGCCGAGGAGGCTGGCCGCCAGGTGTTCGACCTCGACGCGGGTGCCGACGGTGGTCTGGCCGGGCTCCAGGTGCGGCCGCAGGGCCTGCATGGTGCACATCTCGGCCAGCAGCACGAGCCGGGGCGTGGCCAGGACGGGGACGTCGCCGCTGCCGAGTTTCTGGGCGGTGTCCTCACGCTCGACCATGATGAGCATCGAAGAGCGAAGACCGGGAGCGAGCGTCATGACGTCAGCCTACTGCGACCACTGCGGGGCACCCCTTGATCGGATTCACGCCGACTGTGAGCGAGCGCGCAGCATGGAGCCGCCCAGGTACTGCTCGCAGTGCGGGCGCCGGGTCAAGGTCCAGGTGACGCCTACCTCCTGGTCGGCGCGATGCGTCGAGCACGGACCGATCAATGCTCCGTCTTGCTGATCGGGCATACACGCCCCACCTCGAGACGGCAGGATAGGGTTTATCCGACTTAGGCTGTTTCGGGGGATGCGCATGAGTAAACTCTGGCTTCCGTGACCTCCGTGTTACCCCGTTGCGACACAAGTTCGATTTCTTGGTGTGCTCGGGGTGGGACAGACGCGTGAGACAGGGGGCAGCGGGGGAGAGATGACTGGCCAAGGAACGACGCTTGCGGGGCGGTATCGCCTGGATACCCGCATCGGCGCCGGTGGCATGGGCGAGGTCTGGCGTGGCGAGGACACCGTCCTTGCTCGCACCGTCGCCGTCAAGGTGCTGCTCCCTGGCCGCATGTCCGACCCCGGATTCGCCGCCCGCTTCCAGGCCGAGGCGCGGGCCATGGCGACGATCAACCACCCCGGGGTGGTCGACGTCTACGACTACGGCGTGAGCGGCGACACCGTCTACCTCGTCATGAAGTTCGTCGACGGCGAGCCGCTCGACCGGCTGCTGTCGCGCCTGGGCCGCATCGCGCCCGAGCCCGCGATGGAGCTGATCGCCCAGGCCGCCTCCGCGCTCCAGGCCGTGCACGATCGGGGGATCGTGCACCGCGACGTCAAGCCCGGCAACCTGCTGGTGCAGCGCGACGGCACGCTGGTGCTCACCGACTTCGGCATCGCCCGCCAGGAGGTGGCCAACCGCCTCACCGACGCGGGCATGGTGCTCGGCACCGCCGCCTACTGCGCGCCCGAGCAGGCCGAGGGCATGCCGGTCACGCCCGCGGTCGACATCTACGCGCTCGGCGTCGTCGCCTACGAGTGCCTGGCCGGCATCCGGCCCTTCGACGGCGACAGCCCGGTCACCATCGCGCTCAAGCACATCCGCGAGACCCCGCCGCCGCTGCCCGCCGAGATCCCGCCCGCCATCCGCGCCCTGGTGGAACGCGCGCTCTCCAAGGACCCCGCGGCACGCTTCGCGAGCGCGGCCGCCATGAGCGTGGCGGCGCGCCAGGTGGCCTCTGGGGCGCCTCAGCTGACTGATCTGACCCCTGTGACCACAGGGGCCTCGATGGCGCCTCCTGAGCCGTCTCGGGAGGCCTCGGCGACGACTGTGGCGGATGTGGCGTCCCCGCAGACCCGCCGCGGCCGCCGCGCGGCGGCCAAGCGGCGCGGCAAGAGCGGGGTCGTGGCCGGTGTCGCGATCGTGGCGTTCCTGGGGATCGGGGCGGGAGCCTACGCGGTGACGGGCGGGGAGATCTTCCCCGGCGCGAAGCCCACGCCGACCATCACCGGTGACCCCCAGAAGGCCGAGGTCACCGACGAACCGACCAAGGGGCCGAGCACCACGCCGCCGACCAGGCCGACCAGGGGACCCACGAAGCCGCCCAGGACGAACACTCCTCCGCCTCAGACAAGCGAGGAGCCCACCCAGACGCCGACGGAGACCAACGAGCCGTCGAGCACGCCGTCCACCAACAAGCCGACCACCAGCGCCCCGGCCGTCAAGAAGGTCAAGGTTCCCGCGGTCGACTACAACAACGTGGTGAAGTCCCAGGAGATCCTGGAGAAGGCCGGTTTCACGCTCGTGGTCAAGAGCGAGGAAGCCGCCAACTTCCCCAAGGAATGCCTGAAGATCGCCTGGATGGACCCGGAGCCGGGGACGATGCACCCCGCCAAGGGCAAGATCGAGATGCTGCTGATCGCCAAGTTCGGCGGTTGCGAGGCGACCCCGTCTTCGAGCCCATCCGCGAGCAAGACCCCCTAGACGCCCGTCGTGTTGCGCGGGTAGGCGATCTGGGGGTCGGTCGCGATGTTGACCATGTACGGCACGCCCGAGTCGAACGCGCGGCGCAGCGCCGGGCCGATCTCCGACGGCTTGGTCACCAGCTCGCCGCCTCCGCCCAGGGCGGTGACCACCTGGTCGTACCGGCACTGCGGCTGCAGCTCGGCGGCGACGTCGTAGCCGTACAGCATCTGCATCGGGTGCTTCTCCAGCCCCCAGATGCCGTTGTTGCCGCAGATCATGACGACGGGCAGCTTGTGCCGTACGAGCGTGTCGACGTCCATGAGGGAGAAGCCCGCGGCCCCGTCGCCGAGGAGGAGGACGACCTGCGACGACGGGCGGGCCAGGCGGGCGGCGATGGAGTAGCCGAGGCCGGTGCCGAGGCAGCCGTAGGGTCCCGGGTCGAGCCAGTGGCCGGGACGTCGCGGCTCGACGTACTTGCCGGCGTAGGAGACGAAGTCGCCGCCGTCGCCGATCACGACGGCGTCGTCGGCGAGCACCTTGCCCAGCTCGCCGTAGATGCGCATCGGGTGGATCGGGTCGGAGTCGGCGGCCAGCAGCCCGGCGTCGTGCTCGACGGAGGCCGCGGCGGCCAGGGAGAGTTTCTCCAGCCAGGGCGCGTACCGGTCGGGCTTGACCCCGGCCTCGCCGCATGCCGTACCCAGGCTCCAGAAGACCAGTGACAGGTCGCCCGAGGCCGTGGCGGCCGGGGTCATGTGCGTGGCGAGCTGGGAGGGGGCGTCGGTGATGTGCACGACGCGGGCGAGCGGCGCGCCCTCCTTGCCGCCGAACCAGCCGTAGCCGAGGCGGAAGTCGAGCGGCGTGCCCACCACGATCACCAGGTCGGCCTGGCCGAAGGCGGTGCCGCGGGCGCGGGTGACGAGCTGTTCGTGGCCGGCGGGCAGGATGCCGCGGCCCTGGCCGTTGGGGATGACGGGCAGGCGCCACGACTCGGCGAAGTCGCGGGCGGCCTCCTCTGCCCTGTCCATCCAGACGTCGGAGCCGAGCACGAGCACGGGCCGCTCGGCCTCGGCCAGCAGGCGCGCGACCGAGGCGACGTGCGACGGGTCGGGCTCCAGCGGCGAGGGGGTCAGCGGCTCGGCCTGGTGTCCGCCGGCGGGGGCGAACAGGTGGTCCATGTAGAAGTCGAGGAAGACGGGACCGCGGTGCGGCGATCCGGCGGTGCGGAAGGCGGTCTCGGCGTCCTGGCCGATCGAGTCGGCTCCCGAGGAGGTGAAGGCCAGCTTGGTGATCGGTTCGAGCAGGGGAGGGTGGTCCATCTCCTGGAGGGCGCCGCTGCCCCAGCGTGACTGCGGCGCCCGCCCGCCCATGACCACGACGGGCGAGCCGTTGAAGTGGGCGGTGGCGATGCCGCTGACGCCGTTGGTGATGCCGGGGCCCGCGGTGAGCACGGCGAGCCCCGGTCTGCGCGTCAGCCGCGCTGTCGCCTCGGCGGCGAAGACGGCGCTCTGTTCGTGGCGCACGTCGAGGATCCGCATCCCCTCGTGCACCGCGCCGTCGTACAGCGGGAAGACGTGCCCGCCTGACAGGGTGAACATCGTGTCGACGCCATAGGCCTTAGAAACGGCGACGGCTGCGTCGCCCGCATGCTTCGCGCTCTCCATGGACGGAAACTACCAGCGAGTCAACTGCAACAAACCTTGACCGTCCCGTGGGGATTGCTCAACGTCAGCTTGTGCTCGGCTTCCGCGCTCCTCATGACGCCGATGAAATCGTGCACGGCCTCCACCGAGACGTCGTAGGCGGTGCCCTCGGGGACCTGGATCTCGATCTCGTCGCCGGTCTGGACGGCGGCGCGAACCTGGCCTGGCGCCTTGTCGAAGCTGAGCCGCACGGATCCGGTCACGGTCTCGGCGTCGACGGAGTCGCTCAGCATGCCGAAGGAGAAGATGTGTCCCCTGTCGCTGCGCGCCCGTACCTGGGGAGACCAGATCTCGGCCATGTCGATGGTGCCGTTCTCGCTGGTCAGCGTCAGGTTGCCGCGGAGCCTGTTGACGTGGAGCGAGCCTGTGCCGGTGATCGCCTCGACGTCGGTGTCGGCGGGGACGCGGACCAGGTAGTGCACCAGGCAGCTCATCTCCCCCGAATGGTGGTCCGGCCGGCAGCTGGAGTTGAGCTTGAGCGTCTTGCGGTCCCACTCCTCGCCGGTCTCGGGCTTGGCCTCCCACCACTGGAGGCTCTTCTCCACGAAGATCTGCCCGGCTGGCCCGCGCTCGATCGTGAGCTCGATGTCGCCCACGGAGGCGTCGATCTTCAAGGAGGGCCGGTCGAAAACCTCACCCCAGGAGACGGTCTCCGAGGGCGCCCGCGCGTCGGCGAAGCCGGCGAACATGCCCGCGGTCGCGACGCCCACCGCGAACACCGTGCACAGGCTGCCCACCAGGAGCCAGAAGGCTTTCATACGCGCACTCCGTCGAGAAATCTCAGGACGGCCAGCACGCGCCGGTGGTCGCCGTCGTCGGATGACAGGTCGAGCTTGCTGAAGATGTTGCCGATGTGCTTGCCGACCGCGCCCTCGCTGAGCACCAGCGCGGCGCCGATCCCGGCGTTGGAGCGGCCCTCGGCCATGAGCCTGAGCACCTCGCGCTCGCGCGGGGTCAGCCGGTTCAGCGGGTCTTCGCGGATCAGCAACTGTGCGACGACCTCGGGGTCGAGCGCGGTGCCGCCCGCCGCGACCCTGCGCACCGCCACGATGAAGTCGGTCACGTCGGCGATGCGGTCCTTGAGCAGGTATCCGACGCCGGTGGTGGCCGTCGACAGCAGGCGGGTGGCGTAACGTTCCTCGACGTACTGCGACAGCACCAGCAGCGGCAGGCTCGGGCGTTGCCGCCGCAGGACCAGCGCGGCGCGCAGGCCCTCGTCGGTGTGCGTGGGCGGCATGCGCACGTCGGTCACGACGAGGTCGGGCTCGTGCTGGTCGACCGCGCGCAGCAGCGCCTCGGCGTCCTCGACCGCCGCGACGACCTGCATGTCGGCCGCCGTCAGCAGGCGCACGAGTCCCTCGCGGAGCAGGACCGAGTCCTCGGCCACGACTACGCGCACGGCAACTCCACTGTGATCATGGTCGGGCCGCCCACCGGGCTGGTGAGCAGGAAGGTGCCGTCGACCGCGTCGACCCGCTGGCTGAGCCCGCGAAGGCCGGTGCCGCCGTCGAGCGCCGCGCCGCCGATGCCGTCGTCGTAGACGCTGACGTGCAGCATGCGCCCGTCGGTGCGCACGGTGATCTCCGCGCCGGTGGCCTTGGCGTGCTTGGCGATGTTCGTCAGCGCCTCGGAGACGACGAAGAACGCCACCGCCTCGATCGTCGGAGTCGGGCGCCTGCCCAGGTCGACGCGGAGCCGTACGGGGAAGGGCGCCCTGGCGGCGACGCCCGACAACGCGGCGTCGAGTCCCTGGTCGTTGAGGACGGCGGGGTGCAGGCCGCGCACGAAGTCGCGCAGCTCCTTCAGCGCCTGCTTGGCCTCCTCGTGGGCCTGCTCGATCGCGTCGCGCGCGTCGTCGGGCAGGTCGGTGAGGGTGGCGCGGGCCATGCCCAGGTTCATCGCCAGGGAGACCAGGCGCTGCTGGGCGCCGTCGTGCAGGTCGCGCTCGATGCGCCGCCGCTCGGCGTCCGCCGCGTCGACCACGCCGGCCCGGCTCTCGGCCAGAGTCTCGATCATCTGGCCCAGCTCCCGGTGGCTGCGGCCGAGCATCGCCTGCGCGATCGACAGGTCCAGCCGGGTCAGCGCGTGCGCCAGGTAGGGCGTCATGATCAGCAGGGCCGCCCCCACGCCGGTGTAGACACCGGCGACGGCCGGGTCGCGCAGGTCGATGGGGAAGACGAACGAGGCGGGCTGGAAGTACTGGTGCAGGAAGCCGAGCAGTCCCACCACCGCGCCGCCCCAGCAGACGCAGACCAGGAAGGCGCAGAGGGCGCTGAGGAACGGCGACAGCACGTGGTATCCGGCCTGCCGCCACAGGCGCGGATCGCGCCGGTGCTTCACCGGGTCGGCCCGCGGGATGTCGGCGTTCAGGAAGGACTCGAAGCGCGAGTGCTGCACGCGGTTGAGCGCGGGCAGCACCCGGGGGATCAGCAGCGACAGCAGTGCGAGCGTCCCCAGCACCACTCCGACCGGGATTCCCGTCACCAGGTGCGCCGTGTTGTGCCAGGCCCGGCGGGGGATTTTCATGGCCACCACGCTAGTCAGCGGCCCGGTGAATGTCGGTGGTGCTAGCTCCACCTTAGAGCGGTGGCACGGACCACCCCTTTTCCCTGAACAGCGGCGCGTGCTCGGCGTTGACGAACAGGCGGTCCTCCGGATGCGGGATGCGGAAGTAGCTCTGCGGGTGCAGCAGCTCCCGCGCGGTGTCGGACAGGTCGAGCACGAAACGGTCGGGCGCCCGGCGGTCGGCCAGGAACCTCAGCTCGAACGGCAGCACCGCCAGCGGGTCGGCGTGCTCCCACACCCCCAGACCCGCCTGACGGGCCTGCTGTACGGCACGGCGCGCCCTCCCCAGCGCACCGCTCTCCCCGATCTGGCGCCCGGTGCCGGGCGACGGGACCGCACTCAGGATGTGGCTCTCCTGCCTGGCGAACGGATCGACGTTGGGCCAGATGAAGTACGGCACGACGTGCCCGGCGGCCAGCAGCCGCTCGTTGTAGGGATCGGGGCGCGGCTTGAGCTTCTGCTCCCGGTTGACGTAGGCCAGCAGCCTGCCGTACCTGTCGAGGATCTCGTGGGCGAAGGCCAGGCGCAGCTTGAAGGTCTCGCCGGTCAGGCCCTGCTCGGCGATGTCGGCGGCCATCATCTCGCGCAGCGCCGTGGTGGCGGGTTTGGCGTGCTTGGCGTGGTTGGCGGCTGCCAGCGGGCCGAGCCTGGTCAGCAGGTGGGCGTGCAGGGCGGAGCGCAGCTGGAGCTCGGGGTAGCCCTTGACGAACGGGTCGGTCAGGAACCTCGTCCACACCGGGTGCTCGATCTTGACGAAGCTCTTGGGGTCGTCGGGGAAGTCGGCGTGGCGCGGTAGTTCGAAGCTGACTTCCGGGGCGTCGACTCCCAGCATCCTGACGCCGAAGTTGCCGTCGGCCGCGATGTTGATGGTGTCGCCGTCGTGCACCACCTTGTCGAGTGGCTGGGCCGCGCCTCGCGAGCGGGCCAGGAGGCCGTGTCCCACGGTGATGCCGGGGACCGGTTGTTCGATTGCCTTTGCCATGTCTGCATCTTGACTCGAACCCGAGGCGCCTGTCCCGCATCTCACCGAGCATGATGCTCTTATCCACGCTGCTGGTCGGCCTGGTGGTGCCGACCGATTTCATGATCTTCCAGCCCGAGAAGAACTCCCAGTGGACCGTCTCGTCGAGCGACAAGATCGTCGTCCAGGTCAATCCGTGCGCCCGCGACCGGTGGGACACCGGCCGGGTGGCCTCGAAGTGGATCCACTTCACCGACGAGGACTACGCCCGCGGGGAGCAGCTCGTGATCTACAAGGACGCCACCACGGCGAAGAAGGTCATGCGTGAGATCCGTGCCGACCTGCGCCGGTGCGCCGACACCGGCGAGGGCTGGTATCGCAACCGCCACTGGAGCAAGCCTCTGGCCCTCGGCGACGAGGCCGTCATGGTGGGCTCGCGGTACTTCCACAGCGGCTGGGCCGAGGTCGCGGTGCGCAAGGGGGCGGCCCTCATGATCTACGGGGAGTCGGCATGGCCGAACAGGAGCCTGTCCGACAAGCACTTCGCCGACGTGCTCGGCTGGGCGCACGACATGACCGCCAAGGTCTGCCAGCTGCCCGAGGCCCGCTGCCAGGGGTGATCTCACCGGCGCCGGTAGTCGACGCCCAGGCTCGCGCACAACTCGCGCAGGCAGTCCTCGAACACCGGCTCGACGTCGGAGAAGGCGAAGTCGAGCTGGTGGAGTATCTCCATGCACAGCAGGCCGTACACCCTGGTCCAGCAGGTCAGCATCACGTAGGCGGCCTCGGGTGGCAGCCGGTCGTCGTGGGCGGCGCAGTAGGCGCGTAGCTGCGTGAGGAGCGAGGGCGCCAGGGTCTCGGGGGCGGGGACGGGATAGGGGCCCGTCTCCCACAACTCGGCGAACTGGTCGAGGAACACGTGGCCGAAGTCGCCGTCGGCCTGGTGGCGCGGGGAGCCGGGCCGGCGCTGGTCGAAAGGGATCGGGCTGGCGAACATGCGGCCGAACTCCGCCGGGTGGCCGGTCGCCCAGGCGCGCATGGCCCGGCAGATCGCCAGCAGCCGCTGCCCTGGCGGGTCGGCGGCGTGCGCGTCTCTGGCGCCTTTCAGGACCTCGGTCAGTTCCTGGTAGAAGTCGGCGACCATCGCCGCGATCAGGTCCTCGTGGCTGGCGTAGTAGCGGTACAGGGCAGGCCCGCTCATGCCCATCTCGCGGGCGACCGCGTTGATCGTCACGGCGGCGGGGCCGTGCTCGATCAGGATCCTGCGCGCGGCGGCCCGTATCTCCGTCAGCGTGGCTTGCCGGACTCGTTCCCTCCGGCCTGTGGTCTGCACATTGACATGATAGACCCTCTATGTTTTGTTAGAGCCATTAACTGACGCGAATGGAGCTAACATGCCGCGCAACCCCCTGGCCCGCGTCTTCGCCAAGCACAACGCGGAGGGAGCGGTGGCCGAGACCGAGCTGCTCACCCCGACCATGAAACGGATCACCATCGTCGCCGACGAGCCGATGACGCCCCACACGCCCGGCCAGCACGTCAGGATCGAGATCAACGACCCGCTGTCGCTGTACGGCGTGCTGCATCCCGCCGAGACCCTGCGGACCTACACGATCTGGGACTCCTCGCCCCCGACACGATCGTTCAGCCTGCTCGCCCACCTCTACGACGGCGACGGCATCGGGCTGCGATGGGCACGCACGGCGCGGCCGGGCGACCGGGTGCGCTTCTGGGGGCCCCAGGGCGACTTCGCCACCCGCCGCGCGCCGTACCACCTGTTCGTCGGCGAGGAGACGGCCGCGGCGGCGTTCGGGCCGATGATCCGGGCCCTGGCGCCAGGCGAGCAGGTGGTCGGCGTGCTGGAGAGCGAATCGGCCGAGGACGAGGTGCCGGTTCCCGGCGCCCACCGCATCCGGCGCGTGCACCGGCACCGGGCGCCCGCGGCCTCGTCGCGGCTCCTGGTCGACGCCCTGGCCGCGCTCGACCTGCCCGACGGCGTCGGCGCCGCCTACGTCGCGGGCGAGGCGCGAACCGGGCAACTGGTCCGCGACCACCTCGTCCGCGAGCGCGGATGGCCACGCGAGGCGATCAAGGTCAAGCCGTTCTGGACCCCGGGCAAGCGGGGCCTGCACCACTAGTCAGAGCGTCTGCGAGAGCGCCTTGATCGGCATCTTGAGGTCGTCGAGCAGCTGCAGGTCCTTCTCGTACGGCCGGCCGAGCGTGGTCAGGTAGTTGCCCACGATGATCGCGTTGATCCCGCCCAGCATGCCGTCACGCGTGCCGAGGTCGCCCAGCGTCAGCTCCCTGCCACCCGCGTAACGCAGGATCGTGCGCGGCAGGGCCAGGCGGAAGGTGGCGATGGTCTTGAGCGCCTCCGCACCCTGGACGAGCGGGTAGTGCGCGAACGGGGTGCCGGGGCGGGGGTTGAGGAAGTTCAGCGGCACCTCGTCGGGCTCCAGCGCGCCGAGCTGGGCGGCGAACTCCGCCCGCTGCTCCAGGCTCTCGCCCATGCCGATGATGCCGCCGCAGCACAACTCCATGCCCGCCGACTTGATCATCTCGCAGGTGTCCCAGCGTTCCTGCCAGGTGTGCGTCGTGACCACGTGGGAGAAGTGGGACTGGGCGGTCTCCAGGTTGTGGTTGTAGCGGTGCACGCCCATCTCGGCCAGCTCGTCGACCTGCTCCTGGGTGAGCATGCCGAGCGAGCAGGCGACGTTGATCTCGACCGCCTCCCGGATGGCCCTGACGCCCTGGCGCACCTGCTCCATCAGCCGCCGGTCGGGACCGCGCACGGCGGCCACGATGCAGAACTCCGTGGCGCCGGTCTTCGCGGTCTCGACGGCGGCCTTGACCAGCTCGTCGATGTCGAGCCACACCGAACGCACCGGGGAGGAGAACTGGCCGGACTGCGAGCAGAAGTGGCAGTCCTCCGGGCAGCCGCCGGTCTTGAGGGAGATGATGCCCTCCACCTCGACCTCGGGGCCGCACCACTTCATGCGCACCTCGTGCGCCAGCGCGAGCAGGTCGGGCAGGAGGGCGTCGTCGAGGAGGAGGCACCGCAGCGCCTGCTCGCGGTCAAGGCCTTTGCCCTGCTCCAGGACCTGGCTGCGGGCGATGTCGAGGATCGTCACCCGGTCAGCTTAAGGGTCCTTCTGAAGGCGGCCGGGTCGAAGACACCGCCAAGACTCGGGGCCAGACTTTGGCGGGCCAGGATAGTGAAATCGGCGCAGGTGGCAGGGCGAGATACGGGGGCCCCAGACTCTCCGGCCCCGACCCCGGACCCGGCGGCCCCGACCCCATCCTCGGCCGTGTCGGCCCCGACCCCAGATCCGGCCGTGTCGGCCCCGACCCCGGACCCGGCCGTGTCGGTCCCGGAGCGGGAGGCGCCCTCGGGCAGGACGCCGGCGAGGGGGCGGGCGGCGAGCATCTCCAGGTCGGCCACGTTGCACCGCTCGGCCAGCCCCGGCTCGCGCGGCCACTCCCCGATGACCAGCCCCGCCAGGTCGAGCCCCCGGTGCGCCATCGCCTCCAGCGTGAGCGCCGTGTGGTTGAGCGTGCCCAGCGCGGCCCTGGTGACCACGAGCACCTGGGCGCCGAGCCGCTTGGCCAGGTCGGCGAGCGTCGCGCCGTCCTCGTCGAAGCGCACCAGCAGCCCGCCGGCGCCCTCCACGAGCACGAGCTGGCTGCTCTCCTTCAGCTCCTCGATGCGCCGCGCCGCCGAGGCCAGGCTGACGGGCGGCATGCCCGACACCCGCGCCGCCGCGGCGGGGGAGAGCGGGTCAGGGAAGCGGGCGAACTCGAAGGTGGTGGTGACGCCCGAGAGCCGGCGCACCTCGTCGAGGTCTCCCGCCTCGGTGGGGCCGACGCCGGTCTGCGCGGGTTTGACCACCGCGACGGACGAGCCCCTGTCGAAGGCGAGCGCGGCGATGGCCGCGGTCACGATCGTCTTGCCCACACCGGTGTCTGTGCCGGTCACCACGAGGATGCTCACGCGCCCGAGCATAGGCCCGCGCGCCGGAGGACCGCGGAGGTCACGGCCGGCGCAGGCGGGTGACGAACTTGTAGCGATCGCCTCGATACAGCGACTGGGCCCACTCCACCGGATTGCCGTCGGCGTCGAAGGCGTGACGCGTCAGCAGCAACATCGGCAACCCCACGTCGACCCCCAGCATCTGAGCGTCGTACGGCGTGGCGAGAACCGTCTCGATGATCTCCTCCGCATCGGTCAGCCGCACGTTGTAGGCGTTGTGCAGCGTTTCGTACAGCGAGGAGTGCACCTCCAGCTCCCGCCGCAGCCGCGGGAAGCGCCGCGCCGACAGGTGAGTGGTGTCGATCGAGACCGGCTCCCCGTTGGCCAGGCGCAACCGGTGGATGCGCAGCACGCGCCCGCCCGGGTTGATCGCCAGGCGGCGGGCCAGCGGC
The DNA here is from genome assembly GCF_044456985.1 of Nonomuraea sp. NPDC050663. Lineage (NCBI taxonomy): Bacteria > Bacillati > Actinomycetota > Actinomycetes > Streptosporangiales > Streptosporangiaceae > Nonomuraea > Nonomuraea sp. NPDC050663. The sequence continues at coordinate 40,199 of NZ_JBITGL010000005.1, forward strand.
TCGTCGGCGGAGATGTAGCCGATCTCCAGGATCTTGGTGTCGGGTTCGAGCCCGGCGTTGCGCAGGTCGCCGATGTAGGAGCTCAGCTGCAGCACCTGGGCGACCTTGGGCTGGGCGACGAAGGTGCCCTTGCCCTGGATGCGCAGCAGCCGCCCTTCGACGACGAGCTCGGACAGGGCCTGGCGGACGGTCGTGCGCGAGGTCTCGAAGCGCACGGCGAGGGTGCGCTCCGGCGGCAGGGCGGCGCCCGCGGGCAAGCTCTTGGTGAGCTCAAGGAGACTGCGTTTCACGTCGTAGTACTTCGGTACGCGAGGGCCCTCTTCGACCACGTCCCACCTAGCTTTCTGCCACAGCGGTGAGGGCGTGTCTGATCACCGCGAGATCATCGGAACTCAGATTGGCCCGTGCGGTCAACCGCAGGCAAGAGCGGCCGTCGGGCACCGAGGGCGGACGGAAACATCCGACGCGCACTCCGTGCGCCGCACAGGTGGCAGCGGCGCCGAGCGCCGCTTCCGGCGCGCCGAGCACCACGGGGACGACCGCACCGGCCGGGTGGTTGGTCTCCAGGCCGAGCTCGCGGGCCGTGGTGGCCAGCTCGCTCGCCCTGGCGCGGGCAAATCCCGGCAGGTCGGGCTGGTTTCGAAGGATATCCACCGCCGCGAGTGCGGCCGCCACCGGACCCGGGGCCAGGCCGGTGTCGAAGATGAACGAACGGCCGGTGTCGATCAGCGTCTCGATCACCTCCGGGGCTCCCAGCACGGCGCCGCCCTGCGAGCCGAGAGATTTGGACAATGTGATGGTTCTCACAATGTGAGATTCCCGAAAGAGGCCAGTTGAGTGCACCGCGCCCTGTCCTTGTTCGCCGACGACGCCGAGAGAGTGCGCCTCGTCCACGATGAGCAGGGCGCCGTGCCGTACGGCTAGGGCCGACATGGCGGAAATATCGGCCATATCTCCATCAACGGAAAACACCGCGTCCGTGACCAGGACCGCGTGCTCCTCGTGGCGGTTGGCCAGCGCCTTCTCCATCGCCTGGAGATCCTTGTGGGGCGTCACGACGACCCTGGCGCGCGACAGGCGGCAGGCGTCGACGATCGAGGCGTGGTTGCCCGCGTCGGAGATCACCACGGCGCCGCGGCCCAGGGTCGCGACGGCGGCGAGATTGGCCAGGTAACCGGAGGAGAAGACCAGGGCGCCCGGGGCCCGGCAGAAGTCGGCCAGGGCGCTCTCCAGCTCCGTGTGGAGCGAGGTGGTGCCGGTGACGAGGCGTGAGCCGGTCGAGCCGGTGCCCCACCGGCGGGTGGCCGCGACGGCGGCCTCGACGAGCCTGGGATCGCGCGCCAGCCCCAGGTAGTCGTTGGAGGCCAGATCGAGCAGGCCGTCGAAGTCGGGGCCGCGCGACCAGAGCGTGCGCCTGAGGCCGGCCGCCTGGCGGTCGGCGGCAGCCGTACGGAATCTGTCGAGCATGGACGCATCTTGCCAGGAGGGCACCGGCCGGTGACAGCAGCGCGGCCCGCCCTGTGGATAACGGTGCGGCTTCGGGCGTGACGGGTGGCCCCGGTTTGGAGAACGAGCCCCGGACCACGCATCATGCACTCGTGCCGACTCTCAGCGACCTCGCGGTCCGCCACACCAAGCTGTCCGAAGCGGACATCGAGTGGCTCCACACCCTCGTCTCCGACTGGCAGCTGCTCGCCGACCTGTCGTTCGCCGACCTCATCCTGTGGGCGCCGTTGCCCGGCACGCAGCGGCGCACCGTCGGCGGCGAGAGCGTCGACGAGCCGGAGGGCTGGGTGGCGATCGCGCAGATGCGCCCGACGACCGGCCCGACCGTCTATCACGACGACATCGTGGGCAGCATGGTCCACCGCGGTCAGCGCGAGCTGATCGACACCGCCTGGAGCGAGCGCCGCATCTGCCGCGAGGGCGACCCCGACTGGTCCACCGGCGTGCCGGTCCGCGAGGAGACCATCCCGGTGCGACACGCGGAAGGCCACTTCCTCGGCGTCATCCAGCGCTCGACCAACCTGTCGTCGGCGCGCACGCCGTCCAGGCTGGAGCTGACCTACCTGCAGAGCGCCTCCGACCTGGCCCAGATGGTCGCGGAAGGCCGCTTCCCCTTCTCCGGCGAGCCGCCCATCCTGGTGCGCTCACCGCGCGTCGGCGACGGCCTGCTGCGCCTCGACAGGGCGGGACGGGTCACCTACGCCTCGCCGAACGCCCTGTCGGCCTACCGGCGGCTGGGCCTGCACGCCGACCTGGTCGGCGCGGAGCTGGGGCGGCTGACCGCCACGCTCTGCTACTCCGACGAGCCGATCAACGAGGACCTGATGATCGTGGCCAGCGGCCGCGCGGCCAAGGAGACGGAGGTCGAGTCGGGCGGCACGATCGTGCAGCTGCGCGCGATCCCGCTGATCGTGGGCGGCGGGCGCATCGGGGCGCTGGTGCTGCTGCGTGACGTGACCGAGCTGCGCCGGCGTGAGCGCGAGCTGATGACCAAGGACGCGACGATCCGGGAGATCCATCACCGGGTCAAGAACAACCTGCAGACGGTGGCGGCGCTGCTGCGGCTGCAGGCGCGGCGGCTGCGGGTGCCGGAAGGGCGTGAGGCGCTGGAGGAGGCCGTGCGCCGCGTGGGCTCGATCGCGATCGTGCACGAGACCCTGTCGCACGCGCCGGAGGAGTTCGTCGACTTCGACGACATCGCCGACCGGGTCATCGCCATGGCGGGGGAGGTGTCGGCGCCCGAGGCGGGGGTCACGCCCAGGCGGACGGGCACCTTCGGGATCATGCCCTCGCTGATCGCCACGCCGCTGGCCATGGCCCTCACGGAGCTGCTGCAGAACGCGCTGCAGCACGGGCGGCCCAAGCGGCTGGAGGTGGTGGTCGACGCCCAGCACTTCGAGCACCGGCCGGACCGGCGAGAGCGGCTCACCGTGATCGTGCGGGACGACGGGCGTGGTCTGCCCGAGGACTTCGACCTCGACAACTCCACGAGCCTCGGCTTGCAGATCGTGCGCACCCTCGTCGAGGGTGAGCTGTCCGGCAAGCTCTCGATCGAACCGCGCGACGGCGGCGGGACCGAGGTGACGCTGTCGATCCCTTTGCCGGCCGCGTGAAAGCGAGTTTTAGAAGATGGCGCGTGCGCGTGCGCGGGCGTTGCGGCGCTTGAGCGCGCGACGCTCGTCCTCGCTGAGCCCACCCCAGACGCCGGCGTCCTGACCGGACTCCAGCGCCCACTTCAGGCAGCCGTCGACGACCGCGCAGGAGTTGCAGACCTGCTTGGCCTCTTCGATCTGCATCAGAGCGGGACCCGTGTTGCCGATCGGGAAGAACAGCTCGGGGTCCACGTCACGGCAGGCAGCTCGGTGGCGCCAGTCCATGCGTCCACTCCTTAGTAGAGGAGTCTTGGTTGACTCCGTGCGGCTTACTACTTTGTGAAGACTTTCACTAACGAGCCCGAACAGTGACCCGAATCAGGTTGATCCGGGGTTGTCCGCTGACGATCGTGCAGGTCCTCGAGGGGTTCAGTTAAAGGTCCTACGTTCCGATGTCAGGTTGAGCCTTTCAGCCACGCTGAGTGCACGCAAGGGGGTTGAAGGGAAGTTTTGGTGGATATGGATGTCGGATGCGTCACACAATGACCGAATGTAACCAGCTAGACCAGAACTTGTAACGCGTTCGGGATAGACCGGAAAGTCACCCATTCGCGCTCGCCGAGATAGTCGCCGTCGAGCTGGAAGGCCACCGGACGCTCGGCCCTCAGTGTGAACTCGGCCTCGTCGTGGAGCTGCACGAGGTGCCGGCCCTTGGGCCAGTTCTCGCGGCCCTGGTCGAGCAGCTGGCGGATGAGCCCGGCCATGGTGAACATGCCCATACGCTGCATCCCCAGCAGGTCGAGCCCGGTTTCGAAGCTCGACCAAGGGGTCGGCTTGACCGGCCGTCCCCCGAGGTAGGTCCACGGAGAGGTGTTGGTGATGATCGCCATGAAGACGTGGGTGGCGGCCGGGATGCCGGGACCGGTGATCGTGAGCGCCGCGTGCCGCTTGTCGGTCTGGAGATAGTGGCGCAACGCCGTGTTCACATATCGGGCAGGGGTGGCCTTCCGGCCGGCGCCGCGCAGGCCCTCCACGGCCCTGATGACCTCCGCGTCGTAGCCCATGCCGGCACAGAACGTGAAGTAGCGGCTGCCGCCCTCCCACACCGCCTCGCCCAGCCCGACCGTACGGCTGCGCCCGGCCTGCAGCGCCTCCAGGACCGCGCCGGTGGCCTCCGTCGGATCGTTCGGCAGACCGAGCGCCCTGGCGAACACGTTCGCGCTGCCGCCGGGGATCACGGCCAGTGACGGTCGCGCGGCGTCACCGTTCGCCGGGTTCAGCAACCCGTTGATCGTCTCGTTGATCGTGCCGTCGCCGCCCAGGACCGCCACCAGGTCGAAGCCCTTGGCGTAGGCCGTGCTCGCCAGAGCCGCCGCATGACCGCGATAGGCGGTCTCCTCGACCGACAGTTCCACCGCCGCGCCGAGCGCCCTGATGAGCACATCGCGCGTGCGGCGGTTCGTCGTGGTCGCCTTGGGGTTGACCAGGAGCATTGCCCGCATATGGCCAGGGTATCCGCTGATGGGGGACAAAGGTGGGACACCTCCCCGCGTTAGCAACTCCGGTTGACTATTTCAGAATTAGTCAACTACGGTTGCTTCATGTCTCCCTTCCGCGTTCACGCCAGCCTGCTCACCCTCGCCCTGACCGCCGTCACCATGACCGGCCCGCCCAGCCTCGGCCCCAGCCCCGTCCAGCGCGCCCTCGAGCGCGCCGTCACCGACGGCCGGGGCCCCGGCATCGTCGCCGAGCTCAGGCACGGCCACGCACGACCGTGGTTCGGTACGGCAGGCGTCGCCGACCTGGCCTCCGGAGCGGCCCGCCGCCAGGACGAGCACTTCCGCATCGGCAGCTTCACCAAGGCCTTCGTCGGCGTGGTGGTCGTGCGGCTGGCGGACGAGGGCACGCTCTCCCTCGACGACACCCTCGCGAAATGGCTGCCCGGAGTCGTCGAGGAGTACTTCGGCGCCGACAGCGCGAAGATCGACGTCAGGCAGCTGCTCAACCACACCAGCGGCCTGCCCGACGCCCTGCCCGGCCAGGAGCCGCCCGCCCCCCTGGAGCCCGGCACCCGCTTCATCTACTCCAAGGTCAACTACACCCTCGCCGGAATGATCGTGGAGAAGGCGACGGGTAGCACCCTCGCCGCCGAGATCGACCGCCACCTCGCCCACCCCCTGGGCCTGACCGGCACCTACCTCCCCGAGGCCGGCGACCACGGCGTCCGCGCCCCGCACGCCCGCCACTACTCGAAGTTCACCGAGCACGGCGAACCGGCCGAGGTCCACGACGTGACCGAGGTCGACCAGGGCTGGGCCGGAGCCGCCGGCGGCATGATCTCGACCACCTCCGACCTGCACCGCTTCCTCGCCGCCCTGCTCCGCGGCGACCTGCTCTCCCCGGCGGGCCAGAAGGAGATGTTCACCACCGTCGAGACCGCCGACTGGGTCCCCGGCACCCGCTACGGTCTGGGCGTCTACTCCCAGACCCTCCCCTCGGGTCTGACGCTCTGGGGAGGCGGCGGCTACATCCAGGGCTCCACGACCTATGCCATGGGCGACAGGCGCGCCACCCACGTGCTGGTGAGCAACCTCAACGGCGACTGGAACGACTTCGTGGGCACCTTCGAGGACCTCTACGCGGCCGCCTTCAAGCGCTGAACTCGCCGAGCCAGAGGCAGAAGGGGTGTCCGGCCGGATCCAGGCACACCCTGACGTCGCCCTGCGGCTGGAAGCGCGCCAGCGTCGCACCCAGCGACACCGCACGGGCCACGGCGGCCTCCAGGTCGTCGACCATGACCTCCAGGTGCATCATCATCTGCTGCCCTCCCGGTTCTGCGGGCCAGACCGGCGGGCGGAAACCCTCCTCGCGCTGGAACGACAGGCTGCGCGGCCCGCCGTCGGGCGGCCTGAGATAGACGTCGTGCTCCTCCTCGCGCGAGATCTCCCAGCCGAGCAGGGCTGCGTAGAAGGCGGCCAGCGCGTGCGGATCCGGTGCGCCGATGTTGACACCGGTCAGGGTCAGCCGGGACATGAGTGCTCACTACCCCGCCACGCTCCGTTCAACGGTGGCAGACCATGCCATAGGCGGGCGGGCGCCGTCAGGTTACGTTCCGAGGTGCGCCACCCGCGGGAAACACCTGCCATCCATCCTCCGGAGAGTCGAATGCGCACTCACCTCCGCCGCGCGGCAACCCTGATCGCGGCCCTCGTCCTACCCCTCACCATGGTCACCCCGGCCCACGCCGGACCCCTCGACGACGTCTTCGCCAAGCTGCTGGTGAAGCAGGTCAAGGGCTCGAACGTCAAGAAACACCTGGACGCCTTCCAGGCCATCGCGAACGCCAACGGCGGCAACCGCGCCGCCGGTTCACCCGGTTACGACGCCTCACGAGACTACGTCGCCGACAAGTTACGCAGGGCGGGCTACAAGGTCACGCTCAACCCCATCAACTTCGTGGAGAGCTGGACCGAGAACAGCCCGCCCCTTTTGGACAGGACCGCCCCGGCTCCCAAGTCCTACGTGCCCAACTCCGAGTTCTTCACCTTCGAGCCCTCACCCGCCGGTGACGTGACAGCGGAGGTCCAGGGAGTCGACCTCACCCTGCCGCCCACCCCGACACCCACCTCCACCAGCGGCTGCGAGACATCCGACTTCGCGGGATTCGTCGCCGGCCGCATCGCGCTCATCCAGCGCGGCACCTGCTCCTTCGTTCAGAAGATCCTCAACGCCAGCGCCGCGGGCGCCTCGGGCATCATCGTCTTCAACGAAGGCCAGCCGGGACGCACCGACGCCTTCCCGCTCAACATCGGCGAATGGCGCGGCGGCGTGCCCATGGTCTTCGCCGGCTTCGCCGTCGGCAACGAGCTGGCCCAGCCCGGCACCAGCGTGCGCCTCAAGGTCGACGCCACCCTCCAGCTCGGCACCGACCACAACGTGATCGCCGAGACCCGCTTCGGCGACCCGAACAACGTCGTCATGGTCGGCGCCCACCTCGACAGCGTCACCGAGGGGCCCGGCATCAACGACAACGGCTCCGGCAGCGCCGCCATCCTGGAGACCGCGCTCCAGATGAAGCTCTTCCCGGTCCGCCACAAGGTCCGCTACGCCTTCTGGGCCGCGGAGGAGATCGGCCTGCTCGGCTCCGACCAGTACGTGGCAGGCCTGACCGAGGCGCAGCGCGAGCGCATCAGGCTCTACCTGAACTTCGACATGGTGGCCTCGCCCAACTTCGCCTACAAGCTCTACGACGGCGACGACTCCGACGCCGTCGGCTCCCCGGCGGGACCGCCCGGATCGGCGCAGATCGAGCAGCGGCTCGCCAGCTTCTTCACCAGTCGCGGGCTGGCCACCGTGGGCACCGACTTCGACGGGCGCTCCGACTACGGGCCGTTCATCGCGGTCGGCATCCCGGCCGGCGGCATCTTCACCGGCGCCGAGGGCATCAAGACACCCGCGGAGGCCGCGCTCTTCGGCGGTACGGCGGGCGTCGCCTACGACAGCTGCTACCACCAGGCGTGCGACACCCTCGCCAACGTCAACCTGACGGCGCTCGACGTCGACTCCGACGCCATCGCGGACTCGGTGGCGCGATACGCCTTCAACCTGGGCGGCATCCCTGACCAGGCGGGGGCACTCACCTCTCGCACCGCGGCGGCGGTTCCGGCGGTGACCGGGGCCGGCTGACCTGACGAGCCGGCCGGGTCACGCACCCGGCCGGCTCTTTCATGCGCCGCGTCACGGCGGCCCGTCAAGAGGCGCGGCGGCCGCTCCCGTCGCGTCACGGCGGCCCGTCGGGAGACGCGGCGACGGCTCCCGTCGCGTCACGGTAGCCCGCCCCGCACGCCGGCGTGGCGTCTCCCTGGACGGAGCCCGGCCCCGCGCGGCGGGTGGGGGTGACCCATGCGTGCCGTACGGGCCCGTGAAAGGGACGGCGACGTGCGGCGGGCGGCCCGCCAGGACCCGGAGCCGCCCGAAAACGCACCCGATCGGTGGCGGCGGTATGGTGGCGGGCGTGAGACGACCGGTGAGCCTGTTGGTCGCGGCCGCAGTGGTCGCGCTGGAGGGCGTGATCGCCCTGGCCCTGGGCGGCTTCGTCGCCGTGAACACCCTGCTCGGCGAGGCGACCGAGGTGACGACGGCGCTGGCGGAGGCGGTCTTCGGCCTCGGCCTCGGCGCCGGACTGCTGTGGGTCGCCTACGGCGGCCTGCTGAAGGCGGAGCGGTGGGGGAGAGCGCCGGGCGTGCTGGCGCAGATCTTCCTCATCCCCGTCGGGGGAACGGTGCTGATGGAGCGCCCGGCGATCGGCGTGCCGCTCATCGTCATCGCTCTGGCAGGCCTGGTCGCCCTGTTGGCGCCGTCGACGACGCAGGCCCTCTACGGCGACTAGTCTTCGGCGGTGAGCCCCTCGCGCAGCTGGGCGAGGGTGCGCGCCAGCAGCCGTGAGACGTGCATCTGGGAGATGCCGAGCTCGTTGGCGATCTGCGACTGGGTCATGTTGCCGAAGAACCGCAGCAGCAGGATGCGCTTCTCCCGCGGCGGGAGGCGCTCCAGCAGCGGCTTGAGCGACTCGCGATACTCGACCCCCTCGAGCGACTCGTCGACGATGCCGAGCGAGTCGGAGACGGCGGGCGCGTCGTCGTCACCCGAGTCGGGAGCGTCGAGGGAGACGGTGGAGTAGGCGTTGGCCGACTCCAGGCCTTCCAGGACCTCTTCCTCGGTCATCTTGAGATAGGTGGCCAGCTCGGCGACGGTGGGCGCGCGGCCCTCGCGCTGCGAGAGCTCGCTGATCGCCTTGGTGAGGCTGAGCTTGAGCTCCTGCAGGCGGCGGGGGACGCGGACGGCCCAGCCCTTGTCACGGAAGTGGCGCTTGATCTCGCCGACGATCGTGGGCGTGGCGTAGGTGGAGAACTCCACGCCGCGCGCCAGGTCGAAGCGGTCGATCGATTTGATGAGACCGATGGTGGCGACCTGGGTGAGGTCGTCGAGCCATTCGCCTCGGTTGCGGAAGCGGCGGGCAAGGTACTCCACCAGGGGAAGGTGCAGCTCGACCAGTTCGTCGCGGATCCGCTGCCGGCGGGGCTCGTCGGGTCCGAGCTCGGAGAGCTCGGCGAAGAGCATGCGGGCTCGCACCCGGTCGGGGACGGCGGGCTCGCTGGTGGTGGCCATGGCTCCAGTCCTTTCCGTCACGCCGGCCCTGCCCCATCACGCGTCGCGCCGCGGCGCTTGCGCAGGACGATCGCCATGCGGTCGGGGGAGTCGGTCACGGCTTCGACCTCGTCGGCGAGCGCGGTGAGCACCATCCAGGCGAAATCATCGCGCTTGGGGGCGCTGCTGCCCACGGTGGCGACCTCGACTCGCACCTGCATCTCCTGGCCGGCGAGTTCGAACTCGGCGGTCAGATCCGTGCCGGGCACCGCCTCGCTCAGCAGCATGGCGCAGGCCTCGTCTACGGCGATCCGCAGGTCTTCGATCTCGTCCAGGGTGAAGTCGATCCTGGCCGCGAGTCCTGCGGTGATCATGCGCAGCACGGACAAGTAGGCGCTGTCCGCCGGCAGCCGCGCGCTGACCACATCGCGGATCGCACCCACGCGGGTCTCGGTGTCCTCAGTCACGTTCCTCCTAGCCGTCCAGTGACGCTGTCTGCAACTTACCGCTATGCGGGGTACGTTGGCGGAGCGAGACTCGCCAAGAGCCAAAAAGGCCCCGGTTGATAAACACCAACCGGGGCCCATTTGTGCCTTTACGCGGCCTTGGTCTCCCAGAAGATCTTGGAGATCTCCTCGATCTTGGAGAGCAGCTGGTCGGCGTCGGCCACGTCGACCTTGCCCTTGGCGCCGGCGGCGCCCGCGAGCTTGGTGGCCTCCCAGAACAGCTGGTGCAGCTGGGGGTACTGCTCCAAGTGGTTAGGCTTGAAGTAGTCGGTCCACAGCACCCACAGGTGGTGCTTGACCAGCTCGGCGCGCTGCTCCTTGATGATCAGCGCACGAGTGCGGAAGACCGCGTCCTCGTTCGCGTTGTACTTCTCCATGATCGCCTTGACCGATTCAGCCTCGATGCGAGCCTGAGCGGGGTCGTAGACGCCGCAGGGCAGGTCGCAGTGAGCTGAAGCCACGTGCTTGGGTCGCAGCAGTCGTGCGAGCATCAGAAAGGTCCTTTCCTCTTGGTCCAGTACCGACCTTACTCGTGTGGCGGAGGCTAATCCCATGAGGGTGCGTGTCGAAGGGGACTCCATGCTGCCCGCCCTGGTGCCGGGCGACTGGCTTCTCGTACGGCGCGGCGTGGCGATCAGGCCCGGCGATCTCGTCGTGGCCAGGCTGCCGGGAGAGCCGGAACGACTGATCGTCAAGAGGGCCCAGTGGCACGGCGACGAGGGCTGGTGGCTGGAGAGCGACAACCAGCGCGCATCGGGCAGGCGCGACAGCTGGGATTTCGGTCCGGTCAGTGACATCGTCGGGCGTGTCGTGCTGCGGTACTGGCCCCCGCGCATCCGCGGCCGGTGAGCCGGGCAGGCTCCTCAGGCGCCCTGGCGGCGGCGGGCGCGGTAGGCGGCCACGTTGGCCCGGCTGGAGCAGCGCTCGGAGCAGTAGCGGCGCGAACGGTTAGACGAGGTGTCGAGGAAGGCCTTGCGGCAGCCGCGGTCCTGGCACCGTCCGAGCCGCCCGATGCCGAACTCGGTGACCATCACGGCCAGGCCCATCACGGCCTTCACGTGGGCCTCGGCGGCGCCGTCGCTGCCCCCGTCGTCGCTGAGGTGCAGGTGCCAGCCCAGCCCGTCGTGCCCCGAGATCTCGGGGAAGATCGGCCTGATGCGCAGCAGGGCGTTGAGCAGCTCGACGACCTCCTGCTCGGATCCGCGCTCGGCCGCGTCGAAGACCGCCGCCAGCTCGGGATGGCCGCCTTCGTTGACCAGCCGGACCGCCAGCTCGGCGTAAGAGGTGAGGTCCATACCGACTATTACACCTCAGGTGGCTCCCCGCCGAACCACTGCTTGTACAGCCGCTCGTAGGTGCCGTCGTGCTTGGCGGCGTCCAGGGCCTGGTCGACGGTGCCGAGGAGGGCGTCGCCCTTGCGCACCGCCATGCCGTACTCCTCGCCGGTGTCGAGGCTGCCGATGAGCTTGAGCTCGCCGGAGAGCTTGAACTTGGTCAGCCACACCGCCACCACCGGCCGGTCCTGCACCAGGGCGTCGACCTCGTCGGTCTGCAGGGCCAGCAGCTGCTCCATCGAGTCGTCGTACTCGACGGGCTCCAGCCCCTCCTGCCTGACGTAGTCGAGGCCGGTCGTGCCCGCCTGCACGCCGACCTGGTCGGCGTCCTTCAGCGACTTGACCTTGCTCTTCTTGCGGGTGAGCAGGGCCTGCGAAGCTTCGAAGTACGGCTTGCTGAAGTCGACCTGCCGCTGCCGCTCCTCGGTGATCGTGATGCCCGCCGCGGCCAGGTCGCAGCGGCCCTCACGCAGCGCGCTGCCGTCGGAGATCGCGTCGAAGTCGACGTTGACGACCTCCAGGGGCCTGCCCGCCGCCTTCGCGACGAGCCCCGCCAGGTCGATGTCGAAGCCGACGATCGTGCCGTCCTGCTCGAACTCGAAGGGGTCGAACGGGGCGTTGGTGCACAGTTTCAGAGCGTTGCTGGTGGTGGTGTCCTGCTGCCCGGCCGTACCGCAGGCGGTCGCCAGGGACAGGGAGAGCAGCAGGACACCGGTCTTGCGAGGAAATCTCATCGTTCTTCCGGGTGGAGCACACGGTGCAGGAACGTCCGCGTGCGTTCGTGTTGCGGGTCGCCGATCACTTGCGCGGGAGGGCCGTCCTCGACGATCACGCCGCCGTCCATGAAGACCACCCGGTCGGCCACCTCGCGGGCGAAGCCCATCTCGTGGGTGACGACCAGCATGGTCATGCCCTCCTCCGCCAGCTTGCGCATGACCGTGAGCACGTCGCCGACGAGCTCGGGGTCGAGCGCGCTGGTCGGCTCGTCGAAGAGCATCAGGGTGGGGTTCATCGCCAGGGCACGGGCGATCGCCACCCGCTGCTGCTGCCCTCCGGACAGCTGCGCCGGGAAGGAGTCGCACTTGTCGCCGATGCCGACCTTGTTGAGGTTCTCCCTGGCGACGATCTCCGCCTCCTTCGCGCCGCGCTTGAGCACCCGCTGCTGGGCGATCATGACGTTCTTCAGCGCGGTCATGTGAGGGAAGAGGTTGAACTGCTGGAAGACCATGCCGATGTGGCGGCGGGCGGCGTCGATGTCGGCGTCGAGGTGGGTCAGCTCGCGGCCGTTGACGAAGACCTGGCCCTTGGTGGGCATCTCGAGCAGGTTCACGCAGCGCAGCAGCGTCGACTTGCCCGAGCCCGACGGGCCGATCACGCAGACGACCTGGCCGGGCTCGACGGTGAAGTCGATGCCCTGGAGCACCTTGTTGGAACCGAAGTACTTGTGCAGGTTCCTGACTTCGATGGCGTGGTTCATCAACGCTTCTCCAGCCTGCGTGCGAGGTAGCCAAGCGGGATGGTGACCAGGAGGTAGGTCAGGCCGGCGACCATGATCGGAGTCGGGTTGGCGTTCTCCGAGGCCACGTCGTTGCCGAACTTGGCCAGCTCCACGAAACCGCTCGACACGCCCAGGAACAGCACGAGGGACGAGTCCTTCAGCAGGGCCACGAACTGGTTGGTCGTCGGCGGGATGACGATCCTGATGGCCTGGGGGATCACCACGGTGAACTGGGCGCGCATGGGTGACATGCCCAGCGACCGTGCGGCTTCGGTCTGCCCCTTGGGCACGGCCTGCAGGCCCGCGCGGAAGATCTCCGCCTGGTAGGCGGTGCCGATCAGGCCGAGGCCCAGGATGGCCAGGCCGTAGGTGCCGCCGGGAACCTCGAACCCGGGCAGCGCCAGAGGCAGGAAGTTGAGCAGCACGAAGACCAGCAGGGCGGGCAGGCCCCTGAAGATCTCGATGTAGATGTTGGCGATCCAGCGGTACGGCCGGACCTCCGACAGCTTCATCAGGGCCAGCAGGAGGCCGAAGACGAAGGACAGGATGAACCCGCCCACCGAGTAGATGATCGTGTTCTTCAACGCGATCGTGAACAGGTCGGGCAGGGTCTTCTCGGCCACGTCCGGCCGCACGAAGAGGGCGAGGCTCTTCCAGTCGGTGTAGAACGCGATGAAGAGCGCCGCGGCGCCCAGCACGACGTACTGGACACCCCTGACGAGCTGCCGCTTCTTACGAGGGCTGAGCCGGGCGGGACCCGGCTCGGCCGTCGTCGTGGGGCTGGTCATCAGCCCAGCTCACCGGGCTTCTTGCCGAACCACTTCACGAAGATCTGCTCGTAGGTGCCGTCCTTCTTGGCGGCCTCGATGCTCTCGTTGATGGTCTTGAGGAGCACCGGGTCGGCGCCCTTCTTCAGGCCGATGCCGTACTGCTCGCCGGTGTCCAGCGAGGCGATCAGCTCGAACTTCTCGGCGATCTCGGGCTTCTTGAGCCAGGTGAGGACCACGGGCAGGTCCTGGACGATGACGTCCTCCTGGCCGGACTGGAGTGCGAGCAGCTCCTTGGCGGAGTCCGCGTACTCCTTCGGGTCGAAGCCCTTCTCCTTGACGTAGTCGAGACCCGTCGTGCTGGCCTGGGCGCCCAGCTTCAGGCCCTTGGCCTTGACGTCGTCCAGCGACGTGGCTCCGGTGCCCTTCTTGGCCAGCAGGGCCTGGGTGGCGTCGAAGTACGGCACGCTGAAATCGATGTTCGCCTTGCGCTCATCGGTGATCGTCATGCCGGCGGCGGCGACGTCGCACTTGCCCGACGCCATCGCGGCACCACTCTTGATGACCGCGAAGTCGATGTCGACGATCTCCTGAGTGAGGCCGAGCTTCTTGGCCGCAAGGTCCACGATGTCCACGTCAAAGCCGACGACCTTGCCGGTGTCGTCCTTGAACTGGAACGGCTCGTAAGGAATGTTGGTGCAGGTGGTGAGCTTGCCCGCCTGGACAAGCTTGGGCCCGCCCGCGGCGGCCGTCGAGCCGGTCTGCGCGGTGTCGGTTCCACCGGAGCTGCCACATGCGCTCAGCGCGAGAGCGGCGGTCAGCGCGGCGGCACCGAGGGCCAGGGTTCGGCGATTCAAGATGACCTCCAGGAGATATGTCGTTTTTGACAGTTTATGGACTGCCAGATAGCGGTCAGTCACCGGGGATTTAACAATGTGTCAACGGAACGCCGGTGGCCGCGTGTGGCACAATCGAGAACCGGGTGACCCCCGGTTCCGCACACGAGACGACCACTCCTCGTCGCACGTTCCCTTCCGTCCAATGAAGTACAGGGGTCGCTGTGGCTGTCACCTCACTCGAAGATCTGGATCTCGATCCCGCGTTCGCCCTCCACCGGGGCGGCAAGATGGAGATCCGTTCGACCGTTCCCGTCCGCAACGCGGACGACCTCTCTCTCGCCTACACACCCGGCGTGGCCCGTGTCTGCACGGCCATCGCCGAGACGCCCGAGCTCGCCAACGACTACACCTGGGTCTCCAACGTGGTGGCGGTCGTCTCCGACGGCACCGCCGTCCTGGGCCTGGGCGACATCGGCCCGTCCGCCGCCATGCCCGTCATGGAGGGCAAGGCGTTGCTGTTCAAGCAGTTCGGCGGGGTCGACTCCGTGCCGATCTGCCTCGACTGCACCGACGTCGACGAGCTCGTCGAGACCGTCGTCAGGCTGGCGCCCTCCTTCGGAGGCATCAACCTCGAAGACATCAGCGCCCCGCGCTGCTTCGAGGTCGAGGCCCGCCTGCGCGAGCGCCTCGACATCCCCGTCTTCCACGACGACCAGCACGGCACCGCCATCGTGACCCTGGCCGCGCTCAAGAACGCCGCCCGCCTCACCGGCCGGCCGCTGTCGGAGCTGCGCGCCGTGGTCGCGGGAGCGGGCGCCTCCGGCGTCGCGGTCAGCCGCATCCTGCTCGAAGCGGGCATCGGCGACATCTGCGTCTCCGATTCCCGCGGCGTGCTCTACAGCGGACGCGAAGGCATGAACTCCTTCAAGGAGGCGCTCGCCTTCGACACCAACCGCTCCGGGCACACCGGCACCACCGAGGAGGCCCTCGCCGGCGCCGACGTCTTCGTGGGCCTGTCGGGATCCACCGTGTCGGAGGACGCCATCGCCTCGATGGCGCCCGGTTCGATCGTGTTCGCCCTGTCGAACCCCGACCCGGAGATCCACCCGATCGCCGCCCGCCGCCACGCCGCCGTGGTGGCCACCGGGCGATCCGACTTCCCGAACCAGATCAACAACGTGCTCGCCTTCCCCGGCGTCTTCCGCGGCGCCTTCGACGTGCGGGCCTCGACGATCACCGAGTCCATGAAGGTGGCCGCCGCCAACGCGCTCGCCGCCGTGGTCGGCGACGACCTGTCGGCCGACTACATCATCCCGTCGCCGTTCGACGCCCGGGTCGCCCCCGCCGTCGCCGGCGCGGTCGCCGAGCAGGCACGACTCGACGGGGTCGCGCGCATCTAGAGTCTCGCTCTCCACTGAGGGGTACGGCACGCATGCCGTACCCCTCGGTGCTGTGTTAGGGAATGCCGAAACTCTCTTTACTCTTCGTGTTATAACTAATGCTCTCTGTAAGGGCTCATCTAGGAGAGCGATGGAACGCGAGCCCAACCAACCACTTCAGCGGCTCATCAACGAAGCGGGATTCTCACGCAAAGGGCTCGCCCGGCGCCTGAACGATCTGGGCTCCAGCCGCGGCATCCCCGGTCTGAAATACGACCACAGCTCCGTCCTGCGCTGGATCGGCGGGCAGCGGCCACGAGAACCCGTTCCCTGCCTCCTCGCAGAGATCTTCGCTCTCCGGCTGGGCCGGCCGGTCTTCCCGGAAGACCTGGGCATGCCGGTCATCACCACCCCCCTCCATCTCGGACAAGAGTTCACGCACACGTGGCGGGAGGGAGTCGCGACAGTGACGGCACTGTGGCGGGCGGACGTTGAACGGCGCAGATTCCTGGTCGACTCGACCTTCGCGATCGGAGCAGGGGCGGCAGGAGCGGTGCGGTGGCTCACCGCACCATCCGGAGGCAGCCCGCACGGCACCGGCAGACGCAAGGTCGGCCAATCGGACGTCGCGGCCATCCAGGAGGTCACCCGGTCCTTCAGCGAGCTCGACAACCGTTTCGGCAGCGGGCGCGTGCGCTCGTCGGTCGTCAAATACCTCGACACCGCCGTCGCCCCGCTGCTGGCCGACGGCTCCTACTCCGAGACCACCGGACGCGCCCTCGCCGGGGCCGCCTCCGAACTCACCCGGCTCGCCGGCTGGATGGCCTACGACCTCGAACAGCACGGCCTCGCCCAGCGCTACCTCATCCAGGCGCTCAGGCTCGCGCGCAGCGCCGACGACCACTCGCTGGGCAGCGAGATCCTGTCAGGGATGGCGCACCAGGCGATCTACATGGGACAGCCGTCGCACGCCCTCGACCTCGCCCGCGCAGCCCAGCTGTCGGCCCAGCGATCGGGGCACTCCACGCTGCTGTCGGCCGCCTGGGTCCTCGAGGCCCACGCCCACGCCGGGCTGAACGACTCGCGCGCCTGCTCGGCGGCGCTGTCGTCGGCCGAGGCGGCGTTCGAGTCGCGATCGGCCGATTCCGAGCCCTCGTGGCTGGGGTACTTCGACTCCGCCTACCTGTCGGCGAAGTTCTCCCACTGCTTCAGGGACCTGGGGGAGGGAGTCAACGCCGTCCGCTTCGCCCGGCGATCGCTCGACATGGACGGGCGCTACGTCCGCGGACGCATGTTCAACCTGTCCCTGCTGGCCGGCGGGTTACTCCAGTGCGGGGAGATCGAGGAGGCCTGCACGGCCGCGGCGGAGGCGTTCTCGGTCGCCGGGGAACTGCAGTCGGCCCGCAGCCGGTCATATGCGGCAGACCTGCGGCGGAGGCTGCAGCCGTACCGGAACGTGGCATCGGTACGCGCGCTGTTCGGGCAGGACTTCGCCTCTGTCTGAGGCTTCTGTCTGGAGCTTCTGTTTGGAGACGAAGCGAGGGCCCGGTCCGCGCATGACCGGGCCCTCTTCCCTTTACTTATCCCTTTAGTGAAAGGCGCTCCCCATAAGAGGTCTGTGACGCCCGCACCGGAGGCACCATCCGGGGGCAGAGGACTGGGGAGCCGTAAAGGATCTTCTTTGGGCTGAAAAGCCCGTAGGGCTCGGCAAAGCCGAGCCCTACGGTTAGAACTTGCGGGGTGGGGTTTTGAGGCCCCACCTCACAGGTCAGTAGCCGTCATCAGCCGGCGTTGCCCGACCAGTTCTTGGCAGCAGCGTCGTACACCTGCTTGGTCTCACCGTCGAAGTACGGCGAGAAGATGGTGTCGATGCGGCCGTTGCCGTCAGCGTCACCGTAGATCGCGGTGGTGACACCGTTGACGTAGCCAACGCGCTTGGCGTTGCTGTACTGGTACAGCCACGCGGAGCCGTTGTAGCCAGGGGTCACGGCGCACTTCAGAGCCAGCAGCTCCTCGGCCTTGTAGGTCGAGACACCCGCGGGGGTCTTGGCGCTGGTCTTGCCGTAGCACCACTTCGGCGTGCGGCCCGAGAAGGGCTTGCTGCCGTCGGGGTGCTCCGCGCCCGGGTAACCGAACGTACGGACGTACTTGCCGGTCGGCTGGTTCCAGGCGAAGCCCTGGGCGCCAACGTTCGCGGCCAGCGGGCCGACGTCCTTGATGGCGTGCGAGACGACGAAGTAGCTCTCGACGAAGTAGCGCACCTCGACGGTGCTCTTGACCCACTTCTTCACGAAGAACTGCTGCTTCGTCCAGCCGATGACGTTGCCCTTGTCGTCCTTGACCTCAGCCAGGACGCCCAGGAACTTGCCGTCAGCCTTCGCCTTCGACAGAGCGTCGAAGTCTTCCTTGCTGATGGCAACCTTGTTGCTCAGGCGCTCGAACTTGTAGCCGTTCTCGAGACCAGCCGGGGCGGCGTTGTAGACCGACTCGACAACCTCGACACCAACGAGCTTGACGCCGTTGACACCGGTGGTGATGTAAGCCTCGATCTTCGTAGCAGCGTCGGCCGGCTTGGCGACGGTCTCGACCTTGGGGTCGAGAGCCTTCTGCTGGTACGGGCCGTTGATGCCGTACTTCTCAACACCAGCGAGGTACTCAGCCTGGGTGATCGGCTTCTCGTCGATGTACTTCTTGCCCGTGTAGGCGTCGTACTCCGACTTCGTGACCTGCTTGGCGTTGTTGACGGTCCCGCCGATTCCGTTGTACACGGTCACGAACGCGTAGTCGCGGTCGTAGTCCTCGTACACCGAGAAGTCGGAGTGGGTGTAGGCGGTCTTACCGACGTAGATGCCGTAAGGCGCCTTGGCCTGGTAGGAGCCGGGGATGAAGACCCAGTTCTCAAGGGTGTCCTGGTTGCCGGCCACGTCGTAGACGCAGTGACCAGCGGTCGCGACCAGGTTCTTGTAGGAGCTCTGGATCGAGGTCGCCGAGCACCAGTAGAGGTCCTTGCCACCGTTCTTGGTGAAGAAGACCTTACCGATGGTCCGCGGGATGTTCACGTTGTGAACCTTGGAGACCGTGGTCTTCGGCTGGCCGATGAGGCCCGGCTTGGTGTCGGTGGTGTAACCACCGGTGTGCACCAGCTTGGAAACGGCCTTGTAGTCGTAGCGGTACTCGTCCGCCGCGATCAGGGCCGCGCCCTCAGCCGCGAGCCAGAAGTCGACGGCCTCCTGAACCTTGCCGCTGGGGGCGAGGTTCTTGATGTCGACTTCGGCCTCAGCCTGAGCCGAGGTGGCCAGGCCGGCCGCCAGCAGGCCGGTGGCGAGCAGGGCGCCGGTGGCCGGGAGGAGGATGCGCTTCAAGGTAACTCCTTGCGCTGTCGTGAGGCGCCTCTTGCGCCCCATGCGTCAGTAAAGGGATAGCCAGGAACATACAGTGCCGATCTTGAAAACAGGAACCCGCTTTGGAGGGAAAAGAGAGGCCAAGTCGGGCGTGATCGTTCTGTGATGTTTAAGCGGCTGAAGCGGGCTCAGGGATCCATGGTTCGTTTGTGGGCATTTCCGCAGATCAGGATAAGAGAGTTGTTAGTGTGTCCCGTGTGACTGCAGCGACCCCGTGACGATGGGCAACATCGCTATGTGACGCAGATCACATCAGCTCGATGGCACCAGATCCGGCTCCCGCGCGTCCAAAGAGCCCACAGAAACGACGAAAGGGGCCTCGGCATGAAGCCGAGACCCCTTCTTTGTGTCTCTAGCCGTGAACCCTCGGTGACCGAGGGCTCACAGCGGGTGCGAGATGCGTCAGCCGACGATCTTGCCGGACCACACGTTGGCCGCGGAGCGGTAGACGGTGGCGGTCTCGCCGTCGAAGTACGGCGAGGTGATGGTGTCGATGCGGTTGTTGCCGTCCTGGTCGGCGAAGGTGCTGGTGACACCGTTCACGTAACCGATGCGCTTGGCGTTGCTGTAGTTGTACAGCCAGGGGCCACCGTCGGCGCCCTCGGTCATCGAGCACCGGATGGAGACGTGCTCCTCGATCTTCTTGGCGGGCGCCTGCACGACCTTGGCGGAGGTCTTGCCGTAGCACCACTTCGGCGTCACGCCGGTGAAGTTCTTGTTGCCGTCCGGGTGCGCGAGGGCCGGGTAGCCGAACACGCGGATGTACTTGCCGGTGGGCTGGTTCCAGGCGAAGCCCTGGCCGCCGACGTTGTCGCCGAGGCGACCGGCGTCCTTGACGGCGACGTCGACCGTGAAGTACGACTCCTGCCAGTACTTCATCTTCACGGTGGTCTTGGTCCACCGCTTGACGAAGAACTGCTGCTTCTCCCAGCCGATGACGTTGCCCTTGTCGTCCTTCAGCTGACGGAGCTGAATGTAGGGCAGCTTGCCGTCGGCCTTGTCGGCGACGAGCTTGTCGTACTCGTTCTGGCTGATCGGCACGGGCACGCTGAGGCGCTCGAACTTGTAGCCGTTCTCGAGGCCCTTCGGAGCCTTCTCGTACTCCGAGGCGGAGGTCTCGACGCCAACGAGCTGAACGCCGTTGATGCCCTTGGAGATGTACTCCTCGAGGTTCTTGCTGGTGACGTCGGCTGGCTTGGCGACGGTCTCGACGGTCGGGTCGACCGGCTTGGCCTGGAACGGGCCGTTGACGCCGTACTTCTCGACACCGGCCAGGTATTCGGCCTCGGTGACTTCCTTGGCCTTGACGAACTTCGGCCCCGTGTGAGCGGTGAAGACGCTCTTCGTGACCTCCTTCGGCGTGCTCGAGGAGATGTTGATGCCGTTGTACACGGTCACGAACGCGTAGTCGCGGTCGAAGTCCTCGTACACGTCGAAGTCGTAGTGCGTGAACGCCTGCTTGCCGACGTAGATGCCGTAAGGCGCCTTGCCCTGGTAGTAGCCGGGGACGAAGACCCACTTCGACATGACGTCGGTGTTGTCGGCGACGTCGTAGACGCAGTGACCGGCGGTCGAGACCAGGTTCTTGTACTTGGACTGGATAGCGGTGGCCGAGCACCACTTCTTCTCGCCCTTGTTGTTGACGAAGAACACCTTGCCGATGGTCTTCGGCAGGTTCACGTTGTGAACCTTGGAGGACTTGGTGACCGGGGTGCCGATGAGGCCCGGCTTGCTGTCGGCGGAGTAGCCGCCGGAGCTCTTCAGCTTGGTGACGTCCGAGTTGTCCCAGACGTTGGAGGCGGTCGCAGCCTTGAGAGCGGCGTTGTTGTTCTCGGACCAGAACTTCGCGATCTCCTGCGCCGCGGCGGCGTTCTTCGCCAGCGCGTCGGCGGCGACGTCGGGGGCGGCCTGCGCCGAGGTGGCGAGGCCGGCAGCCAGCAGACCGGTGGCCAGGACGGCACCGCTGGCGGGGATGAGGATGCGCTTCAAGGGAACTTGCTCCTTGCTCTGTCGTGGGACGCAACTGGCGTCCCATGCGTCAGTAAAGGGACAGCAAGGAACATATCGGGGGATCTTCGCAGGTAAAAGCCACTTCGGAGCATCCGGAAGGCTGGCTTACCCTCGTGACCGTGCCGTTATCTGTCAGAGGCCGCGCCGAGAGATGTCCGTTTTCGCGGCCCTAGCTGGGAATGTTACGGAAGTGTCTCGAGGGGTGTGAGCGAGACGACACGGTGCGTGAATAGTAAAATGTGACTCAGATCACATCGCCAACATGGCACCGATTTCGGGTCCGCTCCGTCTAAATAGGCTTATTGATCTACCTAAGCGTCATCAGCCCGTGTCCTGCAACGAAAAAAGGCCCCCGCGGGGGCCTTGGGGAAGGAAGCGTCAGGCCGCTGCGGCCGCGAGGTAGACGGACAACGTGTCCTTGTTGAAGTACGGCGACGAGATCCCGTCGTACACCCCGTTGGCCCCGCTGTACCAGGTCAGGCTGTTGACCCCGTTGAGCTTGCCCAGCTTGGTCCCCGCGTTGTACTCCATCAGCCACGGCCCGCCGCTGACCCCGCTGGTGAAGTTGCACGGCAGCAGCACCCCGTACTTCACCATGAAGCTCGGCGACTTCGTCCAGCTCGTGGCCCCGGTGCAGCTCTTCAGGCCGCGCCCGTCGAACGGCCGGGTGCCGTTGGGCTGCGCGCCCGCCGGGTAGCCGAACGCGTGCACCGTGTTCCCCGTCTTGCGCAGGATGGTCAGCCCCTGACCGCCCACGTTGTCCTGCAGCTTGCCGACGGAGACCGGGGCCGGCTCGCCGTTCTTGTTCTCCCACTTGATGCCGGAGTGCACCGTCACGAACGCGTAGTCGTAGTCGTAGTCACCCGTCCACGGCCACTGCTCGTGGACGGCGACCGAGGCGCCGACGTAGATGCCGTCGGGGGCGGAGCCGTCGGGGCCCGGGTTGGGGACGAAGATCCAGTTGGAGGCCGGCTTCAGCGTGCGGATGTCGTAGGCGCAGTGTCCGGCGGTGGCGACCACGCTGGCGTTCTTGGCGGCGATCGAGCTGGCCGAGCACCAGTACTCCTTGTCCCCGAAGGAGAAGAAGACCTTACCGAAGGTGCGGGCGCTGCCCGAGGAGGGGGCGACGGGCTCGACGTCGCGCGGGTCGACCTTGGAGGGGAGGGTGACGGGCTTGCCGTTGCCTGCCGTACCGGAGGACTCGCTCTTGGGGCCGGGCGTGGCCGGGCTGGCCTTCTCGGCCTCGGCGAGCTTCTGCGGGCTCCACTGCTTGAGGACCGACTTGAGCTGGGAGTCGGTTCTGGCCATGTCGATGGCGAAGACGCGGTCGGCGGGGGCCGCGAGGGCAGGGGAGGAAACGAGTGCAGGCAGCATCAGCAGCGCGCCGCTGAGGGCGGCTGCCGCTAGGTGCCTGACTCGGGGGATCATGTAACTACCTTCCGTTCTGGGGTGATTTTTCCAGATCAACTGGACTATTGCAGCTCGGATCGAGATTCGTTATCTGGGCAACTATGCCCGAAGGCCCGTAAGCGCCCGGTGAAAGGCGCTTACGGGCCCTCAAGATGGTGCTTACGGGGTCCACTTCGGCGGGTTACCGGTCCACCGGTTCGCCGCCGCCTTGTAGATCTTGTAAGTGTCGCTGTTGAAGTACGGCGACGAGATGTGGTCGTACCGGTCGTTGCCGTCGGTGTCCCAGGCGACGCTGTTGACGCCGATGACGTAACCGGTCCGCGAGGTGTTGCGGTAGTTGTAGATGAACGGACCACCGCTCGCGCCCGCGGTGAAGCTGCACTTGAAGCCGACGTGCTCCTCGATGCGGAACTTGGCGGCAGCCGGCATCGGAGCCGTCTTGCCGTAGCACCACTTCATCGTGCGGCCCGTGTACGGCTTGTCGCCGTCGGGGTGCTCGCCGGCCGGGTAGCCGAAGGAGAAGACGTTGGCCTTGGTGCTGCGGTTCCAGGTGAAGCCCTGGCCGCCGACGTTGTCGCCGAGCCGGCCGATGAGCTTCTGGACCGGCTCCCAGCCGCCGCCGGGCAGCTTCTTCCACTCGACCTTGTAGCCGCTGAAGACGTTGACGAACGCGTAGTCGAAGTCGTAGTCCTCCTTCACCACGAAGTCGTCGTGCGCGTTGAAGGTCTTGGCCTCGTAGATGCCGTACGGGGCCTTGCCCTCCCATGCCTGGTTGCCGTCCCAGTACGACGGGATGAACACCCAGTTGGAGTGGAAGCGGTTGTACTTGGTGTCGTAGACGCAGTGCGCCGACGTGGCCACCAGGTTGCGGTACTTGCCCTGGATCGAGGTGGCCGAGCAGTACTTCCAGTCGCCCTTGCCGTCGATGAAGAAGACGCGTCCGACGGTGTTGGGCAGGTTGACCTGCTTGACCTTGGGCGACTTGGCACCCTCCTGGCCGATCGGGGGCACGGATCCGGGCGGCCCGTCGGGGGTGGAGTTGGAGGCCTTGCCGCTGCGGCCGGTCACGTCGAGGGCGTAGTCGGCGTTCTCGGCCTTGCGCAGTTTGTCCGGGGTCCAGAACGAGACCGCCGAACCGCTGGTGGTCGTCTTCGCCGCGGCGGAGACGACGTCGTCAGCCGTCGCGCCGGCGTTGGCGGCGGGCAGGCTGACCAGACCGCTGAGGGCCGCGAGAGGGATCGCGACACCCAGTGCCTTCCTTGCTCGGGACATGGTGGAGCTCCTTCCAGTTCTCGGCGGCCCAGAGCGGGGGACTGTCGCCCCGGATGGGCCAGGAAAACGAGCGAGACGCTAACGAAAGGCGCTCCCGGAAATCCATGAAACGACGTGAAAAAGTCTGGGACGGTTCCATCCTGTTATTGAAATAACCAGAGCGCATATATTCCGAGAAAGCATTTCCGCAGGTCGAAGGGGCCGGAAAATCTCACTGGAAACAGGCGCAACAAAGTGAACAATAGCCACTCGAATAATGTTCTGGTTAGATTGCGCCATGGATCCTCGCACCCCCTGTCTCATCGGTGTGGCCCAGCACACCGTTCGCGAGCAACCCGGACCCGAGCCCCTGGATCTCTGGGAACTGGTGGCCAGAGAGGCGGCCCGCGACGCGCGGCTTCCGCTGCACCGGCTGGACTCGATCCAGATCGTCTACAGCGACTCCTGGCAGTACGACGCCCCTGCCGACCGGCTGGCCCGCCGGCTCGGCGCCGACCCGCGCCACCGCGTCTACTCGAAGGTCAGTGGTACGGCGCCGCAGCTGCTCATCGGTGAGGCGGCCGCCCGCATCGCGCGAGGGGAGCTGGACGCCGCGCTGGTGGTCGGAGCCGAGGCGCTGGCGACCCGGCGCGCCTATCGGCACAAAGGCGAACATGTGCCGTGGAGTCATGCGGCCAATCCCAAACCGCCCTATGGCTGGGAACGCCCTCCGCATGCCAGCGAGCTGGCGCACGAGCTGTTCATGCCGGTGCATACGTACGCCATCATGGAGACCGCCCGCCGTAAATTCAGAAATATCGACATAAAAGAGGAAATGCTGGACAGGGGCGAGATGATGGCCCCCATGACCGAGGTGGCCGCCGCCAACCGTCACGCCTGGCGCCGCAAGGTCATGACTCCTCAGGAACTGGCCACCCCCACCGCCGCCAACCGGTTCGTCGGCTGGCCGTACACCAGGAACACGGTCGCGGTCATCGAGGTCGACCAGGCCGCCGCGCTCGTCCTGGCCAGCTCCGGACTCGCCGACCGCCTCAACGTCCCCCGCGACCAGCGGATCTACCTGCGCGGCTGGGCCTACGCCGAGGACACCTGGGAGGTGGCCGCCCGCCCGGCGCTCGGCGGCAGCCAGGCGCTCGGGCACGCGGCGCGGGCCGCCTTCGAGCGCGCGGGGCTGGGCCTGGACGACATGAACGCGCTCGATCTCTACAGCTGCTTCGCCATCGCCCTGCGCCAGGCGTGCGACACGCTGGGGCTCGACCCGCTGGACCGGCGGGGGCTCACCGTGACCGGCGGCCTGCCGTACGCGGGAGGACCTTCGAGCTGCTACGTGCTGCACTCCACGGCCACCATGGCCGCCCTGCTGCGCGACGGCGGGCACGGCCTGGTCACCGGCGTCGGCATGCACCTGACCAAGCACGCCTACGCTGTGTGGTCCAGCGAGCCCGGCACGGATCGTTCCGACGGCGCCCCGGTCTTCGTCGCCGATCCGGTGCCGATCGCCGACGTGCACGAGGGGCCCGCCACCGTCGCCGGCTACACGATCGCCCACGACCGCGAGGGCCGCCCCGACAAGGGCATCCTGGTCGTGGACCTGCCGGACGGCAGGCGTGCTCATGCTCTGGTACGGCAGGCGGACCTGATCGCCGACGCCCTGGGGCGTGAGCTCGTCGGTCAGGAGGTGCGGCTTTCGTCCGAGGGAGGGGTCAACCGGGCCGCCTGGTGATCAGGTTCGGATTTCGTGACGATTTCGCCAGATCCGAACCCTTGCGCGCGAGGTCCCACCTCAACTGAACTGGCGGCGTGAGCGAGCCGTTCGACGTCATCGAGGCGGGCAGCAAGGACCGCCGGCGCCGGCTCGGCGCCGGGCTGCTCCTGGCCCTCGCGGTCATCGTGGTGATCGGCCTCCTGTCGACGCGCGGCTCCGGGCCCCCGGAGCCGAAGGCGAGCCCGACGCCGACCCCGACGGCCGTGGTGACGACGCCGAACGTCATCAGCCCTGTGGCCCGCCGCGACGGCGACGACGAGGTCATCGACGTGGTCTTCCCCGACGGCACGGCCGCCGAGGTGCGCTACCCCCGTCAGCTGGGCCTGGCGGCGATGGGCGTGCGGCCGATGCTGGGCGGCTGGCTCGACGGCGAGATGACCATGTACCGCCAGCTGGTCGCCCCCTACGCGGGCCAGGCCGAGGTGAGCAGGGGCGGCCAGGCGCTGCGCAACCTGACCGACAACGTCACCCTGTGGCCGCGGCAGCCGGGCGGCGGGTCCGGGCAGGTGCTGCTGTTCGCGTTCGGCGACTGGCGCCTGGCCCTGTACGACCGTTCGCAGGGGCTGACCTTCGAGCAGCGGATGACCTGGGCGCGCAACCTGACCGGCAAAGTGACCGACGACGGCTTCCTGGTGCTGTCGGCCAAGGAGCCGCTGCGCCTGGCCGAGCCGGGGGAGTCGGGCTGGAGCAGGGAGCCCGCCGGGCCCCAGTTGTGGTTCGGCCCGCCGGAAGGGCCGACGGTGGTCCTGGTGCCCACTCCGGTGTGCCGCGCGAACCCCCGCCCGCCGTCGGCGCTGATCCAGTCGCGCGGCCGCTTCACCTACCTGTGCCGCGACGGGCTCTCGATCGGCGCGTCGGGAACCGGCGACTGGGTGACGCAGGCGATCGAGGGAATCCGGGTCCGGCTCAAGTAGATTGCCGACATGTTCGCCGTAACCGCCACACAGACCGATCCCGACAACCCCCTGGCCGGGCTGACCCTGGGTGAGCATCCGGAGCCCAAGACTCCCGACGGGTGGACCACCGTCACGGTGAAGGCCGCCGCACTCAACCACCACGACCTCTGGACCCTCAAGGGCGTCGGCATCCGGCAGGACCGGCTGCCGATCGTGCTCGGCTGCGACGCGGCGGGGCTCGACGAGGACGGCAACGAGGTCATCGTGCACTCGGTCATCGGCACGGGACCCGACGAGACGCTCGACCCGCGCCGGAGCCTGCTGTCGGAGACGCACGACGGCACCTTCGCCGAGCGGGTCGCCGTGCCCCGGCGCAACCTCGTGCCCAAGCCCGCCGCACTCAGCTTCGAGCAGGCGGCCTGCCTGCCCACCGCGTGGCTGACCGCCTACCGCATGCTGTTCGACAAGGCCGGGCTGGAGCCGGGCTCGACCGTGCTGGTCCAGGGCGCGGGTGGCGGCGTGGCCACCGCGCTGATCGCCCTCGGCCGCGCCGGAGGCTACCGGGTGTGGGCGACCTCCAGGTCGGAGGAGAAACGTTCCAGGGCCCTGGAGCTCGGCGCCGACCAGGTCTTCGAGCCGGGCGCGCGGCTTCCCGAGCGGGTCGACGCGGTCATGGAGACCGTCGGGCAGGCGACCTGGGACCACTCGCTGAAGTCGCTCCGTCCCGGCGGGCGCATCGTCGTCTCGGGCGCGACCAGCGGCGCGGTGCCGCCGGCCGACCTCAACCGCGTCTTCTTCCTGCAGCTGTCGGTCGTCGGCTCGACCATGGGCACCCGCGACCAGCTGCAGCGCCTGGCCGTCTTCCTGGAGCAGACCGGCGTGCGCCCGCTCATCGACCGGGTGCTGCCGCTGGCGCAGGCCGCGGACGGGTTCGCGGCGATGGCCGGCGGCGACCTCTTCGGGAAGGTTGTCTTCAGCGTCGAGTAAGCGAATACTTATGGCATGCAGACCTTCGGGCCCGGCTCGGTCCAGTGGGACCTGGCCGGGGAGTACCGCAACCTGCTCGCCGCCGGAAGCGCACTGATCCTGCAGACCATGCATCCGGCCGTCGGCGCCGCCGTGCGGGAGCACTCCGACTACAAGAGCGACCCCTGGGGCCGGCTCAACCGCACCCTCACCTCGGTGCAGAAGTGGGTCTACGCCGACGGCCCGGCCGAGGGGGCGCGCCTGCGCGAGCTGCACCGCCCGATCAGCGGCGTCGACGAGCAGGGCCGCACCTACCACGCGCTGAACGGCGAGGCGTGGGCCTGGGTGCACCTCACGCTCTTCGAACGTTTCCTCGCAGTGCAGCGGATCTTCGGCGGGCCCGTCGACACGGCCCGGCTGTACGAGGAGTTCATGCTGCTCGGCGACATCCTCCAGGTGCCGGAGCGCGAGGTGCCCGCCGACCTGGAGGCGTTCTGGGTCTACTTCGACCACATGATCGCCGACCGGCTCGAAGCGCACCCGACCGCGCTGGAGGTCCTGGCCGCCCTCAAGGCCACGCCCGCGCCGGCGGGACTGCCCCGGGCGTTATGGCGGCCGTTGGGGATGGCCTCGGGGGAGTTCAACCAGTTCGTCACCGTGGGCACCCTGCCGCCCGCCGTACGGAAGAAACTC
This sequence comes from Nonomuraea sp. NPDC050663, assembly GCF_044456985.1. Lineage (NCBI taxonomy): Bacteria > Bacillati > Actinomycetota > Actinomycetes > Streptosporangiales > Streptosporangiaceae > Nonomuraea > Nonomuraea sp. NPDC050663. Next base: position 68,180 of record NZ_JBITGL010000005.1, read on the forward strand.
GGCCTGTCGTGGTCCGTACGGCAAGAGCGGATGTTACTGGCGCTGGGCCGTTCGGTCGCGGCCGTGACGCCCCGGCTTCCCGAACGGCTGCGCTACATGCCCATCGCCTACCGGGCGCGCCGGGCGGCCTATCGGAGCTGATCGCCGATCTTCGCCGACGCCTCGTCGAGGATGCGGCGGCACTGCTCCAGCGACTGCCGGGTCAGGTTGCCCGCCGAGGCCTCCTGGCGCACCTGCGCCACGAAGTCGGCCAGCACCTCGCCCAGGGCGGCGTCGAGCTCCGCGCGGTTCTCGGGGGCGTCGCCGAACGTCGACCAGACCCTGGCCCAGGTGTTGCGCCAGTCGCGCTCCTGCCAGTGGGTCCAGCTCTTCGACAGGTCGGGCGAGCGCACGTCCTTGGCCGCCTGCGTCAGCTCCTCGCGCAGCGAGCGCACGGTCGAGCGCACGTCCTCCTTGACCTCGCGGGCGATGTCCTGCACCGATTCGGTCAGGCTCTGCTCCAGGTCGGCCAGCTCGTCGAGGCGCGCGTGCAGCTCGGCGCGCCCCTTGTCGGTCAGGGAGAAGACCTTCTTGCCGTCGATCACCTCGTGGGTGACCAGGCCCTCCTCCTCCAGCCTGGCCAGGCGCGGGTAGATCGTGCCGGGGGAGGGGGAGTAGACGCCCAGGAACCTGTCCTGGAGCAGCCTGATCACCTCGTACCCGTGGCGCGGGCTCTCCTCCAGCAGCTTGAGCAGGTACAGCCGCAGCCGTCCGTGCCCGAAGACGGGGCTCATTCGTTCTCCCCCCTGATGAGCGCGACCCTGCCGCTGACGGAGTTGGCCGACACCGACGCCATCCCCCCGCCGAGCCTGCCGCGCATGGTTCTCGAACCCGGTTTGCCGATGTGGTCCAGCCCCTCGAAGGAGGAGTTGAGCTCGCCGACGGTCGAGCGCATCGTCACGTCGGCATCGACGTTGTGGGGGAGCCTGATCAGGCTGTCGCCGGAGACGGTGTTGACCGTGACGTGCCCGGTGGGCCGCAGCCGCAGGTCGGCGGTGATCCTGCCCGACACGGTCTTGGCCTTCAGCCGGCGCGGCGTGCCCCCGGCCACCGTCAGGTCGCCGGAGATGCTCGTGAAGGACAGATCGCCCTCCATCGCCCGGCTCTCGAGGGCCCCGGAGACGGTCTCGGCCGAGACGTCGCCGCTCACGCCGTCGAGGACGATGTCGCCAGCGACGCTCTTCACCCTGGTCTTCCTGGTGAAGCCGGTGACCACGGCATGGGCGCTCACCACGCCCACGCTGACCTGGCAGCCGCTCGGGACCGTGATCGTCAGGTCGCAGTGCCGCGGGCCGGAGGGCTTCAGCCAGCTCAGCAGCCCGTCCCAGGTCAGGTCCTGGTAGGCGACCGTCAGCGTGCCCTCGTCGTCGAGGGTGACGATCAAGGGGGCCGAGTCGATCTCCGCCACGTGAAGGGTGGGGGTCGCATCGCTGGCCAGGACGTTCAGCCGTCCGGCCACCGTTCGCACGTTCAGCTCGCGAACCTCGTCGAAGGTCAGCTGCTGGGGCTCGTCAATCGTCCACTCCATATCTACACGATATGTCGCGTCTCCGAATAACTCAAGATATTACTCGTCTTCGTCGTCGAGCCGGGCGAGCCAGGTCGCCAGACGCTCGACCGGAGTCTCGAACTCGGGATTGAGATCGACGAACTCGCGCAGCCGCTCGCCCAGCCAGCCGAGGCTGACCTCCTCCTCGCCCCGCCGCTGGACGAGCTCCTCGATGCCCCTGTCGGTGAAGTACATACAGGTCACCCTAGTGGGGAAGGCGAACGCCCCCGCCTTCCGGGGAAGACGGGGGCGTCGCGTGCTGACGAGGTCAGAACAGCTGGTGGAGGATCTCCTCCAGCTCCCTGTCGTGGGCGGCGTGCGAGCCGACCGCGGGAGAGCTGTTGGCCGAGCGGCTGACCCTGCGCGGGGTGCGCCCGCCGAACAGGGTCGGGTTCTCCGCCAGCTTCAGGGTGAGGTACGGCCACGGCCCCATGTTGACCGGCTCGTCCTGAGCCCACACCAGCTCCACGTCGGAGCCGTAGCGCGCCAGCTCGGCGCTCAGCTCCTCCTGCGGGAACGGGTAGAGGCGCTCCAGGCGGACGATGGCCACGTCGTCGCGACCCGACTTGTCGCGACCCTGGACCAGGTCGTAGTAGAGCTTGCCGGAGACCATCACGACCCTGGTGACCTTGCCCGGGTCGACGGTGGCGTCGCCGATGACGGGCTGGAAGGTGCCGGCGGTGAAGTCGGCCGCCTTCGAGGTGGCCAGCTTGTGCCGCAGGAGGGACTTCGGCGTGAAGACCACCAGCGGCTTGTGGCGTCCGGACTCGACCTGCCACCGCAGGAGGTGGAAGTAGTTGGCCGGGGTCGTCGGCTGGGCGACGGTCATGTTGTCGAGGGCGCAGACCTGCAGGAAGCGCTCGATGCGGGCGCTGGAGTGGTCGGGGCCCTGACCCTCGTAGCCGTGGGGCAGGAGCAGGACGACGCCCGACTTCTGGCCCCACTTCTGCTCACCGGACGAGATGAACTCGTCGATGATCGTCTGGGCGCCGTTGACGAAGTCGCCGAACTGGGCCTCCCACAACACCAGGGCGTCGGGACGCACGACGCTGTAGCCGTACTCGAAGCCCAGCGCCGCGAACTCGCTGAGCAGCGAGTCGTAGACGTAGAACTTCGTGGTGCCCTGGTTGAAGGTCTTCAGCGGGGTGTGCTCGCCGCCGGTGACGCGGTCGACCAGCACGGCGTGGCGCTGCACGAAGGTGCCGCGGCGGGAGTCCTGGCCGACCAGGCGGACCGGGTGGCCGTCGATGAGCAGCGAGCCGAAGGCGAGGGTCTCGCCCATTCCCCAGTCGATGCTGTCCTGCTCCACCATCTGGCCGCGGCGCTGGATGATCGGGCCCAGGCGCGGGTGGACGGTGAAGCCGTCGGGCAGGTTGAGCTGGGTGTCGACGATGCGCTTGAGCGTCTCGTCGGTGATCGCCGTCGGGGTGTCGTCGTGGCTCCACTTGACGACCTCGGTCGGCGGCACGCGCAGCTCGGCGTCGGCGGTCTCCTGCGGCTTCTTGGCCGCCTCGCGGACCTCGGTGAAGGCCTGCTCCAGCTTGGCCTGGTAGTCGCGCAGCGCCTGCTCGGCCTCTTCGACCGTGATGTCGCCGCGGCCGATCAGGGCCTCGGTGTAGAGCTTACGGGTGGAGCGCTTGGCGTCGATGATGTCGTACATCAGCGGCTGCGTGTAGGCGGGGTTGTCGCCCTCGTTGTGGCCGCGGCGCCGGTAGCAGATCATGTCGATCACGACGTCCTTGCGGAACGCCTGACGGTACTCGTAGGCCAGCTTGCCCACGCGGACGACGGCCTCGGGGTCGTCGCCGTTGACGTGGAAGATCGGCGCCTGGATCATCCGCGCCACGTCGGTGGCGTAGACGCTCGACCGCGACGAGGCGGGCGAGGTGGTGAAGCCGACCTGGTTGTTGACCACGACGTGGACGGTGCCGCCGGTGCGGTAGCCGCGCAGCTGCGACAGGTTGAGCGTCTCGGCCACGACGCCCTGGCCGGCGAAGGCCGCGTCGCCGTGGACCAGGATCGGCAGGACCGTGAAGCCCTCCTCGCCGCGCTCCAGGAGGTCCTGCTTGGCGCGCACGACGCCCTCCAGGACCGGGTCGACCGCCTCGAGGTGCGAGGGGTTGGCGACCACGGAGGCGGTGATGGTCTTGCCGTTGTGGGCGGTGAACTGCCCGGTGGCGCCCAGGTGGTACTTCACGTCGCCGGAGCCGTGGGCGGTGCGCGGGTCGATGTTGCCCTCGAACTCGCCGAAGATCTGGGCGTACGACTTGCCCACGATGTTGGCCAGGACGTTGAGGCGGCCGCGGTGGGCCATGCCGATGACGACCTCGTCGAGCTGCTCGTCGGCGGCCTCGCCGATCACCGAGTCGAGGAGCGGCACCAGCGACTCGCCGCCCTCCAGCGAGAAACGCTTCTGGCCGACGAACTTCGTCTGCAGGAAGGTCTCGAAGGCCTCGGCGGTGTTGAGACGCTCCAGGATGTGGAGCTGCTCGCCGCGGTCGGGAGACTTGTACGGCTTCTCCACCCGCGCCTGGATCCAGGCCCGCTCTTCGGGGTTCTGGATGTGCATGTACTCGATGCCGATGGTGCGGCAGTAGGAGTCGCGCAGCACGCCCAGGATCTCGCGCAGCTTGGCCAGCGGCTTGCCGCCGAAGCCGCCCGTGGCGAACTCGCGCTCCAGGTCCCACAGCGTCAGGCCGTGCGACTGGATGTCGAGGTCGGGGTGCTTGCGCTGCTTGTACTCGAGCGGGTCGGTCTCGGCCATGAGGTGGCCGCGCACCCGGTAGGCGTGGATCAGCTCGATCACGCGAGCGGACTTGGCCACGTCGTCGTCGTGGGAGGTCGAGATGTCCTGGATCCAGCGCACGGGCTCGTACGGGATGCGCAGGGACTCGAAGACCTCGTCGTAGAAGCCGTCCTCGCCCAGCAGCAGACGGTGGATCTGGCGCAGGAAGTCGCCCGACTGGGCGCCCTGGATGATCCGGTGGTCGTAGGTGCTGGTCAGCGTCATGACCTTGGAGACCGCCAGGCGCGACAGCGTCTCGGGAGAGGCGCCCTGGTACTCGGCGGGGTACTCCATCGCGCCGACGCCCACGATCGCGCCCTGTCCGGGCATCAGGCGCGGCACGGAGTGGACGGTGCCGATCGTGCCGGGGTTGGTCAGCGAGATCGTCGTGCCCTGGAAGTCGTCGACCCCGAGCTTGTTGCCGCGCGCCTTGCGCACGATCTCCTCGTAGGCCATCCAGAACTGGCGGAAGTCCATGTCGTCGGCGCCCTTGATGGAGGGCACCAGCAGCTGGCGCTCGCCGTTGCTCTTCTGCACGTCGATCGCCAGTCCGAAGCCCACGTGCTCGGGCTTGACCAGCGTCGGCTTGCCGTCGACCTCGGCGTAGGAGAAGTTCATCTCCGGCATGGCCTTCAGCGCCTTGACGATCGCGTAGCCGATCAGGTGCGTGAAGGAGACCTTGCCGCCGCGACCCCGCTTCAGGTGATTGTTGATCACGATGCGGTTGTCGATCAGCAGCTTGGCCGGGATGGCCCGGACGCTGGTCGCGGTCGGGACCGACAGGGAGAGGTCCATGTTCTGGGCCGTGCGGGCAGCGGCGCCCCGCATCTTGACTTCCTCGGCCCCTGCCGGAATCGGCGTGCTCACGGGAGGCTTGGCAACTTTCGGTGGGGCAGCCGCGGGTGCACTCCCGGCTGCTTTCGCTGGTGCGGGAGCCGCTGCGGGCGCGGTGGTCACCGGGCCGTTCGCCGCCTCCCTGACCGGGGTTCGACCCGGTCCGTAATCAGGGTTGTAGTCAGCGAAGAAGTTCCACCAGGCCTTGTCCACAGACTCGGGATCCTGGAGGTACTTCTGGTACAGCTCGTCGACAAGCCACTCGTTCTGTCCAAAGCTTGCCAGCGGGTTTGACCGCGACGACTCTGACGACACGGCGGAAATCGCCCTCTTCCGCAGATCGGCGTTGATGTTAGAGAACCTGTCCAAGGCTACTCGCCCGAACTGGCAGGATGCGCCCGTCGGGCGAGCAGGGATGGCCCGATCCTCTCAGGACGATCCAAAGGAGTCACGTCTACCTAGTCAATCCGGGGGGTGTGCGCTTTATCACCTTTGAGTATCAACCTAGGAAACGCGGGTTTACTTCCCGTTTGTGATCAAGCGGGTGGCGATCCGGACGTCTGGGGACAGCTCGGTCAGCAGGGCCGCCAGCTCCTTGCCGGCGAGCTCCAGCTCCTCGATCGACATCGGCTCCAGCCGCTCCAGGAGGAAGAGTGCGTTGACCGTCTCCTCGGTGAGGCGGGTGCGCACGACCTGGCGCCAGTTCCAGCGGCGGCAGGTGACGCCGGTGCCGTCGCGCCAGATGACCTCGCCCGGTTCGGGGGCGCCGAGGGCCTCCTCCGAGGCCTCGTCGCCGGTGGCCACCGTCAGGCGGGCGGGGCCGTCGTACTTGTCGAGGTCCTCGCCGCCGATCGGCAGGCAGTGCTTGACGCTGATCGAGTTGTAGGCGTCGACGACCTGGTTGATCTCGGGCAACGGCAGCCGGCGGGTGAGCGCGTCGACGCTCGGCCTGGTGCGCGAGGGCTTGGCGCCGAAGGCCTTGTAGGCCTCGCGCCACGACTCGATCTTGTCGGCCTGCACGCCCTGCTCCGACGCCTCGGCCAGCCGGGCGCGCGAGCGGTCGTCGGTGGGTCCGTTGCGCAGGCCGTGAGCCGTCATGACAAGCACCGCGAAATCAGGGCGAATCGTGTGAATTGCCTCGTCAACCAGAATGTCGTCCAGCATGAATGGCAGGCTATCCCGTTATGAATCCCCCTCAGTCATGGCTCGTCGTCGACATCAAGCATCACCCGATGGCCTTCCTGTTCATGCTGGTCAAGCCGCGTCTGTTCCTCAACAACCAGCCGGTGCCCGTCAGGTGGGGCCGCAACGTGATACCGGTGGTGCCGGGGCAGCACCACCTGGCGATGCACGTCCCGTACATGGGACGTATCGGTCACGCGGGCGGTCCGCTGCGGATGATGCCGGGCGACACGGTGGAGCTGGAGTATCGCGCCCCGCTGACCATGTTCAACGCCGGGGCGCTCGGCCCCGCCCCGCAGCAGTGGCCGGGCTCGACGGCGATGATCGTCTTCTACGCGGTCCAGGCGGGCATGGCCGTGCTCATCCTCCTCGGCGTGCTCGGTTTCATGATCTATCTGATGATCGCAAAATAGTCTTTGCAAAAATGCCTTTGCGGTTTATCGTGGAGGCATGGACGAGTCCTATGTGATCAGCGACCCCAGGGTCCTGAAGGTGGTGGCCCACCCTCTGCGGGTCAGGCTCCTGGGCCTGCTGCGAGCGGAAGGCCCCGCCACCGCCAGCCAGCTCGGGCGCAAGGTCGACGAGAGCTCGGGCTCGACCAGCTATCACCTGCGCGAGCTGGCGAAGTTCGGCTTCATCGAGGAGGAGCCTTCCTCCGACGGCCGCGAGCGGGTCTGGCGTGCCAGACACCAGTACACGTCGTGGGACTCCCGGCAGATGTCGGAGACGCCCGAGGGCCGCGAGGCGCTGTCGATCATGGAGGCGCGCCAGGTCGAGGCCCTGGCCAGGGTCATGGGCGACTTCAGGAACGCCACGTGGCCCGCCGAGTGGGTGAGCGCGGCCGGAATGAGCGACTACTTCGTCCGGCTGAGCGCCGAAGGGCTCAGGGAGCTCCATCGGCGGATGGAGGCTCTCAAGGACGAGCTGGAACGTGAATACGGCGAGGGTGGCGAGCACGTGAACCTGTTCATCGCCGCCTATCCGCGTCACACGGAAGAGGCCGACTGAGATGATCACCCCCGAGTCCGCTCGCCGCCGTTTCGCCCTGGTCAGCTTCCTCATGTGGCTGCCCGCCGCGCTGATGATCCCCTCGATGGTCCTGCTGATGTCGGAGCGCGGGCTCGGGCTGGCCGAGGTCGGCCTGGTCATGACGGTCTACTCCGTCGTCACGCTGAGCCTGGAGCTGCCCACCGGTGGCCTGTCCGACGTGATCGGCCGCCGCAACGTGCTGATCGCCTCCGCCGCGATCATGGCGGCGGGCCTGCTGACGCTGGCCTTCGCGACCACGATCTGGCTGTTCGTGCTGTCGGCGGCGCTCAAGGGCGTCGCCAGGGCGCTGAGCAGCGGCCCCGCCGAGGCGTGGTACGTCGACACCCTCCACGCCGCCAGCGGCTCATCCGCCGACCTCAAGCCGGGACTCTCGCTGGGCGCCTCCATGGGCTCGCTCTCGCTGGGAATCGGCGTCCTGGTGGGCGGCTTCGTGCCGCTGATCGTGCCGGACGCGACGATCGAGCCGCTGGCCGTACCACCGATCCTGGCCGCGGTCGCCGCGGTCGGCCTGCTGGTCGTGACAGTGTTCGCGATGCCGGAGCCCCCGCACGGTCGCCGCGGGCTGGGCGGGGTGCTGCGCGAGGTGCCCCTCACCGTCGTCTCCGGCGTACGGCTCGCCTTCGGCGGCTCCCTGCTGCGGCGCCTGACCCTGTTCGCCGTGGCCGACGGCGTCGCGCTCGTCTCGGTCGAGCTGCTGACGCCGGGACGGCTGGCGTCGCTCGCGGGCGGCACCGAGCTGGGCGCCACCGCCTATGCCCTGGTCGCCGCGCTCGGCTTCTTCGGCAGCTCAGCCGGGTCCGCCCTGGCCCCCCGGGCCGCCCGCGTGCTCGGCGGGGGCCGCAGGGGAGCGGTGGCGGGTGTCGCCGTCGTCGCGCTGGCCATCGCCGCCCTGTCGGCCACGACCGGCCTCACCGGGGCCGCCGGCATGGTGAGCGCCGCCGGGGCCTACGTCGTGATGTTCGCCGGTCTCGCGCTGGCCGGGCTCTTCTTCCAGGAGATGACCCACAACGCCGTCACCTCCGCCCAGCGCACCACCGTCACCTCGATCAGCTCCCTGGCCCTCCAGGCGGGTGGCGGCATGGCCAACCTCCTCCTGGGGACGATGGCCTCGGCGTACGGCGTGAGCGTGGCGTGGGCGTTGTCGGCGGGTGTCGTGACGTTGTCGCTCCTGCTGTTCGTCCGGATGCCGAAGTCCCCCGCGCCCGCCACAGCAGAACAAGGTTCTGTAAGAATGGTGGGATGACGAAGTTCGTGGTGACGGCGGCCAACGAAGCGCAACGGGCCGCATGGCTGGGCGGCGAGCTGCCCCCGGTCGAGAAGGTACGGCCCGGCCTGTGGTCCATCCCGGTTCCGATTCCCGTGAATCCGTTGCGATACGTCCTGGTCTACGCCCTCGAACTGCCCGACGGCGTGGCGATCGTCGACGCCGGGTGGAACACCGACGAGGCCTTCCAGGCGCTCGGCGACGGGCTGGCCGTGGCTGGGTACGAGATCACGGATGTGAAGGCGGTGCTCGTCACCCACATCCACCCCGATCACTACGGGCTGGCCGGGCGCATCCGCGAGGTGTCGGGCGCCTGGATCGGGCTGCACCCCGCCGACGCGGGCCTGCTGCGCGACCGCTACGACGACGAGTTCATCGAGTCGCTGGTCGCGCGGGAGCGGGCACTGCTGGTCAGGTCGGGCGTGCCGGAGCTCACGCTCGACGAGCTCGCCGGGGCGTCGATGATGATCCGCCACATGGTCTCCACCGCCATCCCCGACCGGTTGATCGAGCACGACGAGGCCGTGGGGCTGAAGGGGTGGGACCTGCGGGCGTTGTGGACGCCGGGCCACTCGCCCGGCCACCTGTGCTTCGTGTCGCCGGAGCGCAAGCTGCTGTTCTCGGGCGACCACGTGCTGGCCAAGATCACGCCGATGGTCGCGGTGCACCCGCAGTCGGGCGCCAACCCCCTGGCCGACTACCTCGACTCGCTGAAGGCGATGAAGCGCTTCGAGGTCGACGAGGTGCTCCCCGCGCACGAATACCGTTTCCTGGAGCTGGCCGAGCGGGTCGACTACGTCATGACCCACCACCGGGAGCGGCTCGACGAGGTGGAGCGCGTGGTCACCGGCGGCGACGGCGTGACGTGCTGGGAGGTCGCCACGCAGCTCACCTGGTCGCGGCCGTGGGACACCATCCCGCCGTTCATGAAGCGCGCGGCCAACAACGAGACCCTGGCCCACCTGGCCTGGCTGGAGGCCAAGGGGCTCGTGCGTCGGGTCGTGGGCGAACCGGACCTGTGGTATTCCATGTAAATCCTGTAGGAAATATTGACTTAGGGCCACTCGTTCCGTAGCTTCATGGACATGAGCCAGGTCCTGACCCGGCGCGCGCACGTCGACTACTGCCGCGTCGCGAGCGCCCAGTGTCATTGATCCCGATTCCGCCCCTACTCGTATCTCTCTAGGGACAAATCGTGACCATGCACCTGAATGCTTTCCTGATGGGGGTCGGCCACCACGAGGCCGCCTGGCGCCATCCGAGTACGGAGCCGCGCCGGATCACCGACATCCGCCACTACCAAGACCTGGCCAGGACCGCCGAGCGGGGCAAGCTCGACTCGCTCTTCCTGGCCGACGGCCTGGCCCTGTGGGGCAACGCCAGGCACAACGCCCTCGGCGGCCTCGAACCGCTCACCCTGCTGGCCGCCCTGGCCACGGTGACCGACCACATCGGCCTGATCGCCACCGTCTCCACCACCTACAACGAGCCCTTCCACGTCGCCAGGAAGCTCGCCAGCCTCGACCACATCAGCGGCGGCCGGGCGGGCTGGAACATCGTCACCAGCGCGGGCGAGGCCGAGGCGGCCAACTTCGGCGTCACCCGCCCCTCGCACGGCGTGCGCTACCACCGGGCCGAGGAGTTCCTGCAGGTCGCGATCAACCTGTGGGACTCCTGGAGCGAGGACGCCGTCGTGGCCGACCGGCGCGCAGGCGTCTTCGCAGACACCGGCAAGATCCGCCCGCTGGACCACGAGGGCACGCACTTCAGGGTCCGGGGACCGCTCAACGTCCAGCGCCCGCCGCAGGGGCGCCCGCTGCTGGTGCAGGCCGGCTCCTCGGAGGACGGCAAGGAGTTCGCCGCCCGCTTCGCCGAGGCCGTCTTCACCGCGCAGCAGACCCTGCCCGACGCCCAGGAGTTCTACGCCGACCTGAAAGCCCGCCTGCACCCGTACGGCCGGGAGCCGCACGAGCTCAAGATCCTCCCGGGAGCCTCGCCGATCATCGGCTCGACCGAACGCGAGGCGCTCAGGCTGGAACGCGACCTCGAAGAACTGATCATCCCCGCCTACGGCGTGCAGCAGCTGTCGAACATCTTCGGCGTGGACCTGTCCGACCATCCGCTCGACGGGCCGCTGCCCGCCGACCTCACCCAGAACCCCGACGGCCAGCAGAGCAGGCAGCGGCTGGTCCTGGACCTGGCAAGGCGCGAAGGGCTGAGCATCGGCCAGCTCATCAAGCGCCTGGCAGGCGGGCGCGGCCACCGCGTGGTCGCGGGCACCCCCGAGCAGATCGCCGACCACCTCCAGGAGTGGTTCGAGTACGGCGGGGCGGACGGCTTCAACATCATGCCGCCCCTGCTGCCCGGCGGGCTGGCCGACTTCGTCGACTACGTGGTGCCCGAACTGCAGATTCGCGGATTGTTCCGCAAGGAGTACGAGTCGCGCACCTTGCGCGGCCACTACGGGCTGGAGGCAGCGTGAGCATCGTCACCGTGATCGGAAACCCCCGAGCGGGGTCACGTACCGCAGCCGCCGCGCAGGCGGTGACCGACGCGCTGGTCGAGCGCCTGGAATACGCCGGGCCGCGCGACACGGTCGACCTGTCGGCGCTGGGCCCCGCGCTCCTGGCGCCCGGGGCGCACGCCGCATTGGAGATCGCCCTGGAACTGGTGCGGGGCGCCGACGTGATCGTGTTCGCCAGCCCGACCTACAAGGCGACCTACACCGGGCTGCTGAAGGCGTTCGTGGACCGGTTGCCGCCCAACGCGCTGGCCGGGCGGACGGCGGTGCCGGTGCTGGTGATGGGTGACGCCAGGCACGCGCTGGCGGTCGAGGCCCACTTCCGGCCGCTTCTGGTGGAACTGGGCGCCCACGTGCCGACACCAGGGCTGGCGCTGCTGGAATCCGAACTGGCGGAGCTGGACGTGCTTGACGGCTGGGCGCGGCGGGTCGCGCCGCAGATCCGGGTCGCCCAGGAGGTGACGCGATGACCGTGATGATCGACGCCGACGGCTTCAGGAGCGCGCTGGCCCAGCACGCCGCCGGAGTCGTCATCGTCACCGCGCACTCGGAGGGCGTCCCCGTCGGGCTCACCGCCACCTCGTTCACCTCGGCCAGCCTCGACCCGCCGCTGGTGCAGTTCTCCATCGACAGGGAGTCGACCACGTGGCCGTGGTTGCGGCTGGCCGACCACTTCACGGTCAACGTGCTGGGAGGCGACCAGGCGCCGCTGGCGACGAGGTTCGCCAGGCGCGGCATCGACAGGTTCGGCGAGCCGACCAGGTGGCGGCCATGTCAGTACGGGACGCCGCTGCTGGAGGGAGCCGCGGCGCACATCGTGTGCCGGCCGTACGCCACGCACGAGATCGGCGACCACGTCCTGGTGGTGGGGGAGGTGCTGGAGACGGCCGTGCACCAGGAACGGCCGCTGCTCTACCACCGGGGCAGGTTCGGGCAGTTCAGGGAGAGCCCCCTGTAGGTCGCGGCGCGGCGGCCCGTCAGGCGAGGCGGACCGTTCCGCGGCCGGTCGGCAGGGGCAGGTCGAGCAGGGTCTTGATGCCGGGCGACGCGGTCACCACCGCCGGAATGGCGTTGACCGCGTGCGCCGCCGCGGCGGCCAGCCCGTGGCTGACCTCCTCGACGGCGACCGTCATCTGCGGCACACCCTCGATGTGGATGGTGAACCCGGGTTCCGCCCAGCGCTCGACGCGGGTGGAGTCGGCCTTGTAGACGCACTCGATCGTCATGAAGGGCCGCCCGCGCACCAGCCCGGAGAAGATCCACCGGGAGGCGCAGACGGTGCCCTCGCGGACGAGGCCGGCGGAGATCTCGAACTCCTCGGTGGCGAGTTCGAACTCGTCGGTCTCCTCGACCTCGTCGAGGACGACGCCGAGCGCGTCGGCGACGAGCTGGACGCTCTCGGCGAACAGGGCGCGCTGGAACGCTCGATAGGGGCGCACGGCGGCGGTGTAGTCCTTGGCCGAGCGGGTGAAGCCGATGAGGTCGACCACGATCTGGCGCGAGGGGTGGCCGCGGAAGTCGGAGGACTCGCGGACGTACAGGTGGTCGATGCGGCTCGACAGCCCCGACAGGGCGAGCGGCAGGAAGTCGCTCATGAAGCCAGGGTTGATGCCGGTGCCGTGCAGGGAGGTGCCGCCGCGCGCGCAGGCGGCCTCGATACGTTCCAGAACCCGGTGCCCGTAGTTCTTGGGGTAGACGAACCCCGTGGTGGTGATGACGTTCTTGCCGGAGGCGAGCAGGGCGCAGATGGTCTCGACGTCGTTGCCGTGGCTGCCGTCGAAGTACGACGAGGGCAGCGGCATGTGCAGGACGCAGTCGGCGTCGAGGGCGAGGACCTGTTCGACGTCGTCGGTGCAGACCACTCCCGTGGGTGCGGCGCCCACCAGCTCGCCCGCGTCGAGGCCGATCTTGTCGGGGTCGTAGACGAGGACTCCCGCCAGTTGCAGATCCGCCCGGGCCAGGACATCTCTCAGGGCGTATCTGCCGACAGCACCAGTCGCCCACTGGACCACGCGGAAGGGCATAAGTCCTCCAGCCCGCGAGAGGGGAGGGCAGAGGCCGCCGTTGCCACCGCCCCGTTGCGGGGCCCAAAACTTTAGCAGAGAAAGAGCGGTTCGATCACTATCCGCAACGATCAGCACCCGTACTAGAATGATGTTCTCTTTCGGAGCAGAGCTGGAGGGCTGGCATGTTGCGGTTCGAGGACAAGGTCGCGATCGTCACCGGCGGCGGGCACGGGCTGGGCAGGTCACACGCGTTGCTGCTGGCCGAGCGGGGCGCCAAGGTCGTCGTCAACGACCTGGGCGGCGCGCTCGACGGCACCGGGGCGTCGGCGAGCCCGGCGGCCGAGGTGGTGGAGCTCATCACCAAGAACGGCGGCCAGGCGGTGGCCAGCCCCGACAACGTCGCCACCCCCGAGGGCGCGCGGGCCATCGTCGCGGCGGCGGTCGAGGCCTTCGGCAAGATCGACATCGTCATCAACAACGCGGGCATCCTGCGCGACAAGTCGTTCGGCAAGATGACCGTCGAGGAGTTCGACGGCGTGCTCGCCGTGCACGTGCGCGGCTCCTACCTGGTCAGCCAGGCCGCCTACCCCTACCTCAAGGAGCAGGGCTACGGCCGCATCGTGAACACGTCGAGCCCGGCCGGCCTGTTCGGCAACTTCGGTCAGGCCAACTACTCCACCGCCAAGATGGGCCTGGTCGGGCTGACCAAGACCCTGGCCATCGAGGGCGCCCGCAGCGGCATCAAGGCCAACGCCATCGCCCCGATCGCCTGGACCCGGATGACCGAGTCGCTGCTGCCGGCCGAGTTCGAGGCCAAGTTCACCGCCGAGCGGGTCAGCGCCCTCGTGGCCTACCTGGCACACGACAGCTGCGAGGCCTCGGGCGAGGTCTTCAGCGTCGGCGGCGGCAAGGTGGCGCGCGTGTTCGTCGCCGAGGGCCCCGGGGCCAAGGGCGTCGACACCCCGGAGGCGATCGCGGAGAACTGGTCCTCGATCATGGCCGAGCAGCCGTACGTGCTGTCGGCCGCCGACTCGATGAAGGCGATGCTCTAGCTCCTGGCACTTTGTTCGACGATCGGCGAAAGTCCGTCTTGATTCGGCGGAAGCGGGCTTCTAGAGTCGCGCCATGGGTTCCCCCGGTGATGTGCTCACCCTCATCAGCGCGGGGTCCGCGACGACCCGATCCGATCTGGCCAGGCTCACCGGTCTGGCCAGATCGACCGTCTCCCAGCGCGTCGACGCGCTGATCGACTGCGGCCTGGTCGAGGAGACCACCGGCGGCGAGTCCACCGGGGGCCGGCCGCCGAGGCAGCTGCGCCTGCGCACGGAAGACCACACCATCGCCGCCGTCGACCTCGGCGCCACCCACTGCCGGGTGGCGCTGACGGACCTCGGCGGCGCCACCGTGGCCACCGCCCAGGACCAGCTGCAGATCGCGGAAGGCCCGCAGACCGTGCTCACGCACGTCAAGAAGCGCGTCGACGAGCTGCTGGGCGAGCGCACCCTGACGGCCATCGGCATCGGGGTGCCGGGACCCGTCGAGTTCGCCACCGGCCGGCCCAACAACCCGCCGATCATGCCCGGCTGGAACGACTACCCCGTCCCCGCCTTCTTCCCCGACGTGCCCGTCCTGGTCGACAACGACGTCAACCTCATGGCGCTGGGCGAACACCGGCACGCCTTCCCCGACACCCGCCACCTGCTGTTCGTCAAGGTCGGCACCGGCATCGGCTGCGGCATCGTCGCCGAGGGCAGGCTGCACAGGGGCGCCCAGGGCTCGGCGGGCGACATCGGGCACATCAGGGTCAGCGGCCACGAGGAGGCGGGCTGCCGGTGCGGCAACAGCGCCTGCCTCGAGGCCGTCGCGGGCGGGGCCGCCCTGGCCCGCGGGCTCGGCGTCGAATCGGGCGCCGAGGTCGTGGCTTTGGTGCAGCAGGGCGACGTGCAGGCGCTGCGCGCCGTCCGCGAGGCGGGCAGGCTCATCGGCGAGGTGCTGGCGAGCCTGGTCAACTTCTTCAACCCCGAGGTCGTCGTCGTGGGCGGCCTGCTGTCGCGTGTCCACGACCACCTGCTCGCCGGGATCCGCGAAACGGTCTACCGCCGCTCGCTGCCCCTGGCGACCCAGCACCTGACCATCGTGCCCAGCCGTACCGGCGTCGACGCCGCCGCGTGGGGCGCGGGCATCCTGGCCCGGGAGCACTACCTGTCGCCCGAGAACATCAATCGGCTCGTATCGGCTTGTGAGGACGTATGACTGACTCCACGCTCGGTGTCGGGATGGTGGGGTACGCGTTCATGGGACGCGTGCACTCCCAGGCCTGGCGCAACGTCACCGCCTTCTTCGACCTGCCGGTCGCCCCGGCCATGCGGGTCGTCTGCGGGCGCTCGGAAGAGGCCACCGCGCAGGCGGCGCAGCGCATGGGCTGGGCCGGGCACACCACCGACTGGCGCTCGCTGATCGAGCGCGACGACATCCACATCATCGACATCTGCACGCCGGGCGACTCCCACGCCGAGATCGCCATCGCCGCCCTGGAGGCCGGCAAGCACGTCCTGTGCGAGAAGCCGCTGGCCAACACGGTGGCCGAGGCGACCGCCATGGCCGAGGCCGCCGCCAAGTCGAGCGGCAGGTCGATGGTGGCCTTCAACTACCGCCGCGTGCCCGCCGTCGCGCTGGCCCGGCAGCTGGTCGCCACGGGCAAGCTCGGGACCGTACGGCACGTGCGAGCCGTCTACCTGCAGGACTGGATCGTGGATCCCGAGTTCCCGCTGGTGTGGCGGCTGCAGAAGGACAAGGCAGGCTCCGGCGCGCTCGGCGACATCGGCGCCCACATCATCGACACCGCGCAGTTCATCACCGGCCAGGACATCGTCGGCGTCACCGGGCTGACCGAGACCTTCGTCAAGGAGCGGCCCCTCGCGGGCGCCTCCGACGGCCTGGGCGCCTCGGCCGCCGCCGACAAGGGCACGGTCACCGTCGACGACGCCGCCGCCTGGGTGGCGCGGCTGTCGGGCGGCGCGATGGGGGTCTTCGAGGCCACCAGGTTCGCCACCGGTCGCAAGAACGCCCTGCGCATCGAGGTCAACGGATCCGACGGTTCGCTGGCCTTCGACTTCGAGGCCATGAACGAGCTGTGGGTGTCGTCCGGTTCCGGAGGGTTCGAGCGGATCCTCGTCACCGAGCCCGAGCACCCCTACGTCGGCGCGTGGTGGCCGCCCGGCCACGGCCTCGGCTACGAGCACACCTTCACCCACGAGATCCGCGACTTCCTCGAGGCGATCGGCACCGGCGCCGACCCCTCCCCCTCCTTCGCGGACGGGCTGCGCGTGCAGCAGGTCCTCGAAGCGGTCGAGCAGAGCAACGGCACCTACAGGGAGATCTAGATGAGACCGGTGACACTTTTCACGGGACAGTGGGCCGACCTGCCCTTCGACGAGGTGTGCCGGCTGGCCGCCGAGTGGGGCTACGACGGGCTGGAGATCGCCTGCTGGGGCGATCACTTCGACGTACGGCAGGCGGTCGCCGACCCCGGCTACGTGGCCGCCAAGAAGGCCCAGCTCGACAAGTACGGCCTCAAGGTGTGGACCATCTCCAACCACCTCGTCGGCCAGGCGGTCTGCGACAACCCCATCGACGAGCGCCACAAGGGCATCCTGCCCGCGCACATCTGGGGCTCGGGCGACCCCGAGGAGGTGCGGCAGGCGGCGGCCGAGGAGATGAAGACGACCGCGCGCGCCGCCGCGGCGCTCGGCGTCGACACCGTCGTCGGCTTCACCGGCTCGTCCATCTGGCACACCGTGGCGATGTTCCCGCCCGTGCCCGCCTCCATGGTCGATGCGGGATACCAGGACTTCGCCGACCGGTGGAACCCCATCCTCGACGTCTTCGACGAGGTCGGCGTGCGCTTCGCCCACGAGGTGCACCCGAGCGAGATCGCCTACGACTACGTCACCACGGTCAAGACGCTGGAGGCCATCGGGCGCCGCCCCGCCTTCGGCCTCAACTGGGACCCCTCGCACATGGTGTGGCAGGACCTCGACCCGGTCGGCTTCATCCTCGACTTCGCCGACCGCATCTACCACGTCGACTGCAAGGACACCAAGGTCCGCGTGGGCGACGGCCGCCGCGGCCGCCTCTCCTCGCACCTGGCCTGGGCCGACCTGCGCCGCGGGTGGGACTTCGTGTCGACCGGACGCGGTGACGTGCCGTGGGAGGACTGCTTCCGGGCGCTCAACCAGATCGGCTACGACGGACCCATCTCGATCGAGTGGGAGGACGCGGGGATGGACCGCCTCGACGGGGCGCCCGAGGCGCTGGCCTACATCAGGCGGCTCAACGCGATCACCCCGCCGACGGCCGCCTTCGACGCCGCCTTCTCCAGCGACTGACCCGCGACACTTCGCCGCCCGCCGAAGTCTTCCGCGCCCAGCCGCATCGCCGACCACCTCGCCGACCATGTCGCCGAGCTGGAGGCGCGCCTGGTCGGGCAGCAGCCGCTGCCCGACGCCTGGCGCGCCTCCACGGTCGCCACTCCCGCCGACCTGGCCTCGTTCACCGATGCCGACCTCGACGAGGCCCGCAGCCCGCCACCTCTCCAGCGCCTACTACGCCGATTCTGTCGGCCCGTTGGGGTAATGCTTGGTGCATGAGCGTCGACTGGACCAAGGAGCTGTACGACCAGCTCGACTGGCACTGGACCCACCACCTGCGCCCCCGCCTCGACGGCCTCACCGACGAGGAGTACCTCTGGGAGCCCGTCGCCGACTGCTGGAACATCCGCCCCCGCGACCAGGTCCCCGAGGGCCGCGCCGTCTTCGGCCCGGGTGACTGGGTGATCGACTTCGCCTACCCGGAGCCGTCGCCGCCGCCCGTCACCACGATCGCCTGGCGCATGGCCCACGTCATCGTGGGCGTCTTCGGCACCCGCACAGCACGCCACTTCGGCGGGCCGGAGACGGGCTACGAGACCCACCCGTACTCCGGCACGGCCAAGGAGGCGCTGGAGCAGCTCGACCGGGCCTACGCGGCGTGGGCGGCGGGGGCGCGCTCCCTCGACGCCGCCGGGCTGGCCGAGCCCTGCCGCGAGGCCGAGCCTCTCTTCCCCGACGCGCCGCGGGCCGCGCTGGTGCTGCACATCAACCGGGAGGCCATCCACCACGGCTCGGAGATCGCGCTGCTGCGCGACCTCTACCTGCGCCGGTCCTGATCCCCGGGATCAGTCCCGGGTCCAGGTCTCGTGCAGATGCAGCCACCGCAGCCCGTGGCGGGCTTCGGGGTCCCTGACGAAGACGACCGTGGCGCGGCGGTCGCCGGTGGGCTGGCGTTCGATGTAGTCCGCCACGACATGCGTCTGGCCCGCGGCGACCAGCCGGACATCGAAGATCGTGATCTTGAGGTCCGGCGCCGAGCCTCGCGCGCCCTCGACCCACTCCATCACCTGATCCCG
Source organism: Nonomuraea sp. NPDC050663 (assembly GCF_044456985.1). Classification (NCBI taxonomy): domain Bacteria; kingdom Bacillati; phylum Actinomycetota; class Actinomycetes; order Streptosporangiales; family Streptosporangiaceae; genus Nonomuraea; species Nonomuraea sp. NPDC050663. The sequence continues at coordinate 86,856 of NZ_JBITGL010000005.1, forward strand.
GTCGAGCCGGGCGCCTCCCGGCTCGTTGAGGGTGAAGCCGGGCGCCTGGGCCCTCTCGAACGGCGCGAAGTCGTCGAGCGTCCCGCGCAGCCACCCCTCGATGACCTCGTGGTGTGCCACGATCTCCGCCTCGCAGGCGTCCCTGTCGTTCATCGCAGCGCCTCCTCGAGCGGCGTGAGCGAGACGCCGAGCCGGTCGGCCGCGGTGCCCGCGAAGATCTGGTCGTCTCCGTGCTCCGCGATCCAGTGGTAGGTGGCCGCGATGCCCGCGGCGACGTGCGGGCCGAAGGTGGAGGTCAGGCCCGCCTCGAAGTCCGCGGGCGCCAGGGCCTGGTAGGTGATCTCGCGTCCGCGTGCGGCGGAGAAGGCGGCGGCCAGCTCGGGTCCCGTGACCGTCCGGGGGCCGCCGATGTCGAGCGCCTCGCCCTCGATGCCCGGCCGGTGCAGGGCGGCCTCGGTGAGCGCGGCCAGGTCGTCGTGGCTGAGCCAGGCCACCGGCAGGCCGGCGGGCAGGGGGTAGCTGAGTGTCCCTTCCCGCTCCAACCGTTCCGCCACCCAGGGGGCGCGCAGGTTGTCGAGGTAGAGGGGCGGGCGCAGCACGACGGTGGGCACGCCGGAGGCCAGCAGGGTCTCGGCGGCGGCCCGCCTGGTCTCGAACATGAGCACCCCGGTCGGCCGGTCGGGCTGCCGGTTGGAGGTGTTGAGCACCAGGCGCCGCACTCCCGCGGCCTGGGCCGCGCCGGCGATGTTGTCCACGTAGCGGGCGGTCGCGTCGGCGTCGAAGACCATCGGGAGGGTGACCGAGGCGTGGGTGACGCCGTCGAAGGCCGCCTTCACCTGGGCGGGGTCGGCCAGGTCGGCGATCGCGGGGTTCACCCCGCCGGGCAGGCCGCCGGGACCGCGGACCAGGCCGCGCACCTCATGTCCGGTGAGGGCCAGCCGTCGTGCCACCGCGCCGCCCTGGCTGCCCCGGGCGCCAAGGACCAGATATGTCGTCATGGAGACCACTATGGTGAGGCGGCGGGCTACGCTCGATAAAGCGAGATCTGCAAACATTTAAGGATCGTCCATGGCTGACCTGCTGAGCGAGCTGCTCACCCCGATGAGGTTGCGCGGCGTCTTCCACAGCTCGTGGTCGCTGCGCGCGCCGTGGGGCGTGGTGGGGGAGCGGGAAGACTGCGCGATCCTCCACTACGTGCAGCGGGGCTCGTGCGTGGTGGAGCTGGCGCCGGGCGATCCGCTGTGCGTGGTGGCCGGCGACGACTGCGGTCCGCGGCACGGCGAGCCGGTCCGCCTCGGGGCCGGCGATCTGGCGATCTTCCCGCACGGCGTCTCGCACCGGCTCGCCGACCGGGCCGGGCAGGTGACGGTGCCGCTGGCGCAGGTGCTCCCCGATCGTGAGCCCGGCGCCGTCAGGGCTCTGCGGATCGACGGTCCTGGCGAGGCGACCGAGCTGCTGTGCGGCGGCCTGCACTACGAGCCCCTGGCCGCCGCCCCGCTCTATCGGGCGCTGCCCGAGCTCATCGTGCTCGAACGCGAGGTCGTCGAGCGCCAGCCCCTGCTGGCCGGGACTCTGGAGCAGTTGGGGGAGCAGTGGGCCGAGGACCGGCCGGGCGCCGCCCTGGTGGCCCTGCGCGCCTTCGAGCTGATCTTCATCCTGGCCCTGCGCGCGGCCCTGGAGGAACGGGACGTGCCGGTCCTGCGGGCCCTGCGCCACCCCGCGATCGGCAAAGCCCTGCTGGCCGTGCACACCAGGTTCGCCGAGCCGTGGACCCTGGAGTCGATGGCCGCCGAGGCCGGGATGTCGCGCTCGGCCTTCGCCTCCGGCTTCCGCGAGCTGGTGGGGGAGCCGCCGATGCAGCACCTGGCCGCCCGCCGCATGCAGGAGGCCGCCCGGCTCCTGGTGGAAACCGGGCTGTCGCACGGCCGCATCGCCGAGCGGGTCGGCTACGGCTCCGACGTCGGCTTCCACCTGGCCTTCCGCGCCTGGAGCGGCGGCACGCCCGGGCAGTATCGGAGATCGGCCTTGATAGGCAAGTAGCGACTTGCCTATTGTGGAGTCATGCCCGATGATGTGTTCAAGGCGCTCGCCGACCCGACTCGCCGGATCATCCTCGACGAGCTGAGCGAGCGCGACGGGCAGACCCTCTTCGAGATCTGCACCCGGCTGGCGACCAAGCACGGCCTGGGCTCCTCTCGGCAGGCCGTCAGCCAGCACCTGGCCGTGCTGGAGGCGGCGGGCCTGGTCAGGACCCGCAGGCAGGGCCGCTACAAGTTCCACGACATCGACACCGAGCCGATCGAGCGCGTCCTCGCGCGATGGCTCAGGAAGGACCGGCCATGAGGATCCACCTGTCCAGCGTCTACGTCGACGACCAGGCCAAGGCTCTGGCCTTCTACACCGAGACGCTGGGATTCGCGAAGAAGACCGAGATCCCGATGGGCGAGGCCAGCTGGCTGACCGTGGTCTCGCCCGGCGACCCCGACGGGACCGAGCTGGTCCTGGAGCCGTCGGACCACCCGGCGGTCAAGCCCTACCGCGACGCGTTGCTGCACGACGGCATCCCCGCGACGTCGTTCGCTGTGGACGACGTCCAGGCGGAGTACGAGCGGCTGAGCGCGCTGGGCGTGCGGTTCACGCAGGAGCCGCTGGCCATGGGACCGGTCACCACGGCCGTGTTCGACGACACCTGCGGCAACCTGATCCAGATCGCCGCGATGGCCTAGGGTTCGTCCACCTCGGCGAGGATCTCCTGCGGGGTGATGGCGCGCACCCGCAGGTCGTACACCGCGCCGTCCGGCGTCGTCACGCAGAACCGGCTGCCGGGCACGGCCTGCGCGCGCCCCTCCGGACCCTCCGGGCGGCGGCAGTCGCCCTGGGTGAGGGCCGCTCCCGGCGGGGGCTCGAAGTAGATCTTCCCGTCGCTCCTGGTGACGGTGAGATCGGGGGCGCCCGGGGTGTTCGCGCCGGTCAGGAGGTCCAGGTCGACGGTGCCCGCGGTGGGCAGCGAGTGCTCGGCGGCGCCTCCGAGCAGGGTCCTGACGAGCAGGAAGGCCAGCAGGGCCACGACGACGGCCCCCGCGACGGCCACCAGGCGAAGGCGCGACACCCGGCCGGGCCGTACGGCACGCGCGGCACTCGGCACGGCACGCGCGACATTCGGGACGGGCGGCGCGACACTCGGGACGGGAGGCGGCTCGGCGGCCAGGCGGGCAGCCGGCACCTGCCTCCCGCCGGGCAGGGCCTGGGCCGTGCGGGGCCGGAAGGACTCCTCGGCGTCGAGGAACTCCCGATAGACGCCGACCGCCAGCTCCCGCGCCGCATCGACGTCGCGCATCGACACGGCGGTCCTGCTCACCACCCCGTAGCTGATCCTGAGCGGCCGGCCGAACTCGTCGAACTCCCCGTCGACGACCTCCGACCTGACCGCCAGCCGTACGGCCGGCCCGTCGGGCAGGCGCTCGGCCCGTTCCCCGTCGCGCCCGCTGGAGGCGGCCCGCGCCAGCCAGCCCAGCGCGCCCGGATCGGTGAGCAGGTCCGGCACGATCAGCAACCGGTAGCCGCGCTCGCGCCCCCTGCCGTAGAGGAATGGCCAGACCCGGCTCACGGGAGGTACCGCAGCTCGTACGAGAGGACCGACTCCGGCAGCTGCTCCTGCAGCGAGACCACCTGGCGCCGCATGATCTCCAGCAGCGCCGAGCGAGCCCGCAGGATGGTGGCGCGCTGGGCCGCGAAGGCGTCGACCTGCCGGAAGGCGTCCTCGCGCTCCTGGAGGAAGGGCCTGGCCAGCCATTCGGCGAGCAGCTCGACCGACTCGGCGGCCAGGCCGCCGTTGGGGACGGTCCCGGCCAGGCTCCGCAGCAGCCGGCGGGCGGGAGTCTGGGCCATGCCGGGCGCGGCGAGGTTCGCCCAGCCGCCGCCACGGCCCATCAGCCGTTGCAGCTCGCCCATCACCTGGGTGCGGGCGGCCTCGTCCAGCGCGTGCTCGACCTGCTGGAACAGATCGGGGACGACCGCGCACAGCGGGATCTCGACGTAGGTGGGGCTGGCCTCGGCGTCGGCGCGCTTGACCACGTGCCCGCCGGGGGCCAGATCCGCGAAGCCGTACCCGACCGCGGAGACCGGGATGAGGCGCAACATCCGGTCGCGGTTGTGCGTCAACACCAGCGCGCGGAACGCCTCGTTGGACAGCAGCGCGTCGCGGCACTTGCGCAGCCGTTCCCGGTCGTCGAAGCCGATCGGCTGCAGCAGGTCCCACTTGGTGATGAGGAACTGCACGGGGCAGGTGGCCCGCAGGGCGAGCTGGATGTAGGGGCGGATGGCCAGGTCGAGGCGGAACGCGGCGTTGACGTGGCCGTCGAAGTACTGGCGCAGCCGCAGGCCGTCGATGATGACCAGCATCACGCTGGCCTCCTCGACGTGGCGCAGCAGCACCTCGAACGACGACAGGTGCTCGGGACTCGCCTCGGTCAGCAGCTCGCCCGCGTAGTCGATGTACTTGATCCGCGCCAGCTCGTGGTGGGCGCCGTCGAGCTGGAGCATGCAGCCGAACTCGAACTCCCGCTCCTGGCCCACCCCGGTGCCCGAGGGCCAGAGCCCGGTCGGGTCGGAGATCTCGCGGTAGAGGGAGCTGAGGTAGTAGGCGTCGGAGTGGGGCAGGCGTAAGTAGTAGTTGCCCAGCTCGGGCCTGGGCGCCCACTGCCGGTAGAACATGCTGGCCAGCAGCGCCGTCTTGCCCGATCCCGGCACTCCCAGCGCGACCACCTTGAAGGTGGGCAGCAGGTGCTGGGCCGCCTGCCGTACGGGAGAGGCCGCCGCAGGGGCGGTCTGCCGCCGGCGTTTGCGCGCTCGGTCGATCAGCCAGATCACCGCACCGACGATGACCACGACAATCACGAGTTCCACGGCCACGGCTGCTCCTGACACAGTGAGCCCGCTGCTACCTGACTGGTCTATCAGGGGCAGCGGGCTTCGCTGTATGGGGATTAACCCGGACGATCAGTCCATGACGACGATCTGGCGCAGCACGTCGCCGCCGCGCAGGGCGTCCACGGCGTCGTTGAGGTCGGCCAGCTTGATCCTGGCGCTGATCATCGACTCCAGGTCCAGGTGCCCCGACCGCCAGAGCTTGGCGAAGCGGGGGAAGTCGTGGCGCACGTCGGACTCGCCGTACAGGCTGGACAGCAGCCGCTTGCCCTCGAACAGCAGGCTGAAGGCGGAGATGGAGACCATGTCGTCCATCGCGCCCGCGCCGACCACGACCACGTCGCCGCCCGCGCGGGTCGCCTGCCAGGCGCTCATGATGGACGCCGACTTGCCGACGACCTCGAAGCCGTAGTCGAAGCCGGTGCCGCCGGTGACCTCGCCGATCGCCTCCATCAGCTGCTCGGGGGTGCAGGTGTGGGTGGCGCCGACCTTCTTGGCCAGGGCGTGCTTCGACTCCAGCGGGTCGACGGCCAGGATCGCGCGGGCGCCGGAGATCCGGGCGCCCTGGATGACCGACAGGCCCACGCCGCCGCAGCCGATCACCGCGACCGTGCTGCCCGGCTTGACCTTGGCGGTGTTCAGCGCGGCGCCGACGCCCGTGGTGATGCCGCAGCCGATCAGGGCGGCGACCTCGTACGGCACGTCCTCGTCGATCTTGATGGCGCCCTGCCACGGCACCACGGCCTCCTCGGCCCAGGTGCCGCAACCGGCCATGCCGAACACCTGCTTGTCGCCGTCGTAGCGCAGCCTGGCGGTGGTGAACGACTCGATGACGTACTTCATGCACAGGAACGGCTGGCCGCCCACGCACAGCTCGCACTGCTGGCAGGCGGGACGCCAGTTGATGATGACGTGGTCGCCCGGCTTGACGGTCTCCACGTGGTCGCCGACCTCGAGCACCTCGCCCGCGCCCTCGTGGCCGGGCACCAGCGGCATCGGCTGGGGCAGGATGCCGCTCATGGCCGACAGGTCCGAGTGGCAGACGCCGGTCGCCTTGATCTTTACTCGGACGTCGGTCGGCCCCAGCGGGGTCAGGGTGACGTCGTCACGGATATCGAGCTTGTCATGGCCTGCGGCGTGGACGAGAGCGGCGCGCATACTCGGATCACTCCTCCAGTGAGAGGGCGGCTTTGGGGCAGGAACGGACCGCGTGTCGAACGCGGTCCGCCAGCTCTGGGGGTGGCTCGGGCATCAGCACGTGCAGGTTGTCGTCGTCGTCCACGTCGAACACCTGGGGCGCCAGGCCCATGCAGACGGCGTTCGCCTCGCAGACGTCGTAGTCGACCTTGATCTTCATCACAGCCTCCTGTGGTCCCATGAGACCACCCGGGTGGGCTCGACGACGAAGGCCACGCGCTTTTTCCCGGTCTGTTCCACGTACGGCAGAAGCAGGTCGTCCGGCACGCCGGGCGTCATGCGCCTGGCGATGTCGAGACCCAGGTCGAGGGTCTTCTCGACCTGTTTGGCGATGCCGTACAGCAGCACGCCGCGCAGCTCGTTGTAATCGTCTCCGGCCTCGATCAGGCAGCTCACCCTGGGGTCTCGTGCGATGTTGAGCGTCTTCTGGGCCTTACCGTAAGTCCAGAACCCGATCTTGCCGTCGGCGAGGGCGTAGAACATCGTCACCAGATGCGGTGTGCCGTCGGGATTGATGGTCGCGAGCTGGAGCTTGCGTGACGCGGCGAGGAAGGCGGCCACCTCGTCCTCGGTCATCGCGATGCGGGCGCGCTGATTCACGAGCCAAGTAGAACAGGTTCCAGAATGTCGTACAAGAGCTTTGTTCGGGTGGAATAGGGTGGGCGACCATGGACAAGGATCTCCGGCGCGCCGCCGCGCAGGCCAAGGGCTTCATGCCTGACAACGAGGGACTCGCCCTCTACGAGACGGCTGTCCGGTACGGCACGCGGGGCCCGATCTGCGAGATCGGCACCTACTGCGGCAAGTCGGCGATCTACCTGGGAGCCGCCGCCCGCGAGGCGGGATCCGTGGTCGTCACCGTCGACCACCACCGCGGCTCGGAGGAGATCCAGCCCGGCTGGGCCTACCACGACCCGACCCTCGTCGACCCGCGCTTCGGCAAGATGGACTCGCTGCCCTTCTTCCGCGCGGCCATCGCCTCGGCCGGGCTCGAGGAGGAGGTCGTCGCGATCGTCGGGCGCTCCGAGCGGGTCGCGGCGTTGTGGAACACGCCGCTTGGCATGCTCTTCATCGACGGCGGGCACTCCGAGGAGCCGGTCACCCGCGACTACGAGGGCTGGGCGCGCTTCGTCGAGCCGGGCAGCGCTCTGGTCTTCCACGACATCTACCCCGACCCGGCCGACGGCGGCCAGGCGCCCTACCGGGTGTACCTTCGGGCGCTCGACGAAGGGTTCAAGGAGGTCAGGGTGGAGGGCTCGCTGCGGGTGCTGGAGCGCGTCTAGCTTTCCGAGCGTGCTCAGCCCCGCCTGGTGAACGCTTTCCTGGTGTGCGCGCGCCAGCTCAGGTAGTCGTCGGCGGTGCGCGGGTCGTGGCCCAGCGCGATCATCGCCCGGTCCACGCGCGCCGCCGCGTCGTCGGCCTCAGCCCCGGTCAGGAGCTGCACCGCCTGGGCGGTGTGCGCCGGCAGGTGCCCGGAGCGCAGCGAGGCCGCCGCAGCGAAGGCGCTGCCCTGCGCCAGGTGGGCGCGGAAGCCGTCGGTCGAGGCGTGGAAGGCCAGGCTGCACAGCTCGTCGGAGTCGGCGCCGCCGACGGAGGTGGCCGCGAACCCGGCCCCGCTCCACAGGTCGCCGCGCCGCATCGCCGGGAACGACCAGATGCGGGCCGCGACGTCCTCGGGCGCCGCGCACTCGTGGAACCACAGCAGGCGCCCGAGCCCCTGGTCGGCGATCGCGCACTCGGCGCGGGTGCGCAGGCTCGGCATGATGCGCCTGCCCACCGTCTGGTCGGTGAGCGTGAGCGCCCGCTGGAACCCGTAGCCGTCCAGCGCCGCCCACCTCAGCAGCGGATCCAGGCGGGCGAAGGTCCTGCGCACCGGCACCCGGGCGTAAGCCCGGCCGGCGCCCAGGTGGACGGCGTGCGAGTGACGTTTGGCGGGGCCGGTTTGTAGCTCGTGCAGGCGCCGGCCCCGGGTCGGTGTGGCCAGATCGAGGAGCGTGCAGGCGCTGGCCGCGCCCTCGTAGGCGAATCCTCGCTGGTCAGGGGAGATGGTGTCGATGGTGTGGGTCTCGTCGGCCAGGGCGGAGTTGAAGCCGAAGATGTACGACTTCTCCGCCCTTTCGAGGATCTCTCGTGATGGGCCCGGGCGCAGGCGGAAACGGTACCGGGCCAGTTCGGCCTCGGCGGGCTCCATCACCAGCAAGCGCCTCAGGCCACGGGGCGTGGTTGGTGCCGGTTCGGTCCAGACCTGGTCCAAGAGCGATGTTGCGCCCACTGTTCCCCCGAAGACGCCCGTTTGTGGCCAGTCCCGAAACTAGTAAGGGCATGACGGGATCGGCGGACGGCACTCCGAGGATTCGCCGTAAAAGAACGGCAAATCGGCTTGCTCTGCCGTACCCGGGTCCTGGCGGATCAGGCTCGCGCGGGCGTGCAGCCGCAGGCCTCGGGGTCGGCGGGGACCACGCCCGGCGCCGCCGCGGCACGGAAGATGCCCGCCGCCGGCGTCAGCCCCGACAGGGCGTCGGCGGCCAGCACCACCGCGGCGGACGTATAACCGGACCGCTCGTGCGGGAAGTGTTTGCGGTTGGCGAACTGCCAGCCGGTCCAGTACGAGCCGTCGTCGTGGCGCAGATGCTGCATGTCGTCGAACAGCCGCTCCGCCCGCGAACGGTCACCGAGCGCGTCGAGCGCCAGCACCAGCTCGCAGGTCTCGGCCCCGGTCACCCACGGCTGGTCGGAGACGCAGCGGATGCCCAGGCCCGGCACGACGAAGGTGGCCCACTCGCGGTGCAGCAGCTCGAAGGCGTCGGGGCCGCGTACGGCGCCGCCGAGCACCGGGTAGTACCAGTCCATCGAGAAGCGGCTCTTGTCGGCGAACGCCTCGGGATGGGCCTTGATCACGTGCGCCAGCCGGTCGGCGGCCAGCTCCCAGTGCGGCTGCGGGTCGTCGAGGTGATCGGCCAGCAGCACGCCGCAGCGCAGCCCCTGGTGGATCGACGAGCTGCCGGTGAGCAGGGCGTAGTCGGAGGCGCGGCCCACCGCGTCGCGCTCCCAGACGATCTCACCGCGCGGGGCCTGCAGGCCGACCACGTAGTCGAGCGCCTTCTTGACCACGGGCCACATGCGCTCGGCGAAGGCCTGGTCCTTGGTGACGAGCAGCTCGTGCCAGACACCCACGGCGATGTAGGCGGCGTGGTTGGACTCGCCGTTGGCCTCCACGGGACGGCCGTCGAGGATCTTGGAAGCCCAGGAGCCGTCGGTGCGCTGGTGGTTCTCGAGCCACTCGTAGCCCTTGCGGACCTCGGCGCCGAGTCCGGCCACCGACATGGCCATCAGGCACTCGATGTGGTTCCAGGCGTCCACGTGCCCCTCGGGCCACGGCACGCCGCCGTCGTCGCCCTGGATCGCCGCGATGCTCCTGGCGGTCTGGACGACCTGAGAGCGGGAGATCATGGCTTCCTGACGTAGAGGACCACGCTCTTGCCGATCAGCGGGTTGAGGACGGCCTCGGCGATCCTCGTGGCCGCGGGGCGCTTCATGATGTCCCAGACCAGCAGCTCGTGGTAGGCCTTGGCCAGCGGGTGGTCGTCGTTGTTGACGCCCACCGCGCACTTGATCCACCAGTACGGCGCGTGCAGGCCGTGCGCGTGGTGGTGCGGGCCGATCTCGAACCCGGTCGCCTTGAGCTTGGCCTGGAGCTCGGCCAGGGTGTAGATCCTGACATGTCCGCCAGGAGCGGTGTGATACGCCTCGTCCAGCGCCCAGCAGATGCGCTCCGGCAGGAACGCCGGCACCGTGATCGCGGCGGTGCCGCCCGGCTTGAGCACGCGCAGCAGCTCGCGCATCGCGGCCATGTCGTCCGGGATGTGCTCCAGGATCTCGGCGGCGATCACCTTGTCGAAGCTGGCGTCCTCGAAGGGCATCTCCAGGGCGTTGCCGTGCACGGTCTCGCCGTGGGCGCCCTCGGGGACCTCGCCCGCCTCCTCCATGGCCAGGAACATGGACTTCACGCTGTCGAGCTCGGTCTGGTCCATGTCGAAGGCCACCACGTCCGCGCCCCGCCGCAGCACCTCGAAGGCGTGACGGCCACCGCCGCAGCCCAGATCGAGCACCCGCACCCCGGGCCCCACGGGCAGCCGGGCGAAGTCAACGGTCAGCACTTTGGAGATCTCCTTAGGGTGTTATCGGCGCTTGAAGTTCGTGATGGCCTCGCGGTGGGCCTCGACGGTGCGCTTGGCCACGACCTGCCAGGTGTAGCGCTCCATCGCGCGGTCGTAGCCGGCCTTGCCCACCCGCTCGCGCTCCTCGGGGGAGTCGTGCAGGCGGCGCAGGACCGCGGCCAGCTCCTCGGCGTCGCCCGGCGCCACCTGCACGGCGGCGTCGCCAACGACCTCGGGCAGCGCGCCGGTACGGCTGGCGATCAGCGGGGTGCCGCAGGCCATGTGCTCGACGGCGGGCAGCGAGAACCCTTCGTACAGGCTCGGGACGACGGAGATCTCACTGGTGGCGATCAGCTCGCCCAGCTCGGTGTCGGAGATCCCGTGCACGAAACGCACCCGGTCGGACAGCGACAGCTCCTGGACGAGCTTCTCGGTCGGGCCGCCCGGCGTGGGCTTGCTGACCACCGTCAGGTTCACGTCGCGCTCGGTCGCGAGCTTGGCGACCGCCCGCAGCAGCGTCGCCACGCCCTTCATCGGCGAGTCGGCGCTGGCCACCGCCACGATGGAGCCCTTGCGCTTGGGCAGGTGCGGGCGCGGGTGGAAGTAGCGGGTGTCGACGCCCAGCGGGATCAGGCGCATGTTGGCCTGCGGGACGTTGAAGTCGCGGTGGATGTCGGCCAGCGACGACTCGCTGACGGTGAGGATCGGGTTGAGCTTCGGCGCGACCTTGGCCTGCATCTTGACGAAGCCGTACCAGCGGCGCATCGTCAGCTTCTTCCAGCTCTTGGCCGCTTCGAGCTCGATGCGGCGGTCGACGCTGATCGGGTGGTGGATCGTGCCGACCACGGGGAACAGCTTCTGGATGCCCAGCAGGCCGTAGCCGAGGGTCTGGTTGTCCTGGACGACGTCGAAGTCTCCCTGGCGCTTCTTCAGCTCGCGCAGGGCACGCAGGGTGAAGGTCAGCGGCTCGGGGAAGCCGGCGGTGAGCATGGTGCCGTACTCGAGGACGTCGATCCAGTCGCGAAACTCGCGCAGCTTCGGCGTGCGGAACGGGTCCTCGTCCATGTACAGGTCCAGGCTCGGGACCTTGTTGAGGATCACACCCTCGTCGAGTTCCGGGTAGGGCTGGCCGGAGAAGACCTCGACGTGGTGGCCCAGCGCGACCAGCTCGCGGCTGAGGTGCCGCAAGTAGACGCCTTGACCGCCGCACGTGGGCTTGCTGCGGTAAGAGAGCAGTGCGATCCGCAGCGTGTCGCTCACGGACACCCCTTTCTCGCCGGTAGGACCCGTGAGACGGGTGTGTACCGTGGAAGATGACCTTAGCCGGAAAGGCTACCATTCGGTAGGTCACGTGGAATTGTGCCCATTGGCATGCGCAGGCCTCGCGAACTGCGAAGTTGTGCTGACCGAGCGTTATTCTGTGGAACACGTTCTACCTGATCTTGTGCTGTACGTCCAAAGTGCCGGTACATTGCCCTGAAAGTCACAGTTGGAGGACCTCTTGGCCAGGCGCGCTCTGATCACCGGCATCACCGGCCAGGACGGTTCCTACCTCGCCGAGCACCTGCTCAGCGAGGGATACGAGGTCTGGGGCCTGGCCCGGGGCCAGGCCAACCCGCGCGTCTCGCGCATGCGCAAACTGCTGGCCGACGTCCGGATCGCCCGCGGCGACCTGCTCGACCAGGGCTCGCTCATCTCCGCGGTGGAGAAGGTCCAGCCCGACGAGGTGTACAACCTCGGAGCCATCTCGTTCGTGCCCATGTCGTGGGAGCAGGCCGAGCTCACGGCCGAGGTCACGGGGATGGGCGTGCTCCGGATGCTCGAGGCGATCCGGGTGTGCTCGGGCATCTCCAGAGGTTCGGCCACCTCCCGCCAGATCCGCTTCTACCAGGCCTCCTCCTCCGAGATGTTCGGCCAGGTCAGCGAGACCCCCCAAACCGAGCGCACCTCCTTCCACCCCCGCTCGCCGTACGGCGTCGCCAAGGCCTACGGGCACTTCCTCACCCAGAACTACCGCGAGTCCTACGGGATGTTCGCCGTCTCCGGAATCCTGTTCAACCACGAGTCGCCGCGCCGGGGCGCCGAGTTCGTCACCAGGAAGGTGTCGCTCGGAGTCGCCCGCATCAAGCTCGGCATGGCCACCGAACTGCGCCTGGGCAACCTGGAGGCGCGACGCGACTGGGGATTCGCCGGCGACTACGTACGGGCGATGCACCTGATGCTGCAGGCGGCCACCCCCGAGGACTACGTCATCGGGACGGGGCGGATGAAGTCGGTGCGCGAACTCGTCGAGGCCGCCTTCTCGGCGGCGGGGCTGGACTGGGAGCAGTACGTGGTCTGCGACTCGTCGCTTCACCGGCCCGCCGAGGTGGACCTGCTGTGCGCGGACCCCAAGAAGGCGCGGGTCCAGCTCGGGTGGGAGCCCACGGTTTCGTTCGACGAGCTTGTGGCGATGATGGTCGAATCGGACATTCGTCTCCTTTCCGAGGGGGGCGACCCGGACCAGGACTCCTCCTGGCCCTGATCGGTCGCGTTCGCCTCGCCGACCTACCCGTGCTCGATCACTCCGCCTCGGGCACCGCTTGACTTTGGAACGCTGGGCCTTGGAACGCCGGGCCCTGGAATGCCGGGCCCTGGAATGCCGGGCCCTGGAGCTTTTGTCCCTGGAGGGGCTGCCCTTGGAGCGGCTGTCCCTGGAGCGGCTGTCCCTGGAGTCCCGGCTGCCCCCGGAGGGCAGGCTGCAGGCGGGCGGCCCACCATCGGCGTGTCGGACCCTGCAACGTCTCCTCCAGGCAGGCCTCGCAGACCTCCAGCCGAGCCGTCACCCCGGCGAGGAATCCGCCCGGCTGACCGATGCCGCGCAAGTAGGCCAGCTCCCGGTGATCGAGGGTGTCGATCGTGCACAACCGCAGTTCGGTGACATCAAGCCGCCGGTTGAGATCCTGCGCCACGTTACGCCAGTCGAGCAGCATCTCCAGAAACTTCTCGTCGCGCCCCACGTCGAGAGCGCCGGAAATGAAGACGGTGTCGACCGTGCCCAGCAGCAGCCGCGGATAGACCTGCCCGACCCCCTGGTTCTCGGGCCGGAAGCGGGGATCGGCCAGGATCCGCTTGTTCTGCCCGAACTCGCGGCGCAACGCGATGAGCGCATGACGCCGGCGCTCGGCCTCCGCGGCCCAGCGCTCGGCCGGGATGCCCGTCAGCGCCGCCGTGAGGGCCAGCGCGGTGGCGGCCGGTTCGAGCCACGTGTCCGTGCCGTCGGCCGCCCACCACCACCAGCACGCCGAGACCAGGGCCAGCCCCAGGGCGCCCAGAGTCGTCAGCCGGATCGCCAGGCGGACCATGGCTCACCCGATTCTCGGGGCGCCGCCACCCGCCCCCCAGACCCTGCCCAGCGGCGAGGTCGTGCCATCGACGTGCGGCTCGTACCGCAGCAGCACCACACCCAGCCCGAAGTTGGCCGAGTCGCGCACCTCCTCCTTGGTGTCGCCGAATTCGATGTCGACCGCCATCTCGTGCAGACCGCAGGTCCCGAACAGCGTGCGCAGCCCGTCGACCCAGTAGTTGCGCGCCACCGACAGCCGGATCCCCTCGCCCGCGCGGAACGGGATCACCTCGCGGTTGGGCAGCATCAGCGGGATCGTCGCTCCGGACTTGTTGACGTAGGAGGCCTCGATCCTGATCGCGTGGGAGTCTTCCACGCTGCCGACGAACTCCAGGTTGTTGGTGTCGACCGTCAAGTCGGTATAGGTGCCAAGCGATGCCGTCGCGAACTCGTTGTAGAGGCGGCTTCCACGCCGCTCGGCCGCCGCGGCCGCCGCGGTCGACTCCGTCAGCACATCAGTCGTCGCGATCTCCAGGGCCAGCCGGTCCTGCGGCCTGAGCACCGTGGTGAGGTTCTTGAGGAAGTCCTTGTCGCGCTCGATGTTGGCCAGCGTGTTGCCCAGCAGGCTGAAGAGGATGGGATCGTCGCCGACCATGTCGTTGAGGAGCTTGCGGAGCGCCCGGAGACTGGAGCGGTCCTCGAAGTCGAGCTCGATCGGGAGCACCCGGCCGGGCAGGCGCTTGCGGATCTCGTCGGTGCCCAGGCGCAGCATGTGGGCGCTGATGTCGAGGGCGATGTAGAGCAGGTCGGGGTTGTTACGCTGGAGCTGGTTGAGGATGAGCCAGTCCTTCTCACCGCTGCCGACGCCGAGGCTGACGTAGTGGTAGCGCGCGTCGTCGAGGGCCGGCAGGCAGGTGTCCCACAGCCTGGCGAACCACTTGAGCGAGTCGTAGAGGACCGGATACGACGGGTCGCGGCAGGTGAGCAGCCAGGAGATCGTCGGCACGAGACCGACGTAGCGGTGCTTGCTCTCGATCTTCTTGCCCGACCCGTCGGGATTACCCTTCAACCCGCGGACGAGATCGTTGAGGAAGTCGCGCGGATCGGCGCCTTCGAGGTTGAGGGACCAGCGGCCCCATTCCTTCTCGAGGGCGCTGTCTAAGCGGGTGAAGAGTCCCTCGGCCACAGACCACACTCCACTGGTCGGGATTCCTAGATGCCGAACGCGTGGCGCGGGCGCATCGTTCCGCTCCCGCGCCTCCCACGGCGGGCAGCATTCCCCGGTGCGGGCTTTCTCACTCGGCGGTGAGCACACTCGGACACGGTGGGTGGGGTGACTGGCCGTCTGAGGGCGCCACTGCCGCCGCACCGGCCTCACGAAGTCCGTTGATCACCACTGTCTGCGTCGGTGGACGCAGTGGGTCGGGGCACCCGCTCCTCTGCGTCGGTGGGCACGGTGGGGTAGGGGCGCCGCACCTGCGTCGCTGGGCACGGTGGGGCCGGGGCGGCGCGCCTGCGTCGGTGGGTGGCAGGGGGGTAGGGGTACCTGCTCCTGCGTCGCTGGGCACGGTGGGGTCGGGGCGGCGCGTCTGCGGCGGCGGGCGCGGCGGACTGGGGATGCCGAGCCGCGCTCGCATCCCTGGCGCGGCTCCTCACCAGCGTCTGCGGCGGTGGGCGCGGATGCGGGACAGGACGCGGGCGGTGCGGGCGCTGCCGGGGCGCCAGCCGCGCTCGAACAGGGCGTTGGCCACGACCTCGATCACGTCGCCGCAGCGGGCAGGGAAGACCGACCTGTCGACGGGGAAGACGCGCCAGCCGAGGCCGCGGAGCCTTTTGCGGCGCTGGGAGTCGTGGTCGCGGTCGCGTTCGGAGGAGTGGTGCTCGTGGCCGTCGTACTCGACGGCGACCTTGAACTCCTCCCAGCCCAGGTCGAGGTAGGCGCGGCGGCCGTCGCCGAGGGGGACCGGGATCTGGGTGGCGGGAGGAGGCAGCCAGGCCTCGATGAGGACGACGCGGAGCCAGCTCTCACGGGGTGAGGCCGAGCCGCGGTCGGCCATGAGGAGGGTGTCGCGTTGGCGCCAGTGGCCTCCCGCCTGGCGGGCCAGCGAATCCAGGTCGAGGCCGCGGCGGGCGAACTGGTCGAGTGCGGCGACGGCCTCGGGGCGGGGCAGCCAGCGGGCGCAGTCGAGGGCGGTGCGTTCCTGGGTGGTCACACGGACCCCGTCGCGCAGGGTGACCTCACGGGCGGGGACGGCTTCGACGTGGGTGAGGCAGCCGACGAGCTCCATGGGCTCGGGGACGGCCAGTTCGACCGGCCACGCGGCTTCGGGGGCGCTCCAGGGGAGGGCGGTCAGGCCCCAGAGGTGGGCGGCGGTTTGGCGGCAGGCCACCGCCTGGGGGATGAGGTCGGTGAAGACCCGGGCGCGGGCAGCGAGGGAACCGGGAGCGGAGCGCCCAGGAGAACCGGGGGAGGAGCGTGCCGGGGAGGAACGAGCGACGGGGGACGAGCGGGCAGGGGAGGGGTGGGTGGTCTGGGCGGACTGAGTGGTCTGTGAGGACTGGGAGGACTGGGAGGACTGGGAGGACTGGGAAGTTGTGGCTGATGGGGAGGACTGTGCGAACCGGGTGGACCGGGTGGACCGGGTGGACCGGGCGGACTGGGCGGACTGGGCAGCGGGGGGTTCGGGGGAGGGGTGGCTGGGGCGGGCGGTGGGAGGCACGGGGGAAGGATGCGCCGCGGACAGGCGGCCGGGGGCGGGGCGAACGGGTTCTGTGGATAAGTGGCGCCTCACGGATGCAGGGGCAGCCCCTTCATGACCTTGTCCACCGCGTTCCGCGGGCCGTACACGGCGACCCCGACGAGGTCCAGCGCGTCCGTCTCGACCCCGGCCACGGCCGCCCGGTTGTCGTCGTCGTTGCCCGTCTTGAACATCTCCTCGATGTACACCGCCACCTCCATCCCCCGCCCCGCCGCACGCTCCCGTACGGCACGCAGCGCGGCCGCGTCGGCGCCCTCGTAGACGAGCACGGGCTGGCGGAACATCGGCAGGTAGGCGGTGCCCGATGCGTCGGCGTAGGGCAGCCCCATGGTCTCGGGCACGCCACCCGCCACCGAGCTGGCCATGAAGGCGGTGACGTTGAGCCTCTGCCAGGTGGCCAGGTCGGAACGGACGACGATCGCGATCTTGGTGTCGAAACGCATGGCCCTCAGCATCGCCTGCCGTACGGGGCCGCGTCTTGAACGCTGGTGCGGCAGGCACAATGGGAGGGTGATGCCGGAGTGGGCCCGCTACTGGCGAGCGCGGCAGCAGCCCGTGGAGGCGATGCACGCGCACTTCACCGAGCACGTCTACCACCGCCACAGCCACGAGACGTACTCGTTCGGGG
Organism: Nonomuraea sp. NPDC050663; assembly: GCF_044456985.1. Lineage (NCBI taxonomy): Bacteria > Bacillati > Actinomycetota > Actinomycetes > Streptosporangiales > Streptosporangiaceae > Nonomuraea > Nonomuraea sp. NPDC050663. The sequence goes on from NZ_JBITGL010000005.1 coordinate 103,848, forward strand.
TGACCGACGACGGCGCGCAGACGTTCAGGTGCCGGGGCGGCAGGCACACGAGCGCGACCGGGATGATCATGGCGTTCAACCCGGACGACCCTCATGACGGCCACTCGGCGACCGAGCTCGGCTTCACCTACCGGATGGTCCACATCGGCCCGGAGCTGGTCCCCGGCATGCCGCTCTTCGCCGAGCCGGTGGTCGACGACCCGGTGCTCGCCGCCGCGCTCAGGGCGCTGCACGGCGCGCTGCTCGGCAACGCTCCGGCGCTCAGGCGCGACGAGCTGCTCGACGCGACCGTGGCGGCGATCGTCAGGCGCGCCTCGACCAGACCCGCCGCGCTTCCCATCGAAGGACTCAGGGGCGGGGCGATGATCGCGGAGAGGGTGCGGCGGCGCATCCACGAGGGCTTCCTCGACGACCTGACGGCGGAGGACCTGGCCCTGGCCGCCGGAGGCAGCCGGTTCGCGGTCTACCGGGCCTTCCAGGCGAGGTACGGCATGGCGCCCAGCGACTACCAGCGCCAGCTTCGGCTCAGGGAGGCGCGCAGGCGCATCGCGGCGGGCCGGCCGATCGGGCAGGTGGCCGGTGAGACGGGGTTCGCCGACCAGAGCCACCTCACCCGATGGTTCGGACGATATTTCGGGATCACGCCCCGCGCCTACCAGGAGGCGGGGAAGGCCTCCTAGCGTGAGGTGCGGTGGACGGACCGTGCGCTTGGACCTTCCCGGGTAGAGACGAGGATCAGGTGCTCCTCGCAGGCGCATGTGGACCCTGACGCGGGAGTGGCCGGGGCCCCTTGACGCAGGTCGGCAGGCGTACTTCCGACTGCAGGATCCGCAATTCCCTCCCGCCGATCACTTCGGGCAGAGGAAGGCTTGCTCCCTGTCCTCCGGGGCGGTGTCGCTGTCTCCGCGGTGCTCCAAGGTCCACGCCATGCAGTCGATCTCTCGGCCGGTGAAAGTCTGTAAGGATGCGCTCTCGGGCTTGAGCAGGCCGAGGGCGAGCAGCACGGCGCCGGTGGACATCAGGAGCCGCCGGGGCCAAAGGAGGGGGCTCGTGGGCAGAGAGGTCCTCCCGAGGTCGTGGGCGGAGCGCACGAGCCAGACGGCGAAGAAGACGTCGAGGTGGTGGCCGATCAGTTTCAGGTCGAGCGCGCCTGCGGCTATCGGGGCGATCAGCCCGATGACGAAGGAGAGTCCTCCGATCCTGAGCGTGGTGACGCTGAAGCAGTCGTCGCGCCGCTGGGCCAGCAGGATCAGCAGGCTCCACACCACGAACGCAACCCGGGTGAGGCCGAGGACGGCGGGAGACTCGAGTCCGGGGATCTCGTCGGCGAGATTCTCGACCCTCGACACGATGTCCAGGACGGCGAGCACGAGCAGCACGGTCCGAAGCCAGCCGGCCGCGATGCGGCTGAAGAGGATCACGAGCGGGCCCCACACCAGCAGGTACACGCCAGCCGACACGTATTCGGGCAGCTGGTCGAGCAGGAGCCAGCCGGCCGCGTGGAGCGCCGCCGCGATGTACAGCAGGCGCCGCAGCAGGCGGGGCGGAGCGGCGCCCGGTCCTGGCAGGAGGACCTGCCAGAGCATCCATGCTTTGAGCAGGCAGAGCAGGGCCAGTCCTGCGACCTGGACACCGGGCGAAGCCGGTGGAGGGTAGACGATCGCGGCGAACGAGTAAGGGGTGTCCCACGCGACTGCCAGCCAGAGGGCCCGCAGGCGGCCATCGAGCATGCTGATGACGGCGGCCGCCGCGCAGGCGAGCAGGTAGAGCCCGGCGACCACGAGCCCTAGGTGGCGACGTAACACGAAATTCCAGACCCTGGGGAGAACGGCTCAGCGAGCGTAGCGGGTGATCCACAGCCCGGGGATCACCTCGACGTCCTCCACCCATGCGAAGCCGAGCCGCTCGTACAACGATCTGGCCGGCTTGTTGTCCCGGCCCGTCGACACGACGGCTCCGCGGTCGCCGGCCCGCGTCAGCGCCTCGGTGACCAGGGTGCGGCCGATGCCGCGGCGGAAGGCCGTGGGGGCGACGACGAGCCGCTCGATGTCGAGCAGCCCGTCGTCGGCGAAGGACCAGGCGATCGCCCCGATGAGCCGCTCGTCCTCGTCGAAGGCGCCGACCCAGGTCAGCGGTTCGGCGAGCAGGTCGTCGAGCGACTCGTGCAGCGGCGGGATGCGGTCGTCGCCGATGAGTTCGGCTTCGACGGCGTAGGAGAGCCGCTGCAGGCTCCAGAGGGTCTCATCTGGAGAAATATCGGAGAGGCGCATGAAAAATCAGCTTAGGCGGACTGGCAACTCCTTTATTCCGTTGATGAAGTTGGAGCGCAGCCGCCGGGCCTGGCCGGTCTGGCGCATCTTCGGATAGCGGCGCACCAGCTGCTCGAACAGCACTCTGAGCTCGAGCTTGGCCAGGTGGTTGCCGAGGCAGAAGTGCGCTCCGCCGCCGCCGAAGCCGAGGTGCGGGTTGGGGTCGCGGCCGATGTCGAAGACGCCGGGGTCGGCGAAGACGGATTCGTCGCGGTTGGCCGAGGAGTAGAAGATCACGACCTTGTCGTTCTCGGCGATCTGCTGCCCGCCGAGCTCCTGGTCGCGGGTGGAGGTGCGGCGGAAGAGGTTGACCGGGGCGACCCAGCGCACGATCTCCTCCGAGGCGGTGGGGGCCAGCGTGGGGTCGTCGACGAGGCGTTGCCACTGGTCGGGGTGGTCGAACAGGGCGAGCATGCCGCCGGAGGCGGCGTTGCGCGTGGTCTCGTTGCCCGCCACCGCCAGCAGGAGCACGAACAGCTCGAACTCGTTGTCGGTCAGCCGCTCACCGGCCTCGGTGGGCTGCAGGAGCTTGCCGACGATGTCGTCGCGCGGCGGCGCGGCGGCGCGTTTGGCGGACAGCTCGGCCGCGTAGGCGTAGACCTCGGTGGCCGCGGCGCCGCCTTCCTCGGGGGAGGAGGCGTAGTCGGGGTCCTGGGCGCCGATCATCTGGTTGGACCAGTGGAAGAGCTTGTCGCGGTCCTCGACGGGGGCGCCGATCAGCTCGCAGATCACGTACAGCGGCAGCGGGGCGGCGATCTCGGTGACGAAGTCGATCTCGTCGGAGGGCGAGCACTGGTCGAGGAGGTCGTCGCAGATCTCGCGGATGTGCTGTTCGAGGGCGGCGATGGTGCGCGGGGTGAACCCGCGGTTGACCAGGGCGCGCCGCCGGGTGTGGTCGGGCGGGTCCTGGTTGAGCATCATCATGCGCTGGAGCTCGCGCTGTTCCTCGGGCATCTCGTTGAACAGGGCGAGTTTGCGGGAGGAGGAGAACAGCTCGGAGTGTCGCGAGACGTGGACGACGTCCGTGTGGCGGGTGACGGCCCAGAAACCTGGTTCTCCCTCGTGCCAGTAGACGGGCGCGTGGGATCTGAGCCAGGCGAGCTGGGCTAACGGCGGACCGTTTTCGGCGTATTGGTCCTGGTCAACGAGGTCGATGTGCACCGGGCCACCTCATCGCGTAGATTTGATCAAGCGCTTGGTAGACAACCGTATTGAAACGTGTTCTACCCCGCTCCTGTACGACCGTCAAGTGGTGACCCGGCGTGACTGATCCGCCACCGAAGCGTGATTTTACTTTTCCAGATTTTGGGTTTTATTCAGACTGTTATTAAGGTCCCTCGTTATCGGACGGTGATACGCCTCCACCCAGGGGGCGACGTCCGATCGCCGAATCCCCCTCCGCGGGGAACCGGGGACCCAACTTTCCGGGGTGAATCCGAGAGCCCCGAGCGCTGTGCGGCGCGCTCGAATTTCGCGGTAGGGCATCTCCTGGCCCGAACCCGTCAGCTAACCCGGTAGGCGTCCTAAGGAGAGGACCCTCCCCCTTGGATCCGATCTCGGACAAGCTGTTCAAGGTCATCGAAGCTGAACTGCCGTACAGAGAGGAAGCGGGCGGCTACACCAAGTACGGCGACTGGTATGGCGAGAACATCGCCCAGTCCGGCGGCTACGACTCCGCTGCCTGGTGCGACATGTTCCTTGCCTGGGCCGCCAGTAAGGCGGGTGTCTGGAAGTACACCGGCCAGTTCGCCTACACCCCGTCCCACGCGAACTGGTTCAAGCAGCAGGGCGCATGGTCCACGAAACCGGAGCCCGGCGCATTCGTGTTCTTCAACTTCTCGGGCGCGAGAATCAGCCACATCGGCATCGTCGAGAAGGTCGCCAACGGCAAGATCCACACGATCGAGGCGAACACCGAAGGCGTCCACCTCAAACGGAAGGTTCGCGACACGAACAGCACCATCGTGGGCTACGGCCTTCCCAGGAAGGTGAAAGTCGACGGCCTGACTTTCGAGGAGGCACAAGCCAGGGCGAAGGCCGCCGGACCCCCTCCACCCCCGACCTCGGAGGCCGAGACCGTGCCCATCGCGCTGAGCCGTACGGAGCAACCCCCTCCCGCCGGCGGCGAGGGCGCGCTCGTGGTCACCGGCGCGCTCGCCGTCACCCTCGCGGCCGCCGCCGTCCAACCCCTGCGCAAGCGCCTGAGGACCCAGAGCGCGCAGGGCCGCCACCGGGCCCGCCGACGCAGGTGGCCGATGCTGGCCGGATCGGCCCTGGCCGCCGCGCTCGCGGCCGGGATCCCCGCGATGGCCACGGCGGAACCCGCCATGGCCGCCACGGCGGGAGCCGCCACGGCGGGAGCCGCCACGGCGGGAGCCGCCGCGACGGGAGCCGCCGCGACGGGAGCCGCCGCGACGGGAGCCGCCGTCCAGGCCGCCCCCGCCGAGCCGTCCCAGCCGTACGGCGTCGACGTCTCCAACCACGACCAAGGCTTCGACTGGAGCGCCGACAACCTGTCGTTCGGCATCGCCAAGGTCACGGAGGGGCTCACGTTCACCGACGGCACCTTCGCGCGCAACTGGTCGGAGCTGAAGAAGAACGGCCTGGTGCGCGGCGCCTACCACTTCGGCCGTCCGGGCCAGGACCCGGTGCGGCAGGCCGACAGGTTCCTGGCCGAGGTGCGCAAGCACGGCCTGGAGCAGGGCGACCTGCTCGTCCTCGACCTGGAGGTCACCGACGGCCGCCCGGCCGGGGAGGTCAACGCCTGGGCCAAGCGGTGGCTGGAGCGCGTGCGCGAGGCCACCGGGGTCAGGCCGATGTTCTACAGCTCCTGGTCCTTCGCCAAGACCCACGGCGAGGGCCTGGGCGACTACCCCCTCTGGGTCGCCCACTACGGCAAGGACAAGGGCGAGGTCGAGGCGCCGCAACCGTGGAAGGAGTGGGCCCTGCACCAGTACGCCTCGACCGACCACGACCACAATGTCGCCCGTGTCTCGCCGGAGCACCTGCGGCAGCTGGGCTACCAGGCTCCACCGATCGGTTGAGCCCGATCCCCATCGGCCGGGCGATGGCCGCGAGCGTCGTCGTTCCTAGGCTGAACAGCACCGGTCCCCGTTGACCGGGCAGGGCCGCGGCCACCGCACTGGCCGCGGCCCTGCTCTTCACCCCAGCGGGATCCGGTGGCTCGAACCCGCTCGCGCCTCCACGACGGTGAGGTCGTCTCCGCAGCGCACCCGCAGTGGGCCGTCCGACCCGGCGTGCAGCACGACCTCGGTGGCGGCGCCGTCGCGCCAGGTCAGCGACACCGTCACGTTTCCCCTGGCCCGCAGCCCGTGGACCGACCCGTCGCGCCAGGCGCGCGGCAGCGCGGGCAGCACGTCGATCACGCCGGTGTGCGATTGCAGCAGCATCTCGGCGATCCCCGAGGTGGCGCCGAAGTTGCCGTCGAGCTGGAAGGGCGGGTGGGTGTCCCACAGGTTGTCCAGCGTGGACAGGCGCAGCTGCTCGGCGAGCATCGTGTGGGCGTGGTCGCCGTCGCGCAGGCGGGCCCAGAAATTGATCTTCCAGGCCTTCGACCAGCCGGTGCCACCGTCGCCTCGCGCGACCAGGCTGACCATGGCGGCCTCGGCGAAGGGCGTGCCTGGCCGGATCTGGCGGCCGGGATGCAGGCCGAACAGGTGGGAGGCGTGCCGGTGCTCGTCGCCGGGTGAGTCGAGATCGTCCGCCCACTCCTGCAACTGCCCCCAGGAGCCGATCCGCAGCCCGGGATCCAGTCTCGCCAGCGCCTGCCGTACCTCCTGCTCGTCGTCGCCGAGCGCCTCGGCGGCCTCCAGCACGTTGGTGAACAGGTCGTACACGATCTGCTGCGACATGGCGGCGCCCGCGGTGAAGTCGCCGTGCTCGGGCGAGTAGCTCGGGGACACGACCAGGCGGCCCTCGCGTTCGACCAGGTTGTCGACCCAGAAGTGGGCCAGCTCCCGCATCACCGGATAGACCGACTCCAGGTAGGTCACGTCCAGCGAGTATCGGTAGTGGTCGAACAGGTGCTGGGCCAGCCACGCGGCCGCCTCGGGGAACCAGAACGCCTCGGCGTAGTCGTGCACGCCGGTGAAGCCGAACGGCGTGGTCTCGTTGTGCACGACCCATCCGCGCGAGCCGAACATCTCCCTGGCCGTGCGCCGCCCCGGCTCGACCAGCGACTTCACGAACCGGTCGTAGGGCGCGAAGGTCTCGGAGAGGTTCGTCTGGTCGGCGGGCCAGTAGTTCATCTGCAGGTTGATGTTGACGTGGTAGTCGGCGCTCCACGGCGGGTCGGTGACGTCGTTCCACACCCCTTGCAGGTTGGCCGGGAGCGACCCGGCCCGCGAGGAGCTGATGAGCAGGTAGCGGCCGTAGGCGAAGTAGGTCGCCTCCAGCGCCCTGTCGTGCGCCGACGCTCCGCCGGTGTAGGCGGCCAGCTGCCGGTCGGTGGGGATCGGGGGCTCCTGCTGCCCGATCTCCAGCCGGACCCGGTCGAACAGCTCGCGGTAGTCGGCGAGGTGCTCCAGCAGCAGGGCCTGGTAGCCCGCGGCCGCGGCGGCGTCGACGGCCGCGGTGACCCGGTCGTGCGGGTCGTCGCCGCGGTAGGCGGGATGGACGGGCGCGTAGTCGGTGCCGGCCGACAGGATGAGGACCGCGCTGTCGGCGCCGGTGACCGACAGGTGATCGAGGTGGTCCGTACGGCTGCCGCCGGTGGTCAGCACCTGGAGCTGGGCTTCGAACCGCAGCCCGTTGTCGTCCAGCGCCCCGCGGATGGTCAGCCTGCCGTCCGAGACGGTGATCTCCGGCGCGTGCGGCGAGGTGTGGCGCACGGTGAAGGACAGCCCGCCGGGCTCCGAGGCGGCCAGCCGTCCGACGACCACGCCCCCGGGATGGGAGGCGAAGTATTCGCGCGTGTGGCCGACCCCGTCGCAGTCGTAGCGCACCCTGGCCACGGCCTCGTCGAGCGACAGCTCCCGTTCGTATCCGGAGGCGTCGGCGTGGCCGAACTCGAGCCGCAGCTCGCCGAAGGTCTGGTAGGCGCCGTAGCCGCGTTTGGCCTGGCCCAGCCGCGCCGCGACCTCCCCGGGCGACAGCGTGCCCTCGCGGTCGAGCGCCTCCTGGATCCCGGCGATCGCCCCTGGGCGCGGGGTGGCCCAGTCGCCGAAGTCGTAGCCCTCCTTGGAGCCGGGCCCGCCGGTCCACAACGTCTTCTCGTTGAAGGGCAGCCGCTCGGTGGCGACGCCTCCGTAGACCGAGACGCCCATGGCGCCGTTGCCGATCGGCAGGGACTGGCTCTCCCAGTCGGTGGCGGGCCGGTCGTACCAGAGACGCACTGAGTCCTCCGATGGTTTCGATCGCGAGTCCGCCCAATCTTGACAGGATTTCCGGAATAGCGCAGCATCATGGCCCAGATACATCCGATGTCTGAAGGGATCGCCTTGACGGCCTACGCGATCGTGGCGATGGAGAGCCATGACATCCGCTTCCCCACCTCACGCGAGCTGGACGGCTCCGACGCGATGAACCCCGACCCCGACTACTCGGCCGCCTACGTCGTGCTGCGCACCGACGACGGCCACGAGGGCCACGGGTTCGCCTTCACCATCGGCCGGGGCAACGACGTGCAGACCGCCGCGATCGACGCGCTCAGGCCGTACGTGCTCGGACGGGACGCCGAGGACCTCGGCTCGCTGTACATGGAGCTGGTCTACGACTCCCAGCTGCGCTGGCTCGGGCCCGAGAAGGGCGTCATGCACATGGCGATCTCCGCCGTGGTCAACGCGCTGTGGGACCTGAAGGCCAGGCGCGAGGGCAAGCCGCTGTGGCTGCTGCTGGCCGAGATGAGCCCCGAGCGCATCGTCGAGCTGATCGACTTCCGCTACCTGAGCGACGCGCTCACCCCCGCCCAGGCCCTGGAGATCCTCAGGAGGAACGAGGACTCCAAACAGGAGCGCATCGCCCACCTCAGGGAGCACGGCTACCCGGCGTACACGACCTCGCCCGGCTGGCTCGGCTACGACGACGAGAAGTTGCGGCGGCTCTGCAAGGAGGCGCTGGAGCAGGGTTTCACCCAGATCAAGCTGAAGGTCGGCGCCGACCTGGCCGACGACGTGCGCCGCTTCCGCGTCGCCCGCGAGGTGTGCGGCCCCGCCTTCCCCATCGCCATCGACGCCAACCAGCGCTGGGACGTGGGCGCGGCCATCGAGTGGGTCGGCGCGCTGAAGGAGTTCAACCCGTACTGGGTCGAGGAGCCGACCAGCCCCGACGACGTGCTCGGCCACGCCACCATCGCCCGCGCGCTGGCGCCGATCGCGGTGGCCACCGGGGAGCACGTGCAGAACCGGGTGATCTTCAAGCAGCTGCTCCAGGCGGGCGCGATCTCCTACCTGCAACTGGACGCGGCCCGGGTCGGCGGGGTCAACGAGAACCTGGCCATCCTGCTGCTGGCCGCCCGCTTCGGAGTCCCGGTCTGCCCGCACGCCGGCGGCGTGGGCCTGTGCGAGCTGGTGCAGCACCTGTCGATGTTCGACTACGTCGCCGTGAGCGCCTCCATGGAGGGCAGGGTGATCGAGTACGTCGACCACCTGCACGAGCACTTCGTCGACCCGGTGGTCATCGAGAACGGCAGCTACCGGGCGCCCGTCAGGCCCGGGTTCAGCGCCGAGATGCACCAGGAATCCATCGCGACCTACACCTGGAGGGGCTGAGATGAGAGCCATCGTGACCGGCGGAGCGTCGGGCATCGGCCTGGCCGTCGTGCAGGCCATGCGCAAGCGCGGCTGGCAGGCGCTCGCCCTGGACCTGCGCGGCGGCGACGTCGCCTGCGACGTGCGCGACGACCAGCAGGTCCGTACGGCTGTCGCCGAGGCGGCCGAGCGCCTGGGCGGGCTGGACATCGTCATCAACAACGCCGGCATCGGGGCGCAGGGCACCGTCGAGGACAATCCCGACTCCGAATGGCAGAACGTCTTCGACGTCAACGTGTACGGCATCGTGCGCGTGACCCGCGCGGCCCTGCCGTACCTCAGGAGGTCGCAGCACCCGGCGGTCGTCAACACCTGCTCGATCGCCGCCACGGCGGGCCTGCCCCAGCGGGCGCTCTACAGCGCGACCAAGGGCGCGGTGCTCTCGCTCACGCTGGCCATGGCCGCGGACCACGTGCGCGAAGGGATCAGGATCAACTGCGTCAACCCCGGCACCGCCGACACCCCGTGGGTGGGGCGGCTGCTGGACTCGGCCGCCGACCCGGAGGCCGAGCGGGCGGCGCTCAACGCCAGGCAGCCGATGGGACGCCTGGTCAGCGCGGAGGAGGTGGCGGCGGCGATCGTCTTCCTCGCGGGACCGGAGTCGGCCGCCACCACAGGGACGGCACTGGCCGTCGACGGTGGAATGCAAGGGCTTCGACTGAGGAGAGAATGATGAAGATCGGGTCCGTCCTGGCCGGGGTGGCGCTCTTAGGCGCGCTGTCCGCCTGCGGCACCACGAACACCCCAGCGGCGACCGGTGGCGGCGCAGGTGGCAAGGTCGGCATCGACCATCCACGGGCCGACTCCGATTTCTGGAACTCCTACATCAAGTACGTGCCGCAGATGGCGGGCGAGCTCAAGGTGGAGACCCTCAACGCCACCAACTCGCAGAACGACGTGGCCAAGCTGGTCAACAACGTCCAGACGCTCGTCGGCCAGGGAGCCAAGGCGATCGTCATGGCGCCGCAGGACACCGGGGCGATCGCCTCGACGTTGCAGCAGCTGGAGAGCAAGCAGATCCCGGTCGTCTCGGTCGACACCCGGCCGGACACCGGCAAGGTCTACATGGTCGTGCGCGCCGACAACCGCGCCTACGGCACCAAGGCCTGCGAGTTCCTCGGCGAGAAGCTGGGCGGCAAGGGCAAGGTCGTGCAGCTGATGGGCGCGCTGCAGTCGGTCAACGGCCGCGACCGGGCCGAGGCGTTCCGCGAGTGCATGCAGAGCAAGTTCCCCGGCATCCAGGTCTTCGAGGAGCCGACCGAGTGGGACGGCGGCAAGGCCGCCTCGATGCTGCAGACCCGCCTGGAGGCGCACCCCGACATCAAGGGCATCTACATGCACGCGGGCGGCGTGCACCTGGCGCCGACGCTCCAGGTGCTCAAGGCCAAGGGCCTGCTCGTCGCGCCGGAGGATCCCAAGCACGTCTTCGTCGTCTCCAACGACGGCATCCCGCAGGAGTTCGACGCCATCCGCAAGGGCGAGATCGACGCGACCGTCTCCCAGCCGGCCGATCTGTACGCCAAGTACGCCCTCTTCTACGCCAAGGCCGCGATGGAGGGCAAGACGTTCCAGCCGGGGCCCACCGACCATGGCAGCACGATCATCCAGTTGCCGAACGGCCTGGAGGACCAGCTTCCCGCGCCGCTGGTGACCAAGGAGAATGTCGACGACAAGAACCTCTGGGGCAACACGGTCGGATGACGAAATATCACGTTGAAGCTCAACGGGTGACCAAACGGTTCGGGCCGACCACCGCGCTCGACGACGCGGGCATCGCCATTACCGACGGCGAGACCCACGCTCTCGTCGGCCGCAACGGCGCCGGCAAGTCCACCCTGGTGTCGATCCTGACCGGGCTCCAGCGTCCCGACGAGGGCGAGGTGCGCTTCTCAGGACAGGCCGCACCCGCCCTCGCCGACCGCGACGCCTGGCGGCGGCAGGTCGCCTGCGTGTACCAGAGATCGACGATCATCCCCGCGCTGACGGTGGCGGAGAACCTCTTCCTCAACCGTCAGGCGAGCGGGGGCCCGATCAGGTGGGGCCCGCTGCGCAGGCGCGCCGCCGACCTCCTGGAGAGGTACGGCGTGGCGGTCGACGCGCGGGTGCTCGCCGGAGACCTCACGGTCGAGCAGCGCCAGCTCGTCGAGATCGCGCGGGCGCTGTCGATGGGAGCCCGCTTCATCATCCTCGACGAGCCGACCGCCCAGCTCGACGGGCCCGCCATCCAGCGGCTCTTCGAGCGCATGCGGGCGCTGCGGGCCGAGGGGGTGACGATGATGTACATCTCGCACCATCTGGAGGAGGTGTACGAGATCTGCCAGAGCGTCACGGTCTTCCGTGACGCCCGGCATGTCGTCACCGCGCCGGTGGCGGAGCTGCCGCAGGACGCGCTGGTCGCCGCGATGACGGGGGAGGCGGGTGGCGCCTACCGGTCCCGCCGCGACCCGGGGTCCGGCGGAGGTACGGCACGCGTCGTGCTGGCGGCACGCGAGCTCGCCCTAGCCGGGAAATATCAGGGCATCTCCCTGTCCGTCCACGCCGGTGAGATCGTCGGCGTCGCCGGTTCCGGCAGCAGCGGCAAGATCGGCCTCGCCGAGACGCTGGTCGGCCTGCACCGCCCCGACTCGGGCACCGTCACCGTCAACGACGCCCCCGTCAGCGACGTGCCCTCCGCCCTGCGCGCCGGGCTCGGCTTCGTGCCCCAGGACCGCCACCGCGAGGGATTCGTGCCACTGCTGTCGATCGCCGAGAACGCCACCATGACGATCGCGCACAAACTCGGCCGCCACGGCATCGTCGCCCCGGCCAGGCAGCGGGCCAGGGCCGTACGGCTCATCGGCGACCTCGACATCAAGACCGAAGGCCCGCACCAGCCCGTCGCCGACCTGTCCGGAGGCAACGCGCAGAAGGTGGTCATGGCCAGGGCCCTGGCCGACGACCCGAGCGCCCTGGTGGTGATCAACCCCACGGCCGGCGTCGACGTCAAGGCCAAGCAAGCGCTGCTGGGCGCCGTGGAGGAGGCCGCCGAACGCGGAGCCGGCGCCGTGCTGGTCTCCGACGAGCTCGACGACCTGCGCATCTGCGACCGGGTGCTGGTGATGTTCCACGGCAGGATCGTCAAGGAGGTGCCGCGCGGCTGGAGCGACCACCAGCTCGTGGCCGCAATGGAAGGAGTGGACGCGTGACAAGCGTGGCTCTGAGGCCGGCCGTGAAGCTCGCCAGGTTCCGCGATCTGACGCTGGTGCCGGTCATCGTCCTGCTGCTGGTCGTGGGCGCCTTCGCCAACCCGATCTTCCTGACGCCGGGCAACCTGACCAACGTCCTGCAGCAGCAGTCGGCGCTGGCCCTGGTGGTGCTGGCCGAGGCGCTGATCCTGATCTCCGGCAAGTTCGACCTGTCGCTGGAGTCGATCGTCGGCATGGCGCCCGCCGTGGCCGTCATGCTCGTCGTGCCCGCCGCCTCCAGCGGCTTCGGCATCGAGCTGCCCACGGCGCTGGCGATCCCGCTGGTGCTGCTGGTCGGCGCGGCCGTGGGCGCCTTCAACGGCTTCCTCATCGTGCGCTTCCAGCTGTCGGCCTTCATCGTCACGCTGGCCATGCTGATCGTCGTGCACGGCCTGCACCTGGGCTGGAGCGAGGGCAAGAGCCTGTTCAAGGTGCCCGAGTCGATCCTGTTCCTGGGCAGCACCACCTTCATCGGCCTGCCGGTGTCGGTGTGGTTCGTGATCATCCTGTTCGCGCTGGCCATCGTGGTGCTGCGCTACTTCCGCCTGGGCAGGGCGCTCTACGCGATCGGCGGCAACATCGACGCCGCCCGCGCGGCGGGCATCCGCGTCGACCGGGTGCTCTGGGGCGTGTTCATCCTCGGCGGCACCCTGGCGGCCCTGGCCGGGCTGCTGGAGGCAGGACGGCTCGGCGGCATCAGCGCCAACCAGGGCGTCGGCATGATCTTCATGGTGTTCGCCGCGGCGGTCATCGGCGGCGTGAGCATGGACGGCGGCAAGGGCACGATCTTCGGCGCGCTGACCGGAGTCCTGGTGATCGGGCTCGTGGAGAACATCCTGTCGCTCGTCGGGGTCGCGCCAGAATGGCGCCAGCTCATCTACGGAATGATCATCCTCGTCTCCCTGATCATCAGCCGGGTCGTCGGCGGAAAGGCACAGGACTGATGCAACGCCTCGCCCTCCGCACCCGGCTCAGACCCGGCTGCGAGGAGACCTACGACGCCGAGCACGCGCGGATCCCCGCCGACCTGGAGGCGGCCATGCGCGAGCACGGCGTGCACTCCTGGCGCATCTACCGCGACGGGCTCGACCTGTTCCACGTCGTCGAGGTGGACGACTACGCCGCGCTGCAGGAGGCGCTGCGCGACCATCCGGCCGACATCGCCTGGCAGCGGCGGATGAACCGGCTGCTCGACGGCGACTTCGACAAGAGCTCCGGTGGGCTCGCACTGGTCTGGGAGATGTGAGAGTGAAGCTCGGTTTCGGGGCCGCGCCCGTGTCGAACCTGTATGCCGCGGTCTCGGAGGAGGCGGCCCACGCCACGATGGAGGCCGCCTGGGAGGCGGGAGTCCGCTACTACGACACCGCCCCGCACTACGGCCTCGGCCTCTCGGAACACCGCCTCGGCTCCTTCCTGCGCGGCAGGTCCGGCTACACCCTGTCGACCAAGGTCGGCCGCCTGCTCGTCCCCGGCCACCCGCCGCAACGCGACACCCAGGGCTTCGACGTCGTCTCCGACCTGCGCCGGGTCTGGGACTTCTCCGCCGACGGCGTGCGCCGCTCCCTCGACGACTCGCTCAAGCGCCTCGACGTCGACCACGTCGACACCGTGCTCCTCCACGACCCCGACGACCACGCCGAGCAGGCCCTCGACGAGGCCTACCCGGCCCTGGAGCAACTGCGCTCCGAGGGCGTGGTCGGCTCCATCGGCATCGGCATGAACCAGTGGCAGGTACCGCGGCGTTTCGTCCGTGAGACCGACATCGACGTGGTGATGCTCGCCGGCCGCTACACGCTGCTCGACCGCTCCGGGCAGGACCTGCTCGACGAGTGCGCGGCGCGCGGGGTCAAAGTGCTTGCCGCCGGGGTGTTCAACAGCGGGCTGCTGGCCACCCACGAGCCGTCGGGCACCTACGACTACGCTCCGGCGCCGCCCGAGGTGCTGGGGCGGGCCAGAGCGCTCGCCCGGCTGTGCGAGAGGTACGGCATCACGCTGCCGCAGGCGGCGATCGCCTTCCCGCTCACGCACCCGGCCGTGGCGGCGGTGGTGCTGGGTATGCGCTCGGCGGACGAGGTCAAGCAGAACACCGAGCTGTACGGCACGGCGGTGCCGGAGGAGTTCTGGGTCAGGGCAGCGGACCTATCGTGAGCACCCCGGCGTCGGCGACTGACGTGGCGATGGGGATCCGTTCCATCCTGCCCGTCCCGGCATCCACCAGGTGATACTCGCTCGCGTCCACGAGCACCACATGATCGGAGTCGCGCCAGCCGAGGACGGACGGCTCCTCCAGGGGCCTGAGCGGCTGCTGGGTGAGCACGCGACCCTTCCGCGCGTCCATGGTGACCAGGACATGGCCACCGGGGCGCTCGGTCACGAAGGCCAGGGTGCGGCCATCGGGCGACAGGTGGCCCGCCGACTCCCAGAGGAGGTAGTCGATCTGGAAGAGCACCTTCGGCTCCGCGTGGCCGGGGGTGACCTTCAGGACCCGGCTCACGGTGGGGAATCCGGGCACGTCGTCCTTCTCGACGTGGTCGGCGAGCAGGACGTCACCGGAGTCGGAGATCCCTATCGCGCAGCAGGCGAGCGGGATGTGGGTGGTCCGGCCGGTCTTGAGGTCGTGGAGGACGGTTCTGGCCTTGACCTTGTCCTCGTCGGAGTCGGCCACGAGGAAGCGGCTGTTGGCCGAGAAGAGGATGACGCCGTCCCTGACCTTGTCGGAAACCGTCCGCGTGCGGCCGGTGCGGAGATCGCGCACCACGAGCTCGTCGTCCGCGGCCAGGTAGGCCAGGCTGCGGCCGTCCGGCGACACGCTGAGGTAGCCCTCGTCCTCGGCGTCGTCGAAGTCCCACGTGTTGCCCGACACGTCGACCAGCTGCCAGGGAGCGTCGCAGTCGTTGCAGGAATGAGCGAAGCGGATCGGCTCCTTCAGCTTCTCCGGCAGGCGGCCCTGCGCTTCGCCCACGACTTCGGGCTTCGCGTCCTCCGTCACCGTCTCCTCGACCAGCGCGGGTGGCCGCACCACGCTGAGCGGGGGCTGCTCCTGCTCCGTGCCCGACACCGAGACCATGACCGCCGCCACCATCAGCAGCCCGAACACCGTGCTCGCCGCCAGCCAGCCCTTCAGCGGCGACCTGACATCCGTCGGCGGCGGCTCCGCCGGGGGATGGGCGGGCGCGGCCAGCCTGGCCATCTGCTCCCGCAACCGCGCCGAGGTCCCGCTGGGCTCCAGCTCGCCCAGCAGCCGCCCGGCCTCGTCCTGGCCGGCATCCAGCTCCCACCGGGCCGCGTACACGGCGCGGGGAGTCTCGCGCCAGATGTGGAAACACGCCACCGCCAGGGCACGCCGCTCCGCTTCGAGCTCCCACAGGACACGCGGCAGCGCCCAGTAGGCCGGGTCGTGGCGCCGGGGCCGGAACCCGTCGAGATACTGACGCAGCAGGAACTCGTACAGCCGGTCGCGCGGGTTGCTCCTGGAAACGGTCGTCCATCGGGTGCGGACGTGCTCCATCGCCTCGCGGGCCAGCTCGGTCGCCTGGCCGTGATTGCCGACGAGAAGGTAGGCGGTGCCGACCAACTCGTCACGAACTTCGCCGCGAAATTCGAGAAAATCCCCCATCAGCGCATGGCGCCTATCGCCAGCCCGTCGACTTCGCCGATCTCGTCCGGCGCCGCGACCGTCCTGGTCCGGCCGGTGGCGGCGTTGACCAGGTGGAGCCCGCCGGAGTCCCGGATGAGCACCTGCCCCCCGTACCGCCATCCGACGATGACGGCCGTCGAGGGGTCGACGGCCGTCATCCGCCTCCGGTCGAGCTCGCGGCCCGTCCGCGCGTCGACCGTGACCAGGGTGCGCACGGAGATGAAGGCCATCGTCCGCCCGTCCGGCGACAGGTGGCCGCCGCTGACCGCGAGGTCGCGGGGCAGGATGAAGGAGGTGGAAGCCACCTTGCCGGGAACGATCGCCGTGACCTCGTCGCCGTCGGCGATCAGCGCCCTGCCCGAATCGGAGACGCCGAGCCCGCGCGCGGACCAGGTCACGTTGGTGACCTGCCTGCCGGAGCGGGTGTCGTACAGGACAGGCCCACGGCCGGAGGTCACCAGCAGCCAGCGGCCGTTGGCCGAGAAGAAGTAGTCGAGCGCGCCGCCCTTGCCGGTGACGGCCCTGGTGGTGCCCTCGCGCAGGTACCGGATCATGACCTTCTGGCTTCGAGGCGCCCGATAGACCAGCATCGTGCCGTCCGGGGAGAGGCCGATTCGCGCGCCCGGCACCGCTTCGCCGAACACCCAGCGCCGGCCCGATTCGCCGACCAGCAGCCAGGCGTCGCACGCGGGACAGTCGAAGGCGTAGCTGATCGGCTCGGAGAGCGTGTCAGGCAGCGGTTCGGCGACGAGGCCGGGCTCGATCACCATGGGCGCGGGCACGCCCTCGTAGATGCGCACGGCCTCCGGCGGTCCCGAGGTGCCGATCGACGGCAGCCCGGCGAGCAGGAGCACGCCGACGAGCCCGAGCGCGATCAGCACCGGGCCCTTCTTGCGCCTGGGCCGTACGGCATGCGGCACGTGCGGGGCAGGGGGAGGCGCGGCGACGGTGAAGGTCACCGGCGGGCGGCCGCCGGCGATCTCGTCCAGTGCCTCGCGCAGCTCCGCGGACGATCCGCCGGGCAGCAGGTCCTCGGCCAGTCGCCTGGCCTCGGTCCCGCCCTGGCCCGGCTGCTGCCGGGCGGCGAGGAAGGCGCGCGACTCCTCGGGCCAGATGCGGAAGCAGGCCGCCATGAGGGCACGCTGGTCGGGTCGCAGCCGCCACCAGGCGCGGGGGAAGGCCCCGTACTCCATCCCGGCTGGTTCGGGGTGACTGTTGTCCAGGTATTCGGCCAGGAGTAACTCGTAAAGGCGATCACGCGCGTCGTCGGCGTGGATCACGTGCCATCTCTGGCGGAGGCCCCCGAGGGACCTGGAGGCCAGGGACGCGGCCTCTCCGGCGTGTCCGGTGAGCAGGTAGGCCGTGCCGGCCAGCTCGTCACCGATCTCCCAGGTGAATTCTAAGAAATCCCCCATGGGTCGAGAGTAAGTCCTTTATGTGGAGAAAAGCAGCCAAGACTGGGATTCGCCGGGCTCGTAACAGGAATTCAGTCTTTTCCCTATCACGCCAGGCAGGCCCTGATCGCGGGCCGCCTGCCGTACGGCCTCGAACTCGCCCGGCCACGACGGGGCGGTCTGCCAGCGCGGGCCCGAGATCTCCAGCGACTGCAGGGTCTCGCGCCGGCTGCTGAACGGCAGCCCGGTCAGCAGGTGGCCGTCGTAGTAGAGCAGGTCGTAGCAGACGTAGATCTCCGCGCCGCCGAGGGTGACGAGCTCGCCGTCGAGGACGGCGCTGCGGCTGCCGAACGACTCGGCCAGCGGGCGCAGGAGCTTGACCTCGGTGCGGCCGCCGTCGATCGTCGCGAGAGTGCGCCGACCGCCCCAGGCGAACTCGAAGGCGTAGTCGCCGGGACGCCTGGGAGCCCTGGCCCGCTCGGCCGGCAGCATCGGATCCAGCGCGGGCATGGGGTCCCTGGCCGGGGGATCCATGCGGTGGATCATCCAGTTCTTCCCGTGGGTCTGGAAGAGCACGAACCTGCCCTGGGCACGGGAGCCGTTCAGGACGATCTTGACCTCGCGCTCGCTCCACTTCTCGCACGTGTAGGTGCCGCGGTCCCAGACCGTCATGCTGCCGCCGCCGTACTCACCCTGCGGGATCTCGCCCTCGAAGGTGAGGTACTCCATCGGGTGGTCCTCGGTGTGCACGGCCAGGTGGTTGACCTTGGGGTCGGGCGGCAGGCCCTTGGGGATGGCCCAGGAGGCGAGCACCCCTTCGCGCTCCAGGCGCAGGTCCCAGTGGAGCGAGCGGGCGTGGTGCTCCTGGATCACGAACTGGTCGTCGTCGCCCTGCAGGGGCTCGCCGAAGGGCTCGGGGGTGCGGCTGGGGTCACGCTTGTCGCGATATCGATCCAGCATGCACGGGTCATACCCGGCGAAGCCACTGTTCCACGCCCGCTATGTGGATGGTCGCCCACGAACGGGCCACCTCGGGCTGGCGGGCGGCGATGGCGTCGTAGATGGCGGTGTGCTGCTCGATCGTCTTCTCCAGCGCGCCCTCCTGGGTCAGGCCGCGCCAGATCCGCGCCCGCTGGGTGGGCCCGGCCAGCGACTCGACGAACGAGCAGAGCACGCTGTTGCCCGAGCCGCGGGCGATGCGGTGGTGGAAGCGCAGGTCGTTCTGGACGAGCTGCTCGATGGTGGGGTCGGCGGGCAGGTCGTCGAGGATCGCGCGCAGCTCGGCGATGTCGTCGTCGCTCATCAGCTCGGCGGCCATCGCGGTGGCGGCGGGCTCCAGGATGCGGCGCACCTCGAAGAACTGGATGACCGTGTCGTCGCGGTGCAGGTCGAGCACGAAGGAGAGAGTGTCGAGCAGCAGGCCGGGCTCCAGGCTGGTGACGTAGGTGCCGTCGCCCTGGCGCACGTCGAGCACGTTGATCAGCGCCAGCGCCCTGACGGCCTCGCGCAGCGAGTTGCGCGACAGGCCGAGGCGTTCGGCCAGGTCGGCCTCCTTGGGCAGGCGCGCCCCCGGCGCGAGCTCGCCGGACAGGATCATCTGCTTGATCTTGTCGATCGCGGCGTCGGTGACGGCCACCAGCATCCCCCTAGACATCGGATGTCTAGGAGTCTAGAGCCTTTCCAGGATCGTGGCGGTGGCGAGCGCCCCGCCCGCGCACATGCTGACCAGGGCCGTCGCGGAGTCGGAGCGTTCGAGCTCGTGCAGCGCGGTCGTGATCAGCCGGGAGCCGGTCGCGCCCACGGGGTGGCCGAGCGCGATCGCGCCGCCGTTCACGTTGACGCGGTCGAAGTCGGGCTGATGCACGCTCGCCCACGACAACACCACGGAGGCGAAGGCCTCGTTGACCTCGAAACGGTCGAGGTCGGCCACGCTCATCCCGGTACGGCCGAGCACCTTCGCGGTGGCGTCGACCGGGCCGTCGAGGTGATAGTGCGGCTCAGATCCGACCAATGCCTGGGCCAGGATGCGGGCGCGCGGGCGCTTGCCGTACCTCTGGGCCGCCTGCTCGCTCATCAGCAGCACGGCGGCGGCGCCGTCGGAGATCTGCGACGAGGTGCCCGCCGTGTGCAGGCCGTCGGGCATGACCGGCTTGAGCTTCGCCAGGCCGTCGGCCGTGGTCTCGCGTAAGCCCTGGTCGCGGTTGACACCGTTGACCGCGACGATCTCCCGCTCGAACCGCCCGTCGGCCCAGGCCTTGGCGGCCAGCTGCTGTGAGCGCGCCCCGAACCAGTCGAGCCGCTCGCGGGTCAGCCCGCGCCGCCGCGCGATGCGCTCGGCGGCGGTGAACTGGTCGGGCAGGTCGATGCTCCAGTCGTCGGGCCTGGGCGAGGCGGGCATCACGTTGCTGCCCAGCGGGGCGCGGCTCATCACCTCGACGCCGCAGGCGACGCCCACCTCGATGACGCCCGCCTGGATCAGGGCGGCGACCAGGTGCACGGCCTGCTGCGACGAGCCGCACTGGGCGTCGATCGTGGTGACCCCGGTGGAGTACGGCAGGCCCGCGTACAGCCAGGCGTGGCGCCCGACGTGCCCGCCCTGCTCGCCCGCCTGGGTGACGCACCCGGCGAAGACCTGCTCGACCGTGGCCGGGTCGATCTCCGCCCGCTGCACCAGGCCGTTCAGCGCGGCAGCGAGAACCTGTTGCGGTTTCAGCTCGGACAACCAGCCGTTCCGCTTGCCGATGGGGGTCCGGACGGCTTCGACGATCACAGGTGTGCCCACGCGCTGAATGTAACGTGTTCTAGTTAGTCAGCACAATCTTGCCGGTGGTGCGATTGCTCTCGCCCAGCTCATGGGCCTTGGACGCCTGGGCCAGCGGCAGCACGGTGTCGACGTGCACCTTCAGCTCGCCCCTCGCCGCCAGCCCGGCGATCGCGGTCATCGCGGCGTAGTCGGGCTCGACCAGCATGTCCTCCGAGCGCACGCCCAGCCTGCCCGCCTCGGCCACCAGCTCGGAATGCACGTCCGACAACACCAGCGACACGATCACGCCGCCCGGCCTGAGCGTGCGCAGCGACCGCATGCCGTACTTCCCGCCCATCGAATCCACCACCACGTCCACGTCGCGCACGGCCTCGGCGAAGTCGGTGGTCCGGTAGTCGATCAGTTCGTCGGCGCCCAGCCCGCGCAGGAAGTCGTGCTTGGCGGCGCTGGCCGTGCCGATGACGTGGGCCCCGCGCGTCTTGGCGATCTGCACGGCCAGGTGGCCGACGCCGCCCGCGGCCGCGTGGATCAGCACCCGCTGGCCCTTCGTGAGCCGGGCCGTGTCGATGAGGGCCTGCCAGGCGGTCAGCGCCGCCAGCGGCAGCGCGCCCGCCCGCACGTGGTCGAGCTCGGCCGGCTTACGGGCGAACGTCCGCGTCGGCGCGACGACGTACTCCGCGTAGGCGCCGTTGGAGAAGGGGTAGCGCAGCATGCCGAAGACCTCGTCGCCCGGCTTGTAGAGGGCGGCGCCCGCGCCCACCTCCTCGACGACGCCCGAGACGTCCCAGCCCAGCACGAACGGCGGGTCGCCGAGCGCGCCGCCGTACTCCCGGTACTTCCAGTCGGTCGGATTGACCCCGGCCGCCCTGACCCGGACCAGCACCTCGGTGGGCCCCGGCTCCGGCCGGTCGACCTCGACTTCCCTCAGGACCTCCGGCCCGCCGAGCCGGTCCTGGCTGATCGCGCGCATCTTCATGCCCCCGACCCTGTCAGCCGGGCGATCATCCCGGCCAGTGGCCCATGGGACATGATGTGCAAACATTGGGCCATGCAGCGCGTGGTGGTCCTGGCCCTGGACGGCGTCATCCCCTTCGAGCTCAGCGTGCCCGACCGGATCTTCAGGGCCGCAGGACCCGGGCTCTACGAGGTGCTGACCTGCTCGCTCGACGGCGCACCCGTGCGCACCGACGCCGACTTCTCGATCGCCGTCGAGCACTCCATGGAGATCATCGCGACCGCCGACATCCTGGTCGTCCCGCCGTCGGAGTGGTTCGGCGACGTCACGGGGCCCGACCGGCTGCCCCCGGCGCTCCTGTCGGCCCTCACACTGCTGCGACCCGGCGCACGAGTCGCCTCGATCTGCATCTCCACCTTCGTGCTGGCCGCCGCGGGCCTGCTCGACGGCCGCCCCGCCACCACCCACTGGGCCAGGGCCGCCCACTTCAGCAGATGCTTTCCCCAGGTACGGCTGGCGCCCGAGGTGCTCTTCGTCGACGACGGCGACGTGCTGACCTCGGCGGGCGCCGCCGCCGGAGTCGACCTGTGCCTCCACATCGTCAGGCAGGACCACGGCAGCGACATCGCCAACCGGGCCGCGCGCAACTGCGTCGTGCCGCCCTGGCGCGAGGGCGGGCAGGCACAGTACATCGAGCGGCCGGTGCCCCTGCCTGGCGACTCCGGCACCGCCCCCGCCCGCGAGTGGGCGCTTGCCAACCTCGGCCTGCCGCTCCACCTCGACGACCTGGCCGCGCGCGCCAACATGAGCCGGCGCACCTTCACCAGGCGCTTCCGCGAGGAGGTCGGCCTCAGCCCCGGACAGTGGCTCACCACCCAGCGCGTCGAGCTCGCCCGCCACCTGCTCGAAAGCACGGACCTGCCCGTCGACACGATCGCCTCGCGCGCCGGCTTCGGCACCTCCGCCTCGCTCAGGCAGCACCTCAACGCGGCCTGCGGCGTCTCGCCGCACACCTACCGGCGCACGTTCTCTACACGGAGTCGGGCAGCCCGAACACCTTGAACAGCGACAGGTCGAAGAACTGGCTCACGTGCTTGACCTTGCCGCCCTCCAGGGTGAGCACCGGGATCGCGAACGGCTCCCCCTTGTAATACATGCCGAAGGCCGCCTGCCCGTTGGCCTGCGCCGCGACCAGCTGCAGATCGCCCGCGCGCTTGGCCGGGCACCAGTTGGCGATGAGGCCGGCGATGTTCTCGGGGCCTTGGTACCAGCAGACGAAGGGCGGCATCTCCCACACGGCGTCCTTCGTGAACAACTCCACGATGGCGGCCATGTCGTAATCCTCGAAGGCCCGGACGTAGCGGTCGAGGATCTCCTTGCGCTCGTCGGCCGTCGGCTCGCTGAGATCGTCTTCGGCCAGGCCCGCCTGCTCCAGCTGCGCCTTGGCCCGCTGCAGCATGCTGTTGACCGCGGTCGTGGTCGTGCCGAGCACCTCGGCCACCTCCGCCGCCTTCCACTGCAGCACCTCGCGCAGCACCAGCACGGCCCGCTGCCTGGCGGGAAGATGCTGCAGCGCGGCCATCAGCGCCAGCCGGATCGACGAACGCGACGTCACCACGTGAGCGGGATCGGCACCCATCGAGTCGGCCCCGACCATCACGTCGGGGATCGGCTCCAGCCACGGCACCTCGTTGTCGCTGACCAGCTCCTGGACCGGATCGGCGCTCGGCTGGCCCAGCCCCGTGGGCATCGGGCGCCGCTTGCGGCTGTCGAGCGCGGTCAGGCAGGTGTTCGTGGCGATCTTGTACAGCCACGTGCGCATGGACGCCCTGCCGTCGAACTTGTCGTAGGCGTTCCACGCTCGAAGATAGGTCTCCTGGACCAGGTCCTCCGCGTCGTGCACCGAGCCCATCATCCGGTAGCAGTGCGCGATCAGCTCGCGCCGCAGGGGGTCGGCTTGACGAAGGAACTCATCGTTGTCCGTCATGCCTCCTGTATAGACGACGCCACCGACAATTCCCCAAAGACTTCACCACGATGCGCCCCTGATTGACTGACCTGCGTGGAAACCTCATTGCTGTACGTCGCCAGGACCCTCCTGCCGGGCGTCTCCCTCGAAGCCGCCCGCCACGAGCAGGGCGGCTTCCACGACGTCGTCCTCGTGCCGGGCGTCGCCGCCGTACGCATCGCCCGGACCGGGCGCGCGGCCCGCGAACTGCCCCGCCGCACCGCCCTGCTCGACCGCCTCGCCGCCCAGGACCTCCCCTTCCAGGTGCCGGTGCCGCTCGGCCCGGTGACCGAGGTGCACGGCCGTACGGCTGTCGCGGTGTCGTGGCTCGACGGCCAGGCGCACCCCAAGGGCAGCGGAGACCCGGCGGAGCTGCGCGCCGTGCTCGACGCGCTCGCGGGCGTCGACCTGGCCAAGCTCGACGACCTGCTCGGCGTCCCCCACACCTACGCGGGCGGGGAACGATGGGCCGAGATCATGTTGGAGCAGGTCGCCCCGCTGCTCGGCGGCCAGGCGGGCGAACGCATCCAGGCGGCGCTCGACCTGCCCGCCGTGCCGCCGGGCCTCGTGCACGGTGACCTGGCCGGGCACAACATGCACTGGAGCGCCGACGGGCGCCTGATCGGGATCCTCGACTGGGACTTCGCCCAGCCCTACGACCCCGCCGTCGACGTGGCCTGCCTGGCCTGGCACGGATGGGACACCGTGCGCGCCGCCGTCGACGAGGAGACGTACCGGCGGGCGCGCGTGTGGTTCATGACCTTCGGGCTGGAACAGGTGGCGGTGGCGCTGCTGGAGGAGGCCCCGGAGGACGTCGTCGCGCAGCAGGTCGAGCGGGCACGCCAGTGGATGGAGCGCACGTCCTAGCACCTGGACATACCCTCGCCATACCGCCGATCCCTAGCGTTCTTCGCGGTGCTCCGAGCACCACGAAGAACGCCCATGGAAAGGATCGGACTCTCATGCGGAAGCTCATCCGCTCGAAGATGCTCACCACCGTCGTCGGGATCTCCGCGGCCCTCGCCGTCCTGACGCCGGCCACGGCCGCCACCGCCTCCACCGGCTCCTGGACCACCACCTCGGCCGGCTGCAAGGAGAAGTGGAGCAAGCTGAACACCAAGGACGGCTTCGTCAGCTACGTGCTCACGCTCTGCACCAACGGCTACGGCGAGGCGCGCGGCAGCGTGACGGACACCAAGAACGACGTCTGGACCGCCGTGGCCGAGGTCTCCTTCAAGAAGAGCAACGGCAACGAGATCGCCGGCTGGTACAAGGAGGCCGGGCGGAACAAGGGCCACAAGAGCTTCAAGTGGACCCTCTCCCGCACCACCCTCGACCGGATCACCATCCGGGCCAAGCGCTGCCTTCCGAGCACCATCGTGTGCAACAACACCAAGACGTACACGATCTACCCGTGACGCGTCCCGGGCTCAGTGCTTGTCGACGCAGACCGTCATCGGCGGCATCCGCCACGTCCAGTAGTGCGTCCCCACGCCGCCGCACGCGCTGCCGTCCTTGCTCTCGTCGTTCCTGACGACACGCCGCACCGTGTAGGTCCTGGGGGCGCCGCACTTGGCGAAGTCGACGTACTCCTCGTCCTTCGTCCACTTGTAACAGTGGTTGCGGCCGAAGTGGTAGGCGATGCAGTACGTGACGTCGCCGCGGTCGAGGAAACGGTGGTTCGTCTTGCCGTCGCAGTACTCGCCCAGACGGACGATGTGGGCGACACGGTAGGGGGCGCCGTCGTTGCAGCTGTCGACGGCCGGGCGCTTCGGCAGGCCGCTCAGGCAGTCGCCGACCTCGAACTCGGGCTTCTCCTCGGTCGGCGTGGGGGTGGGAGTGGGGGCGGGAGGGGGCGTGTAGACCTCGGTGGGCGTCGTGGTGACGTCCGGAGAGTCGGTCAGGGCCGCACGGACGTTGTTCTTCAGCACGTTCTTGCCGACGACGAAGAGCACCACCAGCGCGATCGCACCGGCGGTGGCGGCGATGCCCACCATCTTCGCCCGCCCGGAGGAGCCCGCCCGCCCGGAGGAGGCCGCCTGCCCGGAGGAGCCCGCCTGCCCACCGGGAGCAGCGGCCTTGTCAGTCCCCGGCCCGGCGGTATCGGGCGTTCCGGCGGCGGCGCCGTGGGGCGCTCCCACAGCGGCCGCCTCCCGTAGCCGAGCCGCCCACTGCGAGAGCACCGGCCGGCTGAACGGCGGCTGCTGAAGCGCAGCCGCCGCCAGATCCGCCACCCCGCCCCCGAAGGCCCCCAACCGGCGCCCATCGACCGCCCCCGGGTCCCGCGTCAGCACCCGCACGACCAGCAACGCGAAGAGATACCCATCACTCTGAGGCGTCCCCAGCGGCTCGTCACCAGGCAGCGGCACGTCGGCAGGGACCAACGCGTGCGCCCCGCCCATCCCCATCGTGTCGCAGCCGACGAGAAAGCACCCCGGCTCCCCACCCACCGCGAACAACACACTCCGGGGCGACAGCCCGCCCACGACGATCCCCATCGAATGCAGCCGGACCAAGCTGTCGGCCAGATCCGCCAGAACCAGCAACCGCTCCCGGTCGGAGCCCCCCTGGTCGCGGATGAGGTGCTCCAGCGTCGCCGGCTCCCGCACATCGCGCAGGAACCGGTGCGGCACCGCCCGCATCAGAAACCCGACGACTGCCCCGTCCATCTCCACCGTCTCAGCAGGCCACGCCGCCTTCTCACCCAACCACGCGGCGTCGGGAGGAGAGAGCCTTCCGGCGAGCTGGGTCATCGCGGTGAGCACGGGCACCTCGACGGAAGTGCCGGGGTCGAACTCCTTGTAGACGGCGTCCCACCGGCCGTTGATCTTTCCGCTGAGCTCCTCGTGGAGCACCCCCTGGCCTTCACGCCCGAGGGGTCGCCCGAGGGTCAGCCGTGCGCGGTCCATCATGGGTTTCCACACCTGGGCTTGACCATGGAGGGGACCCTAGCGTCAGGGGTGGGGGAGATCAAAGAGGGAAATATCACCCACGCCGAGTCGCTCGGTGGAGTCGGTCGCGGAGCTCCTGGATCTCCTCCGGCGTGATGGGCCCATGCTCGGCTTCGGCGGCCCGGACGAGTTCGTCGAGGTTGTCGCGCTCGATCCGGCGGGCGACCGCGGCGGGCGACCGCGGCGGGCACGGCTGAGTGCGCTCGCTCATGTCACCCCGCATCTCCACAACGGACGGGCGGCGGGAAGGCAGAGAAATCAGAGGTCGGCGAAGAGGCGCCCGGCGGCGATCTCGATGCGATGCTGGATCTGCTCGTAAGTGCGCCGCCCCCGCAACATCTCCAGCAGCTCGTGCACCCACACGCTCGACAGCGACCCGGCGAGCGCGTGTTCCTCGTCCGTCGCCTCGCGGATGCCCGAGACCCGCAGTAGCAGCCCCGCCATCCGATCGCCGAACGGCGTGTCGACCTCCGCCATGATCAGTGACCTGATCAGGGCGTCGGCGAGTTCCGGTTCGCGCATGAGCCCGCGGGTGGCGCGCATGAGGACGTCGACGGCGCGGCCCGCGGCGCTGGTGGCGCTCGGGGGGCGGCGTTCGATGCTGGTCTCCAGCAGGTCGAGCTCTTCGCCGACGACGGCGACGACCAGGTCCATCTTGGACGGGAAGTAGCGGTACAACGTGCCCAGGGCGACGCCGGCGCGTTCGGCGACGGTGCGCATCTGCATGGCCTCGACGCCGCCGCGGGAGGCGAGGGCGGCGGCGGCCTGGACGATGCGCTTGCGGCGCTGGTGCTGACTGCGGGTGCGGGCGCCCGAGGGGCCGGCCGTGTCGCTGTCGGCCTGGGGGGCAGGCACGGGAGCCGCAGGGGTGGGCATGAGAACACGTTATCTGATTTGTCGGCAAGTCCGCTTGTTACTAGCCAGTCACTAAGGAATGGCATCAGCGCATGTCTACCTACTTTTCGTGATTTGTCATGACTGGGGCTCCAGCGACCCTGCTGGACAAGGACTAGAATCTGTTCTAGTTTGCCAGGCATTGACCGAGCGCTTGGTGGAGGACGCGATGACCGCTGAGCCGTTCGCCGACCTCCTCGCCGCCCGTGCCGGCGACGATCGGCCAGGGCTGCTGTTCGAGGGACGGACGTGGAGCTGGCGTGAATACGTCGAAGAGGCACGGTCCGCCGCCTCCTGGCTCGACGCCTTCGGCCGTCCCCTGCACGCCGCGGTGCTCGGCGACAACTCGCCCGACCTGCTCTTCCTGATCGGCGCCGCCACGCTGAGCGAGCACGTGGTGGTGGCGCTCAACCCCACTCGCTCGGTCGCCGAGCTGGAGCGCGACGCGCGGGCCACGCGCACCGACCTGGTCCTGTGGGACGAGCCGTACGGCGAGCCGGCCAGGGAGGTGGCGCGGGCCCTGGGCGTGCCGCACTGCCGGATGAGCGAGGCGCGCGACCCGGGCGAGCCCAAGAGCGCCCCGGGCGAGCTGGTCATGCTCATCTTCACCTCGGGAACCTCCGGCCGTCCGCGTGCCGTACGGATCACCCAGCGCAAGCTCGCCGTGCCCGGCACCAATCTCGCCGCGCTGCTGAGCGCCGACGACGCCGTCTACTGCTCGATGCCGCTGTTCCACTCCGGCGCGCTGATGGCGGCCTTCTCCCCGGCGCTGGCGTCGGGCGCGCGGCTGGTGGTGCGCAGGAGGTTCTCGGCCTCCGCCGTCCTGCCCGACGTCAGGGAGCACGGCTGCACGTATCTGCACTACGTCGGCAAGGTGCTCTCCTACGTCCTGGCCACGCCCGAGCAGCCGGGCGACGCCGGCAACCCGCTGAAGATCGCCTTCGGCAACGAGGGCGGCGCGACGGCGGTGCGGCGGTTCGGCGAGCGGTTCGGCTGCTACGTGATCGACGCGTTCGGCTCCACGGAGACGGCCATCTCGATCAGCCCCGACCCGTCGGGGCCGAAGGGCTGCCTGGGCAGGCTGCCCGAGGGCGTCGAGATCCGCGATCCCGCCACCGGCCGGCGATCGGCCACGGCGATCATCGAGCACGGGCGCCTGGTCAACCCGGACGAGGCCATCGGCGAGCTGGTCAACGTCCAGGGCATGGGCCTGTTCGACGGCTACTTCGAGGACGTCGAGGCCGATCGCGAGCGCATCCGCGACGGCGTGTTCTGGTCGGGCGACCTGGCCTACGCCGACGCCGACGGTTTCGTCTTCTTCGCCGGGCGCGGCAGCGAGCGATTACGCGTCGACGGAGAGAACCTCGCGGTCGCGCCGATCGAGGCGGTGCTGCGCGAGTTCGAGGGCGTGGTGGAGGCGGCCGTCTACCCCGTGCCCGACGCCGCGGCCGGCGATCAGGTGATGGCCGCGCTGGTGCTCGCGGCCCCGTTCGACCCGGATACGTTCCAGGCCTTCCTCGCGGGACGGAAAGACCTGGGCAGCAAGGCGATACCCCGATATATCAGGGTCTGTGGGGAGCTTCCGCAGACCCCCTCCAACAAGGTTCTCAAACGCCACCTGGTCAGCGACGCCTGGCTGACGGAGGATCCGATCTGGGTGCGCGACGGCGGTTACCGAAGGCTGACCGCGCGGGATCGCGAGGCGATCCACGCGGATTTCGTACGGCAGGGCAGGCAACACCTTCTGGAGAGTGCCGGTGGATTTCAGTCTGGATGAGACGCAAGAGGAGCTGAGGAAGCTCGCCGAGGGCGTCCTGGCCAAGGAGTCGACGACCGAGCGCCTCGAGGCGCACGAACGCGGCGGCGAGCCGTACCTGACGAAGGCCTGGGAGGCGCTCGGCCAGGCGGGCCTGACCGACATCTGCCGGGCCGAGGAGCACGGCGGCGCGGGGCTGGGCGCGGCGGAGCTGGCGGTGGTGCTGCGCGAGGTCGGCGCCCACGCCGCGCCGGTGCCGCTGATGACGCATCTGGTCGGCACGCTCGCCCTGGCCGCGTACGGCAGGCGGGCCGACGGCCTGGTGACCGTGGCGACGAAGGGGCGCGGGAACAGGTTCCACACGGTGCCCTACGCCGCGCAGGCCGACCACATCCTGGTAGCCGCCGACGACGCTGTCTATTTAGCCATAAATCCGGAACTGATCCCGGAGTTCACCTCCACCGGCGAACCCGCCGCCACCGTGGTCTACGGCGAAGCGGAGAAGGTCGGCGACGACCCGGCCTGGCTGCGCCGCCTGGCGACCGTCTCGATCGCCGCTCAAGCCAGCGGCGTCCTGGCCGGAGCGCTCAAGCTGACCACGGCGTACATCAAGACGAGGAAGCAGTTCGGCCGCGCCCTGGCGGAGTTCCAGGCGGTGACGGTGCAGATCGCCGACGTCTACATCGCCTCCCGCGCGCTGGACGTGGCGATGTGGTCGGCGGCCTGGGGCGGCGACGAGGCCGACACGGCGCTGGCCGCCTTCCACGTGAACGAGGCGTTCAGGGCGCTGTACACCTGCCAGCACCTGCACGGCGGCCTCGGCCTCGACGTGACCTACCCGCTGCACCGCTACTTCGCCCACGCCAAGCACCTGGCGCAGCTCACCGGAGGCGCGGAGGCCCAGCTCGACCGGATTGGAGAGCTCGTCTGATGCAGATAGACCTCACCCCGGAACAGAAGGCCTTCAGGGCCGAGCTACGCGAATACTTCCGTACCTGCCTCACCGCCGAGGATCGCAAGAAGATCGCCGAAGACCCCTTCGGCACCGCCTACATGGAGCACTGCAAACGCCTCGGCCGCGACGGCAAGCTCGGCGTCGGCTGGCCCAAGGAGTACGGCGGTGGCGGCTTCGGCCCGCTGGAGCAGCAGATCTTCGCCAACGAGATCGCCCGCGCCGGCGTGCCGTACCCGATCATCACCCTGCAGACCGTCGGCCCGACGCTCATGCAGTACGGTACGCAGGAGCAGAAGGACTTCTTCCTGCCGCGCATCCTGGCGGGTGAGTGCCACTTCGCCATCGGCTACAGCGAGCCGGGCGCCGGCACCGACCTGGCGTCGCTGCGCACCACCGCGGTGCTCGACGGCGACCACTACGTCGTCAACGGCCAGAAGATCTTCACCAGCGGCGCCCACTACGCGCAGTACATCTGGATGGCGGCCAGGACCGGCGGCGAGAAGCACCGCGGCATCACCATGATGATCGTCGACTGCACGGATCCCGGCTACTCGTGGACGCCGATCGTCACCATGGACGGCCGCCACCACACCAACTCCACCTACTACCAGGACGTGCGCGTCCCGGTGAACATGGTCGTGGGCGAGGTCGACAAGGGCTGGGACCTGATCGTCAACCAGCTCAACCACGAGCGGGTCACGCTCGGTCCCGCGGGCAACATCGCCCAGACCTACGACCGGTTCGTCGCCTGGGCCCGTCACGCGGGCGTGCAGGACGTGCCGGACGTCCGGCGGGCGATCGGCAGGATCCACGCCTACTTCCGCACCAACGAGCTGCTCAACTGGCAGATCGCGGCCAACATGGACCTCGGCTGGCTGGGCGCCCCCGACGCCTCGGCGACGAAGATCTACGGCTCGGAGCGCATGCAGGAGATCGGCAGGCTGGTCGCCGACATCCTGGCTCGCTACGGCGACCCGAGCGACCCCGAGACGGCCGAGTTCATGGAGCGCACCGACCACGGCGCCAAGGGCGCGGTGGTGCTCACCTTCGGCGGCGGCGTCAACGAGGTGCAGCGCGAGCTGATCGCGATGCTCGGGCTCAACCTGCCGAGGCCGCCCCGATGACCTCGGAGGAGTTGCTGGAGCTGGCCGACAAGCAGATCGCCATGGGCGAGCTGCGGGGCTCTCCTTCCGACGACCCGGTCAACGTGCCGATGATCAGGCACTGGCTCGACGCGATGGGCAACCGCAACCCCCTGTTCCTCGACAGGGGGCTGGCGCCGCCGTCGATGGCGCAGGTGTGGACCATGTCGGGAGTCAAGCGCGGCAAGGACCCGAGCCCGGTCGACGACCTGCTGAGGGCCCTCGACGCCAACGGTTACACCGGGGTCGTGGCCACCAACTGCGAGCACACC
Source organism: Nonomuraea sp. NPDC050663 (assembly GCF_044456985.1). Taxonomy (NCBI): domain Bacteria; kingdom Bacillati; phylum Actinomycetota; class Actinomycetes; order Streptosporangiales; family Streptosporangiaceae; genus Nonomuraea; species Nonomuraea sp. NPDC050663. Next base: position 134,876 of record NZ_JBITGL010000005.1, read on the forward strand.
TACCACCGCTACGCGCGGGTGGGGGAGCGGCTGACGCCGGGCACGCGCTTCACCTCGCTGGCCGGGCCCAAGAAGACCGCGATGGGCGAGGGCTACTTCGCCACCTGGAACGTCACCTGGTACGACGAGGACTCCGAGCCGGTCGCGGAGATGATGTTCAGGGTGCTGAAGTTCCGCCCGCGAGAGCGGCGCGAGCCGTTCCCGCTCAAACCGGCCGTCAACCGCGACACCGCCTTCTTCTGGGAGGGCGTACGGCAGGGCGAGCTGCGCATCCAGCGGTGCTCGTCGTGCGGTTCGCTGCGTCACCCGCCGGGACCCGTCTGCCCCTCGTGCCACTCGACCGAACAGGGGTACGTCGTGGCCTCCGGCGAGGGCACCGTCTACAGCTACGTGGTGCACCACCATCCGCCCGTCCCGGGAAAGGAGACCCCTTTTGTGGTGGCTGTGGTGGAGCTGCCGGAAGGGGTGCGGATTGTGGGCAACATAGTGGACTGCCCCGTTGAAGCGGTGGGTATCGGTATGTCGTTGCGCGTGACCTACCGGCCGATGGACGACGAACTGATCCTTCCGATGTGGGCACCACGGGAGACGTGATGCGAACACTGACCGACGACGATGTCGCGATCGGTTCGGTTCTCCCCGAACTGTCGATCGAGCTCACGCCCACCGTGGTGGTCTCCACCGCGCTGGCGACCATGGACTTCACCCCGGTGCACCACGACGTCGAGGGCGCCCGCGCCCAGGGGTCCAAGGACATCTTCCTCAACATCCTCACCACGATGGGGCTGGTCGAGCGGTACGTCACCGACTGGGCCGGACCCGAGGCCGTGATCAGGCGGATCAACGTCAAGCTCGGCGTGCCCGCCTACGCGGGCGACCGGCTGAGCTTCAACGGCACCGTCGTGTCGCGGTCGGAGACCGACTACACCGTCGAGGTGCGCGGCAAGGTCAGCCTCGGCGACCACGCGACCGGGACGGTCACCTTCTCGTTACCGGAGAGCTAGTGGAAGCGTCCATCGCAGGTATCGGCGCAACGGAGTTCAGCAAGGAGTCGGGAAGGTCGGAGTTGAGGCTGGCGGCGGAGGCCGTGCTGGCCGCGCTCGCCGACGCCGGGCTCGACCCGTCCGACGTGGACGGGATGGTGACCTTCACCCAGGACAGCAACCAGGAGATCTCCGTCGCCAAGGAGATCGGCGCGGGGGATCTCACCTTCTTCTCGCGCGTGCACTACGGCGGGGGCGCGGCCTGCGGCACGGTGATGCACGCGGCCATGGCGGTCGCCACCGGCATGGCCAACACCGTCGTGTGCTACCGGGCCTTCAACGAACGGTCCGGGCGCCGGTTCGGCCAGCCGGACGCGCGGCTCGGCGGCGAGCCGTCGTCGCAGGGGCTGGAGATGAGCTGGCACGTGCCGTACGGGCTGATGACCCCGGCGGCGTGGGTGGCCATGTTCGCGCAGCGCTACATGCACACCACCGGCGCCACCTCGGAGGACTTCGGCCGGGTCGCGGTGGCGATGCGCCGCCACGCCTCCACCAACCCCGCCGCCTGGTTCCACCGGCGGCCGATCACGCTGGCCGAGCACCAGGAGTCGCGGTGGATCGTCGAGCCGCTGCACCTGCTCGACTGCTGCCAGGAGAGCGACGGGGCGGTGGCGGTGGTCGTCACCACCGCCGAGCGTGCGCGTGACCTGCGGCAGGCGCCCGCGCTGATCACCGCGGCCGCCCAGGGGGCCGGGGCGGGGCAGATGATGATGACGAGCTACTACCGCGACGGCATGGACGGTCTGCCCGAGATCTCCGTCGTCGGGCGGCGGCTGTGGGAGATGTCGGGACTCGGCCCGTCGGACATCCAGACGGCCATCCTCTACGACCACTTCACCCCGTTCGTCCTGATGCAGCTGGAGGAGCTCGGCTTCTGCGGACGCGGCGAGGCCCGCTCGTACGTCCAGGACGGCGGCATCGAGCTCGGCGGGCGCCTGCCCGTCAACCCGCACGGCGGGCAGCTCGGCGAGGCCTACATCCACGGGATGAACGGCATCGCCGAGGCGGTGCGCCAGGTGCGCGGCTCCTCGGTGAACCAGGTGCCGGGCGTGCACAACGTCCTGGTCACCGCGGGCACGGGCGTGCCGACGAGCGGGCTGATCCTCTCGGCCGCCTAGCCGGAGATCGTCGGGATGGCGAAGAAGACCACCATCGCGATGGCCACGCAGATCACGAAACCGATCAGCTCCCAGGCCCAGTCGTGGTGCCTGGGATAGTGGCGGGGCCGCGCGGCGGGCTTGGGGCGCTCGGGGGACAGGGCGACCTTCGACGGCCGTGCCTCCTGCCGTACGGGCTCCTGACGCTCTTCCGCGACCGCCACGGGCTCGGGCTCCGGCTCGGGCTCCTCGGGCATGATGTACACCGGCTCGGGCGGTGCGGCCTTGGGCTGGAAGAGGCTGTCTTCCGGCGCCCCGGCGACCAGCACGTCGCCCGGCTCCGCGCGCGTGGGCACCGGCGTCTCGAAGGTCTTCTGCAGTGAGCCCAGGATGCCCTTGATCGAGGTGCGCACGTCGTCCTTGACCGGCGCTGACAGCACCACGTCGTCGCGGACCTTGGGCATCGGCGCGGTGGTCGCCTCGTGCTCGGCCTTGCCCGTGCGCGGCGCGAGCAGCTCGGCGGGGAACAGTCCGGTGTTGGTCAGCGGGTCGGTCTCGGCCAGGGGCAGCGGCCAGGTCGGCGTCAGGGGCCAGCGCTGGATCGCCGCGCGCTCCACGACGTGCGCCGGGCTCGGGATCTCGTAGGTCGACTCGGGCGGCGCCGGCCACGGCAGCCGGCGCAGCGTCTCGGAGAGCGGCGCGATGCGCAGCACGTCGTGGGCGGCGGTGACCAGGCGCACGGAGATCGCGGTGATCGCCGTGTGGAGCGCGTGCTGGAAGTGCGTGCGGGCGTTGGCGGCCAGCTCGTCGGCGGTGTCGGCGGCCACGTCGAGCACCCAGGCCAGCTCGATGCGGTCCAGCCCGCACACCTCGCACAGCAGCAGCACCTCGCGCTGGTGCGGGCGCAGGTCGCGGAAGGCACGCTCGACGAGGGCGAAGGCGGGGTCGACGAGCGGGTCGACGACGGGCGGCGCGTAGACGACGTCGCGCCGGTGGATCTCGCGCCTGGCCAGCGCGTACAGCGCGGCGCGCGGCGGCGGCCGCTCGGCTTCGCGGGCCATGACCGCCATGAGGGCGTCGAGAGCCGAGCCCTGGTCGCCGAGCTGGTCGGCGCAGTAGGCGAAAAGTCCTGCGGCGTGCTCGTGGTAAAGCGCGGTGCTCGTGAGGGGACGCACGACCCCGAGGTCAGTCATGTGGACGGATCCTCTGCGTGGAAAAAGGTTGATGGCAATCATGCCGTCACGGAGGGGTATAGCGCACTATTGGATGCCCATTTGCTTGTCATTCCTGAAACGGTTCACTCTCGGCCAATGGGACACAGCGCTCCGTATACCCCTAGGGTGGACCTGGGGATCAAGGAGGTTGGGCGTGATCACTTTTGAGTCCGTGACGAAGAGGTACGCCGACGGGACCGTCGCGGTCGACGGTCTGTCTTTGGAGGCGCCCACCGGCGAGATCACGGTCTTCGTCGGCCCGTCCGGATGCGGCAAGACGACGTCGTTGCGAATGATCAATCGGATGATCGATCCGACCGAGGGCAGGATCCTGCTCGACGGCACGGACGTCACGACCATAGACCCGCCCACGCTGAGGCGCGGCATCGGTTACGTCATCCAGCAGGCGGGGCTCTTCCCCCACCGCAAGATCGTCGACAACGTGGCGACCGTGCCCTTCCTGCTGGGCTGGGACAAGCGCAAGGCCAAGGACCGGGCGATGGAGCTGCTGGAGCGGGTCGGGCTCGACCCCAAGATGGCGCAGCGCTACCCCTTCCAGCTCTCCGGCGGGCAGCAGCAGCGGGTGGGCGTCGCCCGCGCGCTCGCGGCCGACCCGCCCGTGCTGCTGATGGACGAGCCGTTCAGCGCCGTCGACCCCATCGTGCGCACCTCGCTGCAGGACGAGCTGATCCGCCTGCAGAGCGAGCTGCAGAAGACCATCGTCTTCGTCACCCACGACATCGACGAGGCCATCAAGCTGGGCGACCGCGTGGCGGTGCTGCGGGTGGGCGGCAAGCTGGCCCAGCTGGCCGACCCGCGCACGCTGCTGTCGGAGCCCGCCGACGACTTCGTGCGCGACTTCCTCGGCCGGGACCGGGGGATCAGGCGCCTGCAGTTCGTCGCCACCGACGGCCTGGAATTGTCGGACCCCGCTGGTACCTCTTTGGACGTGCAGGACGGCCGGCCCGTGGGATGGCGGCGAGACTCCGGAGAGCTGGAGCCCGCCGGCACCTTCGTGCCCGGACGCGACTCGCTGCGCAGCGCCCTCGACGCGGCCCTGCTGTCGCCCTCGGGCGCGGCGGTGGCGGTCGACGCCGACGGCAAGGTCCTGGGCGTGGTCAGCCGGCAGGCCCTCGACAAGGCGTTGTCGGAGGTGGCCGATGGATGACGGCCAGCCGCTGTTCCGATGGAGCTGGGTGGTCTCCAACTGGGACAACGACAGCCCCAACAGCATCGTCAACCTGCTCCAGGCCCACATCGTGATGTCGGCCGTGCCGGTGATCGTGGGGCTGCTCGTCTCGCTGCCGCTCGGCCTGCTGTGCGTGCGCTGGCGCTGGCTCTACCAGCCGGTCTCCGGCCTCATGAACGCCGTCTACGCCCTGCCGTCGCTGGCGCTGTTCATGATCCTTCTCTCGGTCACCGGCGCCGAGCCGGTGACGGTGATCATCCCGCTCACCTTCTACGCGATGGCGGTGCTCATCCCCGCGGTCGTCGACGGGCTCGCCTCAGTGCCCGAGCACGTGCGGCAGTCGGCGGTCGCGATGGGCTTCACGCCGCTGCGCCGCCTGGTGCAGGTCGAGCTACCGATCGCGGTGCCGGTCGTGCTGGCGGGCATGCGGGTCGTCGCGGTCTCCAGCATCAGCCTGGTCAGCGTCGGCGCGCTGATCGGCCAGGGCGGTCTGGGCAACTTCTTCACCGACGCCTACCAGCGTGACTTCTACACTCCCGCCATCGCGGGCATCGTGCTGATCGTGCTGCTTGCGCTGGTCACCGACGGGGCCCTGGTCCTGCTGCAGAGGCTGCTCACCCCCTGGATGCGGGCCAGGAGGTCGGCGTGAACTGGTTGATCGACTTCTTCACCGACCCGGCCAACTGGAGCGGCTCCAACGCCATCCCGGCCCGGCTGCTGGAGCACCTGGAGTTCTCCGTGATCGCCCTGCTCCTGGCGGCGCTCATCGGGGTGCCGCTCGGGCTGCTGATCGGCCACACCGGCCGGGGCGGCGTGCTCGTGGTCGTCTCGGCCAACGTCGCCCGCGCCCTGCCCACGCTCGGCCTGCTGGTGCTGCTGGTGCTGCTGTTCGGCACCGCCTCGGTCTGGCCGGTGCTGATCCCGCTGATCGCGCTGGCCGTGCCGCCGATCCTGGTCAACACCTTCGAGGGCATCAGGGGCGTCGATCCCGAGTTGCGCGACGCCGCCTACGGCATGGGCCTGCGCGGCCCGCAGGTGCTCGGCAGGGTGCTGGTGCCGGTGGCGTTGCCGTTGATCCTGCTGGGCCTGCGCCTGGCGGCGGTGCAGATCGTGGCCACGGCGGCGGTGGCCGCCTACGTCGGGCTGGGCGGCCTGGGCCGCTACATCATCGACGGTCTGGCCACGCAGAAATACGAACAGGTTGTCGGCGGTTCTGTGTTGATTGTGTTGTTCGCGTTGGCCGCACAGGCCCTGTTCGCGGTCGCCCAGAGGGTGACGGTCTCACCGGGGGTGAGCCAGCGAGTCCGTATCCGCTAATCTCTGCAATACCCCCCGCTTAGAAGGGAAATGTTCTGATGAGACGTATCTTCGGCACCGCGGCAGTCATCCTGACCGCGGCGCTCGCCCTGACGGCGTGTGGTTCCGGTGACCCCTTGGCCACCAGCAGTGCGAGCCCCGAACCCGCCGGTTCCGGCAGTGCTTCCGCGGCAGCGGGCAAGGTGGTCGTGGGCTCGGCCAACTTCCCCGAGAACGTCCTGCTGGCCTCCATCTACGCCCAGGCGCTCAAGGCCAAGGGCGTCGAGGTCGAGGAGAAGCCGAACATCGGCTCCCGCGAGGCGATCTACAAGTTGATCGAGAGCGGCCAGCTCAGCGTGCTGCCCGAATACAACGGCGGCCTGCTCTTCTTCGTCGACAAGGCCGCCACGGCCACCTCGACCGACGACGTCAACACCGCGCTCAAGGAGAAGCTCCCCGCGACGCTGGAGATCCTCGACTCCGCCGCCGCGCAGGACAGCGACTCGCTCACGGTCACGCAGGAGACCGCGACCAAGTTCAACCTCAAGACGATCGAAGACCTCGCCAAGGTGAGCAAGGACTTCGCCGTCGGCGGCCCGCCCGAGTTCAAGGAGCGCCGCGAGCAGCAGTTCAAGGACGTCTACGGCCTTGAGTTCAAGGAGTGGAAGCCGACCGGCGACACCACCGCCGACGCGATCAAGGACGACACCGTCCAGGTGGGCAACGTCTTCACGACCGACCCCAAGATCCTGATCAACAAGATGGTCTCGCTGCAGGACACCAAGAGCGTCTTCGCCGCGCAGAACATCACACCGCTGGTGAACAAGGCCGCGGTGAACGACACCGTCAAGGCGACACTCAACGAGATCTCCGCCAAGCTGACCACCGAGCAGCTGGTCGAGCTCATGAAGAAGGTCGCCGTCGACAAGGAGGACGCCGCGACCGTCGCCAAGGGCTGGCTGACGGCCAACGGCCTGGCCTCCTGACCACACGCCGTGCGGGCCGCTCCACGGAGCGGCCCGCCGGGCTCGCTACGCTTTCCCAAGTGAGCGAATTCCAGGCGGGCGACTTCCGCGAGGCGATGGCGCAGCTGGCCGCGGGCGTCGGAGTCGTGACGGTGCGCGACGACCGAGACGACCTCGGATCCACCGTCTCGGCCCTGATGTCCGTCTCGATCGAACCACCGCTCGTCCTGGTGAGCCTGGCCTCCCACGGCTACCTCACCGAGGTGCTGCTGCGCCAGGACCGGTGGGCGGCCTCCCTGCTCTCGGCGGACCAGGCCGCCGTCGCCAGCCGCTTCGCCACCCCCGGACGCCCCAGCGCCCGCCACCTCGTGGCGGGGCTCACCCACCACCGCGGCCCGCACACCGGCGCCCTGATCGTCGACGAGGGGGTGGCCGCCGTCGAGGCCGAGACCGTCCAGGTGGTGCCCGCGGGAGACCACACCCTGTTCATCGCCCACGTGCTGGCCGTCGACTACGTCACGGCGGGCAGACAACCTCTCGTACGGCTCCGCGGACGCTACCGGCCGGTGGGGTGACGACGATGCGACTGCGCGACCTCGGCCACACCATCGGGCGCCTGCAACCCGGCCCGCACAACGCCATCACCGACGTGTCCGGCATCGCGGTCGGGCAGACCACGCTCCACGACGACACCCGTGGCGTCTATTCGGGCGTCACCGCCATCGTGCCGGCGGCCCTGTCGATGGCGCCCGCCGTCCCCGCCGGCCTGCACGTCGGCAACGGCTACGGCAAGTTCGTCGGCGCGACGCAGCTCATGGAACTCGGCGAGCTGGAGACGCCCGTCCTGCTCACCTCCACGCTCTCGACCTTCCGCGCCGCCGACAGCCTGCTGAGCTGGATCCTCGACCACGCCACCGGGCCCCTGCGCACGTTCAACCCGGTCGTGGGGGAGATCAACGACACCTGGTTGTCGTCGACGGACCTTCGCCCCGTGACCAGCGACCACGTCCACGAGGCCCTGTGCTCGGCCTCCACCGGGCCGGTCGAGATGGGCAACACCGGCGGCGGCACCGGGGCGCTGGCGCTCGGCTTCAAGGGTGGCATCGGCACCGCCTCGCGCCGGGTGAGCCTGCGCGACCGGCAGGCCGTGGTGGGCGTGCTCGTCCAGGCCAACATGGGCGGCGACCTGCGCCTGCTGGGCCGTACGATCACGCCGGAGAGCATCGGCCTGAGGCGGCCCGGCCACGCGTCGGAGCGCGGGTCCTGCGTGGTGGTGATCGCCCTCGACGTGGCGTGCGGCGTCCGCCAGCTGGAGCGCGTCGCCGCCCGCGGCGTCTTCGGCCTCGGCGCCGTGGGCGCGGCCTTCAGCCACGGAAGCGGCGACTACGGCCTGGCCTTCTCGTCGGTGCCGTGCGAGTCGCCGCGCACGCTGGCGCCCGCCGAGCTCGACTCGGTCTTCGCCGGCGTGCTGGAGGCCGTGGAGGAGGCCGTCATCGACGGCCTGCTGGCCGCGCGCACGATCGTGACCCCCTCAGGCCGTACGGCTACCGCCCTCCCGCACGAGGTGCTTCAGCGGATGGTCAGCCTGCCGGGCATCACCAGCGGCCCGTAGGCCGGCAGCCCGAGCTCGGCGGCCAGGTGGGCCAGGGGCCCCCAGGCTTCGAGCCGGACCCTGGCCAGCGCCGCCGCGCGGTCCTCGCTGGAGTCGGGCCCGCGCAGGCGCTCCAGGGGGTTGAGCCGCGGATAGGTGCGGACCGGGGCGTCGGCGACGAGCCCGGCACGCTTGCGCGCGATCCCGAGAGCGTCCTCCAGGCCGCCCACCTCGTCGACGAGCCCGCCCTCGCGGGCGTCGGCACCGGTCCACACCCGGCCACGGGCCAGCTCGTGGGCCCGCTCGCGCGACAGCCGCCGCCCCTCGGCCACCTTGCCCACGAAGTCGTCGTAGATGCGGTCGAGCCAGGCGTTGACCCTGTCCCACTGCTCGGGGGAGAAGCCGCGCGCGGTCGAGAACATGGCGGCGTTGCCGCCCTCGGCGACCAGGTCGGAGTTGACCCCGATCTTCTCCAGCAGCTCGGCCAGGACCGGCTTGCCGCCGAAGACGCCGATCGAACCGGTCAGGGTGCCGGGCTGGGCCACGATCACGTCGGCGGCCATGGAGACGAAGTATCCGCCGGAAGCGGCCAGATCGCCCATGGAGACGATCACCGGCTTCACCTTGCGTGTCAGCACGATCTCCCGCCAGACCGTGTCGGAGGCGACGTAGGAGCCGCCCGGGCTGTCGACGCGGAACACGACCGCCTTGATCGACTCGTCGCGCCTGGCGTTGCGGATGGCCGCGCTCACGGTGTCGGAGCCCATCGCCCCTCCGCCGCCCAGCGGGCTGCGACCGCTCCGGCCCGTCTTGATCATGCCGGTGCCGTGGATGAGGGCGACGGAGTCGCCGCGCTGCGGCAGCTTGGGCCCGCGGACGTAGCGCGAGACGAACAGCAGATGCGAGTCGGCCCCGGCGGCCCGCTTGACCTCCTCGTACACCTCGTCGCGGTAGGCGAGCCTGTCGACCAGGCCGTTGTCGACCGCCTCCGCGCCGATGAACGGACCGCGGTCGATGAGCTCGCGCACCTTGGCAGGGTCGAGTCGCCGCCCGTCGGCGATGCCGGCCACGATCTGCTCGGTGATCGACTCGGCGATGCGCCCGAGCGACTCGCGGTGCGCCTCCGTCATGTGATCCTGGGTGAAGGTGTTGGCCGCGGTCTTGTATTCGTAGCGCTGGCCCACCTCGTAGCCCACGCCCAGCTTGGTCAGCGCGTTCTTGAAGAACCGCTGCTCCAGCGCGATGCCGGTGAGCCCGACGTCGCCGCTCGGCTGAAGGTAGACGCGCTCGAAGGCGGTCGCCAGGTAGTACGGCACGGTGCCGTTGCCGAACTCGCCGAAGGTCTCGGAGAAGGCCACGGTGAGCTTGCCCGCGGCGCGGAACTGGACGATCGCCTGCCGCAGCTCCTGCACGGTGGCGAAACCCAGCGGATTGGCGCCGATCTTGACGATGAGCGCCTTGACGCGGGAGTCGCCACGCGCGCGCTTCAGCCCGCCCAGCACGTCGGCCAGGCGCGGCTTGCGCATCGACAGCACGGCGGACAACGGATCGGCCGGTGGGCCCTCCGTGAGGCCCTCGGTCAGATCGAGCTCCAGAACCAGCGGGGCGGTGCGCCGCTGCCGGAGCTTGTTCACCGTCTCCAGAACCGTCTTGCTCGCGTCCATAGAGCCACACTAAACGGCAGGAGCCGGTCCTGGGCGACCGGCTCCTGCCATACGGCCTAGCTGTAGACCGGGGTGCAGGTCACCGCGGCGGGCGGCGTGTTGGTGCCGCTCCACGACGCGTTGAACCCGAACTCCGTCTTCTTGCCCACGGCCACCTTGGCGTTCCAGTGCGCGTTGGAGACCGTGACACCCGCGCCGTCCTGCCGGAGGACGCCGTTCCACACCTGCGTCACCTGCTGCCCGTCGGCGAAGCTCCAGCTCACCTTCCAGCCGTTGAGCGGCAGCGTGCCGGTGCTCTTGACGACCACCTTGGCCTGGAAGCCGCGCGGCCACTGCCCGGTCTGGGTGTAGGTCGCCGTGCAGTCCGGGTGCGGGATGGCGGCCCACACGTCCAGGCGCGGGGTGGTGACCTGGGCGCCGGCGCTGGTGTAGGTGATGGGCTTGCCCGCCGCCTTGAGCTTGGCGAGCACCTCGTCGACCGAGGCGGCGGGGAACTTCTGACGCATCAGCGCGAAGGCGCCGGCCACGTGCGGGGCGGCCATGGAGGTGCCGCCGAGCCCGACGTACTTGTCGTCCGGTGCGGCCGAGAAGACCGGCCAGCCGGGCGCGAACAGGTCGAGCAGGGCGCCGCGGTTGGAGAAGGAGGAGATGTCGTCGGTCCTGGTGCCGACGGCCGGGTACTCCACGTCCGTCGAGCCGACCGTCACCACGTTCGAGACGCACGCCGGCCAGCTCACGCCAGCCTCGCGGCCCTCGTTGCCCGCCGAGACCACGGTCGCGACGTTCTTGGCCATCAGCTGGTCCACCTGCGCCTTGAAGTCGGCGCCGTCACCGGTGTCGCAGTACGAGGTGTACTCGCCGCCGCCGAGGCTGAGGTTGACCGAGACCACGTTGTACTGCTGCGCGATCAGGTTGGCGTAGGCCATGCCGGTCAGGATCGAGGAGTCGAAGGCCAGCGCGCACGCGGGACGGGTGCCGCAGTAGGGCGAGTTGTCGAAGCGGCTGAACACCTGCACCGGGATGATCGTGGCGCCGGGCGCGACGCCGTTGGAGGGCTCGCGCTGCGACGGGTGCGCCTTGCCAGCCACGATGCCGGCGACGTGCGAGCCGTGGCGACAGATGCCGTTGGTGACGTCGGCCGGGCCCACGTTCTGCATGCACGCCGCGGTCGTCGCGTCGGCCGCGCCCGCGCCCAGCTGGAACGGCGCGCCGCTCGGGCACAGCGAGGTCGCGTTGTCCTCGGGGCTGGTGGCGGAGAAGCACGCCTCGGCGGTGATGCGGCCGCCGAAGAACGGGTGGTTGGTGTCGATGCCGGTGTCGAGCACGACCACGGACTTGCCGGCGCCGTCGACGCCCGCCGTGTGCGCCTTGTCCGCGCCGACGATCGCGATGCTCCGCACCAGGTTCGGCGCGTTCAGCTTGTCCTGCCTGATCGAGACCACGTTGGTCTGATCGGCGATCTTCTTGAACTCCTCCGTGGTGCCTTCGTAGACGAAGAAGTTCAGCTTGCCCTGCAGCTCCGCCGGAACCGGGGCGACGTTGTCGGCTCCCGGCGCGACCGCCTCCGCCCTGGCGGCCAGCGACCTGGCCTCCTGCGGGGTGCGCACCTGCACGATCGCGCGATGGGTGGCGCTCGTCCGCAGGGCTGGTTCGATCTTCTCGACGGGATCGTCGGCCTGTGCCATCGCCGGGGCTGTGATGAGCCCGGCAGAGGCGGCGGCGAGCGCGATGGCGCTCACGAGCAGAGACCGTAATCTCACTGGTCCTCCGGGTTGAGGGGTGACGCGAAGAAATATCCGACTAGCGCTCGTGACGTTAGTGATGGGCTTTGTGGGGCGCGAGAGGCGGTTTGTGACCGTTATTTAGTCTTTATCCCGCATAAACGACGGCAGGGCCGATCGCCCCGCGATCGGCCCTGCCGTGTCTGTCTCGTGCTACTTGTTCACGTGCTTGGCCAGGTAGGCCGCCGCCTTCTTGACCTGGGCGGCGGTGCCGCTCTTGCGGTGCTTCTCACCGACGCCGACGGCCTTGACGAAGGTCGTCTTCCCGCTGACCTTGGCCGAGAGGTTGTATACGCCGTGGGCGTAGTTCAACCAGGCGGCCAGGAGCTCACGGTCGAGGGCGTTCTTGCCCTTGAGCACGCGGTAGGCCTTGGCGGCGGTCCTCGCGTCGGCGACCTCGGAGAAGATCTTGCTGCTCTTGTCCGCGATGGACAGGTAGCACGCGACCGTCGCGGCCTTGCCCGTCTTCAGCCACTTGGCCCACTCGGCGGCGGTCAGGGAGTTCTTGCCCTTGCCGCGCTTGCACGCGGGCTCGGTGGCGCCACCGTCCTGCGGGCTGGCGATCCCCTCGTAGCTGGTACCGCTGTCGATGACCACCGGCGGGTGGACAGGCTCGTGCTGTGCGCCCTTGTCCGACGGGGTGGGCGTGGCAGTCGGCGTCTGCGTCGGGGCGGGGAAGAACGGCGCCAGGTCGAGCCGCGGCGTCGTGACCGACGTTTCGCCGCTCTGGTAGGTGATCGGCTTACCCGCCTGCTTGAGCAGGGACAGGATGGCGCCGACGCTGCCGCCCGTCTTCTGCTTCATCACCGCGAAGGCGCCCGCGACGTGCGGGGCCGCCATGGATGTGCCGCCGATTCCGGCATCGCTGTCGTCGGGGATGGCCGAGAAGATCGGCCAGCCGGGAGCGAACAGGTCGAGCTGCTTGCCGCGGTTGCTGAAGTCGGACACGTCGTCGGTGTTGGTGCCCGCCCCGGAGTGCGCCACGTCCGTCGAGCCGACCGCCACGGTGGTGGAGACGCACGCGGGCCAGGAGACGGCGGCCGCCAGCCCTTCGTTGCCCGAGGCGACGACGGTCGCGACGCCCTTGGCCAGGAGCCTGTCGGTGACGGCCTTGAACTCCGCTCCGTCACCGGTGTCGCAGTCGGTGGTGTAGCCGCCGCCACCGAGGCTGAGGTTGACGGAAGCGATGTTGTGCTTGCCGGCGAGGAGCTCGGTGTAGAGCATGCCGGTCATGATCGCCGAGTCGAAGGCCAGGGCGCAGGGGGTGTTCTTCACGCCGCCGCAGATGGCGGGGTCGGTGAGCTTGCTGAAGACCTGCACCGGAATGATCTTGGCCTCGGGGGCGACGCCCGCGCCCACCATGGCGACGGGCTTGCCCGAGGCGTCGACCCGCGTGGACATGAACGGGGACCCCGCGGCGATTCCGGCCACGTGAGTGCCGTGGTAGCACAGCGTGCCTGCCCAGGCCGTGGACGAGGAGACCTCCTTGGTGCACGCGTCGATCTCCACGTCCGCGGCGCCGGGGCCGAGCTGGAAGGGAGCGCCGTTCGGGCACAGGCTGGTGGCGGAGTACTCCGCGCTGACGGCGGAGAAGCACGCGGCGTCGACGATGCGCCCGCTGAAGGCGGGGTGGTCGGTGTCGATGCCGGTGTCCAGGACGACGACGGCGGTTCCCTCGCCGCTGTACCCGGCCGAGCGAGCCCTGTCCGCACCGATCAGCGGGATGCTGCGGACGAGCCCGGGCGGGTGGGCACGGTCGAGCCTGATGCTCTCCACATCCGTGCGCGCGGCGGTCTTCAGCAGTTCCTCGTAGGTGCCGTGCTGGACGAAGAAGTCCGACCTGGCCCGGACGAGCTCGGGCGCCTTGAGGACATCGGTCCCCGCGGAGGTCGCCTCGGCCGCCTGAGCGGCCGCATCGACGCCCGCGGGAGTGCTCAGGGTGACGAGCGCGCGGTGGGTCCCGGGGCCCTTGAGCTCGGGCCCGATCTTGGCGGCCGGGTCGGTGACCGCGGCGACAGGGCCCGCCACAAGGGCGACGGACATGGCTGCCAGCACGGTGGCACCGGCTAGCAGAGACCGGAATCTCACGAATCCTCCGTTGGGGGGAATGGCGGAGGAAGACGCACGATGGCTGGAGAGCCCCCGATGTCGTCTTCAGCAACGTATGGGGGGCAAGTGTAGTGATGTGAATTCTGTGAATGACGAGACGCTATGTGACCGTTACTGATCGCCGCCCCGGACACACGAAAGGCCGGCCCGACGGGCCGGCCTTTCGCTTGGCGACTAGCTGTTGACGTGCTTGGCCAGGTAGGTGGTCACCTTCTTGACCTGAGCGGCGGTGCCGCTCTTGCGGTGCTTCTCGGCGATGGCGATCGCCTTGGCGAAGGTGGTCTTGCCGTGCACCTTGGCGGAGCCGTTGTAGACGCCGTGCGCGTAGTTCAGCCACGCGGCCAGCAGCTGGCTGTCGAGCAGCGACCGGGTGCTCTTGCTGCGCGGGTTGAGCACCTTGTAGGCCCGGCTGAGGGTGTCGGCCTTGGTCGCCTCGGGGAAGACGCCGCTGCCGTTCTGGGCGATCGACAGGTAGCAGATCAGGGTCTGGTCGCTGAGGCTGCCCTTGTTCTTGAGCATCTCGGTGGCCCAGCCGCGGGAGGTCAGCGGCTTGGTGCCCGCGCCGCGCTTGCAGATGGCCGGAACCGGCTCAGGGTCGGTGTCGATGATCACCGGGTCGTAGGTCGGCGTGTGGCTCGGAGTCGGCGTCGGCGTGGGAGTCGTGACCGTCGGGGTGGGGGTCGGCTTGCTCGTGGGAGTGCTGGTCGGCGTCGACGTGGGGGTCGAGGTCGGGGTGCTGGTCGGCGTGACCGTGGGCGAGGCGGTGGGCGAGGCCGACGGGTCCGGCTTGGGCGGCAGCGCCTTGAACAGGTCGATCCGCGGGGTGGTGACCTGGCCGTACCTGATCGGCTTGCCGGTGGTCTTGAGCTTGGTCAGCAGCGTGTCGATGCTCGCGCCGGGGATGGCCTCCTTGAGGACGGCGAAGGCGCCGGCCACGTGCGGGGCGGCCATCGAGGTGCCGTAGTAGGAGTCGTAGGCGTCATCGGGAACCGAGGAGTCGATCGCGGAACCGGGAGCGAACACGTCGAGCAGCGGGCCGCGGTTCGAGTACGGGGCGATGGCGTCCGACTTGTCCGTCGCGCCGACGGTGACGGCGGAGGAGATGCAGCCGGGGAAGCCGACGGCGTTGGTGTAGGCGTCGTTGCCGGCGGAGACGACCGGGGCGGTCCCGCGGCTGACGAGCGTGTCGAACAGCGGCTTGAAGATCGCGCCGATCTGGGTGGAGTTGCAGTTGGCGGAGTACTGCCCGCCGCCGAGGCTCATGTTGGCCGCGGCCACCCCGTTGAGCGTGGCCACGTAGCCGAGGGCGCGCTGGAGGGCGGAGTAGTAGAAGAGCACGCACGGGGCGCTGCCGCCGAACTCCGCGCACTGGCTCTGCGAGTTGATGCGGCTGAAGACCTGGATGGCGATGATCTTGGCGTCGGGCGCGACACCGTTCGCGGGAGCACCATTGGTCTTCTTGCCCGCGGCGATGCCAGCGACGTGCGAACCGTGCGAGCAGATGTTGCCGTTGGCGCTCAGGCAGGCGGCGCTCTCGGCGTTGGCGGAGCCGGCGCCGATCTGCTCGTCCGTGCCGTTCGGGCACAGGGACGCCGCGTTGTCCGGCGCGTAGGTGGTCGAGAAGCAGGCCTCGGCGGCGATGCGGCCGGCCAGGAACGGGTGGTCGGTGTCGACGCCCGTGTCGATGACGGCGACCGTCTGGCCCTTGCCGGTGAAGCCGGCGGCGTGCGCCTTGTCGGCACCGATGATGCCGATGCTGGTGGCCAGGGTCGGCGGGAGGAGCTTGTCCTCGATCACCGTGGCGACGCGCTCGTCCTTCTTGAGGGCCGCGAGGCCCTCATCGTCGACGACGGCGACGAAGTAATTCGTGGAGTCGGGGTCTTCGACGATCTTAGTGGTCTTGGAGGAGGCGTCCACGCTGCTGGCGACCGTGCCGGCCTGACTGGCGGTGTCGACCTGGACCAGCACGCGAACCGTCTTGCCACTGGCGATCTTGGCGGCGACGCCGGGCTCGATCTGCGGTGGGTCGACCGTCGTCGCCTGGGCGGCGGGCGCCGTCACCAGGACGATCGAGGCCGCGGCGAGGGCCGCGGCACCCGCCAGGACTTTCCGAAATCTCACTACAACTCCAGGGTCGAGGGGGAGGCATGGAGAAGTCCGGTGCGCGCATGGCGGCACCGTCGAGT
This sequence comes from Nonomuraea sp. NPDC050663, assembly GCF_044456985.1. Lineage (NCBI taxonomy): Bacteria > Bacillati > Actinomycetota > Actinomycetes > Streptosporangiales > Streptosporangiaceae > Nonomuraea > Nonomuraea sp. NPDC050663. Next base: position 151,011 of record NZ_JBITGL010000005.1, read on the forward strand.
GGCATCACGGAACGACAAATGGCTGGAAGCCCCCGCTGTCGTCCACCGACCGGCCAACGCCGGAAATTCCCCGTTAGTGAACTATGAGGCAGGAGTGTAGTGATCACATTCCTGTGACTGGCGATATGAGATGGCACCGTTATCCGGATATCTGACGATCCGGAAACGGCCCGCTGTCAGTTGGCCTTGAGTCGCGCCTTCTCCGTCGACGTCAGCGGCCCCGTCGAGCCCTGTCCGTTGGCCCAGTTCAGCCACCCCGTCAGCAGTGCCCGATCCGTCCGCTGCTTGGCCGTCTTGCCGGCCTTGAGCACGCGGTACGCCGTCCCCAGCGTCGAGGCCTTGGTCAGCTCGGGGAAGACCTTGCTCGCCTTCTGTACCAGCCGCAGGTAGCACGTCAGGGTGGCGTCGCTCATCGTCCCCCGTGCGCGGTGGATCTCGTTGGCCCACTGCGACGAGGTCAGGCGGGTGGTCGAGGTGCCGCGCGCGCAGACCGGGGCGGCGATGACCGGCGACGGGGTGACGGTGACCGTGACGGTCACGGTGATGGTGGGCAGCGGCACCGGCGTCGGGTCGTCGGTTTCGGACGGCTCAGGCTCGGGCTCGGGGTCCGGGTCAGGGTCAGGGTCAGGGTCAGGGTCCGGCTGGGGTTGGGGTTCAGGGGAGGGGCCGCTGGGCGCGGGGGTGGGCGCGACGCCGGTGATGGCCGCGTTGACGTCCAGGCGGGGCGTCGTGTGGGAGCCGCCGCCCTCCAGGGTGTACGTCACGGGCAGGCCGTACTGCTTGAGCGACTCCACCAGGCTGTTGGTGTCGGCCGACGGAGAGCGGGCCTTGAGCACGGCCAGGGCGCCCGCGACGTGGGGCGTGGCCATGGAAGTGCCGCTGTGGACGGCGGTGAGGTCGTCGGGCACGGCCGACTCGACCTCGACGCCGGGGGCGAGCAGGTCGACCAGCGGGCCGCGGTTGGAGAACGACGCGAGCTCGGAGGAGTTGTCGGTGGCGCCGACGGTGACCGCGGAGGAGACGCAGCCGGGGAAGGACACGCCGTCGAAGGTCTCGTTGCCGGCGGCGACGACGGTGGCGGTGCCGCGCGCGAGCAGCGTGTCGATCTTGGGCTTGAAGACCTCGTCGTCGCAGGGCCCGTTGAACAGTTCGCCGCCGAGGCTGAGGTTGACGGCGGCGACGCCGAGCTGCAGCCCGTTGACGTAGTCGAGGGCCTGGAGCAGCGACGACTCGTAGGCCATGACGCAGGGCGGCTGGTCGCCGCAGACGTCGGGCGAGCTGTGGCGGCTGAAGACCTGGACGGGCACGATGCTCGCGCCCGGCGCGACGGCGGCGGCGATGCCCGCGACGTGGCTGCCGTGGTCGCAGATCCCGCCGGCGCAGGCGGCCGTCTCGACGTCGGCGGCGCCCTCGCCGATCATGCTGGCCTGCCCGTTGGGGCACAACGACTCGGCGCCGCCGTCGGTGGCGGAGAAGCACGCCTCGCCGGCGATGCGTCCGGTGAAGGCGGGGTGGTCGCGGTCGATGCCGGTGTCGAGGACGGCGATGGCCTGGCCCTGGCCGGTGAAGCCGGCGGCGTGGGCCTTGTCGGCGCCGATGACGGGCAGCGTCGACAACGCCGACGGCGGGAAGGCGCGGTCGCGCCTGATGCGTGTCACCCGGGGGTCGGCGGCCAGCTCGGCGAGCTCGGAGCCGTCGCCTTCGACCACGAGGTACGGCTGGGCCACGGCCTGCTGCAGGATCACGTCGGCGGGTGAGGCCGCGGCCACCTCGGAGGTGGCCGACGGGTCGCTCAGCTCGACGATGACGCGGACCTCGCCGGAGCCCAGTCCCTCTTCGATCTTGGGGTCGACGGGGGAGGCGAGAGCGGGTACGGCGGGCAGGGTCAGCCCGGCCAGCAGGCTCGCCAGCAGCAGTCGAAGTCGCACAGGTCCTCCGAGTGGGGGGTGATCTCGGAGTTTAGAGCCATATCACGGGCACGCCTAGGCGGGTGATCCCGTGGAGTCGCTGTGAGGGCTCCTCAGCCACACCGCCCCGAGCGGGGGGACACGCAGCACCGCCGAGTACGGCAGACCGTGCCAGGACTGGTCGCCGGCCTCCACCGACCCCAGGTTGCCCACACCGCTGCCCGCGTAGTCGTAGGCGTCGGTGTTGAGCGCCTCCTCCCACTGCCCGCCGTACGGCAGGCCGACGCGGTAGTCGTCGTGCGGCGTCCCGCTGAAGTTCACCACGCACGCCACGGCGGAACCGTCGGCGGCGTAGCGCAGGAACGAGAAGGTGTTGCCGGGCGCGTCGTCGGCGTCGATCCAGCGGAATCCCTCGGGTACGACGTCCTGCTCCCACAGGGCGGGCGTCTCGCGGTAGACGTGGTTGAGGTCGCGCACCAGCCGCTGCACGCCCTGGTGCCCCTCGAACTCCAGCACCCACCAGTCGAGCCCGCGCTCCTCCGACCACTCCGAGCCCTGGCCGAACTCGCCGCCCATGAACAGCAGCTGCTTGCCCGGATGCGCCCACATGAAGGCGAACAGCGCGCGCAGCTGGGCGAAACGCTGCCACTCGTCGCCCGGCATCTTGCCCAGCAGCGAGCCCTTGCCGTGGACGACCTCGTCGTGGGAGAGCGGCAGCACGAAGTTCTCGCTGTAGGCGTACATGAGCGAGAAGGTCATCTGATGGTGGTGGTACTGGCGGAAGACCGGCTCGTGGCGCAGGTAGGCCAGGGTGTCGTGCATCCAGCCCATGTTCCACTTGAACCCGAAGCCGAGCCCGCCCAGGTAGACGGGTCGCGACACCCCGGGCCACGCGGTCGACTCCTCGGCGATCGTGGAGATGCCGGGGGAGTGCTGGTAGGCCAGGGCGTTCATCTCTTTCAGGAACTCCACCGCGTCGAGGTTCTCCCGCCCGCCGTGCGCGTTGGGAGTCCACTCTCCTTCGCGCCGGGAGTAGTCGAGGTAGAGCATCGAGGCCACCGCGTCGACGCGCAGCCCGTCGACGTGGAACTCCTGCAGCCAGTAGGCCGCGTTGGCGACCAGGAAGTTGCGCACCTCGCGGCGGCCGAAGTCGAAGACGTAGGTGCCCCAGTCGGGGTGCTCGCCGCGCGCGGGGTCGGCGTGCTCGTACAGCGGCGTGCCGTCGAAGCGCGCCAGCGCCCACTCGTCCATCGGGAAGTGGGCGGGCACCCAGTCGAGCAGCACCCCGATGCCCGCCTGGTGCAGCCGGTCGACCAGGTGGCGGAACTCGTCGGGGGTGCCGAACCGGGCCGTCGGCGCGTAGTAGGAGGTCACCTGGTAGCCCCAGGAGCCGCCGAAGGGGTGCTCGGCGACCGGCAGGAACTCCACGTGCGTGAAGCCCAGGTCGACGACGTACTCCACGAGCTGCTCGGCCAGCTCCGCGTAGGACAGGCCGGGGCGCCAGGAGCCCAGGTGCACCTCGTAGGCGCTCATCGGCCCGCGTTGCGCCTGCCGTGCCGCCCGGTCCTCCATCCAGTCGGCGTCGCCCCACTCGTAGGACGTGGCCTCCACGACCGAGGCGGTCAGCGGAGGCACCTCGGTGCGCCTGGCCATGGGGTCGGCCTTGTCGCGCCAGACGCCGTCGACGCCGAGGATCTGGAACTTGTAGCGCTCGCCCGGCCCGAGCCCGGGGATGAACAGCTCCCAGACGCCCGACCTGCCGAGCGAGCGCATCGGGAAGCCGGTGTTCCAGTGGTTGAAGTCGCCCACCACGCGCACGCCGCGCGCGTTGGGCGCCCACACGGTGAACGCGGTGCCGTCGACGTCCTCGTGGTGCATCACCCGGGCGCCGAGCGCCTCCCACAGCCGCTCGTGGCGGCCCTCGCCGATCAGGTGCAGGTCGACCTCGCCCAGCGTGGGCCAGTGCCGGTAGGGGTCCATGACCAGGTGCGGCTCGGCGCCGGGATAGGTGATCTCGAGCCGGTATCCCGGCGCCTTGTCCAGAGACGCGAGGGTGGTCTCGAACACCCCGTAGGCGGCGTGGGGCATCGGGTGACGCGTGCCGTCGTCGAGGACCAGCGTCACCTGCTCGGCCATCGGTCTGAGCGTCCTGAAGGTCACCCCGGCGGGACCGGGGTGGGCTCCGAGGAGCGAGTGCGGATCGTGGTGTGCCCCGCCAGCGAGGCGCTCGAGCTCCGTTTTCACCGGCATGTCCTCAACCCTGCCCCACTCGCCGCGGTCCATCCACCCGTCAACCCATGATCTACGGCACAGTGGTGCTCGAAGTCACGAGGGACCCGCCGAGGCGGCGGGATTGTGGGCCGTCACATCCCTGGGCGTGACGCGGAAGCCCTGCCAGTGCACCGGCATCGGGTCGGCGTCCTCGTCGCGCGCCACGTGGTGGAAGCCGACGTTGACCCACAACACCGGGTCCGTGACCCGCTCCTTGCCCGCGTAGGCGTCGACCGAGTCGCGGCACTTGGGCAGCGGGTTCATCGTGGCCAGCCGCTCGCAGGCCCGGTACTGGGTCACGTACAGGTCGGAGTGTGTGAAGGCCTCGTCCGAGGGTCCCCGGTACTCCGCGCTGTCGGAGTTGTTGATCTCCCAGGAGACCGCGTGGCCGTCGGCGTTGCGCACGCGCGGGTCGACGACGCGCCACCAGCGCATACGCCGGTTGAGTGCCTTGGTCTCGCGGAGCAGGGGTGTACGGATCAGCGAGCGCTTCTTCGTGCGATTTCCGGAGAAGTCGTATTGCTCCACCACGTCCCGCGCCTTGCCGCCGATGTCGAAGTCCATGCGCCAGAAGATGTTGTGGCTGTGCGACTCCTCGAAGTGTTTGCGCCCCACCCCGATGGGCCAGCCGTGCTTGGGCGCCGTGGTGGTGCCGGCCAGCGACCCGGTCGCCCCGACGCGCGGCGTGATCGACCCGTCGTCCCCGAAGATCCACTCGGCGATGTAGGTGTACCACCCCACCTGGTAGGCCGACAGCACGACGAGCTCCCGGCCCTGGGCCGATCTGCGCTCGGCCGGGTCGCCGTAGCCGTCCTTGAGGTAGGCGTGCCCACGTGCCCGGGTGAGCACGCACGCGTACTGCCCGCGCCGCTCGCCGCCAGGGCAGTCGGCCTCGGTCAGCGCGACCGCCGCCGAGCCGAGCGAGCCGATGTCGTGGTAGCGCGGCTCGCCGCTGTCGTAGGGCACGTGGATCTGCGCCAGCGCGCCGCTGCGCAGCACCCCGACCTGCTTGTGCCCGGGCGGGGTGTAGGCGACCCGGCCCACGGTCAGCCCCTCGATCGTGCGCATCTCCCAGCACAGCCTCCAGCGGGCGCCGTTGGGCAACTGCTCGTCGACGAGGTAGGGGGCGCTGCACGGTTGGGCGGGCGCCGCCGTACGGGCGAGAGGTACGTCGGAAGCGGCGAGCGAGCCCGCCAGTAAGAGGTGGACGAACAAGTCACCACTCCAGGGTCTGAACCTTCTTGGCGGACAGGTCGATGACGATGCGGCTGGTGTCGAGGAAGCGCCCATCGGGCAGCCGGACGAACAGGCGGACGCACCGATGGGTACGGCACGCGCCGGCGTCGCGGTAGATCAGCCCGCGCAGCTGCAGGTCGGCCGCGGTGCGCAACTGCCTGCCCGCCGCCTTCCTGTATTCCGACCGCACCCCCTTGCCGAGCTTGGGATGGGCCAGCAGCAGCTCGGCGGCACGCAGTTCCTCGCGCTTGGAGGGCGGCGGCTGCACGCCCCTGCCCTTGGACTCCTCCACGACCTTGCCCTCGGCCAGGTCGACGGTCCGCACGATGAGCGCGTCGTCGGCGTAGTCGTACAGGTAGGCCTCGGCCCGCCGCTCGTCCTCCGCCTTGTCGTCGTCGCGCTCGACGTAGAGCAGCTCGATCCGTCCCGAGGCCATGTGGGCGCGTGAGGAGGCGGTGGCGACCTCGGTGGCCCGGCGGATCTCGTCCTGGCTGAGCGGGTCGCCAGGGGCGGGAGGCGGCTGCCTCCGGACCTGGGACGCCTGCGGCTCGCCGCCGGACAGGAACATGGTCGTGCCCGCCACCACCGCCGCGCTCAGGGTCGCACCGGCCAGTACCCAGCTGCGCCGCATGACCGCTCCTTCACTCATCGTTCCAGAATGCCTACGAAGAGTAGCCATATGGGCTGACGTGGGGCGGAGAAATCCGCATTTTCGCAGCTAGAAGCGGTCTATGCCGAGGAGGTGGCTAGGGTGGAGCGTGCGTTTCCTCTCCCGCTACCCCCACGGGGTCGCCGCCGCGGCCGTCTCCGGCGTCTATCTCGCCGTCGTCCTGCTGAGCGCGCTCGTCGCGCTGATGCCCGGAGAGCTCACCGGCATCCTGTTGATCATCGTCACCGAGCCGCTGGGCTCGCTGGCCGTGGCCTCGCCGCTGACGGACGGCAACGCCCCGCTGGCCGTGGCCGCGCTGCTCGCGGCCGGGCTGCTCCAGTCGTGGCTGATGTGGGTGGTCGGGCGCGGTCCCTTGGGCGCCCGTCCGGTCGCCCTGTCCGGCGCGGCGCGCGCCCTGCGCTGGGTGCTGTACATCTACGCGGGCGGGCAGATCTTCGGCCGCATGGTCGGCCTGTTCCTTCCGCCGGTGTACTGGCTCGCCGAGGCCCTCGGCGTGGTGGCGGCGATCCTGGTCTACGTGGTGCTCGACCGGGCGCCCCAGTGGCTGCGCCTGATCGTGCTGGCGCTCGGCCTGCTGTGGCTGGTGCCGGGGGCCACGCTGCTCTTGCCGAACCTCACGGTGCCCGACTGGGCCGTCGTGGTCACCGCGTTGTGGTGGCCCGCGGTGGGCCTGCTACAGGTGTGGGAGCAGCGCTGGACGCTGCTGACCTCCGTGCTGGCCATCGTGGGTGGCGCGGCGGCCGTGATCCTGGGTCTGCTGCCCGACGACCCGTCGTCCTCCGTCGGCTGGCTGAACCAGGTCCTGGGAGCGGTCACGACCCTGGCCGTCTCCGCCTGGGCCGTAAGGACCGCTCACGAGGCGGGCTTGCGCTAACAGCCGCCATATATCTACGGTCCTAATGTACTAGGACATTAGATAAATGGAGAAAGCCCATGATCCGGTTCCACCTGGACGGCAGATCGGGAGTCTCGCCGTACATGCAGCTCAAGCAGCAGGTACGGCACGCGCTGCGGCTCGGGCTGCTGCGCGAGGGCGACCAGCTGCCCACCGTCAAGGAGGTGGTGGCCCAGCTCGCGATCAACCCCAACACGGTCCTCAAGGCCTACCGGGAGCTTGAACACGACGGGCTGATCGCCGCGCGCCCAGGTCTGGGGACCTTCGTCACCCGCACCCTGACCGACACCAGCCTGTCCGCCCACGCCCCGCTGCGCAGGGAGCTGGAGCGGTGGATGGCCAAGGCCCGGAGCGCGGGGCTCGACGACGAAAGCATCGAGGCTCTCTTCACGACCACCTTTCGGGCCGGCGCTCAGGAGGACATAGCGTGAACTCGGTATTAGTCGCCCAGGACCTGGGCAAGCGGTACGGCAGGCGCTGGGCGCTGCGTGATTGCAGTCTCGAGATCCCCGCCGGTCACGTCGTCGGCCTGGTGGGGCCCAACGGAGCGGGCAAGACCACACTCCTGAAGCTGGCGGCCGGCCAGCTCGCCCCGAGCGAGGGCTGCCTGACCGTGCTGGGCGGCCAGCCCGACGGCAGCGCCTCCCAGCTGGCCAAGGTCGGATTCGTCGCCCAGGACACCCCCGCCTACTCCGGGCTGAGCGTCGAGGAGCACCTGCGGCTGGGAGCCAGGCTCAACCCGGGATGGGACGCCGGGCTGGCCCGCGACCGCATCGCCAGGCTCGGCCTCGACCCCAGGCAGCGCGCGGGCAAGCTGTCGGGCGGCCAGCGCGCCCAGCTGGCCCTCACCCTCGGCCTGGCCAAGCGGCCGGAGCTGCTGATCCTCGACGAGCCCGTGGCCTCGCTCGACCCGCTGGCCCGCCGCGAGTTCCTGCAAGGACTCATGGAGGCCGTCGTCGACCACGACTTCAGCGTCGTGCTCTCCTCGCACCTGGTCTCCGACCTGGAACGCACCTGCGACTACCTGATCGTGCTGATCGGATCGAGGGTCCAGGTCGCGGGCGAGGTCGACAAGCTGCTGGCCACCCACCACCGGCTCACCGGGCCGCGCCGCGACCACCTGCCCTCGGACCAGCACGTGGTCTCCGCGACCCACACCGACCGGCAGAGCACCTTCGTGATCCGTACCGGCTCGCCCATCCACGACCCCTCGTGGGCGGTCACCCAGCTCACGCTGGAGGACCTGGTCCTGGCCTACATGGCCACCCCCGGCCACGTCCACGCGGGCCCCACCCTGGAGGTCCAGCGATGATCTGGCTCACCTGGCGTCAGTTCCGCGGCTCGGCCGCGCTCATGGGCGCGGTGCTCGCCCTGGTCGGCCTGGTCCTGGTCCTGACCGGGCCCCGCATGGCCGCCGAATACTCCAAGGGCCTGAGCAACTGCCTGGCCAACGGCTTCTGCGACCGCTTCTACAACGACTTCTTCGACGGCTACCAGCAACCGTTCCTGGGCGTGACCCTGGTCGTCCTGGTCCTGCCCGCCCTGATCGGCTTCTTCTGGGGCGCGCCGCTGATCACCCGGGAGCTGGAGAACGGCACCCACCTGCTGGTGTGGAACCAGAGCGTCACCCGCAGCCGCTGGCTGGCGGTCAAGCTGGTGGTCATCGGCCTGACCGTCATGGCCGCCACCTGCCTGCTCGGGCTCGCGGTGACCTGGTGGTCCGACCCCCTGGACAAGTCGGCCGCCGACGGCTGGGCGCTGATGAGCCCGCTGGTGTTCGACGCGCGCGGCATCGTCCCCATGGCGTACGCGGGCTTCGCGCTCGTCCTGGGGATCACCACGGGGCTGCTCATCGGCCGCACGCTGCCCGCCATGGCCGTCACGCTGCTGATCTTCGTCGGCGTCCAGCTCGCCATGCCCATGCTGGTCCGCCCGCACTTCCAGGCCCCCATCAGCGCCAACGTCGCGCTCAGCGGCGGCAACGTCGAAGGATTCAGCCGCGACCCCGGCGGCATCGAACTGAAGATGCGCGACCAGATCCCCACCGACGCGGGCGCCTGGGTGCTGACCAGCCACCTGATGGACGCCAAGGGACGCGCGCTGGCCGCCGGCGAGGTCATCCCGCTCACTCCCGACGGCGATCGGGCCTGCACCCCACCGTCGCCGTCGCAGGCCGGCCAGGGCGACCCCATGGCCACCTGCTTCGCCGAACTCAACCGGCTGGGCTACCGCCAGGCCGCGACCTACCACCCCACCCGCTCCTTCTGGCTCTTCCAGGGGATCGAGACCGGCATCTACGCCGCGCTGACCATCGCGCTGACCTGGTTGTGCTTCTGGTGGGTCCGCAGGCGGTCGTCGTGAGGCCGAGGGCCGCGGCGGCCGGGCTCGCCCTGCTGCTCGCTGCGGCCTGTACGGCACCGGCGCCGCCACGCAGCGAAGGCACCACCTCGACGGCCGAGGCGGCCGCCATGTCGACCTGCAAGCCGCCGGAGCCGCCGGTCCCCGCCGAGACGCCCGCCACCATCGACGTGGTCGAGGAGGCCTACTACTGCGTCTTCGCCCACCACTACAAGGGCGCGACGGTGGACGCCGGACAGATGCTGACCGACGGCTTCATCGCCCTGACTCAGGAGCTCTCCCGCTCCGGCCGCGACCTGGCGGCGGCCGTCATGCCCCCGCTGCAGGGCGACCGCTGGAAGGACTGGCAGGCGTTCGAGGCGACCTTCCGCAAGATCACCGACCGGCTTCCCGACGACGTGGACGAGAAGCTGGCCGTCGTCACCCTCGAGGCCATGCTCGCCAGCCTGAGCACCAACCACACCACCTGGATCCACGACGACCCGCCGCGCCATCCCGACTTCCACAACGGCGACATGTACAGCCTGGGCCTGCTGACGAACGTCACCTCCCTGCAGGCGGGCAACGACCTCGGCGGCGCGCTCGGCCCGCTGTTCGTCACCACCGTGCTGGGCGGAGCGGCCGAGAAGGCGGGACTGCGCCCCGGCGACGTCATCGAGGCGGTCAACGGGGAGTCCCCGTTCGTCGGCGGCCGGCTGACCTCCGCGATCAAGCAGGTCTACCCGCGATACCCGGAGGCCCGCCCGGTCAGGCTCCAGCTGCTGCGGGAGCCGACGGGACGCCGCTGGAGCGTGGAGCTGCGGCCCGGCCTGTTCCAGCCCGACCTGGCCCTGCTCCAAGGGGTGACCTCCAAGCGGCTGGGCGACGTCGCCTATCTCAAGGTGACGGGGTTCGCGCCCCAGGTCGCCGACCGGATCTTCCGCGTGCTGTCACGCCTGGGCTCGCAGCGCCCGCTCAAGGGCCTGGTGCTGGACATGCGCGGCAACACCGGCGGACGCGAGGAGGAGGTGAACCGGCTGCTCGGCGCCTTCGCGCGCGGCAAGGTCACCGGCCACCACTGCTCGCCCGACGGCACCTGCAGGCCGGCCAAGACCGACGACAGCGTGGCCCCGCTCGACCTGCCCCTCGTCGTGCTCACCGACCGTGGCTGCGTCTCGGCCTGCGAGCACTTCAGCTCGGCCGCGCAGGCGCTCGGCGTGGGCAAGCTGGTCGGCACGCGGACCGGCGGCGTGGTCTTCGGGCTGCCCAAGCCGTACCTCCTGGGCAACGGGACCCTGCTGCAGCTCCCGACGACCCACCACCTCGGCGTGCACCGCGAGGAGATCGACGAGGTCGGCGTCGCGCCCGACGTCCATCTCCCGCTGACCGCCGCCGACGTCGCCGCCGGGCGCGACCCGGCGCTGGACAAGGCCCTGTCGTTGCTTGGGAGCTCGTCATGAAGCACTCCTCGATCCGGGCGGGGGCCGCGGGGCTGGCCGTCGCCGCCGTGTCCGCCCTGTCGGCCTGCACCGCCCCCGCCCCGCCCCGCGCCGCGGCGACCCCGTCGGCGGCGCCCGTTCCGACCGGCGTGATGGTTCTCCCGGCGCCCACCGGCGGCTCCGCCGTGGGCAGCACCGTCCTGTTCCTCGACGACACCTCCCGGCCCGATCCGTGGGAGCCGCAGGCCGAGGCCAGGCGGCTGCGGGTCACCCTGTGGTACCCGGCGGCGAGCGCGGAGGGCGAGCGCGCGCCGTACATGTCGGCCAAGGAGTCCGAGCTGCTGCTGAAGGGCGGCAGGGTGACGACCAGCGCTCCGTACGACATCCTCAGCAAGACCGAGACGAACTCCGTCGAGGACGCCGAGCCGGCAGGAGAACGGCGCGGCCTGCCGCTCGTGGTGTTGTCGCCCGGCTGGACCAAGCCGGTCGCCACCCTCACCTCGCTGGCCGAGGAGCTGGCCAGCCAGGGCTATGTCGTCGCCGGGATCGACCACACCTACGAGAGCTACGCGACCACGCTGGCCGACGGGAGCGTCGCCGAGTGCGTCGCCTGCGACTTCGACACCGACTTCGGCTTCCAGTCGCGGGTGGTCCAGTCGCGGGCGAGCGACGTCTCCTTCGTGCTCGACCAGCTCACCGGCACCGGGTGGAAGGGCTCCGAGCTCATCGACCCCGCCAGGATCGCCATGGTCGGCCAGTCGCTCGGCGGCGGCTCCGCGGTGGCCGCCATGGTGAAGGACCCGCGCGTGCGCGCCGGGATCAACATGGACGGCACCACCTACGCCCGCATCCCCAAGACCGGCCTGCCGAGGCCGTTCATGTTCCTCGGCAACCCCCAGCACGTGCCGGGCGGCCGCGACACCTCGTGGGATCGCGACTGGAAGCGGCTCACCGGGTGGAAACGCTGGCTGACCTTCACCGGGGGCGAGCATCAGTCGTTCACCGACTCGATGCTCATGGGCGGCGCGCTCGGGGTCAAGCAGGCAAGCACCCTGGGCGCCGAGCGCGCCGTCGAGCTCACCCGCGCCTACGTCACGGCCTTCCTGGACCGGCATCTGCGCGGCAGGTCGGAGAGCCTGCTGGAGCGGGAGTCGCCGGAGTACCCCGAGGTGACGTTCAACGAGTGAACGCGGCCAGCGGGATCGGCAGCCAGCCGGGCCGGTTGCGCGACTCGTAGCCCACCTCGTACACGGCCTTGCCGTACTCCAGAGCCTGCAGCAGCGCGGCGTCGGTCTCGGTGAAGCTCCCGCCGCCGCGCACGTAGCCGTCGAGGAAGGCCTCCCGGTTGTGGGCGGTCCATCCGGCGGCACGCTCCTCCAGTTCCTCGGCGCGAGAGTGGTCCAGGAGCAGGTGACGGGCGGCGTAGTCGAAGGAGCGCAGCATGCCGGCCACGTCCCGCAGCGGCGAGGCCAGCGCGCGGCGCTCGGCCAGCGGCTGGCCCGGCTCGCCCTCGAAGTCGAGGATGATCCAGTCGGTGGTGGTGCGCATCACCTGGCCCAGATGGTAGTCACCGTGCACACGCTGCACCGGCACCGCGCCGGTGACCTCCTCCACGCGGTGGAAGGCCGCTTCCACGACGGGTGCGTGCGGCGCCAGCTCGGGCACCTCGGCGACCACCCGTTCGAGGTTGCGCCTGAAGGCCTCCACCATGCGCTTGACCTCGGGCGGCTCCACCACGTCCGTCGGGAAGGCCTCGGCCAGCTCGCGGTGCACCTCGGCCGTGGCCAGGCCCAGCCGGCAGGCCTCGGCGGAGAAGTCGCCGCCGGCCTCCGCCGCGGCCATGTCGGGCATCGCGCCGTACAGGTCGCGCACGCTGGCCAGGGCCAGGTCCCAGCCGTCGTTGGCGGTCGGCAGGAACTCCTGCATGATCGCCAGCGTCGTGGGCTGGTCGTCGAGGTCGGTCTCGATCCATCCGTACGGCTGGGCGATGTGCTTGGCGCCGCGCGCTGCCAGGGCGGAGACGATCTCCAGCTCGGGATTGGTGCCGGGGATGAGGCGGCGGAAGAGCTTGCAGATGTAGGCCTCGCCGTACACCAGGGAGGTGTTGGACTGCTCGGCCCCGAGCACCAGGCTGCGCAGCGAGGTGTCGATGGCGGTGCCGGGCAGGTGGCGGAAGCGGATCGGGCCGAAGGTGGTGCCCGAGGCCATCAGCTCCAGGAGCACCCCGGTGACCTCGAAGTCGTGGAGCGCGTCGTAGAGGCCGTCGGCGATGTGGGCGTGCCTGAGCCGGTCGGGCAGGTGGTCGCTGTGGCCCAGGAGCAGCTGGTAGCGGTCGGTGACGCCGCTCTGCTGCACGGCGATGACGAGATGGCGCAGGCCGGGCAGCGATGTGTCCGATTCGATGCGGAGAGTGTCTATAGGACGGCCCTTGCCAGCGAACCATCGTTGGTGCGTGATCCAGCTGGCAAGGGTGTCCTCGAGCATTGGCTACTCCGTCTGTGGAGGCGGAAGGGTGAACCAGTAGAACCCATGCCCAGGAAGCGTCAAAAGATACGGAAGTTCGCCAATCGGTGGGAAAGGAACACCGCCCATCGTCTCGACAGGCGCCACGCCGACGAATCTCCGCAGGTCCAGCTCGACGGGCTGGGGAAAGCGGCTGAGATTGTTGACGCACAGGATACGGTCGTCGCCCAGCTCGCGCACGAACGCCAGCACGCTCGGGTTGCTGGAGTTGAGCTCGGTGAACTCGCCCAGGCCGAAGACCGGGTGACGCTTGCGGATGTCGATCATCCGCTTGGTCCAGTGCAGGAGCGAGCCGCCGTTCTTCTGCTGCGCCTCGACGTTGAGCCCCTGGTAGCCGTAGATCGGGTCCATGATCGTCGGCAGGTAGAGGCGGCCGGGGTCGCAGTCGGAGAAGCCCGCGTTGCGGTCGGGGGTCCACTGCATGGGGGTGCGCACGCCGTCGCGGTCGCCCAGCCAGATGTTGTCGCCCATGCCGATCTCGTCGCCGTAGTACAGGACGGGTGAGCCGGGGAGGCTGAGCAGCAGGGCGGTGAAGAGCTCGATCTGGTTGCGGTCGTTCTCCAGGAGCGGGGCGAGCCTTCTGCGGATGCCGACATTGGCCCGCATCCTGGGGTCTTTGGCGTATTCCGTGTACATGTAGTCGCGCTCTTCGTCGGTGACCATTTCGAGGGTGAGCTCGTCATGGTTGCGGAGGAAGATGCCCCACTGGCAGTTCTCCGGAATTTTCGGCGTCTGCGCGAGGATTTCGGAGATGGGGTAGCGCGATTCCCTTCTGACGGCCATGAAGATGCGCGGCATCAGCGGGAAGTGGAAGGCCATGTGGCACTCGTCGCCGCCGGTCACCGGGTCGCCGAAGTACTCCACCACGTCGCTGGGCCACTGGTTGGCCTCGGCGAGCAGCACCCTGTCGGGGTAGAGCCGGTCGACCTCGGCGCGCACCCGCTTGAGGTAGGCGTGCGTCCTGGGAAGGTTCTCGCAGTTGGTGCCCTCCTCCTCGAACAGGTAGGGGATGGCGTCCATGCGGAACCCGTCGATGCCCAGGTCGAGCCAGAACCGCAGGACCTCCAGCATGGCCTCCTGCACCTGCGGGTTCTCGTAGTTGAGATCCGGCTGGTGGTGGAAGAAGCGGTGCCAGTAGTACTGCTGGCGCACCGGGTCGTAGGTCCAGTTGGACGTCTCGGTGTCGACGAAGATGATGCGGGCGTCCTGGTAGGGCTCGTCGCTGTCGGACCAGACGTAGAAGTCGCCGAACGGGCCCGTCGGGTCGTGACGCGAGGCCTGGAACCACGGGTGGGCGTCGCTGGTGTGGTTCATGACCAGGTCGGCGATGACCCTCATGCCCCGCTTGTGGGCCTCGTCGACCAGCTTCACGAAGTCGCCGAGGTCTCCGAACTCCGGCAGGATCTTCATGAAGTCGGAGATGTCGTACCCGCCGTCACGCAGCGGCGACTCGTACAACGGCAGCAGCCACAGGCAGTCCACCCCGAGCCACTCGAGGTAGTCGAGCTTGCTGATCAGGCCCTTGATGTCGCCCGTGCCGTCGCCGTTGGAGTCCTTGAACCCGCGGATGAGCACCTCGTAGAAGACCGCGCGTTTGTACCAGTAGGGATCGCGCGGTTCTTCTTCGTCGAAAGTGTTGGGAATGGGCTCGGAGTTCATGTTTCAGCGCTTTCAGACACGTCGAAGCCTCCCCGAATCGTTTGTGTGCGGATCTACCGATTGCCCGATCGCACAGTGAAGATGTGAGCCGGGTGGATGTGGGGGTCGAGACGCACGTAGTTGTGCTGACGCCAGTGGAAGGTCTCGCCGGAGAGCTCGTCGTCGACGACGAACTCGGCGTTCCAGTCGAGACCGAGAGCGGGCATGTCCAGCTCCACGGTCGCCTCGTGGGTGTGGTGCGGATCAAGATTGACGACCGCGAGGACAACGTCGCCCAGTCCGTGCCGTCGTGTGGCCGTGTCGAAGGCGCCGGGCAGCCGCTTGGAAAAGCAGACCATGTCCGGTTGGTCGATCCTGTGGAACCTCAGATTACGCAATTCTTGGAGCGCCGGGTGGGCTCTTCGGAACAAATTCAGGTGAGTGATGAAGGGGGCCAGACTACGGCCTTCTCGTTCCGCTGCTTCCCAATCGCGCGGTCTGTACTGATATTTCTCGCTATCGAGGTATTCCTCGCTCCCGGGGCGAACCGGCACATTCTCCGCGAGCTCGTACCCCGCGTACACCCCCCAGCTCGGCCCGGTCAGCGCGGCCAGCACCGCCCTGATCTTGAAGGCCGGCGCCCCGCCGTGCTGCAGGTACTCGTGGAGGATGTCGGGCGTGTTGACGAACAGGTTGGGCCGCAGGTAGTGGGAGGTCTCCTCCGACAGCTCCGCCAGATACGACTCCACGTCCTCCTTGGAGTTCTTCCAGGTGTAGTACGTGTACGACTGGTGGAAGCCGATCTTGGCCAGTCCGCGCATCATCGCGGGCTTGGTGAAGGCCTCGCTCAGGAAGATCACATCCGGGTCGGTGGAGTGGATGTCGGCCAGCAGCCGCTCCCAGAAGTTCACCGGCTTGGTGTGCGGGTTGTCCACCCGGAAGATCCTGACCCCGTGCTCCATCCAGTGGCGCAGCACCCGCCTGATCTCGGTGTAGATGCCCTCGGGATCCTTGTCGAAGTTGAGGGGGTAGATGTCCTGGTACTTCTTGGGAGGGTTCTCCGCGTAGGCGATCGTCCCGTCGGCCCTGATGTTGAACCACTCGGGATGCTCCTTGACCCACGGGTGGTCGGGGGAGCACTGCAGCGCGAAGTCCAGCGCCACCTCCAGGCCCAGCTCGTTGGCCCTGCCGACGAAGGCGTCGAAGTCCTCGATGGTGCCCAGGTCGGGGTGGATCGCGTCGTGCCCGCCGTCCTCGCTGCCGATGGCCCAGGGGCTGCCGGGGTCGCCCTCGGCCGGGGTCAGGGTGTTGTTCGGGCCCTTGCGGTGGGCGGTGCCGATCGGGTGGATCGGCGGCAGGTAGACGACGTCGAAGCCCATGCGGGCCACGGCGGGCAGCCGCTTGGCCGCGGTCTGGAAGTCTCCCGACTTGTTCACCCCCGCGGGGTCGACGATCGCCCCCTCCGACCTCGGGAAGAACTCGTACCAGGAGCCGTACAGGGCCCTGCGGCGATCCACGCGCAGGCGGAAGGCCTTCGACCTGGTCGCCAGGTCGCGCAGCGGATGCGCCTCCAGCAGCCTCGCCGTCTCCGGCAGCTGCGTCACCGAGAGCCTGGCCCGCGGGTCGAGCGTGTCGTCGCGCAGCGTGGAGGCGACGGCCAGCAGGGCGGCCCGGTGCCCGCACGCCTCTTTCTTGGCGGTGACCTTCACGCCGGGGATCGCGCTGGAGACCTTCACCCCGGCGCCGCCCGGCGCCGCCCCGGCGGGGCACTCCGCGGGCCGTACGGCTTTCGCGGCCCGCTCGAACAGCCGCGCGCCCTCCTCGCACATCAGGTCGACGTCGAGCCCGCGCGGGATCTTGATCCCGGCGTCGTGCAGCCACGTGCCGATCGGGTCGCTCCAGGCCTCCACCCGGAACTGCCAGTCACCCTCGTCGGGCAGGCACACCGTGGCGGCCCATCGGTCGGTGCCGGGGGCCAGCTCCTTCATCGGTTTGAGCCGCCGTTTGTCCCCGTCGGGGGCCACGAGCACCACCCCCGCCGCCACCGCGTCGTGCCCCTCGCGGTACACGGTCGCGGAGATCTCGAAGGTCTCGCCCGCGACGGCCTTGGCGGGCCAGGTCCCGCACTCGACGACGGGCTGGATGTCCGAGATGGGAATACGTCCGATCATGTGTCTGAGCTCTCCAGGTCGAGGCTGGTACGTGCCGCAACGATCATTGCACCTGTATGTGGACAGCAAGGGGCTGAGACATATGAGTGAGTTGCCCTAATCGTCCAACTTCATGCGCCCGCCGTCGTGTTTGAGGGCGCGGCAGCCGGTGAAAGACAGACGCGAGTCCTCCGAGTAGCCATAAGGTCATTAATTGTGAGAGCAATCCGCAGGTTCACCGTCCGCACCGTCCTGCCCACGGAGCTGGCCGCCCTCGGCGAGCTTGTCCACAACTTGCGCTGGTCGTGGCATCCCGAGACA
Source organism: Nonomuraea sp. NPDC050663 (assembly GCF_044456985.1). NCBI lineage: Bacteria > Bacillati > Actinomycetota > Actinomycetes > Streptosporangiales > Streptosporangiaceae > Nonomuraea > Nonomuraea sp. NPDC050663. The sequence continues at coordinate 168,398 of NZ_JBITGL010000005.1, forward strand.
ACCGACCTGTTCTCCTCGGTCGATCCCGACCTGTGGGAGCAGGTGGGCCACGATCCCGTGGCCCTGCTCGGCGCGGTCGATCCGACCCGGCTGCGCGAGCTGGCGCAGGACCGCCGCTTCCAGCGGAGGCTGGCCGACGCGGCCGACGACCTGCGCGACTACCTGACCTCGCCGAAGTGGTACCAGAGCCTGCCCGACGCGGCCAAGGCCGTCGCCTACTTCTCGCCCGAATACGGCATCGCGGCCGCGCTGCCGCAGTACTCCGGCGGCCTGGGCATCCTGGCGGGCGACCACCTGAAGGCCGCCAGCGACCTGGGCGTGCCGATCCTGGCCGTGGGCCTGCTGTACCGGCACGGATACTTCACGCAGTCGTTGTCGCCCGAGGGCTGGCAGCTGGAGCACTATCCGTCGCTCGACCCGGGCGGGCTGCCGTTGTCGTTGCTGAAGGACGTCAAGATCCGCGTCGGCCTGCCGGAAGGGCGCACGCTGCACGCGCAGGTGTGGGTGGCGCAGGTGGGCCGGGTGCCGCTGCTGCTGCTCGACTCCGACGTGGCGGAGAACGACTCGGCGGCGCGCGACGTGACCGACCGCCTGTACGGCGGCGGCACCGACCACCGGCTGATGCAGGAGCTCCTGCTCGGCATCGGCGGCGTGCGGGCGATCAGGGCCTACTGCGCGGCCAGCGGGCATCCCGAGCCCGAGGTGTTCCACACCAACGAGGGCCACGCCGGCTTCCTGGGCCTGGAGCGTATCCGCGAGCTGACCGAGTCGAGGCTGAGTTTTGACGAGGCGCTGGAGGTGGTGCGCGCCGGCACGGTGTTCACCACGCACACCCCGGTGCCCGCGGGCATCGACCGCTTCCCGAGGGAGATGATCGAGCGGCAGTTCGGCGGCGACAACGCCTGGCCGACCGTTCCGGTCGACCGCATCCTGGCACTGGGCGTCGAGGAGGATCCCGGCCGCTTCAACATGGCGCACATGGGCATGCGGCTGGCGCAGCGCGTCAACGGCGTATCCGAGCTGCACGGCGACGTCAGCCGCGGCATGTTCCAGGCGCTGTGGCCCGGCTTCGACCTCGACGAGGTGCCGATCGGCTCGATCACGAACGGCGTGCACGCCCCCACCTGGGTGAGCCGCGAGATCATGGAGGTGGCCGGGCGCGAGCTGCCCTCGCTCATCGACAAGGCGCAGGGCTGGGAGGGTGTGCAGAAGATCTCCGACGCCGAGATCTGGGGCATCCGCGGCAAGCTGCGCCGGCGGCTCGTGGAGGCGGCCAGGGTACGGCTGCGCAGGTCGTGGCGTGACCGCGGCGCCTCGGACGCCGAGCTCGGCTGGGTGGACGACGCGCTCGATCCCGAGGTGCTGACGATCGGTTTCGCGCGGCGGGTGCCGTCCTACAAGCGGCTGACCCTGATGTTGCGCGACCCGCAGCGTCTGCGCGAGCTGCTGCTCGACCCCGACAGGCCCGTGCAGATCGTCATCGCGGGCAAGGCGCACCCCGCCGACGAGGGCGGCAAGAAGCTGATCCAGCAGATCGTGCGCTTCGCCGACGAGGAGGACGTGCGCCACCGCATCGTCTTCCTGCCCGACTACGACATGGCCCTGGGCCAGTTGCTGGTGCAGGGCTGCGACGTGTGGATGAACAACCCGCTGCGCCCGCTGGAGGCGTGCGGCACCTCGGGCATGAAGGCGGCGCTCAACGGCGGGCTCAACCTGTCGATCCGCGACGGCTGGTGGGACGAGTGGTTCGACGGCACCAACGGCTGGGCGATCCCGACCGCCGACGGCGTCACCGACCCCGACCGGCGCGACGATCTGGAGTCCGGCGCGCTGCTCGACCTGATCGAGCACGAGGTGGCCGACCGTTTCTACGACCGCGCGGCCGACGGCCTGCCGCGGCGCTGGCTGGAGATGGTCAAGCACACGCTGGCCACGCTCGGGCCGAAGGTCCTGGCCGGGCGCATGCTGCGCGACTACGTGGTCACGCTCTACACGCCCGCCTCGCACGCCGCCCGCGCGTTGTCGTCCGACGCGTACGGCCAGGCGCGGGCGTTCGCCGCCTGGTGCGTGCGGGTCAGCCAGGCGTGGCCGGGCGTGCGGGTGGAGCACGTGGAGGCCTCCGGCATCGGCGACACTCCGGAGGTGGGCGCCGCGCTGGAGTTGCGCACGACGGTCGCGCTGGGTGACCTGGCGCCCGGTGACGTGCTGGTCCAGGCCGCCTACGGCCGGGTCGGGGCGCACGACGAACTGCTGAGCCCCTCCTATCTGACGTTGGAGGAGATCAGCAACGGCGACGACGGCAAGGCCCATTACTCGGGGGTCCTGCCGCTGGAGCGCACCGGCGCGTTCGGCTACACCGTCAGGGTGGTGCCGCACCACCCGTTGATGGCCTCCCACGCCGACCTGGGGCTGGTCGCGCTCCCTGAGGAGCCCGCCGGCATGACGAACGGCACACTCAGGTGAGGAAGGCCGCATAATCATCGTGTGGACGACAACACACCCCGTGCCGACACCCTGGTAGCCACCGTGCGTGGGGTGCTGCCGTCGTTGACCCCCGCCGCGCAGACCGTGGCCAAGCTGATCCTCGAGGATCCCGCCACGGTCGCGCGCAGCACGATCACCGAGCTGTCTGCCGCCTCCGGCACCAGCGAGGCGACCATCGTGCGTACGGCACGGCTGCTCGGGTTCGCCGGTTACCCGCAGCTGCGCCTGGCGCTGGCCGCGGCGGCGGCGCAGCCCGACCGGCTGGTGCCCGGCGACCTGGCGCCCGACGACCCGCTGTCCGAGGTGATCGTCAAGGTCTCGCGTTCGGAGACCGAGGCGATCAACGACACGGTCGCCCAGCTCACCTCCGAGAAGCTCGGCGCGGTGGTCGAGGCCATCGTGGGCGCCCCCAGGATCCACGCCTACGGCGTCAGCGCCTCGGGCCTGGTGGCCGCCGACATGGCGCAGAAGCTGATGCGCATCGGGCTGGCCAGTCACGCCTTCAACGACGCCCACCTGGCGCTGACCAGTGCCGTGCTGCTCAAGCCCGGCGACGTGGCGATCGGCATCAGCACCACGGGCGAGACCCCCGACGTGCTGGAGCCGCTGCGCAGGGCGGGGGAGGCGGGGGCGACGACCGTCGCGATCACGAACAACCCGCGCTCGACGATCGCCGAGGTGGCCGAGCACGTGCTCATCTCGGCGGGCAGGGAGACGGAGTTCCGTCCCGGCGCTCTGGCCAGCCGCATCAGTCAGCTGCTGGTGGTCGACTGCGTCTTCGTGGGAGTGGCTCAACGCACCTATGACACCTCGCAGGAGGCGCTGCGGAGCACGCGGGTGGCGGTCGCGGAGTTCGTCAAGAAGAGGTGAGAGGACGTCGGCCACACGCGCCCGTGGCCGACCCGGTGCTCACAGATCAGTGGCGATGATCCGCTCGATGTTCCGTTCGGCGAGCGCTGTGATGGTGACGAACGGGTTCACCGTGGTGTTGCCGGGGATGAGGGCGCCGTCGATGACGTACAGCCCGGGGTGGCCGTGCAGGCGGCCGTAGTTGTCGGTGGCCTTGTTCAGCACGGCGCCGCCCAGCGGGTGGTAGGTCAGGTGGTCGCCCCAGATCTTGTAGACGCCGAACAGGTCCGTCCGGTAGATCGTGCCCTCCTTCGAGTTGATCTTGTCGAAGATCGTCTTGGCCATGGTGATGGACGGCTGCTTCCAGGCGGTCTGCCAGTTCAGCTCCACCTTGCCCGCCGCGGCGTTCCAGGTGAACTGAGCCCGGTGCGGGTTGCGGGTGATCGACAGGTAGAACGAGGCGAAGGTCTCGATCCCCGTGGGCAGCGGTGCGACCTCGGCGAAGGCGCCGCCCGCGTCCCAGTTGTCGATGCCCGAGCAGGGGATGGTCGACTGCAGCTTGCCCGTCGGATCCCACAGGTGGTTGGCCCTGCCGCACATCACGTTGCCGTTGTCGCCCCAGCCCTTGCCGACCTCGTCGTTGAGGCCGGGAAGCGCGCCGGTGGCCTTCAGCTTGACCAGCAGCTTGCTGGTGCCGACGCTGCCGGCGGCGAAGAAGACCCGGTTCGCCGTCACCTGCTTGACCGCGACGACGTTGCCGCTCGTGTCGAGCTGCTCCATGGTCACGGTGTAGGCGCCGCCCGCCGGGGTGACCGAGGTGACCCGGTGCAGGGGCGAGATGGTGACCCTGCCGGTGGCCCTGGCCTGGGCGAGGTAGGTCTTCTGCAGCGACTTCTTGCCGTGGTTGTTGCCGTACAGGATCTCCCCTGCCAGCGCCGACTTGGGAGCCGTGCCCGCGGCCTCCTGCTTCATGTAGTCCCAGTCGTAGACGTCGGGGACGAAGGTCCACGGGAAGCCGGAGCGCTGGGCGTGCTTACGGCCGACCCGTGAGTACTGGTAGCAGGCGGTGCTCTCGAACCAGGCCGGGTCGATCATGCCGACGCCCAGGCCCGCGTTGGCGCGCGGGTAGTAGACGTCGTACATCTCGTCCGGATTGACCGAGGGCAGCACCGAGGCGAAGTGCTGGCGCTTGGGCGTGACGGCCATGCCGCCGTTGACCAGCGAGCCTCCGCCGACGCCGCGCCCCTGGTAGACCGTGATGCCGCCGAACTCCTCCGCGTCCAGGATCCCGGTGTAGCGGGAGATGTCCCGGTCGATCGGGAAGCCGAGGAAGTAGTTGAGCGGCGCCTTGGTCTTGGTGCGCAGCCAGTAGGAGCGGTGGTCGGGCGAGGTGGTGGTGCAGAAGATCTTGCCGTCCGATCCCGGGGTGTCCCAGGCCATGCCCATCTCGACCATGTGCACGTCCACGCCCGCCTGCGCGAGCCGGAGTGCCGCCACCGCTCCGCCGTACCCGGTGCCGATGACCAGCGCGGGTACGTTCGCCTTGGCGGGCGCCGGGAGCGCTGCGGCTCCCAGTATGAAACCCGTTCCAGCGAGCAGGGTCCGACGGGAGACCCCTAACGCACCTTCCCTTTCTGAGCTCATGTGATGCTCCTCACAGTTGGGGGTTGGAACAAGTTCTATATTTTTCCTCGCCATTTGTGAAGTAGTGAAGGAATCGGGGCGAGGAACATGGCGAGGAAGAAGGCGCTCGTCGGGATCAGCACGGTGAGGCCGAGGACCGAGTAGACGCCCGTGCACGACATGTCGGCGCCCAGGGCCGAGAGCACCACCAACGTCCCCGTGCCGATCGCGACACCGCTGATCAGGGCGATGGGCAGGCCGATGACGCGGTCGAAGGTCATCAGCCTGCGGATGGGGCCCAGTCCGTGCTTGGCGATCGCCTTCCTGGGCGGGCGCAGCCAGCTCTCGCGTAGCCTGCCGTACGTGACGCTGCTGATCGCGGCGGCGAAGAGCAGGACGGTCAGGCCCAGGACCGCCAGCGAGACGGTGAGGATCTGGGCGTCGAGGTCGCGGCGGGCGGCGAACTCCTTGCGCGTGAAGACCTCGGGACCGGGGCCGAGCTTGCCGGCCACCAGGTCTCGCACGGTGGACGGCGTGGCGGTGCCCGCGACGGTCAGCTGCATGCCGTTGAGCTCTGGCCGGTCCATCAGGGCACGCGCGGTCTCCGGGCCGAGGCCCACCGCGCCGCGGACGATCTGGCGCGCGTCCATGTCGATGCCGATGATCCCCGACAGGCGCAGGTCGGTCGTGCGGCCGGTGGTGCCGGTGACCGGGAAGCGGTCACCGGGCCGCAGGCCCAGCGCCGAGGCGGTGCCGCGGTCGAGCACCGCGTCCTTGGCGGAGGCGGGCAGCGTGCCCGAGACGAGCGGCAGCATGGGGAGCCCGCCCTCGGGAAGGATGATCCCCGCCAGCGGGCGGGAGCCGGTCTCCAGCGGACCGCCGTAGACCTCCTCCACGTGGGAGACGCCTGGGACGGTTTCGACCTGCGCGGGGGTGCCGGGGGGCAGCTCGGGCGCCTTGTCCTTGCCGGGGAAGCCGGCGGGCAGGACCACGATGCTCATGCTCTGACCGGCGAAGCACTGGGTGAACCTCCCGTGCTCGGCGCCGTTCAGACCGAGGGCTCCGGCGACCGCGACGGCACCGCCCACCGCGCCGAGGAGGCAAAGGGTGAGACAAGTGATGTGCGAACGGATGATGCCCATACTTGACGGTAAGAAGAGATTCCACCGGAAAATCTCCTGCGCGAGAAGGGTTTGTCCCTCATTCTTTCGCTGACTCCTCATCGAAACGCTGAGAGGGCTGGATGACGCCCTGCTCGTAGGCGTAGACGATGATCTGCGGACGGGACCTCAGCGCGAGCTTGGCGACGATGTTGTCGACGTGGGTCCGCACCGTCACGGCGGAGATGCCCAGCCTATGTGAGATGTCGGAATTGGTGCAGCCGGCGGCCACCAGCATGAAGACCTCGCGCTCCCTGGCCGTCAGCTCCTCCAGCCGCCCGGTGGGCGGCGCGACGTCCGGAAGATCCGTGCGGAACAGGTCGAGGAACCGTTTGGCGATCCGCGGGTCGATCGCCGCCGCCCCGTGGCCGATGTTCACCAGTGCCCGCGCCAGGTCGTCGGGCGGGACGTCCTTGAGCAGGTAGCCGTCGGCGCCCGCGAGCAGGCCCTCCTGGATCAGCCCGTCCTCGTCGAAGGTGGTCAGCAGCAGCACCTTGGTGCGAGGGAAGCGGGCGCGCACCTGGCGGGTGGCCTCGATGCCGCCCATGCCCGGCATGCGCACGTCCATGAGCACCACGTCGACCCGCTCCACCTCCAGAAGGTCCAGCGCCTCCTCGCCGGTCCCCGCCTCGCCCACCACGGTGAGCCCCGGCCGCGGCTCCAGCACCAGCCGCAGCCCGGCCCTGAGGAGCTGCTGGTCGTCGACGATCAGGACACGCACGTCACCGTCCATCGGGTTCCCTCGGCATGGTGGCGACCACTCGATAGCCGCGCGACTCGCCGGGCCCGGCCGAGAACGTGCCGCCGCCGGCGAGCACCCGCTCCTGCAGCCCGGCCAGCCCGTGCCCGCCCGGCGGCATCGGCAGCGGGCTGCCGCCCCCGTCGTCCTCCACCGAGACCTCCGTGCGCTCGGTGCCGAAATGGATCACCAGCCGCACCTGCGCGCCGGGACCCGCGTACTTGAGCGCGTTGGTCAGGCCCTCGCGCACCACCGGATACACCTCCGCCCACCGCGCGTCGCAGGGCCGGCCGTCGACCTCGGCATGGACCTTCAACCCGCTGCGCTCGACCGCCTCGACGGCGTCGGCCACCAGCGCCGACCACGGGACAGGAGGCTCCTCGCTCAGGGTCCCGACCAGGGAGCGCATGTCGGCCAGCGCCGCCCTCCCGGCCGACGCGATCACGTCCATCGCCCGGACGGCCAGCGCGGGCTGCTGCCGTACGGCTTCCGCCTGGAGGATCATCACGCTCACGTTGTGCGCGACGGTGTCATGGAGTTCGCGGGCCAGCTCCATGCGCTCCCTGACCGCGGCGTAGCGTGCCTCGCGCTGCCTGGCCTCCTCGGCCAGCACCAGGCTCTCGCGCAGCGCCATGGTGCCCTGGCGTTTGGCCTGCAGGAAACGTCCGCCCAGCCAGAGCAGGAGCACCAGGACGGCCGTCGATCCCGCCATGGGACCGGTGTCGGAATCGGGATAGCGCACGACCCAGAGCCACTGGCCCACCAGCGCCACCCCCGCCGCGACCAGCGACTTGGCGAGCGAGCACCGGTTGGCCACGCCGAACAGCGCCACGCACGCGCCCAGATTGGCCAGCAGGATCGGCCAGCGCAGATAGATCTGGATCAGGGTCACCCCGGCGACCACGGCGAAGACCGCCATCGGGAAGCGGCGCCGCCACAACAACGGGACCAGCAGACCGGCGCAGACGGCCAGCTCGGCCGGCAGCGCCGCGGGCATGCCGTCCTCGCCGCCGGAGGTGAACACGCACAGGACCGCCCACGGCACCAGCCAGCTCAGGTCCATGAGCAGAGGATGGCGCGCCGGGAACTCCACCCAGGTGCGGTCCATGGACCGATCTTACGTTTTCCCACGTCAGCGCCGATGGTCGGGGATAACCCTGGCTCTTCCCCGATCTGTGGCCCGGCGGCTGCCACTGGCGGCCGCCGGGCCGTACCGTCAAGGCATGGGACGGATTCTTCTGATCGTGGCCGCCGTGATCGTCGGCCTCATGCTGCTCGGCCCGATTCTGGGCTTCGCCTTCACGCTCCTCAAGTGGGCGCTGATCATCGGTGGCATCGCCTTCGCGGCGATGTTCGTGACCAAGTGGGTCAAGACCAACTCAGAACCACGTCGTCAGCCTTGACGTACATCACGCGGTGGCCGAACTGGAGCTGGTAGTACTTCAGCTTCCCGCGCACGACCTTGTGAGGCGCCGGGTCGATGGTCACCGCGCGGTAGTACTCACCGAACTGGATCCCGCCGAAGGCGTACTTCTCGCCCGCCGAGAACGTGTACTGCGACAGCGGGGTGATCGGCTGGTACGGGATGCTGCCGTCGGCCGGGTAGGCCTCCTGCTCCGGGTAGGCCCTGCCGTACACCGGCACGGTCGCCAGTCCCGGCTTGGGGCTCACCTGCAGGCCCATCGACGGGATGGCGTGCTTGGCCTCGAACCAGCCCTTCTGGCCCAGGTACCAGATCGCGATCCAGTCGCCCTGCCGCTCGGCCACGGCGTAACGCTGGCCGGTCGTGGCGCGGGCACTGTGGTCGTAGACGCTGTACAGGCCGGGGTTGAGCTTGCCGGGGTCGCCGATGAGCGGGGCGTCGGCGCGCGGCTCCTTGCGCAGCCACACGGTCGAGGCGCTGGTGGGCGGGCAGTCGAGCTGGGGCTGCTGGCGGTTGCAGCCGTAGAAGTACGGCTTGTTGGTGGCGAAGTCCGGCTTGATCATGACCGTGCCGGAGTTGGGACCGCCGAACGGGTGCAGCGGCTTGCCGAGCAGCTGGAAGTAGTGCGCCCAGTCCCAGAACGGTCCCGGGTCCTCGTGCATGCCGCGCACGGTGGTCGGCAGGGTGCCCGGCACGTTGTCGTGGCCGAGGATGTGCTGCCTGTCCAGCGGGACCAGGTGCTTCATGGCCAGGTAGCGCACCAGCTTGGCCGAGGTGCGGTACATCGCCTCGGTGTACCAGGAGGCGCCCTCGGCGAGGAAGCCCTCGTGCTCCAGGCCGATCGACTTGGCGTTGATGTACCAGTTTCCGGCCTGCCAGCCGACGTCCTTGGTCTTCAGGTGCTGGGCGATGTGGCCGTCGTTCGACCGCAGCGAGTAGTGCCACGAGGCGCCGTAGGTGTAGCTCGTGCCCAGCCGCACGGAGGGACCGAAGTAGCCCTCCATGTCGTGGATGATGATGAAGTCGACCTTCTGGCTCACCGGCCGGTTGCCGGTGTCGAAGTTGCCGTAGCTGCCGTTGGGGCGGGTGCCCTGGGTGGCCGGGATCCACTCGCACGAGATGGTCGGCGGGCACTCCACGCCGTCACGCCTCGGCGGCTTGAGCCCGAGCTTCTCCAGCCAGTTCCTGATCGCCTCCAGCGCCGGGTCGGGCTGCAGCGCGACCTGGTGGCCGTCGTCGGTCGTACGGCTGGCGCCCTGCTTGATCGTCGAGTAGACCTCGTCGGCGAAGAACTGGGCGGCCTCCTTCTCCTGGGCGCCTGAGTACTTGGCGACCGCGCCGTACCACTGCGCAGGGTCGGCGGACAGCGGCGCGCCCAGCTCCTTCTGGTAGGCGGCCAGCAGCGCCGCGCCGCCCCGGATGTTGGCGGCCGCGTCGGTGCGCAGCTTCTCGTGGGTCTCGCCGGTCAGCTCGGCGGCCTTCTCCATCGTGCGCAGCGACGCCGGGATCTCGGCGGGGGCGGGGGCGGCCTCGGCTGTCTCCTGCGGGCGGCTCTCGTCGCCGCGCGAGTCCTCTTCGCCGTGGTCGTGGTGGTTCGTCCCCGCGTAGGCGGCGGCGTCGGTCAGGTGCATCGGGCCGAATCCGGCGTCCGTGCTCGGCTGCCCGGCGTGGGCGTCCCAGCGTGACTGCAGGTAGGAGACGCCCAGCAGGACGCTCTCCGGCACCTGGAACTCCTCGGCAGCGGCGGCGAACGCCGCCTGCCGGTCACCAGGCTCCTCGGCCGACGCGGACACGGTGGGGGTCAAGATCAGCGGTAAGGCGATGACAGCGATCAACGCTCTACGCATCAAGCGCTCCTTGGCTGGGGGTGTGCGTCAGGGACAGTCTGACCATGATTTCCTTCAGCAGTCGAGGGCATTACGAAAGTTTTTTTCAGCATTTAACGGGAGGATGCCGAGTGCGTCGCGGCTGCGCCCGTCCCGGCCTGTTCGTCCCCGGATAGGGTCGGCACATGGGTGAGTTTGTACGCGTCGAAGTGGCCGACCGGATCGCGACGATCAGGCTTGACCGGCCCAAGATGAACGCGCTCAACGGACAGGTCCAGCGAGAGATCGGCGAGAGTGCCCGCCAGGTCTCCGACGACACCGACGTCGCCGCCGTGGTGATCTACGGAGGGGAGCGGGTGTTCGCCGCCGGGGCGGACATCAAGGAGATGGCCGACATGTCCTACGCGGAGATGGCGGCGCATTCCGGCACCCTCCAGGACTGCTTCACCGCGGTCGCGCGCATCGGCAAGCCGGTCATCGCCGCGATCACCGGCTACGCGCTCGGCGGCGGCTGCGAGCTGGCGTTGTGCGCCGACTTCCGGGTGGCGGGGGAGTCGGCCAGGCTGGGCCAGCCCGAGATCAACCTCGGCATCATCCCCGGCGCGGGCGGCACCCAGCGGCTGCCCAGGCTCGTCGGACCGTCCCGCGCGAAGGACCTGATCTTCTCCGGGCGCCACGTCACCGCCGCGGAGGCGAAGGAGATCGGCCTGGTCGACCGGGTCGTCCCGGACGACCAGGTGTACACCGCGGCCCTGGAGTGGGCGACGACCTTCGTCGGCGGCCCGTCGGTGGCGCTGCGCGCGGCCAAGCAGGCGGTCGACCACGGCCTCGAGGTCGACCTCGACACCGGGCTCGAGATCGAGCGCCTGCAGTTCTCCGGGCTGTTCGCCACCGACGACGCCAAGATCGGCATGCGGGCCTTCGCGGAGAAGACCAAGCCCAAGTTCACCGGGCGGTAGCCCCGTCCACCCTCGCCGGGTTATGCACCGATTTGTGGCACAGAGTCGCCTCAAATCCGGGTCATCTCCTATGGTTGCCTCTCATGATGCGCGCCCCCAAAGCTTGGATGGACGAGCGCTATGCGGCCAGCCAGGAGCTGGCCGAGGCGCGGCAGGAGATCGAGGCGTTGCGGGCCGCCGTCGCTGCACTCCAGCAGGAGGTCAGGCGGCTGACCGCGGCGCCGCCCCAACCCTGCGCCCTGGCCACCCAGACCGCCGAGGCGCTCGACGCGGTGCTGCAGAACGAGGTGCTGCTCTGGCAGGCGGTCGACCGGGCATGAGGGTCATCTGGAACGGCGGCACGCTCACCTTCAGGCTCGACGCCGACGACGAACTCACCGGGCACGCCGCCGACGGCTACCCGGTCAAGCTGCGCACCAACTCCTGCACCGTGCACGGCGTTCCCGCCGACGCGCACCCCGACCTGTTCGCGGTCGCCGCGTGGAGCATCGTGGCGCCGTGGACGCGGCGGCGGATCGTGTTCGACCGGGCGATCTCCTCCGAACTGGCCGCCGCGCTGCACGAAGGCTGGGGCGTCGAGGCCGGGCCCGTCTCAGGGACGCCCCGCCGTACCGGCTCGGTCCTGGCGATCTCCTACAGCGGCGGCGCCGACTCCGTGGCCGCCGCCGCGATCCACCCCGACGCGCCCTTCGTGCACTTCCGCCGCGTGCCGCATCCCCGCGTGCCCAACCGCTGGACGCACTACCGCTCCGACGTGCTCGCCAAGCTGGCCGCGCGCACCGGGCGCGAGCTGACCGTCGTCGACTCCGACCTGGAGTTCACGCTCGCCGAACCGCGCCCCGGCTACCCCGAGCACCACGCCGTGGCCGTGGGGGCGCTGCTGCTGGCCGACCGGATGGACCTGGGCGGGCTGGCCTTCGGCTACGAGCTGGGCTCGCGCTGGCTCGGCGGCGACCGCTACCTGCTGCGCTACACCCCCGACAACCCGATGTGGGCGCCGCACGGCGCGTGGGGACGGCTGTTCGCCGCCGCAGGCGTGCACATCGTGCTGCCGGTGGGCGGCGTGAGCGAGGCGGTCACGATGCGGCTGGCCCTGGAGTCGCCGCTGAAGGACGTCGTGCGCTGGTGCCTGCGAGGGGTCGACGGGCCGTGCCGTACCTGCGGCAAGTGCCTGTACAAGGAGCTCATCCAGGCCGCCGTCGAACGGCGGCCGCTGGACACCCCGATCACGCCCAAGCGGCCGGTGGCCCGCAAGTGGCAGGAGCCGCCGCCCTACGGCGGCCAGGAGATGATCGAGTACGGCTGCGCGCGCGTGCCGGGCATCGAGGAGGGCGTCTTCGGCAAGGCCGCCGGCCACCTCAAGGCCACCGAGGAGTCCACCGCCTGGCTGGACCGCTGCTACCCTCCCGCGCTGGCGGAGATCCCGTCGCCGTGGCGTGACACCGTGGAGAAGTTCATGATCGACAACGTCGGGCTGATGACGCCTGAGCAGGCCCGGCGGGTCGAGGAGTGGGGCGCGTGAAGGTCTACCTGTCGGTCGACATGGAGGGCGTCACCGGACTGACCGACCCGGAGGAGATGCACGCGGGCAAGCGCGGCTACGAGCGCGGCTGCGAGCTCATGACGGCCGACGCCAACGCCTGCGTGGCCGGGGCCTTCGACGCCTCGGGCGTGCACGCCGTGCTGGTCAACGACGCGCACGGGTCGACCAAGAACCTGCGGATCGACCTGCTCGACGAGCGCGCCAGCCTGATCCGCGGCCCCGGCAAGTCGCAGCGCATGGCCCAGGGGCTCGACGGCTCCTTCGACGCCGCCTGCTTCATCGGCTACCACGCGCGGGCCGGCGTCACCCATGGCGTGCTCAACCACACGTGGATGGGCAAGGAGATCCAGAACGTCTGGCTCAACGGCGAGATCTGCGGCGAGACCCGGCTGGTGGCCGCCTGCGCCGGCTTCCACGGCGTGCCCGTCGTGCTCGTCACCGGCGACGAGGCGGTCGGCGAGGAGGCCCGCGAGCTGCTCGGCGACGTGGAGACCGTGGCGGTCAAGAAGGGCATCGACAAGTTCTCGGCCGAGCTGCTGCCACCCTCGGTGGCGCAGGCGCGCATCCGTGAGGCGACCACCCGGGCGTTGAACCGGTTGAGCGATTTCACGCCCTACACGCTCGCCGCGCCGTACACGCTCGCGGTGGAGTGGAACTCCACCGCCATCGCCGCCGCCGTCGGGCTGATCCCCGGCGTGAAGGCCGCCGGGTCACGGCACATCGAGTTCACCACCGACGACTTCACCCAGATCATGGCCCTGTTCGGGCTGTTCGCCACCATCGGCGGCCAGATCTCGTGCGGCAGCGGCCCCTATGGCTGAGCAGACCCCCCGGCTGACCCGCCGCGGCCTGCTCGTCGGCATCGGCGCGGCCGGCGGCGCGGGAGCGATGTTCGCCGCGATGGGAGCGCTCGGGCTGGCCCCCACCGGGCAGGACAAGGAGTTCCAGGCCCCGCAGAAGGGCGACTTCACGCTCACCGGGCGCGCCGGCGCGAGCGTGCTCATCCTGGGCGCGGGCGTGGCGGGGCTGACGGCCGCCTACGAGCTGGGCAAGGCCGGATACGACTGCACCCTCCTGGAGGCTCGCGAGCGCGCCGGCGGGCGCAACCTGACCCTGCGCGGCGGCGACCGCCTCACCGAGAGCGGCTCGGCGCAGGAGATCGGCTTCGGCGACGGCGTCTACTTCAACGCCGGGCCCGCGCGCATCGCGCCCTGGATGCTCACCCTCGACTACTGCCGCGAGCTGGGCATCCCCATCGAGACCTTCGTCAACAACAACGGCGCCGCCTACGTGCACACCAAGGGCCAGACCGTGCGCGCGCGCACCGCCCGCGCCGACACCTACGGCTACATCGCCGAACTCCTGGCCAAGGCCACCGACGAGGGCCGCCTGAACCGCAGGCTGACCGGCGAGGACCGCGAGCGCCTGCTCGACTTCCTGACCCGCTTCGGCGACCTGGGCGAGACCTTGTCGTACGACGGCTCGCCGCGCCGCGGCATGGCGCGCAACCCCGGCATCGCCGGCGGCCTGGAGCTCGACCCGCCGCCCGGCACGCTCAGCCAGGTCCTGTCCGCCGGCACCGGCCGGGCGATCACCGCCGACTTCTCCTACGACATGGCCGCGCCGATGTTCCAGCCGGTCGGTGGCATGGACCGCATCGTGACCGCCCTGGTCGAGCGGGTCGGCGAGGACCGGATCAGGACCGGCGTCCAGGTCACCAAGATCACCAACCTGGGCGACGGCGTCGAGGTCGAATGGCAGGGCGGCAAGCAGAAGGCCGACTACTGCATCGCCGCGCTGCCCCCGCACCTCCTGGCCCGCATCCCGCACAACCTCGGCCCCGACGTCAGCACCGCCCTGGCCAAACCGACGCCCGTGCCCGCGGGCAAGCTCGGCCTGGAGTACGGCAGGCGCTGGTGGGAGCTGGAGGACCGGATCTACGGCGGCATCACCGAGACCGACCTCGACATCACCCACATCTGGTACCCCTCCCACGGCTACCACGCGCCGACCGGCCTGGTCGTCGCCTACTACAACACCGACAAGGACGCCGAGCTCTACGGAGCGCTCAGCCACGAGGACCGCAAGCGCCGTGCCCTCACCCAGGGCAAGAAGATCCACGGCGAGAAGTTCCGCCAGAACGTGCTGTCCAGCGCCTCGATCGCCTGGGAGCGCCAGGACCACATCAAGGGCGGCTGGGTGCGCTGGCCGGTCGTTGATTCGTCCTTCACTCTTCTGCAAGGCCCGGCCGGAAGGGTTTACTTCGCCGGTGACTGGCTGACCCAGCTGACCGCATGGCAGGCGGGCGCGATGGAGTCGGCCAGGCACGTGGTGACCCAGCTGCATCAGAGAGTGATGAAGACTCCCTGAGGCGGATGCATCAAATGTCGGTGGCGTGGGTCAGACTGACCTGGCTGCCTATATCGAGACCAATGTGAGACCGTCGTTTGGGAAACCGACGGGACTGAATCGAACGTTATGCAAGTGGGAATGTGACCGAGCGAAGCGAGGGCACCACTAAGCACAGCACCTCGGTTGCGGTCCCGACGCAGGAGGGATCGTAACCTCATGGTTCATCTCTGGGTGGGGTTTAAGCCGGTATGGTGCTTCATGCCATGAATCAGGACGATCGACTAGGGCCGTACCGCCTGCTCAGGCGGCTCGGCGAGGGCGGCATGGGTGTGGTTCACCTGGCCGTCGACTCCGCCGGGCGCCAGGTGGCGGTGAAGGTCCTGCGCTCCGAGGTCGCGGGCGACGACGTCGCCAGGCGGCGGCTTTCGCGCGAGGTCGAGACCATGCAGCGGGTGCGCAGCAAGTACATCGCCGAGGTGCTCGACGCCGACGTGACCGGGCACCGGCCGTACATCGTGACCCGCTACGTCCCAGGACGCCCGCTCGACGAGATCGTCAAGGAAGACGGCCCGCTCGACCTGGCGGCCCTCATCCGCGTCGCCCACGGCGTGGCCGCCGCGCTCGCGGCCGTGCACTCCGTCGGGGTCATCCACCGCGACCTCAAGCCGGGCAACGTGCTCATCCTCGACGGCGAGCCCGTCCTCATCGACTTCGGCATCGCCCAGGCGGTCGACGCCACGCGCCTCACCCAGACCGGCATGTTCATCGGCACGCCGCAATACCTCGCGCCCGAGATCATCGAGGGTCACGAGGCTGGGCCCGAGGTCGACGTGCACGCCTGGGCGGGCACGCTCCTCTACGGCGCCACCGGCCAGCCGCCCTTCGGCAAGGGCACGCTGGAGATGATCTTCTACAACATCACGGCGGGCAAGGCCGACATCTCGGCGGCTCCCGGGCAGCTGCAGCCGTTCCTCAAGGCCGCCTTCCAGCGCAATCCGAGCAAGCGGCCCAAGGCGGCCGAGCTCGCGGAGCAGACGGCGCGCCTGCTGCCCAAGCCGGCCGGGC
This sequence comes from Nonomuraea sp. NPDC050663, assembly GCF_044456985.1. NCBI lineage: Bacteria > Bacillati > Actinomycetota > Actinomycetes > Streptosporangiales > Streptosporangiaceae > Nonomuraea > Nonomuraea sp. NPDC050663. The sequence continues at coordinate 184,421 of NZ_JBITGL010000005.1, forward strand.
GGGTGCCCGACGAGGTCTCGACCGTGCCGCGGGCCGATCGCAACGAGCCGCCCGACCCGACGCCGCCGCCTTCCGGCCCGTTCGTCTCGCTGCTGCCGCAGCAGCCGTCCAGCGGCACCGGCAGCCAGCCGGGCGGCCAGGGGAGTGGTCAAGGGGGCACTCCTGCCGGGCACGAGCCCAGCACGGTGCCACGGCGCCCCGACCGCCAGCCCACCGCCGACCGCCCGGGCTTCGGCTCGGGCGTGCAGCAGGGCTTCGGGTCCGACATCCAGCCGGGCTTCGGGTCCGACATCCAGCAGGCGCCGGGCTTCGGCTCGGGCGCGCACCAAGGCTCCGGCCCCCACCAGGGCTCGGGCCCCCACCAGGGGTCCGGCCCCCACCAGGGGTCCGGCCCCCACCAGGGCTCGGGCTCTCACCAGAGTTCCGGCTACCCGGGGTCCCAGCAGGGTTACGGCTCCGGACCGCAGCAGGCCGGCGGTTACGGCTCGGGCCCGCAGCAGGCTCCCGGCTACCCGGGCTCCCAGCAGGGCTACGGCTCCGGCCCCCAGCAGGCCGGCGCCCCCGCCGACAACTCGCCCACCCGCCGGGTCAGCCCGGAGGAGCTGCGCCGCATGCGCGAGGAGGCGCAGTCCTGGCAGCCCGGCCGGCGCGAGGCCGACGTGGCCACGCGCAGGGTCCCCCCGGCCGTGGCCGAGCAGCTGCGCGCGAGCGGCGGCCACCAGCCGCCGCCGTACGTGCCGCCCGCCGGCTCGCAGTCCAACCCGGCCGTGCAACAGCACTACCCGCCCGACCCTCCCACGAGGCGGGCGCCCGACTTCCCCGGCGCGGCCCTGGGCAACCCGCTCAAGCGTTCCAAGGCCTACGGCGTGGCCGGCGCGATGCTGCTGGTCATCATGATCGTGGCGGCGGCTCTCGCGCCGGTGCTCGTGGCCGCGGTCGCGATCCCCTTCGCGATCCTGCTGCGCGCGGCCGACCTGGCCCAGCCGCAGCTCACCGGCCGCCGTCCCGGCCCGGCCGCCTTCGACTGGCTGTGGGTCTTCGCCTACCCCAAGGCGCTGGCCAAGTCGCTGGGCGTCACGCTCGCGCTGGTGTTCTACGCCGCCATCCTGGGCCTGCCCGTCACGCTTCTGCTGACCGTCATCGTGAAGATGGATGCCGGGAATGCCCTGGCCTGGGGTGCGGCGGTGGCCTTGTGGACCATCTGCGCCGGACCCGGTGTCGAGGGACCCAGCCGACAGATGCGCAGAACTCTTTCGTCGCTCGTACCCTCTAAGACAGTAGCCATGACGCTCGCGGGCGTCCTGGCCGTCGTCGCCGCCGGCTCGTTGTGGGTGGCGTACGGCACAGCGGGCCGCACCGACCCGACGGAGGCCAACTGGACACCTGTCGATGTGGGATTCGTCGAAGGCAAGCTCAAGGAACTGCAAGGGGGGACGGCAGGTAAATGAGCGCAGGCAGCACCCAAGCACCCGAACGACTCGGCCCGTACCGGTTGGTCAGGAAGATCGGCGAAGGTGGCATGGGAGTTGTCCACCTCGGTCTTGACGAGGTCGGCCGCGAGGTCGCCATCAAGGTCCTGCACCCCCATGTGGCCGCCGACCTGAAGGCTCGTGACCGGCTGATCCGCGAGGTCGAGACGATGAGGCGGGTGCGCAGCCCGTTCGTCGCCTCGGTCCTCGACGCCGAGCTCGTCGGCGGCCAGCCGTACGTGGTCACTCGCTTCGCGCCCGGCCGCACGCTGGAGGAGACGGTCCTGACCGACGGGCCGCTGGAAGGGCGCGATCTCATCCGCCTGGCGCAGGGCCTGTGCCAGGCGCTGGTGTCGATCCACGCGGCCGACGTCATCCACCGCGACTTCAAGCCCTCGAACGTGATGCTGGTCAACGGCGAGCCGCTCGTCATCGACTTCGGCATCGCGCACCTGGTCAACGCCACGAGGCTGACCCAGACCGGCATGTTCGTCGGCACTCCCGGCTACCTGGCGCCGGAGATCATCCGCGACGACGAGATCACCCAGAAGGCCGACGTGCACGCGCTGGCCTCGACGGTGTTCTTCGCGGCCACAGGCGTGCCGCCCTTCGGCACGGGCGCCTTCGAGACGGTCTGCTACAACATCATGGAAGGGCGGCCGCAGCTCGACAAGGCGCCGGTGTGGCTGCGCGGCTGGCTCAGCAGGGCGCTGGCGGTCGACGTGGCCGACCGGCTCTCCTCGCAGGAGCTGCTGCGCACGGCGCGCCAGCTCGACCCGAGGGTGACCACCTTCAACGAGACCCCTCCCGCGCGCGGCGGCACCAAGGTGCTGCCGGGCAAGGGGACCTACTCCGACGTGCTGCCGCCGGTCGAGTACAGCAAGGCGCCGACGCAGCCGCCGCGCCAGAAGAAGCCGCGGCAGGACAAGCCCCAGCGCCAGGAGAAGCCGCCGCCCTACGTGCCCGCCCCCGTGCCGGCCCGTCCCGGAGGCGTCGCGCCGATGAACGCGCGTCCGGCGCCCGCGCCCTACGCCGACCAGCGCGTGGCCGGTTACCCCGCGCCGCAGCCGCAGTTCCGCCCGCCTCCCTACACGCCGCCGCGCGAGCGCAAGAAGCAGATCGTCGGCAGCCAGCTGGTCGGCGCGCTGCTGCTGGCCACGCTGGTCGGGCTGACCGTCATGCTGCCGGTGATCTTCAGCATCGTGGCGGCGTCGCTGGCGCTGGTGCTGCGCATGGGCGAATACCTCTTCGGCGACCTGGTCAACCGGCGCCAGATGCGCGGAGGCGGCAGCGCCGCCGACCCGCTGCTGGTCGTGGTGGGCGCGCCGTGGGCGCTGGTCAAGGCGGTGCTCGTGACCGGCCTGCACGCCGTGCTCGCCGTCCTGCTCGGGGCCTGCGCGTACGGCGTGGCCCGGTGGGGCGGCGGCTTCGACACCAACCACTCGATCGCCTTCGCCGCCGGGGCCTTCGCGGCCGGGCTGTTCATCCTGCCCGGGGCCAAGGCGCCGCGGCAGGCGGTCACCCGCACGCTCAGCTCGGTGCTGCGCAGCCCGGGAGCCGCCCTGGTGGCCACCCTGATCGCGGGTACGGCGGCACTGCTGGCCATCATGTTCGCGCTCGGCCAGGAGCCGTCATGGGAGCCGTGGCGAGCGCCTGACCAGGTGATCCGCGAGCTCACCCGCAGCGCGCGCGACAGCACGGTCAGCCTCTTCACGGGGCTGCTCGACGATCTCATGAAGAATCTCGGCCTCGGTTTCCTTTCGCCCTGGTCCTGACGGGGCAGGAGGAGGACGTGAGTCAGACTCTGGGCCCCTACCGCTTACTGTCGGAGCTGGGGGCGGGCGGTTTCGGTCAGGTCCATCTGGCTCTCGATCCCGAGGGCCACACCGTGGCGGTCAAACTCCTGCATCCGCAGGTGGCCGCCGACGCCAGCGCGCTGGCCAGGCTGGCGCGCGAGGTCGAGACCATGCGGCTGGTGCGCGGGCCGCACATCGCCGAGGTGCTCGACGTCTCGCTCGACGGCGCCAGGCCGTACCTGGTGACCCGGTATGTCCAGGGCAAGCCGCTGTCGGCCGCGCCCAAGCCGGTGCCCGACCTGGCCAGGCTCGCGCGCGGGCTGGCGGCGGCGCTGCTGGCGATGCACCAGGCCGGGGTGGTGCACCGCGACCTCAAGCCGGCCAACGTGATGATCTCCGACGGGGATCCGGTCGTCATCGACTTCGGCATCGCGCGGGCCTTCGACTCGCTGTCGGCCACCGCTCCCGGCGCGGTCATCGGCACGCCCGGCTACCTCGCGCCCGAGGTCATCGAGGGGCGTCCCGCCGCCGCGGCGGCCGACGTCTTCTCGTTCGGCGCCACGCTCGCGTACGCCGCGACCGGGCGCCAGCCCTTCGGCGACGGGCCGCTGTCGGCCGTCGCCTACCGGGTCGTGCACCAGGAGCCCGATCTCGACGGGGTGCCGGGATGGCTGGAGCCGCTGGTGCTGGACTGCCTGCGCCGCGACCCGGCGACCAGGCCCACGGCGGCCGAGCTGTGCCTGCGGCTGGGGATCCCGCTGACCGCGGGGGCGCCCGAGTCTCCGGGCGAGTCGACGACCGCCTGGGGGCCCGCCGTGCCGTACGCCCTGCATGAAGGCGGGCCGGTGCAGCACGAGCCCACCCAGGCCAGCGGCGGACGGCAGCTGGGCAGGAGCCTGGGCGACGCGCGCCTGCGGCACCGCGAGAAGGTGCGCAGGATCTGGGTGATCGGCTCGGGCCTGTTCATCTCGCTGATGGCCGCCGCGGCCTGGACCCCGCTGCGCGAGGTCGCGCTGTTCCTGTTCGCCGGCTACTCGCTGGCCGTGCTCGCCGACGCCGCGGTCGCGGTGGTCTCGCGGGCGCCGCTCAAACGGTCGCGCATCGTGATCGATCTGGCCGCGGTGTTCGGTACGGCGGCGCTGGGGCTGATCATGAGTGCCATCTTCGAGCCGTGGACGCTGGCGCTGTTCGCGATCACGGCTCTGGTGGTCGGGGTGGTCTTCCTGCTCAGTGCGTGAGCAGCCTCCGGAATAAAGTTCGGTATGGTGGGGGGTGCGGGTTTGCGTGAAAGCTACCCGCGGGTAACATGGCCGCGAGGGGCCCCGGAGTTATGGATCATCCGGGTCGCCTGGCAGTCTGGACAGCAATGAATCCGAGCATGCGATAACGGGAGGTCGGCTACCGGCCATGAACATCGTCGTCTGCGTGAAGCAGGTCCCCGACACGGCGACCGAGCGCAAGCTCCGGTCGGATGACAAGACGCTCGACCGCGACGCCGCCGACGGCGTGGTCAACGAGCTATGTGAGTACGCCGTCGAGGAGGCGCTCAAGCTCAAAGAGGCACACGGCGGTGAGGTGACCGTCCTCACCATGGGCCCGGGCAAGGCCACCGACACCATCCGCAAGGCGCTGGCCATGGGCGCGGACAAGGCCGTGCACCTGTCCGACGACGCCCTCCACGGCTCCGACGCGCTGTCCACCTCCTACGCGATGGCCCAGACGCTGAAGAAGATCGGGTTCGACCTGGTCGTCCTGGGCGCGGAGTCCACCGACGCCCGCACCGGCGTGCTGGCCGCCATGCTGGCCGAGCGCCTCGGCGTGCCGCAGCTGACGCTGGCCAACAAGGTCGACGTCTCCGGCTCCTCGATCGCCGTGCAGCGCCTGACCGACTACGGCTACGACAAGGTCGAGGCCACGCTGCCCGCCGTCGTCTCCGTCGTCGAGAAGATCAACGAGCCGCGCTACCCGTCCTTCAAGGGCATCATGGCGGCCAAGAAGAAGCCCGTCGAGACGCTCGCCATCGGCGACGCCGAGATCGACGGCGCCCAGGTCGGCCTCGGCGCCGCGTGGACCGAAGTCGTCGACTTCGCCGCCGCGCCGCCGCGCGCCGCGGGCACCATCGTCAAGGACGAGGGGGACGGCGGCGCCAAGCTGGCCGACTTCCTCGCGTCGAAGAAGTTCATCTGAGGAGCTTGAGAGAATGTCTGAGATTCTCGTACTCGTTGAGCACGTCGACGGCGAGGTCAAGAAGGTCACCCTCGAGCTGCTGACCCTGGCCCGCTCGCTCGGCACCCCCGCCGCCGTCTGGGCCGGCCCCGGCCACTCCGCGGCCGCCTCCGCGAAGCTGGCCGAGTACGGCGCCGACAAGATCTACGTCGCCGACTCCGCCGACATCGTCGACTACGTCGTCGCGCCCAAGGCCGAACTGCTCGCCCAGCTCGTGTCGTCGGCCTCGCCCGCCGCCGTGCTGGTCGCCGCGACCGCCGAGGGCAAGGAGATCGCCGGCCGCCTGGCCGTCAAGACCGACTCCGGTGTCATCACCGACGCTGTCGGCCTCGGCGACGGCTTCGTCGCCGACCAGTCGATCTTCGGCGGTGGCGTCAACGTGCACTCGCGCGTGACCAAGGGCACCCCGATCGTCGCCGTCCGCCCCAACTCCACCGCCCCCGTCGCCTCCGCCGGCGCCGGCACGGAGGAGCAGGTCTCCGTCTCGCTGTCCGACGCCGCCCGCGCCGCGAAGATCGTCGACCGCGTGAAGCAGGAGAAGGGCGCCCGCCCCGAACTCACCGAGGCGGCCGTCGTCGTCTCCGGCGGACGCGGCGTGGGATCGGCCGAGAACTTCTCGGTCATCGAAGGCCTGGCCGACTCGCTCGGCGCCGCCGTCGGCGCCTCCCGCGCCGCCACCGACGCCGGCTGGTACCCGCACCAGTTCCAGGTGGGGCAGACCGGCAAGACCGTGTCGCCGCAGCTGTACATCGCCGCCGGCATCTCGGGCGCCATCCAGCACCGGGCCGGCATGCAGACGGCCAAGACGATCGTGGCGATCAACAAGGACCCGGAAGCGCCGATCTTCGAGCTGGCTGACTACGGCGTGGTGGGGGACCTCCACCAGGTCGTGCCGCAGCTGACGGACGAGGTCACCAAGCGCAAGTAGCGGTCCCTCCGTGAGGTTGGGCGCCGGGAAAGGGTCATCAGGCCCTTCCCGGCGCTTCCTTTTGCCCGCGGCTCTCCGAGCGACCCTCAGATCTCCAGCGCCCGAGCCAGCGGCCACACCCCTGGCGACGTGTTCGACAGCACCGTGCTCGTCACCCCCGTGCCCGGGTCGTGGCTCGACTTGAACGACGCCCCCGCGTCATACCCCACCAGGATCGCCGCGTCGCTGCTCCCGTGCAGCCAGAATCCGCGCCCGTACCGCATGCCCTCCTCCGGCACGTCACAACGGGGCAGGACCGCGTCGTCGACCGAGGTCACGATCTCACCGGCGTACAGGGCGCGCCAGAAGGTCGACACGTCGGCGGCGGTGGTGTGGATGCCGCCGTCGCCGGTGGCCAGCACGGGCAGGTGGAAGAGGTTGGTCCGGTCGACGCCCTCCAGCGGCAGGTAGCCCACGGCGGCGTCGGCGGGTAGCTCGTCGGAGCGGAGGAAGTCGGTCCTGGTCATCCCGGCCGGGCGGAGGACGCGCTCGCGCACCAGGTCGTGGTAGCCGGCGCCGCCGGCCCGTTCGGCGAGCAGGGCGAGGACGACGAATCCGCCGTTGCAGTAGGAGAACCGTTCGCCGGCGCGGAACTTGGCGGGGTGCCCGTCGAGCAGGGGCAGGAACGCCTCGGTGGTGGTGAGCTCGTGGGCCGCGCCGATGAGGTAGTCGGTGATGGACAGGTCACCCTCTTCGTCGAGGTAGTCGCCGATGCCCGAGGTGTGCGTGAGCAGGTGTTCGACGGTCACGTCGTCGGCGATCAGCGGCAGGTCGTCGCCGAGCAGGGACCTGGCGGTGGTGTCGAGCGCGATCAGGCCGTCCTGGACCAGGGAGAGCACGGCCAGCGCCGTGAAGCCCTTGCTGCCGCTGGCGATGCCGAATCTGGTGGCGACCGTGTTGGGCAAGCGGTAGGCGCGGTTGGCCAGGCCGTACGCCTTGGCGAACTCGACCTCTCCGGCGCGGTCGATCGAGACCACGCCGGAGAAGCCGGTCTCTTCGGCGATCTTGTCGATGTCCCCCTGGCGCATGGGCGCAGACTAACCCAGCCGCGTGCCGATGCCGTACCCGTTTCTGGTACCGGCTGCTGGTGGGTCGCGCCCTGCTCGACCCGGGGGAGGTCTCCGGTCACGCGGCCCGGCTGCTCGACGGCGTCAGGGGCGAGGTCTAGGCCTGCCATCCCAGGATCGCCTCACCGGCCGAGATCGCGCCCAGCCACAGGCCCACCGCGACGACGGGCACCAGCAGGCCCCACGCCTGCCTCCGCCGTACCGCCGCAATCGCCAGGAGCAGCAGGGCCGCCCAGAGCATCAGCAGCACGACGATCGCCCACAGCGGGGCGACCAGGCCGCTGGACAGGTAGAACATCAGCGTGCCGAGGTGGGCCAGCAGGCCGATCCAGGCCGCCACGGTGGAGACGATGGGGGGCATGCCGCACAGGATCCCATCCGGCATGCCCTTCGGCCAGCGGCCGATCAGGCCGCGTGGGCCAGCTCCCGCTCGTCCTCGCGTGACCCGCCGAACGCGCGGGGCCGCGGCAGGAAGCGGGCCAGCACCGCGATCATCGCGCCGAGCACCACGGCCAGGCCGAGCGCCGTGTGCAGCGAGGTGGCGTCCGACAGGAAGCCGATCATCACGGGCCCGAGCAGCAGACCGGCGTAGCCCATGGCGCCCGCCTGGGCGATGGCCGGGCCCGACTGGGCGGTGGAGGTGCCCGCGAGCGACATCGTCATCGGGGCGATCGTGGCCACGCCCACGCCCACGAAGAACATGGCGGCCAGCGCGACCACGGGCGTCGGGGCGGTGAGCACGACCAGGAAGAACCCGGCCGTGGCCAGCCCTGACGCGGTCATCATGCCCTTGACCCCGAAGCGGGCGCGCAGCCGGTCGCCGGTCACGCGGGCGAGCAGCATGCCCAGCTCGAACACCGGGTAGCCGAGCGCGGCCACGGCTTCAGGAGCGCCGAGCGTGTCTCGCATGAACAGGCCGTTCCAGTCGGCCACGACACCCTCGACCATGAAGGCGAGGAACATGATGGCGCCGAGCAGGTAGACGATCGGCGGCATGCGGTGCCGTACGCGGGTCTCGGCCGACGCCGAGGCGGGGGCGTCCGGCAGGTAGGTGCGCCCGATCAGCACGATCAGCGGGAGGCAGATCACGGCCATGATCGTCAGATTGGCGGTCATGGACAGGCCGAGCGCGATGGACAGCGAGCCGAACAGGCCGGCGCTCATGGCGCCGACGCACCAGCCGGCGTGCATGCCGTTCATGAGCGGACGGCCGGCGGCCTGCTCCACGGTGGAGCCCTGGGCGTTCATGGCGACGTCGACGATGCCGAACGACATGCCGAACAGCGCGGCGGCGGCCAGCAGCCACGGCAGCGTGGGCGCGTAGGCGATGCCGAGCATCGACACCGCGGTCAGGGGGCCGCCGATGCGCAGCACCGCCTTGCTGCCCATGCGGGCCATGACGCCGCGCATCGCCTGCATGGTGACCAGGGCGCCCAGACCCCAGGCGAGCAGGGTCGTGCCCACCGCGGAGTCCGAGAGGCCGAGTTTGTCGGTCATCGCGGGAATGCGGACGGTCATGGTGCCCACCATGAGGCCGGCAAGGACGAAGGTGAGGATGGCGCCGTAACGGGCCGTCCTCAGGGCGCGGGTCATCGCGAACTCCTGAAAAGACGTAAAAAGGATCAGAGAAGAGAGATGAGGCGACGCTCAAGGGCGTCGAGCTCGTCGTCCGGGTAGAGCCCGGGGTCGTGGGACGCGACGTCCCACAGTCCCTCGCAGGCCAGGCGGACGATCTGGGCGGCCACCGGGTCGGGCTCGCTGTCGAGCTCCGAGGTGTGCCAGCGGGTCATGGCCTCACGCAGCGGGCCCAGCAGGAACATGTTGCCTGAGGCGCCCGTCACGACGGCCCAGCGTCGCAGACGTCCGCTGCGGATGGCGGCCATGGTGGCGGCCAAATAGCGCCGGGTGTAGGTGGTCTCGCCCTGCTCGGCCATGAGCTGGTCGAAATCGTCGATCAGCCGTTCGGCCATGCCTTTGATGAGGGCTTCTTTGGTGTTGAAGTGGTAGAGCAGCCCACCCTTGCTCACGCCGGCGCGATCGGCGACGGCGGCCAGGGTCAGCGCGTCGGAGCCCTGGTCGCAGAGCAACTGCTCCGCGGCATCCAGCAACTCGTCTCTACGCATACCGCTACTGTACCGTCCGGACGGTACAGTAGCAAACAAGATAACCTGATTCGGTGAGCGCGTACCTTGATCACGCGGCGACCACGCCGATGCTCCCCGAGGCGATCGCCGCGATGACCGAGCAGCTCGGGCAGGTCGGCAACGCGTCGTCCCTGCACGCGGCGGGCCGGCATGCCCGCCGGGTCGTCGAGGAGTCCCGCGAGAGCATCGCCGAGGCCCTCGGCGCCCGCCCGAGCGAGGTGGTCTTCACCAGCGGCGGCACCGAGGCCGACAACCTCGCCGTCAAAGGCCTGTACTGGTCACGCGCGCCCCGCCGCCGCCTGCTGCTCAGCTCCGTCGAGCACCACGCCGCCCTCGACCCCGCCCAGTGGCTGGCCGACCGGCAGGGCGCCGAGCTGGAGCTGCTCGCCGTCGACGAGTACGGCAAGCTGCACCCCGACACGCTGCGCGCCGCCATCGAGCGCGACCCCGACAGCGTGGCCATGGTCAGCGTGATGTGGGCCAACAACGAGGTCGGCACCATCCAGCCCGTCCGCGTGCTCGCCGCGATCGCCCACGACCACGGCATCCCCTTCCACACCGACGCCGTCCAGGTGCTCGGCCAGCTGCCCGTCTCCTTCGCCGCCTCCGGCGCCGACGCGCTCACCATCAGCGGCCACAAGATCGGCGGGCCGATGGGCGTGGGAGCGCTGCTCCTCGGACGCAGCATGACCCCCGCGCCCGTGCTCCACGGCGGAGGCCAGGAACGCGACGTGCGCTCCGGCACCCTCGACACCCCCGCCATCGCCGGGCTGGCCGCCGCCGTCCAGGTGGCCGTCCGCGATCAGGAGGAGCAGCGCGAGCACCTCACGAAGCTGCGCGACGAGCTGATCGAGAGAGTACGGCTGGCCGTACCCGACGTGATACTCAACGGAGACCCCGTCGACCGGCTACCGGGCAACGCGCACTTCTCCTTCCCCGGCTGCGAGGGCGACGCGCTGCTGATGCTCCTCGACGCCAAGGGCGTGGAGTGCTCCACCGGCTCGGCCTGCTCCGCAGGGGTGGCCCAGCCCTCCCACGTACTGCTCGCCATGGGCGCCGACTCGCTGCGCGCCCGCGGCTCGCTGCGGTTCACCCTGGGCCACACCTCGACGAAGGACGACATCGACCGGCTCGTCGAGGTGCTGCCCGCGGTGGTGGAGCGCGCCCGCCGAGCCGGACTCAGCTGAGGCGGTCGCCTGACTCAGGAACGGCTCGCCAGCTCAGGAACGGCTCGCCAGCTCAGGAACGGCTCGTCAGCTCAGGAACGGCGAGACCGAGATCCAGCCCGGGTCGGCGGCCACGTCGACGCGCGGCTCGCCCTCCTCCCAGCCCACGATGAGCTCCTTGGCGTGGATCGCCGCGTCGCCCGTCGGATCGGCGTACAGGTGGATCACCCGATGCCCCTCCGCGCTCACGTGGACCGCCACCACCGCGTCGGCGTGCGCCTTCGTCAGCCGGGTCGCCAGCCGCTCCTCGAAATCGCGCAGCGCCTCCAGCGAGTCGCCGACCGGCAGGCCGTTCTCGTCGCGGTGGGAATACGGCAGCGTGATCTCGATGTGCTGGTCGAACAGCGGATAGTCGACCGGCCGCAGCGGATAGCGCGTCGTCGCGATCAGCGGCGCCCCGCTCGCAGCCTGGCCCTCGAGCAGCGCCCACTGCTCCTCCGACCACTCCGAGGCCACATCGGCCACGACCGCGGGCAGGTGTACGGCAGGCACGGCGTCGATCGGCTGGAAGGTCGCCGGAGTGATGTCGCCCACCCATCGGGCCACCTCGTCCTCGCCCAGGATCCAGTCGAGGGCCAGCAGGGCGGTGTCCATCCGGGTCTCCTCGTCGAGATCGGCGAAGAGCGGATGGTAGGCGGCGATGTCGACCCGCGAAGCGCCACGCGGCACCCGCAACCCGAACATCAGCTTGTCGAACCCGAACTCCTGCCCGCCCACGTCGAGCGCCGTCTCCAGCGCCCGCGGATTGGCCTGCCGCGACGGGAAGAACTCCCACAGGAAATCGGAGGGCGGCGCCGCCTTCGCCCAGCGGTGCGCCAGCGAACGCAACTCGGCGTCGCCCGCCGCGGTCACCACCAGGGCGTGCGCGGCGCTCCGGCCGGGCGCGATCTCGTACACCAGGCCCGGGTCGATCGCCGCCACCGCCGGCGCGAGCACCTCCGACAGCCCCTCGGCCTCACCGGATGCCACCAGCGAGTCGAGCCGCGGCCGGGTCTCCTCCCACCACACCCAGAACTCGGCGATGTGGTCGCCCGGCTCTTCTTCTGTTTCTTCGTCCTTGCGCCCGAACAGTCGCATAATCCTTCATCATCTCAGACCCGATACCCTGGAAGGGTCATGGGACTTCGCGTACTTGCCGCCATGTCAGGCGGCGTCGACTCCGCCGTAGCCGCTGCGCGCATCGCCGAGCAGGGCCACGACGTCACCGGCGTGCACCTCGCACTGTCGGCCAACCCGCAATCACACCGCACCGGCGCCCGCGGCTGCTGCACGATCGAAGACTCGCGCGACGCCCGCCGCGCCGCCGACGTCATCGGCATCCCCTTCTACATCTGGGACATGGCCGAGCGGTTCCAGCGCGACGTCATCGAGGACTTCGTCGCCGAATACGCCGCCGGCCGCACCCCCAACCCGTGCCTGCGCTGCAACGAGAAGATCAAGTTCGAGGCGGTGCTCGACCGGGCGCTGGCGCTCGGCTTCGACGCCGTCGCCACCGGCCACCACGCCCGCCTCGCCGACGGCGTCCTCAGCCGCAGCCCCGACCCGGCCAAGGACCAGTCCTACGTGCTGGGCGTCCTGACCCGCGAGCAGCTCAGCCACGCCATGTTCCCGCTCGGCGACTCCACGAAGGCCCAGGTCCGCGAGGAGGCAGCCCGCCGCGGGCTCACCGTCGCCGACAAGCCCGACAGCCACGACATCTGCTTCATCGCCGACGGCGACACCCGCGGCTTCCTCGCCAAGCGCCTCGGCACCGCGCAGGGCGAGATCCGCGACGAGGACGGCACCGTCCTCGGCTCCCACTCCGGCGCCTACGCCTACACCGTCGGCCAGCGCAAGGGCCTCCACCTCGACCGCCCCTCCGCCGACGGCAAGCCCCGCTACGTGCTGTCGATCGAGCCCGTCTCCAACACCGTGACCGTGGGGCCGCGCTCGTCGCTGGAAGTCACCACGATCACCGCCACCCGGCCCGTCTGGAACGGCCCCGCCGACCGCACCGGACTCACCGTCCAGCTCAGGGCCCACGGCGAGGTGTACGGCTGCCGCATCGTCGACGGCGGCGACTCGATCGTGATCGAGCTCGACGCCCCGGCCAAGGGCGTCGCGGCCGGCCAGGCAGCGGTGCTGTACTCCGGCGACACCGTCATCGGGTCAGCCACCATCGCCTCCTCCTCCTGACGGCATGGTCCCTCCCCGGTAGCCAGGCATGGTCCCTCCCCGGTAGCCAGGCATGGTCCCTCCCCGGTCAGCGGGCGCTTCGCGCCGGGCGTGGTCGGGGCTGTAACACCGGGGCTCCGCCCCAGACCCCGCACGGGGGGCTCCGCCCCCCGGCCCCCCGCCCACCCGTGACGCGCTTCCGGGGTCACCCGCTTGGACCCACCCGGATCTAAGGGCCTCGCGCTTCCGCGCTCGGGCGTCCTGGTTTTGGCCCGGGCTGCGCCCGGGCACCCCATGGTGAGGCGCGTCGCTGAGGGCAGGTGAGGGCGGCAACTCGATGACGATCAACTGGACGCCCGTGGCGCAGGCCATGGCGGCGCGGTAGCCGTATTTCGGTGACGCCTTGCGCTCAACGGTCCTTCGACGTCTCAGGACGGCGACCGCGGTCGAGCTGAACGTGCAGCTCAGCAGGACGTCAACCGTGTGAACCGCGCGCATCGGGACCGTCGAGCGTGCCAACTGACGCCGCCGGGTCGGTGATCGAGACGAGGTGACCCACGGCGCGAGGGTCGGGGGCCGCGCCTGATCGGCGTGCCGCAGCGCGAGCAGGGCAGCTCGCGCCTGCCGTACACCTCCAGGGGGCACGCAGGCTGTCGAGCATCAACCCCACCCCACGACTGTGGCCGCGTCCTCGCCACCGCAGCCGTTCGACCCGGCACCGAACCGCACGACATGCGCCCGCGCGTCCTCAGCATGAAGGTGCGTCCTCACCCCCCTATCCCAACAACCGGCACCCCATCACTTTCTTCTCCCAGTGACGTAGCCCCCCATCCGCGCCCTTCATGAGCCACCATGTCCCTAAGGCCTCAACGGAGAGGACTGAGGATGGTTCAAGAGGTCCCCGAACATCTGGACCCGCGCGTCGCCGCCTTCGTCGTGGCGATGCGCGAACGGTTCAACCGGCCCCGCCCGTCCCCCGGGGTGCACTGGGACGAGACCGTGATCACCCGCTATCTCAACGGCGAGCGGCACCCTCCTGAGGAGTTCCTCGACTGCCTCCCCGATGGTCACGAGCTGCGGCCCCTGCACCGCCAGGCCCTGCAGGCGCGAGACAGGGACGCGTACACGATCCTGGTCGTCGCCGACCGGCTCAAGGCGGCCGAGGGCAGGTTGGCCGCGCTCCGGCAGCACATCGATCTGCTCCACGACGACCTGGTCAAGCGCGAGCTGGAGGCCTTCGGCAATGGAGATGAGGCCGGGGTGGGTGAGGTGCGGCGGCAGGCGGAGCGGGCCGAGGTGGCCGGGGCGGTGTGCCAGGCGCAGGTGGCCGAGCTTGAGGCGGAGCTGGCCGCGAGGAAAAGCCGGGCGGCCGAAGTGGCTGCGGTCAGGGCGGCTTCGCTCGGGATGGGCGAGCGGCTGGTGGAGGCCGAGGCGCGGGCGGCCGAGGCCGAGGGGCGGATGCGGTTGCTGGAGGCTCGGCTGCGGGGCGCGGATGAGGACAATGCCCGGTTGCGGTCGGAGCTGGAGGTGCAGCGCGGGTTCGCCGTGCTGGATGCGCGGTGCGCTCCGGCGGGCGTTGAGGCAGGGGTGAAGCGGTCGCACTGCGTGCCCGAGGCCTGGGAGGTGGGCTTGACCCACGAGTCCTGGGAGTGGGTGAGGCGTCACAACGCCGCCAGTGACACGCCCAGGTCTCTTTACGACGGGCTTGGAGCCGCCTCCTGACATTGCGGTGCTCCGCGGGGTGGCCGACTGGCTGGCTTGGTGGTTCGGCGTCGGCTGGCGTCCGGTGGCGGTCGCCCATCCTCCGCGGGCGCGTTACTCAATCGTGTCTTGTGTGACATAGCACTAGCCACCAATATGAACGTTCAAATGAGCGTTTGAACGTTCAAACCCCCCATCCAAGGAGTCGGCCATGATCCACCGCCGTGGGGCCCTCGCCCTGCTGCTCCTCCTCCCCATCACCGCCTGCGGCGGCACCGAGCCCGGGGCGCAGGCCGGGCCGGTGAAGATCACCGTCTGGACCTGGAAGCCCGCCTCGGAGGGGCTGGCCGCCGTGGCCAGGGACTTCGAGAAGGCCAACCCCAGCATCAAGGTCGACGTCCAGGCGGTCGGCAACCCGGCCATCTGGGAGAAGATCACCATCGGCATGGCCGCGGGCGGCAAGGGCCTGGGCGACGTGCTGCACATCGGCGTCGACTACCTGCCCGGCTACACGGAGAAGTTCCCCGGCGGCCTGGCCGACTTGCGGGAGTTCGGTGCCGACAAGCACAAGGACGCCTTCGCCAAGGGCCTGTGGCCCACGGTGCTCGGCAAGGACGGCGGCGTCTACGCGCTGCCGTGGGAGGTCAACCCGGCGGGCGTGTTCTTCCGCCAGGACCTCTTCGAGAAGGCCGGGGTCGACCCCGCCGAGGTCACCACGTGGGACGAGGCGATCGAGGCGGGCAAGAAGATCAAGGAGAAGACCGGCGCCTACCTGGTCGGGGTCAACAAGCCGGCCGCCGGGGGCGCCGACATGGACTTCTACCAGATGCTCCTGCAGCAGCAGGGCGCCTTCTACTTCGACCAGCGGGGCGACGTCACCCTCGGCGGCGCCGCGGCGGTGACGGCGATGACGCTGCTCAAGCGCATGAACGACGCGGGCATCCTGGCCGACACCTCGGGCGAGGGCACCTTCAAGCAGCTCGTCAGCAGCGGCAAGCTCGCCGTGCTGCCCTGGCCGGCGTGGGCGGTCAACTACATCCCCGAGATGCGCCCCGAGCAGAAGGGCCTGTGGCGCTCCATGCAGCCGCCCGCGATCAGCTCCGGCGGCAAGCGCGCCGCGATCGTCAACTCCACCTACCTGTCGGTCTCGGGCAACAGCCCTCACCGGAAGGAGGCCTACGCGTTCGTGGAGTACGCGCTGACCCGCCCCGAGGTGATCAACAAGGTCTTCAAGGAGGGCGGCGTCTTCCCCGCCCTGAACGCCGCCTACACCGACCCGGTCTTCGCCGAGCCCAACGCCTACTACGGCGGCCAGCCCGCGCTGAAGACCTTCACCGACTCCCTGGCCGAGGGCGCCGACGCCACCTACTACTCCAGCGACTACGCCCGCGCCCTGAAGATCGCCAGCGACGCGCAGACGCAGGTGCTCACCAAGGGCGCCGACCCCGCCGCCGCGCTGGCCCAGGCCGCGCAACTGCTGGCCCAGCAGACCAACCGGAAGCTCGCCTCGGGATGATCACCCGGCGCAACGTCCCCTACCTGCTGATCCTGCCGGCGCTCGCGGGTTTCCTCGTCTTCAAGGCCTACCCGATCCTGGCCGCCGCCTACATCAGCCTCACCACCGGCGCGGGGGCGGCCAGGAGCTTCGTGGGCCTGGACAACTACGCCCGCCTGGTCGACGACCCGCTCTTCTGGACCTCGTTGTGGAACACCGCGCTGATCCTCGTGGTCCAGGTGCCGATCATGCTCCTGCTCGCGCTGGTGCTGGCACTGGGACTCAACTCGCCTTTCGTACGGCTGCGCGGCACCTGGCGGCTCGGCGTGTTCATGCCCTCGCTGACCGGCCTGGTGGCCTACGGCGTGATGTTCTCGGTGATCCTCAGCAAGGAGTCGGGCCTGCTCAACTGGATGCTGAGCTTCTTCGGGGTCGAGCGCATCGACTGGCTGGGCAGCCCCTTCTGGGCCCGCATCGCCATCGTGATCGCCCTGACCTGGCACTACACCGGCTACAACGCCGTCATCTACCTGGCGGGCCTGCAGAGTATCCCGAAGGAGCTCTACGAGGCCTCGATGGTCGACGGAGCGGGCGCGGTCCGCCGCTTCTGGTCCATCACCGTGCCGCAGCTGCGCCCGATCCTGCTGCTCACGATCGTGTTGTCGACGATCGGCACCCTGCAGCTGTTCGACGAGCCGTTCGTGCTCACCGGCGGCGGGCCCGACAACACCACGCTGACGATCTCGCTCTACCTGTACCAGAACGGCTTCCGCTACTTCGACTTCGGTTACGCAGCGGCCATCGCCTACGCGCTGACCCTCATCGTCGCGGGCTTCGGGCTGGTGCAGATCAAGCTCACCGGAGGCCGCAAATGACCAGGCTGATCAGGGGCTGGCCGCTGACCATCGGGCTGGCCGCGGTCTTCGGGCTGTGCGTCGGCCCCTTCTACTGGCTGGCCATGGCGGCCACGCACGCCAACTCCGAGATCTTCTCCTACCCGCCCAAGTTCTACCCCGGCGACCAGCTGCTGGAGAACACCAGGAAGCTGGAGGAGTCGATCGGCCTGCTGAACGTGCTGGGCAACACGCTGTTCGTGGCCGTCGTGCAGACGGCGGGCGCACTGGTCGTCTCACTGCTGGCGGGCTACGCCTTCGCCAAGTTCACCTTCTGGGGCCGCGACGCCTTCTTCGTCCTGCTGCTGTCGACGCTGGTGATCCCGGGCGGCGTCACCATCATCCCGATCTTCGAGATGATGAACGACATCGGGCTGATCGACAGCTATCCCGCGCTGATCCTGCCCGGCCTGTCGGTGCCGTTCGGCATCTTCCTCATGCGCCAGTCGCTGCTGGCCGTACCCGACGACCTGCTCGACGCGGCACGCGTCGACGGCGCGGGGGAGCTGCGGGTGCTGGTGCAGGTCGTGGTGCCGGTCATGCGCCCGGTGCTGGCCGCGCTGGCGGTCTTCCTGTTCCTGGGCGCCTGGAACGACTTCCTGTGGCCCCTGATCGCGCTGCGCACCCCCGAGATGCACACCCTGCCCGTCGCCCTGGCCTCCCTCCAGGCCACGACCAGGACCGACTTCGGTCAGGTCATGGTCGGCACCGCCCTTTCCGCGCTGCCGATGATGGCCCTCTTCCTCATCCTGCAGAAGCAGTTCATCTCCGGCCTGCTGGCCGGGGCCACGAAAGGATAGACATGCAGATCTGGCAGCCCCATGCCCTGCCCGAGGTGGTCACGCTGCCCGTCGGCGACGTCGAGCTCTCGCTGGACAACGGCACGGCGGCCATGGTGACCCCGCTGGGCGGCGACGTCTGGCTGGTGGAGGCCCCTGGGGCGGGGGCGGCCCAGTGGCGCGTCCCCTGCGTCGGGGCCGCGGCCTACTGGACCCCGAACAGCGGCGCCCGCTGGATCCCGCCCATCTGGACCGGCCCGCGCGCCTCCCGGCTGACCTCGGGCTCGCCGGTCGCCTCGCTGGTCGGCATGAAGGGCGCCAACGTCTGCACCGTCGCGCTCGCCGACGTGCACGGCCCGACCAGCATCACCGGCGGGCTGGTGGAGGAGACCGGGGAGTTCGCCTTCACCGCGCAGGGCCAGGGCCTGACCATCCTGCTGGACCTGTCGGGCCGCCACTTCGCCGAGGTGCTGGGCGAGGTGGCCGGCTGGTGGGCCGCCGCGCAGGAGCCGCCGGCCACGCCGTACCGGGCCAGGCTGCCCGTCTATTCGACCTGGTACAGCATGCACCAGGAGCTCGACGAGGAGGGCGTGGAGCGGCAGGCGAGGCTGGCGGCGGGGCTGGGCTGCGCCACGATCATCGTCGACGACGGCTGGCAGACGGCCGACCGGGCCCGCGGTTACGCCTTCTGCGGCGACTGGGCGCCCAACCCGGTCGCCTTCCCCGACCCGGCCGCGCACGTCGCCCGCGTGCACGAGCTCGGCCTGGCCTACATGCTGTGGTACGCCATCCCGTTCGTCGGCAAGGACAACGAGGCCTTCGAGCGGTTCGCGGGCAAGACGCTGCGCTATCTCGATCTCATGGACGCCGCGGTGCTCGACCCGCGTCACCCCGACGTGCGCGCCTTCCTGGCCGACCGGCTGGCCCGCGCGGTCGAGGAGTGGGGCATGGACGGGCTGAAGGTCGACTTCGTGGACCGCTTCGCGACCCCGGGCGGAGATCCGGCCCCTTCCGAGGGCGCCGACTGCGAGAGTGTCGACGAGGGGGTCGGGCTGCTGCTCGACGAGCTCGACAGGAGGCTGCGCGGGGCCGAGCCCGAGCTGCTGATCGAGTACCGCCAGCCGTACACCAGCCCCGGGTTGTGGCGCTTCGGGAACATGGTCCGCGCGGCCGACTGCCCGCTGAGCTCGCAGGAGAACCGGCAGCGCACGGTCGACCTGCGGCTGATCGCCGGGCCGCAGGCCGTGCACGCCGACATGATCATGTGGCACCCGGACGAGAGCGCGGAGCAGGTCGCGGTGCACCTGATCAACGCGCTCTTCTCGGTCCCGCAGATCTCGGTGGACCTGACCACGCAGCGCCCCGACCAGCTGGACGCGGTCGGCTTCTGGCTCGGGATCAGCCGCGAGCACCTGGGCGCCCTCCAACTGGGCGCCTTCCGGCCCGAGCAGCCCGAGCACGGCTACCCCCTGGTGCGGGCCTACGATGAGCAGACCGTGGTCGTCGCGCGCTACGCCGCGCTGCCCGTCGACGTGCCGTACGGAGACTGGAGCGAGGTGCTGGTGGCCAACGCCGACCCCGACCCCAGGGTCACGCTGTACGGCGAGGCGCAGGCCGAGGCGGTCGTCCACGACTGCCGGGGCGGGGTGGTCCAGGAGGCGAGGGTGAGCCTGCCCGCCACGGTGTCGGTGCCGATGGGCGGCCTGCTGCGGCTGCGCCGCGTAGGGGGAGGAAGCTGAGCATGCCGGCACGCCGGGCCCGCGGGGTCAGCATCGAGGACGTCGCCCGCGCGGCCGGTGTCTCCCGGCAGACCGTCTCCAACGCGCTCAACGCCCCGCAGCGCCTGCGGCCCGAGACGCTCGACCGGGTCACGGAGCTGATCAGGCAGATGGGTTACCGCCCCGACCAGTCGGCGCGCAGCCTGCGCTCCGGCACCCGGCGCATCATCGCCTACACGACGCCCGAGACCGATCCCGCCAACCCCAACGCCCTGATGAGCGGCTTCCTCGAAGCGCTGGTCGCGGCGTCGGGGGAGGCGGGCTACCGGATCCTGCTGGTGCGCCCGCGCCCCGGGCAGTCGCAGGAGAAGGCGATCGACGAGGTCATCGCCGGGGGAGGCGCCGACGCCTTCCTGCTGTCGGACGTGCTCGACGACGACCCCCGCGTCGAGCACCTGGCGGCCGAGGGGTTCCCGTTCGCGGTCTTCGGCCGCACCGGGCCCGGCCTGGCGCAGTCGTGGGTCGACGTCGACTCGGCGCTGGCGATGGCCGACCTGGTCGGCCTGCTGGCCGATCGCGGGCACCGCCACGTGGGGCTGCTGACCATGAGCCTGGACCAGCCCTGGCTGCGCCACCGCGCCGAGGGCTTCCGCGCCGGGGTGAGCGACCGCGGCCTGACCTCCGCCGAGGCGACCGCCGACGACCCGGAGAGCGCCGTGGCGGCCGCCCGCGAGCTGCTGGCCGGGCGTCCCGCGCCGACGGCCCTGGTCGTGATCGACGACTGGCTGGCCCCGGCAGCCTATGCCGCCGCCCAGGCCGAGGGCCTGGTCGTGGGGAGCGATCTGGCCGTGGCGGGCTTCAACGACATGCCCTACGCGGCGCTGCTCCAGCCGCCGCTGACCACCGTGCGGCTGCCGCTGCGCCGCATCGCCGACGCTCTGGTCGGCCGCCTCCTGACCATCATCGAAGACGGCGTGAGCGCCGAAGCCGGTCTCCTGCTGCCCGGAGAGATCGTCGTGCGGGCCAGCCTGCCGTGATTGGACCATCCCATGCGCATCGACTCGTCCTCCCGCGAGGTCGTGGAGCTGTTCGAATGGGCCTGTGAGCGCGCCCTGCGCTGGGCCCACCCCGCCGGCGTCGTCGGCGTCGTCGACGCCGACGAGCACCATCCCGAGGGCCGCGGCACGGGCGTCTACCTGGCCTCCTACTGGGCCGGCTACGCCCACCGCAGCGGCTTCTACGCACGCGACTTCGCCCACCAGCTGGTCGGCGCGCACCTGCTCGGCCTGCAGGAGGCCAACCTGGCCATGCTGCGCTGCTTCGCCGCCTCGGCCACCGAGGAGCACGGCCACCATCCGGTCTGGGCCTTCAACTTCGACGGCTCCTACCTGGCCATCGACTACCGCGGCCCCGACGACTTCGTGCGCGAGGCGCCCGCCGTCTACGAGCTGGTCGAGGCGGGCATGGTCGCCTACCGGTGGAGCGGCGACCGCGCCTTCCTGGACGATCCGGTGCTGCGCGACTTCTACCGCGACGCCATGGCCGTACGGCCGCGGGTCGGCGGCGCGAGCATCTTCGACGGCGTGGCCACCTACAACGAGCTGCCCGGCGAGGTGCTGACCGAGGCCGGTGACATGATCGCGTCGGAGTACGCCGCCTGCCTGGCCGTCGGCAGCGTCGAGCGTGCCCTGGCGTTGCGCGAGCGCTTCGCCCGCGAATGGACCGGCAGCGGAGCCGGCCAGGTCAGGGGCTTCACCCCCGAGGGAGGGCCGGTGACCGGCTGGGGGCGCGAGAACAGCTGGTTCATGCCGCTCAAGGGCATCATGGCCGAGCCCCATGCCTACCTCGATTACATCGACGAGCAGGCATGGGGAGCGGGGCGGCCGGCGAACGTCGAGGCGCTCACCTACCTGCCCGACACCTTCTTCCGCCACGGGCGCCTCGACCAGGGCTGGGCCTGGATGCGGGAGATCTTCGCCATGCGTGACCTGCCGCACGTGGCAGGCGGGCGCAACGGCGATTACCCGGAGGTCTCCTTCACCCTGGTCGCCCAGGTCGTCGAGGGCCTGCTCGGGCTCCGGCCGGACGGCACGGTGCGGCCCGGCCTGCCCGAGGGCATCGACTGGCTGGAGATCTCGGGGATCCCGCTCGGCGCCCGCGAGGTGACCGTGCGGAAGGAGCGCGACGGGGTCAGCTCAGCGTGACCGACTCGCCGGGCTTGATCCTGCGCATGTCGGCCCCTTGCCTGTCGGCCTCCAGCTGCAGCCAGCGGTCGACCAGGCCCAGCCCGGCCTCGCTGTACAGGGCGTCGTGGGTGGAGTACGCGCGGGAGGGTTTGACCGTGCGCAGGTACTCCACCATCTCGCTCAGCTTCATCCACGGCGCGCCCGTCGGCACCAGCAGGGTGCCGACGGAGGCGTCGGGGACGGTGAGCGCGTCGCCGGGGTAGAACAGCTCGTCGTCGATCAGGAAGCCGACGTTGTCGATGACGGGCTGGTCGGGGTGGTTGGCGGCGTGCCACTCGCCGAACACCCGGATGCCGAATCCGGCGGCGTCGAAGGTGTCGCCGTGCCGTACGGCCTGGCCCTTGACGCCCTCGTCGATCACCCCCGCGCAGGTCCAGACGGGGACGTCGAGGCCGGAGAGCCGGTCGACGTCGACGTGGTCGAAGTGGGCGTGCGTGATCAGCACGGCGTCGGCTCCGGCCAGAGCCTCGGGTTCTGGGGTGAACACACCGGGGTCGATGACGAGGACTTTGCCGTCTTTCTCCACCCGCCAGCAGGCGTGGCCGTATTTGGTGAGCTCCATCCTGCTGACGATAGTCTCCGGCCTCATGCGCGGTTTACGACGGGCGGCCGTCTACGGGGTGGTGGCTGGGGTGGTCGCGGCCGTCTACTTCGGGCTGCTCGCCGTCTCCGTGGACGGGCTGGTGGCCGCGCTGGCGGCCGGCGCCCTGTTCCATCCGGTACGGCAGCGCCTGCGGCCCCTGTTCGGGGTCGAGCGGGATCCCTATCTGCTGGCCGACCGGCTCTCACGCAGTGTGCAGGCGGCGAGCGGGCCGGGGGAGGCGCTGGCGTCGGGGGCGGTGGCCATCAGGCAGACGCTGGGCGCGGACGGCGTGCTCGTCGAGGTCGACGGGTCGGCGGCGGTCAGCGACGGGTCGCTGGAGGGGGAGGCGCACGAGACGAAGCTGGTCTGGCACGGGCGGCCGGTGGGACGCCTGACCGTCGTGGGACGCCGCCCGGATGCCGCGCTGGTCGACAGCCTGGCCAGGCACCTCGCGGAGGTCGCGCACGCCGTCCGGCTGACCGAGGATCTGCGGCGCGCGCACGAGCGGCTGCTGGCCGCGCGGGAGGAGGAGCGCGGGCGGTTGTTGCGCGTCCTCCAGGACGGCCTGGGGGTGACGCTCACCGGGCTGGTCGACCTGCTCGGCCGCGCACGCGGATCGGGCGCCGCCGACGGCGACCTGCTGCTGACCGCGCGGACCCGGCTGGCCGACGCCGTGGAGAGCGTGCGCAACCTGGTCTACGGCATGCACCTCCCCGACCCTCCGCGCTCACCCTCCTCGGCCCGCCCCGGCTCGAAGGAGGCGGTGTTCGGGAACGATCCCGCCCCACCCTGGTCCCCCCGCCGCCGAGCGCTGGTGATCGCGGTGTGGGCGGGCGCGATCGGTTCCAACGTGGCCGTCGCGGCGGCGGCCTGGTTCGCCTGGCGCACCGGCTGGACCGCGATCATGCAGCCCGTCGACCCCATCGGCACCCTGTTCCCTCCTGCCGGAGCCTTCCTCATCACCTACCGGCCCCGCCTGGTCGTCGCGTGGATCATGTGGACCGGCGGCCTGGTCTGGGCGCTGTACTCCCTGGCCCTGTGCGCCTCCAACTGGATCCACCTGACCGAGCCGGGGCACGCCGCCTACGTCCCCCTCGCGTGGTTGTCGGTCTGGGCCTGGGTCTACCCGGTCACCGCCTTCAGCGGGTTCCTGCCGCTGCTCTTCCCCGACGGCCGGCTGCCGTCGCGCCGGTGGCGGCCGGTGTGGTGGGGCCTCGTCGCCCTGTGCGCCGGCCACTCGACGCTCATGGCGCTCATGCCCGACCCGGAGAAGGAGATCCTGCTGCCGCTCGACAACCCGGTCGGCGTGGAGGCGCTGGGCGGGCTGCCGTGGCTGGCCGAGACGCACATCGGCTGGGTCATGGTGCCGCTGTACTCGCTCGCGGTGCTCTCCCTGGCCTTCCGCTACAGGGCGGCGGGGCGGGAGGTGCGCGGCCAGATCGTCTGGTTCGTCGGGACGATGGCGGCCTTCATGGCGTTCTGGGTGGCCAGGGTGGTGTTCGCGTCCGACCCCGGCGACGTGGTGCTGGTCGCCATCCAGTTGCTGCTGCTCGCGGGGGCGCCGATCTCGATCGTGGCCGCCGTCGTGCGGCGCGGGTTCTACGGCATCCGCGTCGCCCTCAACAGGACCATGGTCTACGTCTCGCTCGCCGGCGTGCTGGCGATCGCCAACACCGTCATGATCTGGGCGGGCGACCGGCTGGCCGGTGGCTACGGGCCGGTCGCGGGCCTGGCGGCCACGCTGGCGGTCGGCGCGGTGGCGCATCCGCTGCGCCTTCGGCTGCAGGGCTCGGTCGACCGGGTCTTCGGCGTCGAGCGCGACCCTTACCGGGAGGCCGACCGGCTGAGCCGGACGTCCCAGCAGGCCGAGAGCCCGGACGAGGCGCTGGCCAGCGCGATCAGGTTGCTGCGATGGTCCACGAACGCGCGCGGCGTGGCCGTGGAGGTCGGCGACGAACGGTACGCCGACGGCAGGATCGGTCCACGGCCGCGCAGCCTGCCGCTGTCGTGGCAGGGCGAGTCCGCGGGCACGCTGCTCGTCTCGGGTGGCGTCGCCGCCGGTGTCGGGGCCGGCAGGGAACGGCTGGCCGTGATGGCCAAGCACCTGGCCGAGCTGGCTCATGCCGTACGGCTGGCGGAGGATCTGCGGCGCTCGCGCGAGCGCATCCGCGTCACACGCGAGCAGGAGCGGCGCCGCCTGGCCAGGGAGTTGCACGACGGCCTCGGCCCCGCGCTGACCGGGGTGGTCATGATGCTCGACGCGGCACGCCACGCGCCCGCTCCCGGCCTGCTGGAACGTGCCCAGGAGGAGCTGCGCGGCGCCGTCGTGTCGGTGCGGTCGCTGGTGGCGGGGCTGCGCCCGCCGGTCCTCGACGACCTGGGACTGGAAGGCGCGCTGCGCGAGGCGGCCGACGTGCCAGGGCTCGAGGTGGATCTGGAGGTGGCCGATGCGGGCGACCTGCCGCCGCAGGTCGAGCTGGCCGCCTACCGGATCGTGCTGGAGGCGCTGACCAACGTGCGGCGCCACGCCGGTGCCACGCGCGCGGTCGTACGGCTGAGCAGGCAGGACGGGGTGCTGCGGGTCCGCGTGGACGACGACGGCGCGGGCGTCTCCCCCTCGGCCGCGCCGGGGATCGGCCTCACCTCGATGCGGGAACGCGCCACCGAGGTGGGCGGCGCCTGGACGGTGCAGCCCCGGCCGGGCGGAGGCACGTCCGTGGAGGCTCTGCTGCCGCTCTAGGCTGGGAGCCATGTTCTCCGCCACCGGCGTCGGGTCGCATCCCGGCGAAGATCACCTCGAGGCGCTGCGCGTCGTCTTCGGCGAGGTCCCCGGCCTGCCGTACCTTCCCGAGCTGCCCGCTCGGGGCGTGGGCGCCGACATGATCGGGCGGGCGGCGGGGCTGCTGGTCGAGCTGCCGGTCGAGGTGCAGCCGTCCGGGTGGCGGCTGACCGGGCGGCCCGGGCGCGACCACAGGCGGGCTCTCGACCACCTCTCGCGTGACCTCGACGGGCTGGAGGAGATCGGCCACGCCTACGAGGGGCCGCTGAAGCTCCAGGTGGCCGGGCCGTGGACCCTGGCGGCGTCGATCGAGCTGCCCCATGGCGACAAGGTGCTGTCCGACCCGGGCGCCGTGCGCGACCTGACCGCGTCCCTGGCCCAGGGCGTGGCCGACCACGTGGCCGCGGTGCGCAGGCGCCTGCCCGGGGTGACCGAGGTCGTGCTGCAGCTCGACGAGCCGTCGTTGCCCGCGGCGCTGCGCGGCACCGTGCCGACGGCCTCCGGGTTCGGGCGGCTGCGGGCGATCGAGGAGCACGTGGTGATCGAGTCCTTCAAGGGCTTCGACCGGCCCGTGGTCCACTGCTGCGCGCGCAACGTGCCGATCAGGGCGCTGCGGGTGGCGGGGGTGCGCGGCATCTCGATGGACACCTTCGTCATGAGCAGGCGCGACGAGGATTCGATCGGCGAGGCGGTCGAGGCGGGGGTGCTGTTCTTCCTGGGCGTGGTGCCGGGCGTCGACAGCGTGCTGCCCAAGCCCGCCAAGGTGGCCGAGCCGGCGTTGCGCCTGTGGGACCGGCTGGCCTTCGATCCGGTACGGCTGGCCGAGCAGGTCGTGCTGACGCCCTCGTGCGGGCTGGCGGGCGCCACGCCGGGCTATGCCAGGCAGGCGCTGACCGCGGTGCGCCAGGCGGCGGAGGTCCTCGCGGACCGCGATTAAAGCCGAGGTCGAGCGCTCTGTACGTGTCGGTGCCGCGAGATAGTTTGGCCTCATGACGAGTGAGGTCCCCATCGAGGCGAGGAAGCGCCACGCCGAGCTGAGCGAGCTGATCGACGACGCGCGCTGGAAGTACTTCGTGCTCGACGCCCCGGTCGTGACGGACGCGACGTTCGACACGTGGTATCGCGAGCTGGTCAAGCTGGAGGAGGACCATCCCTCCCTCCAGACCCCCGACTCCCCGACCCAGAAGGTCGCGCCGGTCTCGACGGACTTCGCCAAGGTCGAGCACCTCCAGAAGATGGAGAGCCTCGACAACGCCTTCAGCGCCGACGACATGGGCGCCTGGCAGACCAGGGCGGAGCGGCTGGCGGAAGGCGACGCCGGGCCGTACCTCTGCGAGCTGAAGATCGACGGCCTGGCCGTCGCGCTGGTCTACCGCGACGGCAGGCTGGAACGCGGCGCCACGCGCGGCGACGGGCGGATCGGCGACGACGTGACCGCCAACGTGCGCACGATCAAGGGCATCCCGCACCGTCTCAAGGGCGAGGGCGTGCCGTCGCTGGTGGAGATCCGCGGCGAGGTCTACATCCCCGTCGACGACTTCAGGAAGCTCAACGAGCAGCTCGTCGCCGAGGGCAAGCCGCCCTTCGCCAACCCGCGCAACGCCGCGGCGGGCACGCTGCGCCAGAAGGACCCGCGCATCACCGCGCAGCGGCCGCTGGCCATGCTGGTCCACGGCATCGGCGTGTGGGAGGACGGCGGGCAGCCGCCGCAGGCGCAGTCGGCGATCTACGACAGGCTGCGCGAGTGGGGCCTGCCGGTGAGCGACCTGTACAAGGTCGTGCCGGGGCTGACGGAGATCGTCTCCTACATCGACTACTACGCCGAGCACCGCCACGACCCGGCCTACGAGATCGACGGCGTGGTGGTCAAGGCCGACCGCTTCCGCGTGCAGCGCGAGCTGGGCTCGACCTCGCGGGCGCCGCGCTGGGCGATCGCGTTCAAGTACCCGCCGGAGGAGGTCAACACCAAGCTCCTCGACATCCAGGTGGGCGTCGGGCGCACCGGCCGGGTCACGCCGTTCGCGGTGATGGAGCCGATCGTGGTCGCCGGATCGACGGTCGAGCGGGCCACGCTGCACAACGCGGCGATCGTCGAGAAGAAGGGCGTGCTGATCGGCGACACGGTCGTGCTGCGCAAGGCGGGCGACGTGATCCCCGAGATCGTCGGGCCGGTCGCGGAGCTGCGCAACGGCTCGGAGCGGGCGTTCGTGATGCCGACCGAGTGCCCGGCCTGCGGCACCACCCTGGCCTACGAGAGGGAGGGCGACGCCGACCTGCGCTGCCCCAACGCCCGCAGCTGTCCCGCGCAGCTGCGCGAGCGGGTCTTCTTCGCGGCCGCGCGCAAGGCCCTCGACATCGAAGGCCTGGGCTACGTCGCGGCGACCGCGCTGACCCAGCCCGTCGAGGGCCAGGAGCCGGTCGTGCGCACCGAGGCCGACCTGTTCGAGCTCACGCTCGACAAGCTCGTCCCGATCCGCTCCATCGTGCGCGACCAGGAGACCGGCCTGCCCAAGCCCGACCCCAAGACGGGCGAGGTGAAGGTGGTCTCGCTGTTCTCCAACCTCAACGGGGAGCCGTCGCAGGGCGCCCTGCGCCTGATCGACGAGCTCGAGAAGGCCAGGGACAAGGAGTTGTGGCGGGTCCTGGTCGCGTTCTCGATCCGGCACGTCGGGCCGCCCACCGCCGTCGACCTCGCCGGCCACTTCCGCTCCATCGACGCCATCATGAACGCCACGGAGGAGGAGCTGGCCGCGGTCGAGGGCATCGGGCCGCGCGTGGCCGCCACGGTCAAGGAGTGGTTCGAGGTCGACTGGCACCGCGAGATCGTCGAGCGGTGGCGGGCTTCCGGGGTGCGCATGGAGGACGACGGCCCGGCGCCCGTCAAGGGCCCGCAGACGCTCGAAGGCATGACCTTCGTCGTCACCGGGTCGCTGGAGGGCTACACCCGCGACTCCGCCGCCGACGCGCTGACGAGCCGGGGCGGCAAGGTCTCCGGTTCGGTGTCGAAGAAGACCTCGTTCCTCGTGATGGGGGAGAATGCCGGGTCAAAGTATGACAAGGCGGTTTCCCTGGGCGTGCCGATCCTCGACGAGGCGGGGTTCGGTGTCCTGCTGGAGCAGGGACCGGAGGCCGCCGCCGAAGTCGCGATCAAGGAAGAGGCCTGACCATGGAAGTGACGGCGGAGCGGCTCGCTGAGCTGAAGCAGCTCTTCGAGGAGATCGACCAGAGCGGCGACGGGCAGATCAGCCAGGCCGAGTTCCTGCGGAAGTTCCCGCAGATCGGCCCGGAAGGACTGGCCGCCCTGTCGGGTTCTGCCGACGCCGACGGCGACGGTCAGATCTCCTTCGAGGAGTTCGTCCGGCTGCTGGGCTGAAGGCTCATGTAGATGTCGACCGGGTCCTGGGAGTCGACGACGAAGCCGTGCCGCTCGTACAACCGGCGAGCGGCGCTGCCCTGCAGCACGTTGAGCCGGACCCGGTGCCCTTCCAGCCGAGCGAGCAGGCTGTCGAGGACGGCGGTGCCGATCCCCCTGCCCTGCAGGGCGGGGGAGAGATAGAAGTGCTCCAGCCACCAGCCGTCGTCGCCGGGGCGCAGGGTGACCGAGCCTGCGGGTTCGCCGTCGACGACGATGATCGAGGTGTGCTCGGGCGAGAACGTGTCGTGCATGCGCCGCCGTACCCTCTGGCCGTCGTATCTGCCCAGGCGCTCCAGGTCGGGACGGAGGACCTCGGCGCGCAGCTCGGCCAGGAAGTCGACA
Source organism: Nonomuraea sp. NPDC050663 (assembly GCF_044456985.1). Lineage (NCBI taxonomy): Bacteria > Bacillati > Actinomycetota > Actinomycetes > Streptosporangiales > Streptosporangiaceae > Nonomuraea > Nonomuraea sp. NPDC050663. The sequence goes on from NZ_JBITGL010000005.1 coordinate 213,421, forward strand.
TCGGTTTGGTGGGCTTTGCGGAGGTTCCAGGTCACCTGACCGATTATTTCAAGGGTTGACGCCGAAAATCGCCACGGCCTGGTAGCCGTCGCCCTCCTCGGCCACGACCAGCATCGTGCTCTCGCCGGCGATCCCGTCGTCGTCGTTGAAGGTGTCGCGCTCGCCCTGCCCGGTGTAGGGCTGCTGCTGGAGCACCTCGGTGTTGAGGTCCTCGGGGAAGATCACCTGGGTGGTGAGCGTGCGCTGGTCGCCCACGTGCACCATGGCGTGGATGTGGACGGTGCGCCCGCGGTACCACCCGGGCCAGATCGTGGTGAAGCGCACGATGCCGTCCTGGTCGGTGACCTGGGCGCCGCGCAGGTAGCGCTTGCCGTCCTGAGGCTCCAGGTCGCCGCCTCCCATGCCGCCGCCGCCCTCGCCCCGCGACATCGCCTCCGCGCCCGAGTAGAGACCCGCCGCGTCGCAGTGCCAGATCTCGACCACCGCGTCGGGGATCGGCGTGCACTTCTCGCTGTCCTGGACCTTGATCGCGAGCGCCAGCCGTACCCCCTGACGGTCCTCGCGGATGTCGCTGCGCACCTTGTCGGCGTCGAAGTAGTACGGGCCCTGGGTGGTGGCCTCGGTGAGCGTGCAGGTGCCCGCCCGGGCGAACATGGCGTCGAGGCCGGTGGCCGGCGCCGTCCGCGGAGTGATGGAGGCCGTGCCCTCGGTGGTCGCCACCGCGGCGGGGGCTCCGGCCCGGCTGGTCGAGCAGGCGGTCAGGATCGCGCCCAGGCCGATCGAGCCGATGCCGGCGATGATGCGCCTGCGGCTGACGCGCTGGCCTTCGTGATGGTCGGCTGTCATGGTTTCGAGGCTAGGAACCGTGGCTGAGAAACGGGTGAAGGCCACAGCTCGCGGAGCTGTGGCCTTCCTGAGAATCGGCTAGCTGACCGAGCGCTTGTAGAGACGGGTGGCCAGGGGCACGAACACCAGCAGGAGCACCACCGACCAGCCCAGCGTGGCCAGGAGCGGGTGCTGCAGCGGCCAGGCGTCCGGCACCGGCAGCGCGGAGCTGGTGTTGCCGAACAGCTCCCGCAGCGCCTGGGTGACCGCGGAGACCGGGTTCCACTCGGCGATGGCCTGCAGCGGACCGGCCAGGCGGCTGCTGTCGATGAAGATGTTCGACAGGAACATGATCGGGAACGTCACGATGGTGGCGATGTTGTTGAACACCTCGGGGGTGCGCAGGGCCAGCGCCACCGTGGCGGTCACCCACGAGAAGGCGTAGGCGAAGAAGAGCAGGACCGCGAAGGCGGTGACCGCCTCCAGCGGCGAGCCGTTGATCCGCCAGCCGACCAGCAGGCCCATCAGCGACATGACGAGGATGCTGGCGGCGTTCATCAGCACGTCGCCCAGGGTCTGCCCGGTCAGCACCGCCGACGGCGCCATCGGCAGGGTCCGGAACCGGTCGAAGATGCCCTTCTGCAGGTCGAGCACGAGGGTGTAGCCGGTGATCTGGGAGCTCATGACCACCGTCTGCACGAAGATGCCGGGGATCATGTACTCCGCGTAGGACATGCCTGGGATCTCGATCATGGCGCCGAAGACGTAGACGAGCATCAGCACGAACACGATCGGGAAGGTCACCACGCTGCCGAGCAGGTCGGGGGTGCGCTTGATCTTGATGACGTTGCGCTTGGCGATGGTCAGGCCGTCGGCCAGGGCGGTGGTCACGTGGTCACTTCTCCAGTCAGGGTGAGGAAGACGTCGTCAAGGGTGGGGCGGCGCAGACCGGCGTCCCGTACGGCGATGCCGTCGGCGGCGAGCTTGCCGAGGGCGGTCGTCAGCGACGCGGCGCCCTGCGCGACCGGCATGGTCATGTGGAAGGCCTCGCGGTCGAGCGTGGGCTCGCCCGCCGAGAGCGGCGCCAACAGACGCAGGGCGTGCTCGAAGTCGCGCCCGCTGGTCACCGAGAGCTCGATGCGGTCGCCGCCCACCTGGTCCTTGAGCTGGTCGGCGGTGCCACGGGCGATGACCCTGCCGTGGTCGACCACGGCGATGGAGTCGGCCAGCCGGTCGGCCTCCTCCAGGTACTGCGTGGTGAGCAGCAGCGTGGTGCCACCGCGCACCAGCTCGGCGATCACGTCCCAGAGGGCGATGCGGGCGCGGGGGTCCAGGCCGGTGGTGGGCTCGTCGAGGAAGAGCACCGGCGGCTGGGCGACCAGCGTGGCGGCCAGGTCCAGGCGCCTGCGCATGCCTCCCGAGTAGCCCTTGACCGGACGGTCGCCCGCCTCGGCCAGGTCGAAGCGGTCCAGGAGCTCTCTGGCCCGTTGCCTGCTCCGCTTGACGCCCAGGTGGTAGAGCCTGCCGACCATCTCCAGGTTCTCCGCGCCGGTCAGGTGGTCGTCGACGGCTGCGTACTGCCCGGAGGCGCCGATGACCTTGCGCAGCTTGGGGGCCTCGCGCACGACGTCGTATCCGGCGACCCTGGCCTGCCCGGAGTCCGGCCTGATCAGGGTGGTCAGGATGCGCACGGTGGTGGTCTTGCCCGCGCCGTTGGGGCCGAGCAGGCCCAGCACGGTGCCCTCGGGGACGACCAGGTCCATGCCGTCGAGCGCCGTGTGCTTGCCGTACGTCTTGACCAGGCCGGTCGCTTCGATGGCGTTAGCCATGGGGGAGCTCCTTGTCCGAGCGGTGGATGTGGATGTCGCCGTAGCCGGTGCGGGCGCGCACCTCGACGGCGTCTTCTGCCTGCGTGATGGTGCGGGGGTCCATCTCCATGCGCACGGCCCCGTAGGTGGAGTCGATGTCGAGCCAGGTGGCGCTGCCCCGCCGCACCCCGACGTCGATGGAGCCGTGGGCCGTCTCCAGCTGCACCACCCCGCTGACGACCTCGTCGACGCGCACGTGGCCGTTGGCGGTCTTGACGGTGACGTTGTTGAGCGCCCGGCCGATGGTGATGTCGCCGCTGGCGGTGTTGACGCGCAGGTCGTCCTCGACGAGGTCGACCGAGGTGTCGCCGCTGGTGTTCTTGATCACCGCCGGTCCGGCGATCGAGCCGGCGTGGATGGTGCCATAGCCGGCGTCAAGGTCGGCCTTGCCGGCGATCCGGCCGACGGCGATGTCGCCGTAGCCGGCACGGGCGCGCAGTCGCCCGGTCTCGTCCGCGGCGACGTCGCCGTAGGCGGATTCCAACCGGCAGTCGCCGAGCCTGCCCTCGCAGCGCAGCAGGCCGTGGATGACGGCGTCGACGGTGGAGCCGGCCGGCAGTTCGACCAGCACGTCGACGCCGCCGATCCGGCCGAACATCGAGTCGATGAGGCCGGGGGTGAAGGTCTTGACGCCGAGCGTGCCGCCGGCGAACTCGACGCGGGCCCCCGCGGCCGCGTCGCAGTCGGCCTTGCTGCCGGGGTTCTTCGGTTGCAGCCGCACCACGGTGTCGGTGCGGTCGCTCGCGCTGACTCTCAGGTCTCCCAGCGCGAGCTCGACGATCACGTGGATCGGGTCTGGAGTCTCGTAAGCGGGCATGGCTCCACTATGGGGTCATGATGGTGCCATGTCAACTCCACTGTGGTGCCAACTGGCAATTAGTGACGGAACGTACCCGACTGGTTTCGCGAAGTGGAGCAAAGGCCGTACTCTCCCTTAGAGAACTCATGGGGGTTGAAGTTTTCGATGACCGACCCGAATGACACCCGCGACACGGGACCACGCGCAGGCACGCCCCTGTGGGGCTACCTGGCCGCGGTGACCGTGATCGGTCTCACCGCGCTCGCGGTGGGCCAGGTGCGCCTCGGCTTCGCCGAACTGGCGGAACTGGCGCGCTCACCGCTGTTCTGGGTGCTCGGCGTCCTGGTCGTCCTGGGAGAGCTGCGCCCGGTCATGCTGTCGTCGCAGACGATGGTCGGCGGCACCTACCCCTCCACCATGTTCACCTTCGCCGTCCTGCTCCACTACGGACTGCCGGTGGCCGCGCTCATGCAGGCCGTGGCGGTGATCTTCAACGCCCTGGCGACCCGCAAGGCCTGGCACCGCGTGACCTTCAACACCGCCCAGTCCACGCTCGCCCTGACCGCCGCCGCGGTGGTGCTCGGCCTCTTCGGCATCGTGCCCACCCCCGACGAGACCTGGGTGCCCGACGGCTCGTCGCTGGTGGCCATCGCGGTCGCGGGAATCGCCTACTTCACCACCCGCGGCCTGCTCGTCAGCGGCGCCGTCGCGCTGCACGAGCGGCGGTCCATCGTGCGGGTGCTGCGCGCTTCCATCGGGCCGCAGGCACTCGTCTACTCCGGGCTCCTGGGCCTGGCCCCCCTGGTCGTCGTCGTGATGAAGTGGTCGCCCACCCTCGTGCCGCTCTTCGTGGCGCCCCTCGTCGCCGTCTACTTCACCGCCACGCTCTCCATGCGCCGCGACCACCAGGCCATGCACGACGAGCTCACCGGCCTGCCCAACCGCAAGCTGCTCGCCGTCGCCACCGAGGAGGCCCTGGCCGAGGCGCGCGAGGGGGAGAAGGTCGGCTTCTTCCTCATGGACACCCACGGGCTCAAGCAGATCAACGACACGCTCGGCCACCCCGTCGGCGACCGGCTGCTGCAGACCATCGCCCACCGGCTGACCCACACCGTACGGCCCGGCGACGTGGTCGCCCGGCTCGGCGGCGACGAGTTCGCGGTGCTGCTGCCCAAGGTGCGCGACATCCAGGCCGCCCGCGAGGTGGCCGCCAGGCTCAGGGTCGCGCTGACCGAGCCGATCAGGCTGGAAGGCATGTCGTTCGACCTCGACGGCTCCGTGGGCATCGCGCTCTACCCCGATCACGCGCCCGACTTCGAACTGCTGCTGCAACGCTCAGACGTCGCCATGTACCAGGCCAAGCAGGCGCGCACCGGCGTCGAGTTCTACCAGGCCGACAAGGACCGCAACTCGCCGGAACGGCTCTCGCTCTTCGGCGACCTGCGCAGGGCGCTGGAGAACCGCCAGCTGCGCCTGAACTACCAGCCCAAGGTCGACCTCGACACCGGGCGGGTGCGCGGCATGGAGGCGCTGCTGCGATGGCGCCACCCCGTGCGCGGGCAGGTCGCGCCCTCGGAGTTCATCCCGCTGGCCGAGCAGTCCTACCTGATGCGGCAGCTGACCGAATACGTCATCGAGGGAGCACTGGAGCAGGCCGCCCGCTGGTGGCACACCGGGCTGCGCGTGCAGATCGCCGTCAACGTCTCCGCGCGCGACCTGCTCGACTCCGCCCTGCCCGACCAGCTCGAAGTGGGGCTGGCCCGCTACCGGCTGCCGCCCGACGCCATCCAGCTGGAGGTCACCGAGCGCGTCCTGACCGGCGAGCAGGCGCACGACACCATCAAGGCGCTGGCCGCGCTCGGCGTGCCGCTCTCGCTCGACGACTTCGGCACCGGATACTCCTCCCTGATCAGGCTGCAGCGGCTGGCCGTCTCCGAGGTCAAGATCGACGCGTCGTTCGTCAGCCGCATCGTCGACTCGCAGGACGACGAGCGCATCGTGCGCTCCATCGTCGACCTGGTGCGCTCGCTCGGGCTGCGCTCCGTCGCCGAGGGCGTCGAGTCCGACGACGTCGCCAAGCGCCTGGTCGCCATGGGATGCGACATGGGGCAGGGCTGGCTGTTCTCGCAGCCCATGACGGCGGCCGACGCCACCTTGTGGCTGCGCTCGCACGCCGATTCTGTGTTCGTCTGACGGGCGGCGAGTTCTGCCTGCTCTACAGGAAGAACCCCTGGGGATAGGCGGCCTCACCCGCGATTTCTCGATATTTCACGACCTGGAAGGCCTCGTCCGGCCATCCGTAGCTTTGGGTGATCTTGGGATCGTGGGCGAACCCGAACCGCCCGTAGTAGGCGGGATCGCCCAGCACCACCACGGCCGGCACCCCCAGGGCGCGGGCCCTGGCCAGGCCCTGCCGTACCAGCTCGCCGCCGACGCCCTTGCCCTGCGCGCCGGGCCGTACGGCCAGCGGGGCCAGCGCGAGCGCCCGGTGCTCGCTGATCGGCAGCCAGGTGAACAGCACGTGGCCCACGACCTCCCCGCCGACGGTCGCGACCAGCGAGAAGGCCTTGTCCGGCTCCAGCTTGGCGAGCAGGTCGGCCTCGTCGGGACGCCCGAAGGCGTCCGCCTCCACCTGCCACACCGCCTCGCGGTCCTCTGGGAGCTCGTCGCGGATTTCCACCGTGTTAACGGTTCGGTCGCTCTCCGTCATGCCCTCTAGGATGACAGGTGACCGTGTGACCGAGCCTGTCGAGGTCACGAATAAGCCCCGCCCAACCACGAAACGGGTTCACCGACTCATGTCCGCCATAACCCGCGACGAGGTCGCCCACCTGGCCAAGCTGTCCAGATTGGCGCTCACGGACGACGAACTCAGTCACTACGCGACCCAGCTCGATGTGATCATCGGGTCGGTCGCGAAGGTGGCCGAGATCGCCGCCGAGGATGTGCCGCCGTCGTCGCACGCGCTGCCCCTGACCAACGTCTTCCGCGCCGACGAGGTGCGACAGTCCCTCACGCCCCAGCAGGCGCTCTCCGGCGCGCCCGCCGTCGAGGACGACCGCTTCCGGGTGCCGCGCATCCTCGGGGAGGAGGCATGAGCTTGATCCACAAGACCGCCGCCGAGCTGGGCGCGCTGGTCGCCTCCGGTGAGGTCTCCGCCGTCGAGGTGGCCACCGCCCACCTCGACCGCATCGAGGCCACCGAGCCCAAGCTCCACGCCTTCCTGCACGTCGACCGCGAGGTGACGCTGTCGCAGGCCCGCGAGGTCGACGCGCGCATCGCCTCCGGCGAGCAGCTCGGGCCGCTGGCCGGCGTGCCGATCGCGCACAAGGACATCTTCGCCACGCGCGACATGCCCACCACCGCCGCCTCGAAGATCCTCGAAGGCTGGCGCCCGCCGTACGACGCCACCGTCACCGCGCGCCTGCGCGCGGCCGGCCTGGTCATCCTGGGCAAGACGAACCTCGACGAGTTCGCCATGGGCTCCTCCACGGAGAACTCCGCGTACGGCGTCACGCGCAACCCGTGGGACCTGTCGCGCATCCCCGGCGGCTCCTCCGGCGGCTCCTCCGCCGCGGTCTCGGGCTACCAGGCGCCGCTGTCGACCGGCACCGACACGGGCGGCTCGATCCGCCAGCCCGCCGCCGTCACCGGCATCGTGGGCATGAAGCCGACCTACGGCGGCTCCTCGCGCTACGGCCTCATCGCCTTCGCCTCCTCGCTCGACACCCCCGGGCCCTTCGCCCGCAACGTCCACGACGCGGCGCTGCTCCACGAGGCCTTCTCCGGCTACGACCCGATGGACTCCACCTCCATCGACGCCCCCGTGCCCTCCGTGGTGGCGGCGGCCCAGGCCGGCGACATCTCGGGCATGCGGGTCGGCATCGTGCGCGAATTCGCCGGCGACGGCTACCAGCCCGGCGTGATCTCCCGCTTCAACGACGCCGTCAAGATGCTCGAGTCGCTGGGCGCCGAGATCGTCGAGGTCTCCTGCCCGTCCTTCGACACCGCGCTCCCTGCCTACTACCTGATCGCGCCCTCCGAGTGCTCGTCGAACCTGGCCAGGTTCGACGCCATGCGGTACGGCCTGCGCGTCGGCGACGACGGCACCCGCAGCGCCGAGGAGGTCATGGCGCTCACCCGCGCCGCCGGCTTCGGCCCCGAGGTCAAGCGGCGCATCATGCTCGGCACCTACGCCCTGTCGTCGGGCTACTACGACGCCTACTACGGCCAGGCGCAGAAGGTCCGCACCCTGATCGCGCGCGACTTCGAGGCCGCCTTCGGCCAGGTCGACGTGCTCATCTCGCCGACCACGCCGACCACCGCCTTCCCGATCGGCGAGCGCGCCGACGACCCGATGGCGATGTACCTCGCCGACCTGTGCACCATCCCGTCCAACCTGGCGGGCAACGCGGCGATCTCCATCCCGTGCGGCCTGGCCGACGAGGACAACCTGCCGGTCGGCCTGCAGATCATGGCCCCGGTGCTCGGCGACGACCGCTGCTACCGCGTCGGCGCCGTGCTGGAGAAGGCTTTCGAGGCCCGCTGGGGCGGCCCGCTGCTCAAGGAGGCTCCCGCGCTATGAGCGTGATCGCTTTTGACAAGGCGCTCGAGCGCTTCGAGCCCGTGCTCGGCCTGGAGACCCACGTCGAGCTCGGCACCGCCTCGAAGATGTTCTGCAGCTGCGCGACCGGCTTCGGCGCCGAGCCCAACACCCAGGTCTGCCCGATCTGCCTGGCCTTCCCCGGCTCGCTGCCGGTGGCCAACGAGGCCGCCATCGAGGCGACCATCCGCATCGGCCTGGCGCTGAACTGCTCCATCGCCGAATGGTGCCGCTTCGCCCGGAAGAACTACTTCTATCCGGACATGCCGAAGAACTACCAGATCTCGCAGTACGACGAGCCGCTGTGCTTCGACGGCTACCTCGACGTCGAAGTGGGCGGCCAGACCTACCGCGTCGAGATCGAGCGCGTGCACCTGGAAGAAGACACCGGCAAGTCCACCCACGTCGGTGGCGCGACCGGCCGCATCCACGGCGCCGACTACTCCATCGTCGACTACAACCGCGCGGGCATCCCGCTGGTCGAGATCGTCACCAAGCCCATCACCGGCACCGGCGCGATGGCCCCCGAGGTCGCCCGCGCCTACGGAGTGGAGCTGCGCGAGATCATGCGCTCGCTCGGCGTCTCCGACGTGCGCATGGACCAGGGCTCGATGCGCTTCGACGTCAACGTCTCGCTCAACGAGCCGGGCGCCCCCTGGGGCACCCGCACCGAGACCAAGAACGTCAACTCCTTCCGCTCGGTCGAGCGCTCCGTGCGCGGCGAGATCGAACGCCAGGCCTTCCTGCTGGCCTCCGGCGAGAAGATCATCCAGGAGACCAGGCACTTCCACGAAGACACCGGCACCACCACCTCCGGCCGCTCCAAGGAAGAAGCCCAGGACTACCGCTACTTCCCCGACCCCGACCTGGTCCCCATCGCCCCCGACCCCGCCTGGGTCGCCACCCTCCGCGACAGCCTGCCGGAGCTGCCGAGCGTCAAGCGCAAGCGCCTGCAGTCCGAATGGGGCGTCAGCGACCACGACATGGAGTCCATGTACAACGCCGGCGCCATCGACCTCGTCGAGGCGACCATCGCCGCCGGCGCCCCCGCCGCCGACGCGCGCAAGTGGTGGATGGGCGAGCTCGCCCGCCGTGCCAACGAGACGGGCGCAACACTCGCCGACCTGCCCATCACCCCGGGCGACGTGGCCCGCGTCTCCGAGCTGGTGGCCTCCGGGTCGCTCAACGACAAGCTGGCACGGGCCGCCCTCGAGGGCATCCTCGCCGGCGAAGGCTCGGCCGACGAGGTCATCGCCGGCCGCGGGCTGCAGATCGCCGACGAAGGAGAACTGCTGGCGATCATCGACCAGGTGCTCGCGGACAACGCCGACGCGGCCGAGAAGGTCCGCAGCGGCAAGGTCGCGGCGGTCGGCGCCCTGGTGGGTGCGGTCATGAAGGCCTCCAGGGGCAAGGCCGACGCCGGGCGGGCCCGGGAGATCATCCTGGAGAAGCTCGCCACCTCCTAGGCTCGGGCCTCGCCGGGTCGGGCGCCTTCGGCGCGTCGTGCTCGGGCTGTGTTCAGTGGGGGTGGTCCTTCGGCCCACCCCCACGCCCCCGAGGCCGATGGCCCTGGGCGCCATCGGCACCCCGCACGGGGCCATCCCGCAATCACTTGCGGGTTCCAGCAAAAGCGGATGCGCGTCCCGGGCCCGCTCAGATGTCGCCCCGGTAGGGATCCGCCAGCGAGAACGGCGTCCGGGCAAGCTCCAACGGCGGCCCGGGAAAGGCTGGCCCCACGGTGTAGAACCGCGCGCGGGTCTTGCCCACAGGTGTGAGCACCTGGGCGGTCACCATGTCGCGCAGATCACGCTGGGCCTGTTGCACGCTCAGCCCTTCCGCGGCTTCGTAGCGGCTGCGCCGTACGCGTCCGGAGACCGCGACGTCGTGGAGTGCGGTCACCATCCGCTCATCGAGCCCGCGCTGCCGGGCGAATTCCTCGAGAAGGATCCACACCTGGTTGGAACGACCGAGCCGGGCACGCACCGCTTGCGCCTGCTGGTGGTAGGCGGTGAGGTTGAAGCGGATCCATTCGGCCACATCCTGATCAGGGCGGTAGACCGCGCCTCGGCGGGCGAGCACCGCGTAGTACTCCCACGTGTTGCCAGGACGGCCGAGCCATGCCTCGATGGAGGAGAACTCCGGCGCCAGGGTGCCGTCTCTGGAGATGAGCAAGGTCTGCAGCGAGCGCGACATCCTGCCGTTGCCGTCGGCCCAGGGGTGGATCGAGACCAGGTGCAGGTGCGCCATGGCTGCTCGGATCAGCGGGCTGGTGGCGTCGTCGGCGTCGAGCCAGCCGACGAGCTCCTCCATGAGGCCGGGCACCAGAGACGCGTCAGGGGCCGTGTAGGCGGCGATGCTGGGGTCGCGGGTGTCGGTGACGTAGACGGGGCCTCGTCGCCACTGGCCGGCGGGCTTGCGAGGGGAGTGCCGATGACCTTGAAGCATCCAGTGCAGGGCGTTGATGAGGCCGGTGCTGTAGTCGAAGCCGGGCGCGTCGTGCAGTGACTGGATGTAGGTCATCATCCGCTGGTAGGCGAGGGTCTCTTCGCGGTTCTCCTCGGTGACGTCGACGTCCCGTTCACCAGCCATCAGGTCTTCCACGTCGATGGTGGAGACCTTGAAACCCTCGATCGAGTTGGACGCGGCGATGGCGTCGGCGGCGAGGAACTTTCGCAGACCGGCGGTCCATTTGGCGGGGGTGTTGTGGACCTGATGGCGCAGGTCGCTCCGCGCGGCCTCGATCTCCTGGAGAACTCTCGTGTCCTCCGAAGTGAGCGCGGGCGTCTCGTAGAGCATGTAAGCAATCATACATTGACGCAATCATTGTTTCATGCCGGAATCACGTCCGGCGCGACTAGGGTGAAAGCGTGCGAGACGACCTGGGTATCGATGTCGATGTGCCGGAGCGAGTCGACCGCATCGTGTCGCTCGTGCCCTCCCTCACCGAATCCGTGGCCTCCACGGGCAAGCTCGTCGGCGCGACCGACTGGTGCACGCATCCCGAGGACCTCGACGTCACGAGGGTGAAGGGCACGAAGAACCCGGACGTGGCGAAGATCGTGGCGCTGAAGCCCGACGTGGTGCTCGCCAACTTCGAGGAGAACCGGGAGCCCGACCTTCAGGCTCTCCGCGACCAGGGCATCGCCGTGTGGGTGACCAGGATCCGCACCGTCGAGGAGGCCTTCGAGTCGCTGGGCAGGATGTTCGAGCAAGCCTGCCGTACGCCCAAGCCGTCATGGCTGGGTGAGGCTGAGCGGGTCTGGGGTGATCTGCCACAGGCGGGGAGGCGGCGGACGGCGGTCATTCCGATCTGGCGCAGGCCGTGGATGGTGGTGGGCAGTGGGACCTTCACGGGGGATGTGCTGCGCAGGCTGGGGATCGACAACCTGTACGAAGGGCACGAGGAGCGGTATCCGAAGGTGCCTGTGGATGAGCTGGTCGGCAGGGGGCCGGATCTGGTGATTCTGCCGGACGAGCCCTACATGTTCACTGCCGAGGATGGGCCGGAGTGCTTTCCTGGACAGCAGGTCGTGCTGGTCAGTGGGCGGTATCTGACGTGGTACGGGCCGAGCCTGGTGGAGGCGCCGGCTGCCCTGGCGATCGACTGAGCGGGCCGGGAGCGCCGGCCCGCTGCGGCGATCAGTCGAACAGTTCGTCGGCGGTGGTGACCTCGAAGGCCTGGTCGAGCCATCGCTCCAGGACGTCGGCCTCGGTGCAGGACTCGATGCGGGCGCGGGCCTCGTCGCTCACCTCGACCTCATTGCGGGCGAGGACCCGCAGGACCGCCTGCGCCAGCCCCTTGGCGACGCCCTTGGCCATGCCTTTGGCCAGGCCTTTGGCCATGCCCTCCTGCTCGAGGACCGTCTGGTAGTCGATGCTCCGCATACTCATCATTCTGCTCCAATACTCGAACGCTGTCGTTCCCCGCAGTCCTGCCAAGGACGAGGGGAACTCCTGGAATATCCGATGGAGCGCCTCATGGTGAGGGGTGACCATGCACGGAAGGCTATCGCCTGATTACTCTGCGATTCCAGGGAAATGCGGCAGCATGATCGCCATCTAGCCGGGTAGCCAGGTCAGGGTGCCCATCAAGCCGGAGGAGTGGTTCCTGACCGCGCAGGAGCGCGGCAACCCCGCGACCAAGCTGGAGCCTTGGACGACGGGGAACCTCGTGCGCCCGCTGATTCACGGAGCCACCTACTTCTCAGAACTCAAGGCGTGCATGGACGCCCTCGAGAAGGACGACCTGCTGCTGTTCACCGACTGGCGGGGCGATCCGGACGAGCGGCTGACCGATGACGGGCCGGGGGTGGCCGAGGTCATGGCGCAGGCGGCCGCGAGGGGCGCCCTGGTCAGGGGCCTGATCTGGCGTTCCCATCTCGACCAGTTGCGCTTCAGTGCCGAGGAGAACCGGCATCTGGGGGAGAAGATCGAGGAGGCGGGCGGCCAGGCGCTGCTGGACACGCGGGTACGGCCGGGCGGTTCGCATCATCAGAAGTTCGTGATCATCCGTCATGACCGGCGCCCGCAGGACGATGTGGCTTTCGTCGGCGGCATCGATCTGTGTCACAGCCGGCGTGACGACGCGAGTCACCGGGGTGATCCGCAGGCGGCGCCGATGCCTGACGTGTACGGCGAGCGCCCGCCGTGGCACGACGTGCAAGTGGCGATCAAGGGTCCGGCCGTGGCCGAGGTGGAGAAGGTGTTCTGCGAGCGCTGGGAGGATCCGGCGCCGGAGACGCGTCAGCCGTTCAGGAGGTTGCGCGACCACTTCTCGCACATGGACGATGTGCCGCCGCTGCCCAAGCCGGGTCCGCCGCCCGACCCGGTGGGGCCGCATGCCGTACAGCTGCTCAGGACCTATCCGTATCGCAGGTGGGCCTATCCGTTCGCCCCGCTGGGGGAGTTCAGCGTGGCCAGGGCGTACGGCAAGGTGTTGAGGAACGCGCGCGAGCTGGTCTACCTGGAGGACCAGTACCTGTGGTCCACCGAGGTGGTCGAGCCGTTCGCGCGGGCGCTGCAGGACTCGCCGGAGCTCAGGATGATCATCGTGGTCCCGCGTTACCCGGACCAGGACGGCTGGCTGGCGGGGCCGGCGAGCCAGATCGGGCGGGCCGACGCGCTGGCGAGGCTGTTGCGGGCCGGTGGCGACCGGGTGGCGGTGTACGACCTGGAGAACCATGACGGCGTGCCGGTCTACGTGCACGCCAAGGTCTGCGTGGTCGATGACACGTGGGCCTCGGTCGGCTCCGACAACGTGAACCTGCGCTCGTGGAGTTACGACTCCGAGCTGAGCTGCGCGGTGCTCGACCACAGTTTCGCCCGCGGCCTGCGGCGCACGCTGGCCGCCGAGCACCTGGACGACGACGACCCGCCCGAGGACGTCTTCGAGGCGTTCAGGGAGTCGGCCGACCGGCTGGAGTCGTGGCACGAGTCCGGGTGCAAGGGCCCGCGGCCGCCGGGACGGCTGCGCCCGCACCCTCCGACCGAACTGACCAGGTGGCGCCGCAGGCTCGTCTACCCCCTGTACAAGGTGGCGGTGGATCCCGACGGGCGCCCGCCGGCGCTGAGGAGATCGGGAAGCTTCTGATGGCCAAGAACCTCACTGTCAATCTGACCCTGGCCTCCGCCGTGGTGGCGGCGGTCAGCATCCCCTTCCTGCTGATCACGATCCTGGTGAAGGTGGTCTTCCCGCCTCTTCACCGGCTGGACCAGATGGTCGCCGAGGCCATGAACTCCTACGGCCTGGCGCGCCCGCTCCGCACGCAGCTGATCAACGTGTGGAGCGAGGTGTTCGGGCCGTGGCCGTGGCGGATCGCCGTCCTGGCGCTGGCCGCGTGGGTGGCCTATCGCGGCGCCCGGCGGCTGGCCGTCTGGGCGGTCGTCACGATCACGGTCGGCGGCCTGCTCAATCTGGCGCTGAAGGCACTCACCGACCGTGCGAGGCCGGTCTTCCCCGATCCTCTGGCACTCGCGCCGGGGGAGTCGTTCCCGTCGGGCCATGCGATGACGGCCACGATGGGCGCGGGGATCGTCGTGCTGATGCTGCTGCCGGTCATGAAGCGAAAAATGCGGATCTGGGCGTGGGTGATCGCGGGCTTCCTCGCCCTGTCGGTCGCCTACACCCGGGTCGCGCTGGGCGTGCACTGGGTGAGTGACGCCGTGGGAGGGGTACTGCTGGGCATCGCCGTCATCGCGGCGACCACGATCGCCTTCGAGCGCTGGCGCCGCGACAGCGGCCGCCGTCCCGCCGAGCCGGTCGTGGAAGGAGTGGAACCCGAAGCGGCAAAGGAGATCTCCCATCACTAGGCACGGGCAAGTCATCGAATATCTGAAATCCCTCGTGGCGCCTCTCCTGGGCATGCTCCTGGTCACCTTCGCCGTGGGCAAGGCGGCCCTGGGGCTGAACTCCGTGGAGACCCCCGGCATGCGCGACATCGCCCAGGAGCGCACGGCCGACCTGAACACCCTCACCGACTTCGGCAGCAGCCTGTCGGACACGCCCTACATCGTGGGATTCACCGCTCTGTTCGCGATCGTCTTCCGTCTGGTGTTCAAACGCTGGCTGGAGTCGGTCTTCCTGATCCTGGCCGTGTGGTCGCAGTCGCTGGTCTTCCTGGCCACAACCGAACTCGTCGGCCGCTCCCGGCCGCCGGTCGAGCACCTGGACCCGGCGCCGCCCACCTCCAGTTGGCCCTCGGGGCACGTCAGCGCGGCCGTCTGCTTCTACGGCGCGATGACGGTGATCCTGCTCATGCGCACGCCGAGGGCCTGGCACCCGCTGTGGTGGACGATCGGCATCCTGGCGCCCACGGCGGTGGGGCTGTCGCGGATCTACCGGGGCATGCACTTCTTCAGCGACGTGCTGTGGGGCGTGCTGCTCGGGCTGTTCTGCCTGTTCGTGGTCGGCCGGGCGATCCTGGTCAAGAAAGAGCGGCATCCACGGTTGACGGCGACAGCACATGCTCCATCACCATGACCGCGGTGCCGACGATGCCCGCCCGCTCGGCGAGTGAGGCCGTGACGATCTCCAGGTTGCGCGTGGTGTACGGCAGGCTGCGGCGGTAGACGCTCTCGCGGATGCCGGTCAGGTAGTGCTCGCGGGTCTCGGCCATGTCGCCCGCGAGCACGAGCACCCCCGGATTGAGCAGGCTGACGGCGGTGGCCAGCACGACGCCGAGCGTGCGGCCCGCCTCCTGGGTGCGGGCGATGGCCTCGGGGTCGCCCGCGTGCACCTGGCGGACCACGGCGCGGCTGGATTCGAGGCCGAGGTCGCCGGCCAGCGCGAAACCGCTGGCCAGCGAGGCCACGCAGCCGCGCGAGCCGCAGGTGCACACCCGGTCGTCGGTGTCGCGCAGCCGTACGTGGCCGATGTTGCCCGCGGCCTCGTCGACGCCTCGGTAGATCGTGCCGTCGAGCACGATGCCCGCGCCGATGCCGGTGGAGACCTTGACGAGCAGCAGCGAGCTGCAGTGGCGCCACTTGGACCACCACTCGCCCAGCGCCATGGCCTTGGCGTCGTTCTCCACGAGGATCGGCACGTCGAAGCTCTGGCGGATGGCCTCCTTGATCGGGTGGTCCTCCCAGCCGGGCATCAGGAAGGACCTGATGACCCGGCCGGTCTCATGATCGACCGAGCCGGGCAGATCGAGGCCGATGCCGCAGACCTGGGCGGCCGAGCGTCCCGTGCGGTCGAGCAGGCGCTGGAACGCCTGCCGTACCCAGGTCAGCACCCGGTCGGGGCCCAGCTCGATGGGCATCTCGGTGAACTCCTCGGCCAGCGGGCGGGCCGCGAGGTCGGTCAGCGCCGCCCTGGCGTGGTGGGCTCCGAGGTCGGCGACGAGCACCAGGTGGTTGCTGGAGTCGACGTCGAGCACGCTGGGAGGGCGCCCGCCGCCGGAGGAGGCCACACCGGACTCGTGGATGTAGCCCCCGTCGATCAGGCGGTCGACCCGGTCGGTGATGGTCGAGCGGGACAGGCCCGTGAACTCGATCAGCTCCTTGCGGGTACGGCAGGAGCCCTCCCTGATCAGTTGGAGGACCTGTCCTGCCGTCAACATGCCTTACCCCTTCTCCGCACCGGCTGTGAGACCCTCCGTGAGCAGCCGTTCGCTGGCGAAGAACAGCACCACGATGGGAAGTGTCAGAACCACCGATCCTGCCATGAGAACCGTGGTCGGGATCTCGATACTCCCGGCCAGCTGCGACAACCCGAGCGAGACGGTCCACCTGTCACGCCGTTCGACCAGGAAGAGGAGCGCGAACAGGAACTCGTTCCAGGCGATCATGAACGCGTACAGCCCGGTCGCCATGAGCGAGGGTTTCGACAGCGGCAGCACGACCCGCCAGATCGTCTCGACGCGCCCGCAGCCGTCGATCGCCGCGGCCTCCTCGACGCTCGCCGGGACCGTCTCGAAGTAGTTGCGCAGCATGTACACGGTGACCGGCACGGTCTGCGCGATGTAGACGAGGATCAGTCCGGGCAGCGAGCCGCGCAGGCCGATCATCGTGAAGAGCACGAACAGCGGGATGGCCAGCACGATCGCCGGGAACAGGTAGACGGCCAGGAACAGGAAGTGCACCTGGCGGCGGCCGAAGAAGTCCAGCCTGGCCACCGCGTAGGCGCCGGGGATCGAGATCAGCAGCGTCACCACGACCGACGCGACGGCCACGATGGCGCTGTTGGCCATGAAGGTGAGGAAGCCCTGCCTGGTCAGCACGTCACGGTAGGTGGCCAGGGTCCACCGCTCGGGCAGCAGCGAGCCGGGGTCCAGGATGAGCTCCTGGATGTCGCGGACCGACAACATCACCATGTAGAAGAACGGGAAGGCGGTGATCAGGAAGAGCACCGCGATGGTGATCGGCCGCAGCACCCTGAACAGCGCGCGCTCGAACCTATCTCTGCTCATCGGCGCTCCCGAACGACCGCAGGTAGACGATGAGGAAGACGACGAGCACCAGCGCGAGCACGATGGCCTGGGCGGCCGAGGCGCCGATGTCGTCGCGGGCGGTCAGGAAGTTGTAGACGCGCACACTGACCACCTCGGTGCCCGCTCCGCCGCCGGTGAGCAGGTAGACGTCGTCGAACTTGGTGAAGGTGAAGACGAAGCGCAGCACGCTGAGCAGGGCGACGATCCGCCACAGCTGCGGCATGACCACGTAGCGGAATTTCTGGGTGGGCGTGGCCCCGTCGACCGTCGCCGCCTCCTCCAGCTCGTGCGGCATCGCCTGCAGCCGGGCCAGGATGAACAGGAAGGCGAAGGGGAAGTAGCGCCAGGCCTCGAAGAGGATGACCGTGATCAGCGCGACGGGCACGTCCATGCCCAGGAAGGTGCCCTTGGCCTGGGTGAGGAAGGCGACGGGCTCGGCCAGCCAGGTGTTGACGATGCCGAACTGCGGGTTGAGCATCACCTCCCACAGGAACGCCACCGCCACCACCGGGGCGATGTACGGCACCAGGATGCTGGCCCTGATGACGGTGCGGCCGGGGAAGCGGTCTCGCAGGGCGAGCGCGGCGACCAGGCCGATGACGATCGACAGGGCGGTTCCGGCGATCGTGTAGACGAGCGTGTTGACCAGCGAGCCCCAGAAGCCCGGCTCGGCCAGCACGTAGGTGAAGTTCTCCAGGGTGTAGTTGCCGAACAGGCCCGCCCGCCTGATGTTGATCAGGCGGACGTCCTGGAAGGCCAGCATGATGGCCCATAACAGCGGCACCACCACGACGACCAGCGTGATGATCAGCGTGGGGGAGATGAGGGCCAGGCCGGCCCTCGCCTCCTGCTGCCGTAGGGTGCGGACCTTCATTCGCGGATCCCGCGCTTGATGGTCTCCACGTCGGTCTTGGCCTGGGCCGCGGCGGCCTGCGCGGTGAGCGAGCCGTCGACGATCCCGGCCAGCGCCTTGGGCACGGGCAGTTCGCCCATGGTGGCGCCGACGAGCTTGCCCTGGCCCTGCGGGATGCCCCAGCGGGCGAAGGTGTCGGGCGACTTGCGCAGCGCCTCCAGCACGTCGGCCGGGTAGATCTCCGACAGCGGCTTCTTGGTGTCGACCCCGGCGGGCAGCTTGTCCCACTTGTCGGCGAAGGTGGTGCGGGTCGGGAACTTGCCCTCGGGCGCCATGCCCAGCCAGCGCTCGTAGCCCTCGTTCATGAGGAAGGCGACGAACTTCTGCGCGGGGTCGGCGGACGCGTCACGGGTGATCGCCCACGAGACGATCTCACCGTACTGCGCGGGCGCGCTCCCGTCGGGCCCCTTCAACGCGGTGACGACGCCGGTGTTCTTGGCCAGCCACTCCTTGTCGGAGCGGCATTCGGCGCAGGAGGGCAGGGCATCGTTTCGCAGCGAGGCCATCTCGTCGAGGATGAACGACGACCAGATCATCATGGCCGCCTTCCCGGAGAAGTAGGTGGCCCTGGTGGAGTCGACGTCCTGCATGCCCTTCACGGAGTACTGCGAGGCGACCTTGGAGTAGAACTCGAAGGCGCGCACGCAGTTCGGCGAGTCGAGGGCGACGTTGCCGGACTGGTCGACCAGCTCGCAGCCGTTGGCGAGCGCCACGTGCTCGAAGCTCTGGGCGGTGAAGGAGTCCTTGGGGGCGATCGCCATCGTGATGCCGGCGGTACCCCCGGTGTTGAGCTTGGCGGCGGCCGCCTCCAGCGCCTCGTAGGTGTCGGGCGGGGCCAGGCCCGCCTTCTCGAACAGGTCCTTGCGGTAGAGGATGAGCTGCGCCCACCCGTCGCTCGGCACGGCGAGCAGCTTGCCGCCGGAGGTGTTGAGCTCCAGGGCGCGCTTGGAGAAGGTGTCGCGCCCGAGCTGGTCCACCACCTTGGCGGGCGACTCGGTGTCGAGCAGGTCGTTGGCCTCCAGCTCGCGAACCGCCGACAGCGGCAGCGCCCCGATCACGTCGGGCAGGGTTCCCGCCGCCGCCGCGGAGGTCACGGTCTGGCTGAACTGGTCTTCCGCGACGCCCACCAGCTCGACCTTGATGCCGGTCTTCTGGGTGAACTCGTCGACGATCTGCTGCTGGACCGCGATGCGGTCGGCCAGGTTCTCCTCGGTCCAGACGGTGATCTGGTTGTCCGCCTGCTCGCCGGGCTGCCCGTCGTCGCCGCACGCGCTGATGGCCAGGGCGAGTAACGCGGCGGAGAAGACGGCGGTGACCCTGTTCGGCATGGCACGCTCCTCACTTTTGAAGGATGAGCCGCCTTTACCCCCTTACGAGAGGCCGCAACGTGTGGTACGCGATTTCGAGACCGGCTTGAACCCGACTCGTGCTCCCGCTCCACACCGGATCCTCATGCTCCACAGAGACCACACCGTCGTATCCGCCCTCCTGGAGGGCGTCGATCACGCCGGTCCAGTCGACGCAGCCGCGCCCCGGCACCCGGTAGCGGTACCAGCCCTTCTCGCCGCTGACCGGGCCGTAGAAGCCCCACCGGTCGATAGCCCGGCCGAGGATCTCGGTGTCCTTGGCCTGCACGTGCGCGATGTGGGCGATGTACGGCCGGAGGGCGGCGACGGGATCGATGCCCACGGCGACGCAGTGGGAGGGGTCGAAGTTGAGCTTCAGCCCGAGGGTGAACATCCATTCCCACAGCTCGGGGGAGTAGGCGAGGTTGCCGGGGTGGCCGTCCTGGTGCCACGACTTCATGGGGCAGTTCTCGATCACCAGCTCGACGCCGTGCCGCGTGGCGTGCTCGACGAGCGGGCCGAAGACGTCGGCGCCCTTGCGGAGGTTGTCGGCGACGCTGAGTGACGGGTCGCGGCCGACGAAGGTGCCGACCGTGGGACATCCGAGGGCGGCCGCGGCCTCGACGCATCGCCGTACGTGGGCGTTGACCTGGGCGGAGGCGAGATTGTTGTCGTAGTAGGCGAGCGAAGAAAGCGTCAGCCCGGTGTCATCGAAGATCTTCCTGACGCGCGAGTGTTCCGCGTCGTCCCAGGCGTCGGGTCTGATGTGATTTCGGTCATCCGTTGTCGGCCACGCCGCGACCTCCAGGGCTTCGAAGCCCTGGTCGGCTGCCCAGCGAGCGAGGTCGGAAAGGCCGGTTTCCGGAAGACAGGCAGTCAGGAAGCCCAATTTCATAAGCCATCTCCAGCAGAAGTCGTACACTTATAACTGGCAAATGCCAAACTTTTGACTGATCGAAAAGCGTAAGTGTGGGGAATGCGCGTCATCACTATTGAAGAACCCGGTGTCGTCGGCGTGCGTGTGGAACGCTCCGGCGATCTCGAACCGGGCCACGTGAGAGTGCGGACGATCTACTCCGGAGTCTCCGCCGGCACGGAGTTGACCGCCTACCGGGGTACCAACCCCTACCTGTCCCGCAAGTGGGACACCGAGCGACGCCTGTTCGTCGAAGGCCACACTCATGCCTACCCGTTGGCCGGCTGGGGATACCAGGAGGTCGGGGAGGTCGTCGAGGCCGCGCCCGACGTCACGGACCCGCCCGTGGGCAGCCTGGTGTGGGGCGTCTGGGGCCACCGGGAGGAGGCCGTGCTCCCCGCCGGAAGGCTCGCGGGGCACGTCATCCCGCCGGGGGCCGACCCGCTCGCGGGCGTCTTCGCCCGGGTCGGCGCCATCGCGCTCAACGCCGTGCATGCCGCCGACATCCACCTGGGCGACCAGGTCACGATCTTCGGCCAGGGCGTCATCGGCCTGCTCGCCACCCGCCTGGCCCAGCTCAGCGGCGCCCGCGTCGTGGCCGCCGAGGGCATCCCGGCCCGGCTGGAACTGGCCAAGGAATTCGGCGCCGCCGAGGCCTTCGACGTCCTCACCGGCTCGTGCGCCGAGTTCGTGCGCAAGCGCATCAACGGCGCCGACACCGCCATCGAGCTGTCGGGCAACGTGCGCGGCCTGCACGAGGCCATCAGGACCGTACGGCAGGGCGGCCGGGTGGTGGCGGCCGGCTTCTACCAGGGCGACGCCATGGGCCTGCGGCTCGGCGAGGAGTTCCACCACAATCAGGTGCAGCTGGTCTCCAGCCAGATCGGCGGGGTCGCCTCGTGGCTGTCGCACCGCTGGGACGTGGAGCGCCTGCAGCGCACCTTCATGGAGCTGGTCCACCGCGGCGAGGTCGACGTGCTCCGCCTCGTCACCCACGTGATGCCCGCCGACGACGCCACCGCGGCGTTCGAACTGCTCGACCACCACGCTGCGGAGGTGCTGCAGCTGGTGTTCAGATTTGGAGAGACACCGTGAAGCTCGCCGTACAGGAACAGCTGCTGCCCGGACGGACCCTGCAGGAGAAGTTCGCCTTCGCGGTGGACGCCGGGTTCGACGCCATCGAACTGCGCGGCAAGGGCGACTTCCACTTCGCCACCCGCCTGACCGAGCTCAAGCGGGCGCTGGCCGACGGGGTGGTGATGCCGACGGTCTGCGTGGACATGCCGCACTTCATCGGCGACTTCGACCCGGCCAAGCGCAAGGACGCCGTGCAGCAGCTCAGGTCGCAGCTGAGCGTGATCGGCGAGCTCGGCGGCATCGGCGTCATGACCCCGGCCTCCTGGGGCCAGTTCTCCCGGCGCCTGCCGCCGTTCGAGCCGCCGCGCGGCCCGGAGCAGGACCGCGAGGTCCTGGCCGAGGCGCTGGGCCAGCTCGGCGACCACGCGCAGCGCAACGGCGTGCTGATCATGCTGGAGCCGCTGAACCGTTACGAGAACCACATGGTCAACACGCTCGCGGAAGCGGTTTCCTACTGCTCCATGGAGTCCATCAAGGTCGTCGGTGACACGTACCACATGAACATCGAGGAGGACGACCCCTGTCGTTCCCTCGTGGACGCCGCGCCGTACCTGGCCCACGTGCAGATCAGCGAGTCGAACCGCAACCAGCCCGGCACCGGCCACGTCGACTGGGCCGCCGAGCTGGCAACCCTCGACGCCATCGGCTACGACGGCTACCTCGCCCTGGAGTGCAGGCTCCGCGGCGAGCCCGAGATCGTTCTTCCGCAGACAGCCGCCTTCATCAGGAAATTCCTATGATTCTCCGCGACGCCGTCCGAGTCCTGGTCGCCAACTGGGACGGTTCCCACACCGTTCCGAGCCGCAGGCTCTACCCCCACCAGTGGAGCTGGGACTCCGCCTTCGTGGCCATCGGCAACGCCCGCTGGTCGCCGCGACGGGCCAGGGCCGAGCTGCTCACCCTGTTCGGGGCCCAGTGGCGCGACGGCCGGGTGCCGCACATCGTCTTCAACCCCGCCGTGCCCGAGGGCGCCTACTTCCCCGGCCCCGAGTTCTGGGAGGTGCGCGACCCGTCCGGCACCGCCACCTCCGGCATCGTGCAGCCGCCGGTCCACGCACTGGCGGCCTGGAGGGTCCACCAGGCCGCCCCCGACAGTCCCGACAGCAGGGCCTTCCTCTCGCGGATCTACCCGCGCCTGGTCGCCCAGCAGCAGTTCCTGCGTACGGCACGGCGCAGCCAGGAGGGCCTGGTCTCGATCGTGCACCCGTGGGAGTCGGGCATGGACAACAGCCCGGCATGGGACCGGGTGCTGGCCGAGGTGGAGGCCGGTCCGATGGGCGCGGTGCGCCGCGACCTGGCCCACGTCAGCGCCGAGGAGCGCCCCACCGACCGCGACTACGAGCGCTACGCCGCGCTCGCCCGCGCCTACCGCGACACCGGCTACCGCCGCGCGGGCGCCTTCGAGGTGGAGTGCCCGCTGTTCAACGCCGCCTACGCGGTGGCCGAGCACCACCTCGCCCTCATCGCCGGGCGGATCGGCCGCGACCCCGAGCCGCACGAGCAGGAGGCGGCCGCGATGACCGCGGCGATGGTCGAGCACCTCTACGACGACGGCCTGTTCCACGCGCGCGACCCGCGCAGCGGCAGGCTGCTGCGCTCGCACAGCGCCGCCGGGCTGGTGCCGCTCATGCTGCCCGGCCTGCCGCGCGAGATCGCCAGCGCCCTGATCGGCTCCGCGCTCGACCGCTTCGAGGTCAAGGGCGGGCTGATCCCCAGCTTCGCTCCGGGCACGCCCGAGTTCGACGCCGCACGCTACTGGCGCGGGCCGAGCTGGATCAACCTCACCTGGCTGATCTGGCAGGGCCTGCGCGAGCGCCGCCCCGACCTGGGCGCGCTGGTCGCCGACGGGATGATCAGGGCGGTCACGCACGCCGGGTTCCGCGAGTACTTCGACCCGTTCACCCTGGAGGGCCACGGCTGCCGCGACTTCAGCTGGTCAGCCGCTCTCGTGCTGGACATCGCGGCTGAGCACGGCCTGGACGGCGTGTCTGCGGCGGGTGGCCAGGTCATACAGGAGATCGGGCGCCTCGTCGAAGGCGACCACGTCGGTGATCACGTGCTCGCCTAGCTCGTCGCCGTGCTCGCGCAGGAGCCGGATGGTCTCGTGCGAGAGCCGTTCGCGGTCCCAGGTGTGGGCCAGGCCTCGCGGCACCCGGCCGATCTGGGCGCACCTGAGGGTCAGCCCGTTGTGGTGGAACTCCTCGCCGAGCCGTACCTCGTGGGCGCCTTCGGTGTAGAAGGCCAGGTCGATCACGGCGCCCTGGGGACGCAGGAGCTTCAGCGCCAGGGCCAGCGCCCTGGCCTGGCCACGGCACTGGAAGACGACGTCGGCGCCGCGGTCGTTGGGTCCGTGGCGCCAGCGGCGCTTCAGCTCCAGGGCGGGATTGCCGCTGACGGTCAGGAAGCCGAGCTTGTCGGCGATCGCGAGCCGGTCGGGCGTCTCGTCGAGCACCGCCACCTCCGCCGCGCCGTACGCTCTGGCGAACTGCGCGACGAGCAGGCCGACCACGCCGGCGCCCGTCACCGCGACCCTGCGCCCGCGCACCCCGTCGCCCAAACTCTGCACGGCCTGGCCGTGCAGGTCGTGGGCGGCGTGCAGCAGGCCGTTGGCGCAGATCGGGCCCATGTGCGCCACGTAGATGCCCATCAGCGGGTCGAAGCCGGGAGGCAGTTCGACGAAGCGGTCGGTCATCGGGTCGGCGACGTAGCCGGTGCGGTGGCCGTAGGCCATCGCCACCCGCGCGCCGGGCTTCAGGATCGAGGTCCTGCTCTCGACGACCTCGCCGACCTGCATGTAGCCGATGCCACGCACCGGGTAGGCCGCCCCTGGCGTGCCCTCGGTGAACAGCCCGAGCGACGGGTCCCAGACCGACTTCAGGTAGGGGTTGACGCCCTTGACGAAGGTCAGCTCGGTGCCCGCCGAGACACCGCTGAACAGCGTCTCCACGCGGAAGCCGCCGTCCGGCACGTCGGGCAGTTTCTCGTCGACCCAGCTGATCTCGCCGGGCCCGTCGATGCTCAGCACCCTGTTCACAGCGTCACCGGCCCCTCCTCGATCGCCGAGCGGGCCAGCGCGAGCGCCAGCCGATGCGTGCGTACCGCCTCTTCGTACGGCACGCGCACGTCGGCGGGCTCGCCCCGCACGGCGTTGACGAACTCGCGGTCCACCCGGACCTTGGCCTGCCCATCGTCCTCGTGAACGGTCTGCCCGTCGACCACCAGGCTCGTCTCGCTGAGTTCCAGCGACAGGCCCTGGGCGTGGATCTCCAGCCCGGCCCGGTGCTTGCGTTCCAGCGCGCACGTGGTCGCGAGCAGCCCGGCGGCGCCGCCGTGGAAGCGCAGCACAGCCGCGGTCGCCCAGTCGACGCCGTCGGTCGTGCTGGGCACGGCATGCACCGTGCTCACCTCGCCGGCCAGGACTCGGGCCAGGTCCAGCACGTGGACGGCCTGCTCGACGATCTGGCCGCCCGACATCTCGCGGTTGATCCACCACGGCACCGGCGGCACCTTGTCCAGCCAGTGTCCGGCGACCAACCGGATCTCGCGGCCCCGGAGCAGATCCTGCGCGCGCTCCAGGACGTCCAAATAACGCCAGTGATGGCCGACCGCCGAGGGCAGGCCGCGGCGGGAGAGTTCGGCCGCGATCTTTTCGGCGGTGGCGAGGTCCAGCGCCAGCGGCTTTTCTACGAATATCGGCAGATTGCACGACAGCGAGTCAAGCTCCGGGTTACCGTGCGCGAAAGGAGGCACGCAGACGTAGACCGCATCGATCTC
Organism: Nonomuraea sp. NPDC050663; assembly: GCF_044456985.1. Lineage (NCBI taxonomy): Bacteria > Bacillati > Actinomycetota > Actinomycetes > Streptosporangiales > Streptosporangiaceae > Nonomuraea > Nonomuraea sp. NPDC050663. The sequence goes on from NZ_JBITGL010000005.1 coordinate 238,532, forward strand.
GCCGGCATCCAGGAGGTCGGCATGGCCGCCGTAGGCGGGGGCGCCATGCCGTGAGGCCAATGCCTCGGCCTTGTGGGGATCCGTGTCGGCGACGCCCACGATCGTCACGTCGGGGAAAGCGGAAAGGACGTCCGCGTGGCGGGCGGCGACATTTCCGGCACCGATGATGCCGATACGAACTTTTTCGAGGGACATGGTCGGCATATCCCACTTCTGCGACGCAGCAAACGGGATGTTCGAAAGACGCACCCAGGGGCAGGGAAACGGCGGCCATCACCTCTTGAGGGGTTGACTGCATGAAAAGAGATTCCCTGGCGCGTGCCAGGCAGTGGCTGGGTCCCCGCACGACTCACGCGGCCGATTGGCCGCTCGACGTGCTGCGCCTGGCCAAGGGCACGACCACGGTCAGCGTCGTGCTGCCCGCGAGGAACGAGGAGAACACGGTCGGAAAGATCGTGTCGGTGATCCGCCGTGATCTGGCGGATGTGGTGGACGAGATCCTGGTCGTCGACTCGCGCTCTACCGATTCCACCGCGGCCGTGGCCGCGAAGGCGGGAGCCCGGGTCGTGCACCAGGACGACGTTCTGCCGGACATGCCATATATGTCGGGGAAGGGGGAGGCGCTGTGGAAGGGACTGGCTGCCTCGACCGGTGATCTGGTCGTCTTCATCGACGCCGATCTGCGCAACTTCGGGGCTCACTTCGTCACGGGCCTTCTCGGCCCGCTGCTCACCGATCCGTCGGTGCACTACGTCAAGGCCGCCTACGACCGGCCGCTCGGCGACAAACGGGGCGAGGGCGGCCGGGTGACGGAACTCCTGGCCAGGCCCATGCTCAACCTGTTCTGGCCCGAACTGGCCGGCTTCGTCCAACCGCTGGGCGGTGAGTACGCCGGGCGGCGCGAGACCCTGGAGCGGGTGCCGTTCGTCACCGAATACGGGGTCGAGACGGCGCTGCTCATCGACCTGCTCGGACTCGTCGGGCTGGACGCGATGGCACAGGTCGACCTGGGCAGCCGCGAACACAGCCACCAGTCCACCACCGCGCTGGGCAGGATGGCCGGGCAGATCATGCTCACCGCCTGGTCCCGGCTGGAGCGCGAGGGGCGCATCGTCGCCTCCGAGCCGCCCGCGTCGCTGCTGATGCAGTTCAGCGCCGAGCGGGAGGTGACCGTCACCGACGTCGCCGTGGCCGAGCGGCCACCGCTGGCCTCGGTGCTCGACAGTCTCATGGAGGAGGGAGCCGCCTGATGAAGGTACTGATGAACGCCGGGCCCTGGCTGCCCGTCCCTCCGGACGGCTACGGCGGCATCGAGAACGTCGTCGCCACGCTGGTCCCCGCGCTGCGCGCCAAGGGGGTCGAGATCGTGCTCGCCTCCGTGGGCTCGTCCGACCTGGAGGTGGAGGAGCGCATCTCGGTCTTCGACGAGGGCCAGTTCCGCGAGCTGCAGAAGCCGTACAACCAGGTCATGGGCCTGGCCCACGCCCACCAGGCGCGGGTCGTGGCCGAGTTGAGGCGTCGCGACGACATCGACCTGGTCCACGACCACCTGGAGGTCGTCGGCCCCGCCATCCTGGCGGCCGCCGGAGGGCCTCCCGTCCTGCACACCCTCCACTGGGACCTGCGCAAACACCCGGCCTTCTACGGCGCGTGGCCGAAGGAGATCGCGGTCAACGGGGTCTCGCGCTCCCAGATCGCCCGCGCCCCCGCCGCGTTGCGCGACGCCTCACTCGGAGCCGTCCACCTGGCCACCCCGCTGACCGGGAGCACGCTGCGGGCCGAGACCAACGACCACCTGATCGTGCTGGGCCGCGTCTGCTCGCTCAAGGGCCAGCACATCGCCGCCCGCATCTGCCAGAAGCTCGGCCTCGGGCTCGTCCTGGCCGGCCCGGTCAGCGGACTCGACACCGCCGCCGAACTGGAGGCGGTCGCGGGCGACCCCGAGCACCCGCTGCACGGTCACCCCGACGTGCGCTACCACCTCGACGAGGTCTCCCGCTACCTCGACGGCGACCTGGTGCGGTGGATCGGAGGAGTGGGCGGCGACGAGCGCGACCGGCTCTACGCCTCGGCCCGCGCCGCGCTCTTCCCCATCCAGTGGGACGAGCCGGGCGGCACCGCGGTCGTCGAGGCCATGGCCCTGGGAGTCCCCCCGATCGGGCTGCGGCGCGGCTGCCTGCCCGAGCTGATCGACCACGGCCGCACGGGCTTCCTCGCCGACACCGAGGAGGAACTGGCCGAACTGGTGCTCAGGGCCGACGAGATCGATCCGGAGGAGTGCCGCCGCGAGGCCCGCGAGCGGTTCTCACCCGAGATCATGGCCGAGCAGTACCTCCGGCTCTACGAGCGCGTGCTCGCCTGAGCCCCGTTCCCCGCGGTCGCGTTCACGCGTAACCGCGGGGAAGCACGGTCACCGGGCACGTCGAGGCACGTACGACCTTGACGGCGGCCTCGCCCACGAAGACCCGGTGCGCCTGGGCGTCCTCGCTGGCCGCGCAGACCAGCAACTCGCCCGGCAGCCACTCGATCGCCTGCATCGCCGCCGACACGTCGAAGCCCTCGGCGATCTCCGTCTCCGCCTCCAGCCCGCTGCTCTCCCATGCCAGCCGTACGGCAAGCGCCAGATCATCGCGCAGCCGGTCGTCCTCGCCGGTGCGCAGATCGAGCGTGACCAGCCGCAGCGGCACCCCGAGCCGGAGCGCCGCCTGGGCCACCCGTTCCACCGCCTCGTCGGCCTGCGGGCGGCGCACGTACATGAGGGTCAGCCGCTCCGGATCCTCGGGCGGCTCGTAGCCGTCGGGGACGAGCATCACCGCCTCGGGCGACAGGTGCAGCAGGTGGTCGGCGGTGCTGCCGACCGAGATGTGCCCGTTCTGGCCGCCCGCGGCCGAGCCGATGACCACCAGATCCGCCCGGATCCTGCTGGCCAGCACGCCCAGCCCGCGCCCCGCGCCGCGGCTCTCGAAGGCCAGATACTCGGCCGGCACGTCGCCGAGCTGCATCGCCGCGTGCGCGAGATTGGCCTGCGCCTCCACCGCCAGGCCCGGGCTCTTCGGCGGGTAGACGGTCGCCACCGTCAGCTCCCCGCCGGTCACCCGGGTGATCGCGCCGCCCATCGCCAGCGCCTCACGTCCTCCGGAGTCGTGGGTGTATCCGACCACGACGTGCTCACCGATCACAAACGCCTCCCTACCCCTACTGAGCAGGGAATACGCGGCATCACGCACCAGTTGTACACAAGTGGAGGCGATTGAGAGTTGAAGATCACACTCGACACCCGGATCCAAGGTTCACTCGGTCTGATGACGCTCCAGGAAGCCGTCGCCCACCTGCGCGCCCGAGACCTCACCTGCCTCGTCGATCCGGTTCTGCTCGACGGCAAGGTGGCCGTCTTCACCGAATGCGTCGAGCACGGGTACACCCCGCTCCGCAGCGAGATCATGGCCGCGTACTTCGTGGCCGGACGCGACGCCGCGCAGGACGCCTTCGACGGCGGGCTGATCACCGAGGGCGAGCTGCGGCAGAAGCTCGCGGACCTGTCCCGCCAGGTGCTCAGCTGAGATGATCGCGGCATGGACCTCGACGACATCAGGGCCGCGGCCTCCCGCATAGCCGGAAACGTCGTGCGCACCCCGCTGGTGCGCTGCGGCGAGCTGTGGATCAAGCCGGAGAGCCTGCAGCCCATCGGGGCCTTCAAGCTGCGCGGCGCCTACAACGCCCTGGCCGAGCTGAGGCCCGCGGGCGTCGTGACCCACTCGTCGGGCAACCACGGCCAGGCGCTGGCGTACGCGGCCAAGTCGTTCGGCATCCCCTGCGTCGTCGTGGTGCCCGAGGGCGCACCGGCCGTCAAGACCACCGCCATCGCCGGTCACGGGGCCGAACTGGTGATCGTCCCGCCCGACCAGCGGGTGATCGCCGCCGAGAAGCTCGCCACGGAACGCGGCCTCACCATGATCCCGCCCTACGACCACCCGTCGATCATCGCCGGGCAGGGGACCATCGGCCTGGAGATCGTCGAGGACCTGCCCGACGTCGAGGTCGTGCTCATCCCGGTCAGCGGCGGCGGCCTCGCCTCGGGCATCGCCACCGCCGTCAAACTCCTGCGCCCCGACGTCGCGGTCTACGGCGTGGAGCCCGAACTCGCCGCCGACGCCCTCGAATCGCTGACCCTCGGCAGGCGCGTGTCATGGGACACCTCGCGCACCTTCCGCACGATCGCCGACGGCCTGCGCGCCGACCTGTCCGACCTGACCTTCTCGATCCTGCGCGAACGGCTCGACGGCATCGTCACCGTCACCGAGGAACAGATCAGGGCCGCCATGCGGCACCTGGCGCTCAGGGGCCGCCTCGTCGCGGAACCCAGCGGCGCCGTCGCCACCGCCGCCCACCTGGAGGGCAAGGTACGGCAGGGCAGGACCGTGGCGATCCTCTCGGGCGGCAACGTCGACCCGGAACTGTTCGCCCAGGTGCTCCAGGGCTCCTGAGGGATCAGACCCGCGCCCAGTCGTGCCTTTCGAGGAAGCCGCGCTCGCCGCGGGCGTACTCGGCGAAGGCACGCCGCACCTCCTCCAGGTCCTCGACCACGGCCCGCCGCATGAAGCCTTCCTTGTACTCCAGCTCGTAGCCGGGCGAGACCTGGATGAAGTGCTGACCGAACACCACGAGCGCGGCGAACGGATTGCCCGGCGACAACGTGCCCAGGAAGTCACGCACCAGCCCCAGGTCCGGGTTAACCACGATCATCCCGTCACCCGTGTGCAGCTGCATCTCCGGATACACCCCGACCGGGACCCGGTTGTGCACCAGATCCCGCTGCGGGTCGTAGCACACCAGCCCGTACGCCGCCGCGGCGGCGAACACCCGGTTGGAGACCTCGTCCATCTCCTCGGGCTCCATCGTCACCAGCACCGCGCCGGGGTACTCGGCGGCATGCCCGGGAAACTCCTTGGCGAACGCGCCCAGCCCCGAGCCGCCACCCGGGCCGTTCTCGCGCGCGGTCAGATATCTCGCCCGCGCCCGATCCCTCGAGATCGGCTGCTCGGTCTCCGCCCAGCACATCAGCTCAACGCTCATCCGATCATTGTCGCAGCTCACACCTCCGGCTTCTCAGAAGCCGGAACCAGCTCCACCGTGCAGTGGGCACACCGGCGCGCCTCGATGGGGATGTCGCTCAGGCACTCGGGGCACTCCTTGGTGGTCGCCTGCTTCTCACCCTCGAACAGGCGCACCAGCCGGGCCATCGGGGTAACGATCAGCCAGTAGACGACCACCGCCATGATGACGAAGGCGAGCAGGTTGTTCAGGAAGTCGCCGTACTTGAAGACGCTGCCGTTGATCGTGAAGGAGTAGTCGGAGAAGTCCGGCTCACGCCCGCCGGTGATCGCTCCGATGAGCGGGGTGATGAGGTCTTTGACCAGGGCTGTGACGAGGCTGCTGAAGGCGGCGCCGATGATGACGCCGATGGCCAGCTCGACGATGTTGCCTCGCAGGAGGAATTTCTTGAAACCACCCATGACACCCGCAGGTTGCCGGAGGGCGAGTGCTCAAACCAGCTCGGGGCTACTAGATGCGGTCGAATGTCCCCGAGCGGACGCCTGCGCAGAAGGTGGTCCATTCCTCCTCGGAGAACTGGAGGACGGTACCATTGGCCTGCTTGCTGTCCCTGATGAGGACTCTGTCTTCTGAGCGAGCGACTTCGATGCAAGCGCCGGAATTACACGACGCGGAATGCCAGGTCAGAAGATCGAGTTCCCTGGGATTTGACATGCGATTCCTCGCAGGAGGTCGGCAACAGGGGCATCGTGCCACTGCCATCGTAACCCGGCCGATTCCGGTCGATGAGAATGTGTGGTCCCGGCCGGGCGGCCGGGCGGGCGCTCACAGGGCCTTGACTCGCTCCACGAGTGTGCCCCAGTCGTCGCGGGAGATTCGAAGGATGGGACCATCGGCGTGCTTGGTGTCGCGAACGGCTACGCTTCCGTCTGCGAGGGGTGCGACGGCGACGCAGGTCCCGCTGTTACACCGGGACGAGACCCTCCATGCGAGAGATTCCTGGGGCTGCAGGATCATGTGCGTCTCCTGTGACTGCGGAGCACCGGGCAGGCGGTGGGCTTCCAGAAATGATGTGGTGACGGAGCGCGTCGGTTTGCTCACCAAGCCGTGCCCGTGCATGCATCGTAGCGCTAAAGATCTCGCAGTTTTCGCAGAATCATGTTGCGCGAGTCATGCGGATTCAGCGCCATGGCTCGTAGATGATCAAGTACTTCGCGAAAACGCTTCACTCGCTCAGCCTTTTGAAGGTAGACGTCGCCGGCGAGCGTTTCCATGAAGACGGTGTCCGTCAGTCCCGGGGCAGCTTGGTCGAACTCCAGCAACTGAAACGCACTGTCAAGCGCCATATGTGCCCCCGCGCTGAAGGGGACGATGAGGACGGTGATGTTCGGGCGCTCAGACAACTCTGACAGCCGCCGCAGTTGGCCTCCCATGACCTGGGCTCCTCCCATCATCCTGTGGATGGCGCACTCGTCGAGCATCACCCAGAACTTCGGCGGATCGACCCGCTCCAGGATTTCCTGCCGCTTCATCCGCGTCCTTACGCGTTCCTCCAAGGCAGTGTCCGTGATCCGGGGCAGGTACCCCTTGATCACGGCGCGCGCATACTCTTCGGTCTGTACCAAACCGTGCAAAGTGGTTGTCCCGTAGTAGGAGATCGCCGCTGCCTCGTTCTCCAGACCGATGTACATCCGAAGATCTCTGGCTTCCAGGCGGTGCCACCATTCGGTCTCACGCGCCTGCTTGGCCAGCTCCATCAACTCTTCTTCGGGGAACTCGTAGAGTTTGGACAGGGCTCTTACATCGCGAAGGCTTGCCCGTCTCTGGCCCGTTTCGATTCGGCTTACCTGCGCGGGTGACAAGAGAACTCGATCGGCTGCTTCCGCGATGCTGAGGCCGGCTTCCTGACGCAACTCGCGCAGACGACGCCCCAACTGCAGCTGTAGCAGCGTCGGATTCGCCATAGCCGATCACCTCGTCGCACGAACCTGCGGCGATCGTACGCTGCGTGTCACCATCCTGGCGCGCCGGTTAGGCAATAGTCACTGGCACGTTCCTTTGGTAATTGCCATAGGAACAGTCCAAGGCGGGTAAAACCCGTACAAGCCAGAACGAAGGGATGCGCAATGCCTGACAGGGAGCGCACACGAAGCTGGGCCGATGTTGCCGCACCGGCCCAGCTGGCAGTCGACCATCCTCAAGCCCAGCAAAAGGACGATCCACCGTGGATGTTAGCAATGTAGCGCTAGGAGGAAAGGGTCGCATCTCTCTGCGCGGCCTGATGTCCGCCTTCACAAGGCTGCTCGACGGCTGGGCCTTTGGCGAGATGGACGCCCGAGCCCGCGCCCAGGGCTGGGAGATACGCAGCCCCGCCCCCTTCATCCGCGTCTACCGCAACCCCGATCTGCGCCTGTGCCGTCTGTGCCGGGGAGAGGGTTTCGATCGCAAGGGCTTGTGTCCCGCATGCCTCGGATCAGGGCGAGGCGGGACAGCGGCGCCGCCGCCGGAAAGTGACCGGCCATGGTGAAGCGGCGCCTGCTGGACGAACTGAACCACGCCACCAGCCCCACCCCAAGACCCAACCCCGTGGTCGCGCTGTGGCGGTGGAGGTACGAACTGGGCGCGGCGATCACCATCGTGCTCGTCGTGGCGACCGTGGGCCCGCTGCCGCTGGCCGTACCGCTTCTGCTGCTCCTCTGGCCGCCCGGAAGGTCGGAGGTGTGGGAGCGGATCCGGTGCGTGATCGTCGCGCACCGGATCCGTGTCGGGTTCGTCCAGGCCTACCTGGTCAACCGCCGGGGGAGGATCCCGGTGATCGTGTGGTGCGCGCCGGCGCGATGGGGGGAGCGGGCGTGGGTGTGGTGCCGGGCGGGCATCACACCCGGCGAGATCGCCGACAGGCGCGAGGTGATCGCCACGGCCTGCTGGGCTCACTCGGTCGAGGTGCTGCCCCACCCGCGCAGGCCGCACTGGGTGCTCCTCGAAATAGTGCGGGGCTAGAAGCGGCTCCTGCGGTGGGTGACCACGAGGGCCACCGCCAGCGGCACCAGCAGGTAGGCGAGGCAGACGCCGAAGGCTCCGGCTGCGGGCAGGATCGGCGGCGCCTGGTCCAGGAGCTGGAGCTGGGCAGGCAGCGGGAACCCCGTGGCGACCCGCTCGCCCCAGGGGGCCGGCACGGTGAGGAGCATCACCAGCGGCACCAGGAAAGTGATCGACAGGAGCGCCGCCAGCGCCCCCGCGCCGCTGCGGAAGAGCGCTCCCAGGGCCAGGCCCAGCAGCGGCGTCATGACCAGGACGAGCGCCGCCGAGCCCAGCATGGGCCAGCCGTCGCCCGGCAGCCATGACGGGTCGTGGCGGGCGGCGAGCAGGCGGCCGAAGACGTAGCCGGGCACGCTGATCGCCAGGAAGCTCACCCCGCTCGCCATGACGAGGACGACGGCCTTGGCCAGCAGGACCAAGGGCCGGGAGGGCGTCGACGACCAGGTGACGTCGATCATGCCGGAGGCGTGCTCGGAGGTGATCGTGAGGACGCCGAGCACACCGAGGACGAGCTGCGACAGGGACAGGCCGAAGAAGGAGAGGGTCAGCACGCCGAGCGCGGCGTGGTCGGGTGACCGGTCAGGGCCCCATCGGCCGATGACGGTGGGCGCGGCCAGCGCGGTGACGAGCAGGGCCGCCGCGACGGCCATCGCCAGGATCCACCAGGTGGAGCGCAGGGTGCGCAGCTTGATCAGTTCGGCCGCGACGGAGCCGGTGAAGCTCACCACGGCTTGCCCCGGTAGTCGGTGTGCTCGGCCATGGCGGCCAGGAAGGCGTCCTCCAGGGAGACGCCGCTGCCGGCGAACTCGGAGGTGGGCGCGGCGGCCACGAGCCGGCCGCGGCCGATGACGACCAGGAGGTCGGCGGTGTGGGCCATCTCGCTCATGAGATGGCTGGAGACCAGGACGGTCCTGCCTTCGGCGGCGAGTGACCTGAACAGGTTCCTCGCCCAGCGGATGCCGCCCGGGTCGAGCCCGTTGACCGGCTCGTCGAAGAGCAGCACGCCGGGATCGCCCAGCAGGGCGGCCGCGATGCCCAGCCGCTGCCTCATGCCGAGGGAGAACGCGCCGATCCGGCGGTCGGCGGCCTCCCCCAGCCCGACCCGCTCCAGGGCGGCGCCGACGCGGGTGCGGGACAGGCCGTTGGAGCGGGCCAGCCACGCGAGGTGGTGGCGGGCGCGGCGGCCTCCGTGCGCCGCGCCCGCGTCCAGCACCGCTCCCACGTGCGCCAGCGGGCGCTCCAGGCGGTGGTACGGCAGGCCGCCGATGAGGGCGTGCCCGCAGTCCGGACGCTCCAGCCCGAGCAGGAGCCGCAGCGTGGTGGTCTTGCCCGCGCCGTTGGGCCCGAGGAAGCCGGTGACGTGGCCTGGCCGTACCTCGAAGGACAGATCGTCGAGCGCGAGAGTGCGCCCGTAACGTTTGGTGAGTCCCTGAACCTCGATCATGCTCCCAGGGTCGGCCGCCGGGTTCGCGGAAATCGTCTGGCCCGGGACGGAAGCCCGTCTCCGTCCCGCGACAGATGCGCGGGCACGACGCCGGGGCTACCGTCGAAACGTGGCCCCTGCGCAGATCCGCCCGCCGCTGGTGAGCCGGGTCCCGGCGAGGCTCTGGCTGGCGCTCGACGTGGCCGTCGCCGGATTCTTCTCGATCGGCTACCTCAGCATGGTCGCCTACATGAGCGACGGCGCGCCGAGGTGGTACATGATCGTCTCGGCGCTGGCCACGACCTTGCCGGTGGCCGTGCGCAGGCTCTGGCCGAGGACGGCCTTCACCCTCGTCCTGCTGGGGGTCCTGGGCCTGTACACCGTCGTCGGCGCGGGTCCGGAAGTCCTCTGCCTCCCCCTCGCCCTCTACACGGTGAGCTCGCGCCGCGGCCGGAGCAGCGGGCTGCCGGCGTTCGCGATCGCGATGGCGGTCAGCATGTGGGGGTTCCTGGCCTGGCCGGTGACCGAGGAAGTCCGCAACACTCTCGCGCTGCTGGCCGCGGTCCTCGGAGCGGCCTGGGCCGCGGGCGCCATGGCCAGGGCGCGGGAGGAATACGCGATCAGGCTCGCGGAACACGCGCAGGAGAGGGCGCGGGCCGAGGCCGCCGAGCAACGGCTGCGCATCGCCCGCGAGCTGCACGACGTGGTCGGGCACAGCCTCAGCACCATCGCCGTGCAGGCGGGGGTGAACGGCCATGTGGGCGACCGGGAGGAGATGCGCGGGACGCTGGCCTCGATCGAGGCGACCAGCAGGGCGGCGCTGCGCGAGACCCGGCGGCTGCTGGGCGTGTTGCGTCAGGACGAGGAGGCCGACCTCGTACCGGTGCCCGGACTGGCCGACCTGGGGACGCTGGTGGATCGGAGCAGCAGGACCGGGCTGGAGGTGGAGCTGGTGATCGAGGGGGAGGTGCCGGAGAGCCTGGGGCTGACCGTCTATCGCATCGTCCAGGAGGCGCTGACCAACGTGCTCAAGCATGCCGGTGCACGGTCGGCGCGCGTGCTGGTACGGCGGGCCGGCGAACGGGTCACGGTCGAGGTGAGTGACGACGGCAGGGGCGGTGGGCCGGTGGTCTTCGGCCATGGGCTGACGGGACTGCGTGAGCGCGTGCACCTGTATCGCGGCGAGTTCTTCGCCGGGCCCGGGCCGCGGCGCGGCTTCCGCGTGACGGCGGTCCTGCCGCTGTGATCCGCGTGCTGGTGGCCGACGACCAGGCGCTGGTCCGGGGGAGTTTCCGCCTGCTGGTCGACCGGGCACGCGGCATGACCGCGGTGGCCGAGGCCGCGAACGGCCAGGAGGCGGTACGGCTGGCCCGCCGGGACCGGCCCGACGTGGTCCTGATGGACGTCAGGATGCCGGTCATGGACGGCATCGAGGCGACCGGGCGGATCTGTTCCGAGCTGCCCGCCACGCGGGTCCTCGTGGTCACGACGTTCGACCTGGACGAGTACGTCTTCGGGGCGCTGCGGGCGGGGGCCTCCGGGTTCCTGCTCAAGGACACCCCGCCGGTGGAGCTGCTCAGGGCGGTCCGCGTGATCGCCGCCGGGGACGCTCTGCTAGCCCCTTCGGCGACCAGGCGCCTCATCCAGCACCACGTGCACCACGCCCGGCGCCTGCCGTACCGCAGGCTCGACATCACCGGGCGCGAGCGTGACGTCCTCGCGCTGGTCGCCAAGGGGCTGTCGAACGCGGAGATCGCCGAGGAGCTGCACGTGACCGTGGGGACGGTCAAGACGCACGTCAGCCATCTGCTGACCAAACTCGGGGCCAAGACGAGGGTGCACCTGGTGATCGCGGCGCATGAGGCGGGGCTGTAGGGGAACACCGCACTAGGCAGCCGCCCCGTCCTGGGCGAACATGAACGAGAGCCGGCAAGGGAGCCCCTGCATGATCGAGATCTGGCCGGGAGACCCTTACCCTCTCGGTGCCACCTATGACGGCGCGGGCACGAACTTCGCGCTGTACACCGAGGCCGGCGACCGCGTGGAGTTGTGCCTGTTCGACGACAACGACGTCGAGGAGCGCGTCACGCTGACCGAGTGCGAGGGGTTCGTCTGGCACGGTTACCTGCCGGGCGTCGGTCCCGGTCAGCGGTACGGCTACCGCGTGCACGGGCCCTACCAGCCGGCCAGGGGGCTGCGCTGCAACCCGAACAAGCTGCTGATCGATCCGTACGCCAAGGCCATCGAGGGGGGCGTGCAGTGGAACGAGGCGGTGTACGGCTATCCGTTCGGTGAGCCCGACAGCAGGAACGATCTGGACTCGGCGCCTTTCGTCCCCAGGGCGGTGGTGATCAACCCGTTCTTCGGCTGGGGTCACGATCGCCCGCCGGCGACGCCGTACCACGACACGGTCATCTACGAGGCTCACGTGCGCGGGCTGACGATAGCGCATCCGAAGATCCCTGACCGGATCAAGGGCACGTACGCGGCGCTGGGGCACCCGGAGATCCTCGATCACCTGACCAAGCTGGGCGTCACGGCGCTGGAGCTGATGCCGGTGCACCAGTTCGTGACCGACCAGCACCTGGAGGAGAAGGGGCTCAGCAACTACTGGGGTTACAACACCATCGGCTTCTTCGCCCCGCACAACCGTTATTCCAGCCAGGGCCAGCGGGGCGGGCAGGTGCTGGAGTTCAAGGCGATGGTGCGCAGCCTGCACGAGGCGGGCATCGAGGTGATCCTGGACGTGGTCTACAACCACACCGCCGAGGGCAACCATCTCGGGCCCACGCTGAGCTGGCGGGGGATCGACAACGAGAACTACTACCGGCTGGTCGACGGCGACCAGCGCTACTACATGGACACCACGGGCACCGGCAACAGCCTGCTGATGCGCAGCCCGCACGTCCTGCAGATGATCATGGACAGCCTGCGTTACTGGGTGACCGAGATGCACGTCGACGGCTTCCGCTTCGACCTGGCCTCCACCCTGGCGAGGGAGCTGCACGAGGTCGACCGGCTGAGCGCCTTCTTCGACCTCGTGCAGCAGGACCCGGTGCTCAGCCAGGTGAAGCTGATCGCCGAGCCCTGGGACGTGGGACCGGGCGGCTACCAGGTCGGCAACTTCCCGTCGCGGTGGACGGAGTGGAACGGCCGGTATCGCGACACCATCCGCGACCTGTGGAGGGGCGAGCCGGCGACGCTGCCGGAGTTCGGCAGCCGTCTCACCGGGTCGAGCGACCTGTACCAGGACGACAGCCGCAGACCCGCCGCCTCCATCAACTTCGTGACCTGTCATGACGGGTTCACCCTGAACGACCTCGTCTCCTACAACCACAAGCACAACGAGGCCAACGGCGAGGACAACCACGACGGCGCCGACGACAACAGGTCGTGGAACTGCGGCGTGGAAGGACCGGCCGACACCGCCGTCGAGGCCCTGCGCGAGCAGCAGAAGCGCAACTTCCTGACGACGCTCTTCCTGTCGCAGGGCGTGCCGATGCTCAGCCACGGCGACGAGCTCAACCGCACCCAGCGGGGCAACAACAACGCCTACTGCCAGGACAACGACCTCAGCTGGGTCGACTGGTCGGACGTGCACGGCAACTGGCTGCTCATGGAGTTCACCCAGCGCCTGGCCAAGCTCAGGCGCGAGCATCCCGTCTTCCGCCGCAGGCGCTTCTTCTACGGCAGGCCGGTGCGAGGGCTCAACGACATCGCGTGGCTCACCCCGGAGGGCCAGCCGATGACCGACGCCGACTGGAACGTCGGCTACGCCAGGTCGCTGGCGGTCTTCCTGAACGGCGACGCGATCACCGAGCCCGACAGGCGCGGCCGGCGGATCAAGGACGACTCGTTCCTGCTGCTGTTCAACGCCCACCACGACACCATCGGCTTCACCGTCCCCAAGGACTACGGGGAGATGTGGCTGACCGAGATCGACACCGCGATGCCCATCATCGTGGAGAGCCAGGTGAGCAGAGCCGGGGAGACCGTGCCGGTGGCCGGGCGTTCCGTGCAGGTGATGCGCCGTGTCTAGACCCGTGTCGACCTACCGGCTGCAGCTGACGCCCGACTTCGGCTTCGCCCAGGTCGCCGAGCTGGCGCCGTACCTGCGCGACCTGGGCGTCAGCCACGTCTACCTCTCGCCCATCCTCCAGGCCAACCCCGAGTCGAGGCATGGCTACGACGTCACCGACCACTCGCGGATCCGCGAGGAGTTCGGCGGGGCCAAGGGCTTCAAGGAGATGGCCGGGCAGCTGGCCGCGCACGATCTGGGCATCGTGGTCGACATCGTGCCCAACCACATGACCGTCCCGGTGCCGGAGTCGGGCAACCAGCAGCTCTGGGAGGTGCTCAGGGACGGCTCCGCGTCGCGCTTCGCGCGGTGGTTCGACATCGAGTGGGCCGGCGGGAAGGTTGCGATGCCGGTGATCGGCGACGCCACCGAACCGGTCGAGGACGGCCAGGTCGTGAGATATCACGATCACGAGTTTCCGGTGGGCGGGCACTACCGCCTGGTCGACTGGCGGCAGGGGCCCGGATACCGGCGCTTCTTCGACGTCTCCAGCCTCATCGGCCTGCGGGTGGAGGACCCGGAGGTCTTCTTCGCCACCCACGAGGTGATCTTCTGGCTGATCGACGAGGGCCTGATCGACGGGTTACGCATCGACCACCCCGACGGTCTGGCCGACCCGCAAGGCTACCTGGAGGCCCTGCGCCGCAGGAGCGGCGGCCTGTGGACGGTCGTGGAGAAGATCCTCATCGGCGAGGAACGCCTGCCCGAGGAGTGGGCCTGCGACGGCACGACCGGCTACGAGGTGCTCAACCGCGTCACCAGGCTGTTCACCGACGCCTCCCACGCGGCCGAACTGGTCGGCCTCTACGGCGAGTTCACCGGCTGGCCCGCCGAGTACGAGCCCGTCATGATCGCGGCCAAGCGCGAGGTCGTCGACCTGTTCTTCCAGGCCGAGGTGAGCAGGCTGGCCAGGTCGGCGGGCGCCGACCCCGCCGCGGTCGCCGAGCTGCTCGTGGCCATGCCGGTCTACCGCGCCTACGTCCGTCCCGGCGGCGAGCCGTCGCGGGAGGCCGTCGACATCGTCCAGCGGGCCGCCGCGAGCTGCTCTCCCGCCGTCCTGCCGTTCGTCGAACAGGTCCTGTACGGCTCGGCCGACGTGGTCACCCGCTTCCAGCAGACCACCGGCCCGGTGATGGCCAAGGGCGTGGAGGACACCGCCCTGTACCGCTGGTTCCCCCTGTCGTGCCTCAACGAGGTGGGCGGCGAGCCCGACCAGTTCGGCCTCGGCCTCGACGACTTCCACGCCTACGCGGCCGCCCTGCGCCCCACGAGCATGACCACGCTCTCCACCCACGACACCAAACGTTCCGAGGACGTGCGCGCCCGCCTGGCCGTCCTGTCGGAGATGCCGCAGGAGTGGGCGCGGCAGGTGCGCGAGTGGTCGGCGCGGGTCAGCTTCGACCCGCACCTCGACTACCTGGCCTGGCAGAACCTGGCCGCCGCCTGGCCGATCTCCGAGGAGCGCTTCACCGACTACCTGCTCAAGGCGGCCAGGGAGGCCAAGACCCGCACCTCGTGGGTGCGGCGTGACCTCGACTACGAGGAGGGGCTGCGCGCCTTCGCGGCCGAGGCGACCCGGCTGCCGATCGGGGAGTTCACCGACCGGCTGGACCCGCACGCGATGGTCAACTCCCTGGGCCAGAAGCTCGTCCAGCTCATGCTGCCCGGCGTGCCCGACGTCTACCAGGGCAACGAGACGACCGATTTCTCCCTGGTCGACCCCGACAACCGCCGCCCGGTCGGCTATCCGCGGGTGCCGGCCCACGCCTGGGACGAGGCCAAGCTCCGGCTGACCCGCCAGGCGCTGCTGCTGCGCCGCAGGCTCGATCCGGCTCTGCCGTACGAGGGCCTGGCGGCTGAGGGCACGGCGGCGGAGCACGTGATCGCGTTCGCGCGCGGGCAAGCCGCCGTCGCGGTGGCCACCCGCCTGCCCGTACGGCTGGCAGGGCGCGGCGGCTGGGGCGGCACGAGCCTCATGCTGCCGCCGGGTAGCTGGAGAGACCTCATGACGGGCACGACGCACACCGGCAAGATCCCGCTCGCGCACCTGCTCGGTCGTTATCCGGTCGCACTCCTGGAGAGACATGATCTTTGAAGTCTGGGCGCCACGGGCGTCGCGCGTCGAGATCCTCCCCTGGCAGCGGGAGCTGCGTCCCGGAGGGGACGGCTGGTGGTCGGTGGAGGTCCCCGAGGCGGGCCACGGCAGCGACTACCGCTACATGATCGACGGCGACGGACCGTACCCGGACCCGAGATCGCGGCGCCAGCCCGAGGGCATCTTCGGGCCCAGCCGCGTCTACGACCACGCCAGGTTCACCTGGGAGGACCACGAGTGGAAGGGCCGCGACCTGCGTGGCTCGGTGATCTACGAGCTGCACGTGGGCGCCTTCACCCCCGAGGGCACCTTCGCGGCGGCGATCGGCAAGCTGGAGCACCTGGTCGAGCTGGGTGTCGACTTCGTGGAGATCATGCCGGTCGCCCCGGTGCCCGGCGCGCGCAACTGGGGCTACGACGGCGTCGACCTGTACGCCGTGAACGAGACCTACGGCGGCCCCGACGGGCTGAAGACACTGGTCGACGCCTGCCACCGGGCCGGGCTCGGGGTCCTGCTCGACGTCGTCTACAACCACCTGGGGCCCTCGGGCAACTTCCTGCATCCCTTCGGGCCCTACCTGACCGGGACCCAGGGCAGCTACTGGGGCGAGGCGGTCAACCTCGACGGGCCCGACTCCGACGAGGTGCGGCGCTACTTCATCGGCAACGCCGTGCAGTGGCTGCGCGACTACCACATCGACGGGCTGCGGCTCGACGCCGTGCACGCGCTGCACGACCGGCGGGCCGTGCACTTCCTGGCCGAGCTCGCCGACGAGATCGACGCGCTGTCGTGCCATCTGGGGCGCCCGCTGAGCCTGATTGCCGAGTCCGACCTCAACGACCCGCGCATGATCACGCCGCGCGAGGCCGGTGGGTACGGCATGGCGGCCCAGTGGAGCGACGACCTGCACCACGCGATCCACGCCGCGGTCACCGGCGAGAACCACGGCTACTATGCTGACTTCGCGCCGCTGGCGTCCCTGGCCAAGGCGCTGACCAGCGGGTTCGTCCACGACGGCGGATACTCCGGGTTCCGCCGCCGCAGCCACGGCCAGCCGTTCACCGGTCCCGGCCACCGGCTGGTGTGCTGTTCGCAGAATCACGACCAGATCGGCAACAGGCCGCGCGGCGACCGGATGACGCCCGCGCAGCTGCGCCTGGCCGCCGGGATCCTGCTGGCCTCGCCGTACACGCCGATGTTGTTCATGGGGGAGGAGTGGGGGACCCGCAGCCCCTTCCTGTTCTTCACCGATCACGTCGAGCCGGCCTTACGCGAGGGCGAGGGGGAGCGCAGGCGCCGCGAGTTCGAGGGATTCGGGTATGAATGGGATGCACCGGAACCGGGGGACGAGGAGAGCTTCCTGCGATCCAAGGTCGACTGGAGCGAGTTGAAGGAAGAAGAGCACTGGTCGCTCCTATGCTGGTATCGCGACCTGATTGCGCTCCGTAAGGCGCTGCCCGAGCTGACTGACCCGCGCCTTGACCGGGTCAGGGTGGAGTTCGACGAGTCGGCGCGCTGGTTGCTGATGGGCCGACAGTCACTCTCCGTAGTAGTAAATTTTTGTCCGGATTCTGTGACATTCCCCCTGTCTGAGACCCCTATCCTACTGATCGCTGAAGAGGGTGTTTCCGCAGATCAGGGGGCTTTGCGAATACCCGGGCAAAGCATGGTGATCTACCGCTCGGTGACGTGACCGTTATATACGTCCGTAGCTGACTGTTACATTTCTCCAGGTACTCTGCCGATTGTCGTCATAGGCGCGTCAAGGGAGTTTCAAGGCGCGAGACGGTGTCCAACGTTGCGGGGGTGGCCCACTGATGGGGGTCCTCTGACCCCCGTTCAGCGCGATCGGAGGGTGATGGGCAGGTACCTGCTGCGCAGGTTGGCGATGAATGTCGTCTTGGTGGCGATCGCGGCCAGTCTGGCCTACATGCTCGCCGCCACGACCATGAACCCTCGTGCCGCGTACGAGGGACGCCAGCCGCCGGTTCCCGTGGCAACAATCGACGCGACACTCGACACGTACAACCTCAACGACAAGACCCCCGTGCTCGAGCGCTACGTGCGATGGGCGTCGGGAGTGGTCACCGGCGACTTCGGGCAGAAGTGGAACGGCGGCTCGGTCGGTGAGGAGATGGGCCGGCGCGTCGGGGTCAGCCTCCGGCTGCTGTTCATCGGAACCATCGTCGGGTTCGCCCTGGGCGTCGCGTTGGGCGCCTACTCCGCGGTCAGGCAGTACAAGATCAGCGACCGGGTGATCGGTGTCGGGTCATTCATCGTCATGGCGATCCCCGTGTTCGTCATGGCCACGATGCTCGCCATCGCGACCTACAACCTCAACCGCGGCCTGGGCTTCACGCTGATCGAGTACACGGGTGAGTACAACCCCAACGTCACCGGCTTCTGGCCGCTGCTGTTCAACCGGTTGAACCACCTGATCCTGCCGACCATCTCGCTGAGCCTGGGCGCCATCGCCTTCTACAGCCGCATCCAGCGCAACATGATGCTCGACGTGCTGGGCCAGGACTTCGTCCGCACGGCCATGGCCAAGGGCCTGCGCCGCCGTACCGCCCTGTTCCGCCACGCGCTGCGCACCGCGCTGATCCCCTCGGCGACCTACTTCGCCTTCGCCTTCGGCACCATGTTCGTCGGCGCCACCTTCACCGAGAAGATCTTCGCCTGGCACGGCATGGGCGCCTGGCTGGTGGACTCCATCCAGCAGAACGACGTCAACTCGGTCGCGGCCGTCGCGCTGTTCACCGCCGCCTGCATCCTCATCGCGGCGTTCATCTCCGACCTGCTGGTGGCGGCCCTCGATCCTCGGGTGCGGGTGAGCTAGATGCGTTCCAAGGTTGTTTTCGGCCGGATGCTCAGGAACCGGCAGGCCCGCTACGGCATCATCGCCTTCCTGGGCCTGGTCCTGCTGGCCTATCTGGGCCCCTTCTTCGGCCCGTACGACTGGACCGACAAGGACTTCCTGTCGTTCCTGGTGCCGCCCGGCGGCGACCACTGGTGGGGCACCACCACCATCGGCCAGGACATGTACGCGCTGACGCTGCGCGGCATGCAGAAGTCGATCGTCATCGGCGTGCTGACCGCGCTCATCGCCACCACCCTCGCGGCCATCGTCGGCGCCTTCGCCGGCTACTTCGGCGGCTGGATCGACAAGGCCCTCATGTGGGGCGTCGACCTGCTGCTGGTCCTGCCCTCCTTCCTGGTCATCGCGATCATCTCGCCGCGGCTGAAGGAGAGCTCCTGGCTCTGGTTCGTGGTGCTGCTGGCGGTGTTCACCTGGATGATCACCTCCCGGGTGGTCCGCAGCATGACGCTCTCCCTGCGCGAGCGTGAGTACGTGCAGGCCGCGGTCTACATGGGCATCCCGCGCTGGAAGATCATCCTCAAGCACATCGTGCCCAACCTCTCGTCGCTGCTGATCATCGACTACACGCTCAACGTGAGCGGCGCGGTCATCGGCGAGGCGGCCCTGTCGTTCTTCGGCTTCGGCATCCAGCCGCCCGAGGTCTCCCTCGGCACCCTCATCGCGGAAGGCGCCCGCAACGCCACCGGATACCCGTGGCTGTTCGCCTTCCCCGCCGGACTGCTGGTCCTGCTGGTCCTGAGCATCAACCTCATCGGCGACGGCCTGCGCGACGCACTCGACCCGGGGAGCAATTCTTGAGCCCGATTCTTGAGGTCAACGACCTCACGGTCACCTTCCCCGGCGGCATCCAGGCCGTCCGCGGCGTCAGCTACCAGGTCTCGCGCGGCGAGGTCCTGGGCATCGTGGGCGAGTCGGGATCCGGCAAGTCGGTCACCTCGCTCGCCGTCATGGGCCTGCTGCCCCGCAACGCCGTCGTCAGCGGCTCGGTGAAGCTGCACGGCAGGGAACTGCTGGGCATGGACGAGGGCGACCTCGTCAAGGTGCGCGGCAAGGCCATCAGCATGATCTTCCAGGATCCGCTGTCGGCCTTCACGCCCGTCTACACCATCGGCAACCAGCTGGCAGAGGCCGTCCGCATCCACCAGAAGGTGGGCAAGGACGCCGCCGCCAAGAAGGCCGTCGAGCTGCTCGACCTGGTCGGCATCCCGCACCCGGCGATCCGCGCCAAGTCCTTCCCGCACGAGTTCTCCGGCGGTATGCGGCAGCGCGCGATGATCGCCATGGCCATCGCCAACGACCCCGACCTGCTCATCTGCGACGAGCCGACCACCGCGCTCGACGTGACGATCCAGGCCCAGATCCTCGAGGTCCTCAAGACCGCGCAGCAGGAGACCGGCGCCGGCATCGTGATGATCACGCACGACCTCGGCGTCGTCGCCGGCATGGCCGACCGCGTGATGGTGATGTACGCGGGCAAGCCGGTCGAGGAAGGCGCGGTCGACGACATCTACTACCGGCCGCGCATGCCGTACACGATGGGTCTGCTGGCCTCCATCCCGCGCGTCGACGGAGCCGAGGGCCCGCTGGTGCCGATCGAGGGCAACCCGCCCTCGCCCAAGAACCTGCCGGCCGGATGCCCCTTCGCGCCGCGCTGCCCCATGCGGGTGGACGCGTGCGAGGAGGAGGAGCCGCCGCTGGTGGCCATCGGCGGCGACCGGCACGTGGCCTGCATCCGCTCCCGCGAGATCGAGCACAAGAACTTCACCGGCCAGGACGTCTTCCCCACCCCGGTCATCGAGCACGCCCCCATCGAGCGGGTGCCGCGCGAGCAGCGCACCACGGTGCTGGAGCTGGAGAACCTCATCAGGCACTACCCCCTGATGAAGGGCGCGGTGTTCAAGCGCCGCGTCGGCACCGTGCACGCGGTCGACGGCATCAGCTTCGACATCGTCGAGGGTGAGACGCTGGCGCTGGTGGGCGAGTCCGGCTGCGGCAAGACCACGACGCTGCAGCAGATCATGCAGTTGCAGCCGCCGCAGGACGGCCGCATCGTGGTGCTCGGCAAGGACAGCTCCAAGCTCGACAAGGGCACGCGCAAGGCCCTGCGCCGCGACCTGCAGATCGTCTTCCAGGACCCGATGGCCGCGCTCGACCCGCGCATGCCGGTCGGCGACATCATCGCCGAGCCGCTGCGCGCCCACGGCCACAAGGACACCGACGCCAAGGTCAAGGAGCTGCTGGAGCTCGTGGGCCTGTCGGCCACCGACGGCGATCGTTACCCGCAGCACTTCTCCGGCGGCCAGCGCCAGCGCATCGGCATCGCCCGCGCGCTCGCGCTGGAGCCGAAGGTGCTGGTGCTCGACGAGCCGGTGTCCGCGCTCGACGTGTCCATCCAGGCGGGTGTCATCAACCTGCTGGAGGACCTGAAGGGCCGCCTGGGTCTTTCGTACCTGTTCGTGGCACACGACCTGGCCGTGGTCCGTCACCTGGCGGACCGGGTCGCGGT
Source organism: Nonomuraea sp. NPDC050663 (assembly GCF_044456985.1). Lineage (NCBI taxonomy): Bacteria > Bacillati > Actinomycetota > Actinomycetes > Streptosporangiales > Streptosporangiaceae > Nonomuraea > Nonomuraea sp. NPDC050663. The sequence goes on from NZ_JBITGL010000005.1 coordinate 259,606, forward strand.
CATGTACCTGGGCCGGATCGCCGAGCTCGGCTCGGTGGACCGTGTCTACGACCACCCTGCCCATCCCTACACGCAGGCACTGCTGTCGGCAATCCCGTTGCCCGACCCTGAGATGGAGCGTACGCGTAAGCGCATCCTCCTCGAAGGTGACCTGCCCAGTCCGGCTGACCCCCCATCAGGTTGCCGGTTCCGCACCCGTTGCCCGAAGTTCGCGCGCCTGAGCGAGCACGAGCGGACACGGTGTGTGGAGGAAGAGCCCGTAGTAATCCGGTTGGCGAACGCTGGCGACCATGGCGCCGCCTGCCACTACGCGGAAGAGATCGAGGTCATCACGGCCTCGGACGATCAGGAGGAACAGTGAAGGTTCGTTACCGGGCCGCGGCGGCGACCGCCGTCCTGGCCATGGCCGTCGCGGCTTGCGGCGGGGGCGGCACCACCACCAACAACAACGGCCAGCCCAACGCCGCCCAGTCTGAGGCGAACAAGAAGATCACCGAGGAGATGCCCGGCATCTCCATCGCCCCGATCGACTACGCGCAGGTCAAGGACGGCGGCACGCTGACGCTGCCCAAGGGCCAGTGGCCGTCGCAGTGGAACCCGTGGCACGTCGACGGCAACCAGTCCGACACCAACGACATGCTCGAGACCCTGCTGCCGCAGTTCGAGATCTCGAACGACAAGGCCGAGTACACGGCCAACAAGGACTACCTCGACTCGGTCAACCTCGACACGTCGTCCGGCAAGCAGGTCGTGACCTACAAGATCGCCGAGAAGGCGAACTGGTCCGACGGCACGCCGATCACGTGGGCCGACTTCGAGGCCGCCTGGAAGGCGCAGAACGGCTCGGACAAGAAGTACAAGCCGGCCTCCACCCAGGGCTTCGACCGCATGGAGTCGGTCGTCAAGGGCGCCACCGACAAGGACGTCATCGTGACGTTCAAGGAGAACTACCCCGAGTGGCATGGCCTGTTCAACGGCCTCATCCCGGCGAAGTACTTGGCGGACGTCAAGGAGTACGACAACGGGTACCTGCAGAAGGTTCCGGTCACCGCCGGTCCCTTCAAGGTCGAGAAGATCGACGAGGCCACCAAGACCCTCACCGTCGTCCGTGACGACACGTGGTGGGGCCAGAAGGCCAAGCTCGACAAGATCATCTTCCGTGTGATCGAGACCCCGGCCGCCCAGGTCAACGCGTTCGCCAACGGCGAGCTCGACGCCGTCGACATCCCCCCGGGCAGCCCGGCCGACCTCAAGCGCGCCAAGGAAGTCCCCAACGCGGACATTCGCAAGGCCTTCGCGCCGAACTGGCGTCACATCACGGTCAACAACCAGTCCGAGTTCCTCAAGGACAAGCCGGTCCGGCAGGCCGTCGCCTACGCGATCAACCGTGACGTCATCGCCCAGTCCGACCTGAAGGACATGGACTGGCCGATCGCCACGCTGAACAACCACGTGTTCATGAACAACCACAAGGGTTACGTGGACAACGCCGGCGACCTCGGCAAGTACAACCTGGACAAGGCCAAGCAGCTCCTCGACGCGGCCGGCTGGAAGCAGGAGGGCGAGTACCGGAAGAAGGACGGCAAGGAGTTCTCGCTGAACTTCGTCGTCCCGGCCGGCGTCCCCTACGCCAAGACCGAGGGCGAGCTCACCCAGGCGATGCTGAAGGAGGCGGGGATCAAGCTGACGATCAACGCCGTTCCTGACGACAAGTTCTTCACGGACTTCGTCATCAAGGGCGACTTCGACCTGGTGCCGTTCTCCTGGATCGGCACGCCGCAGCCCATCGGCGGCCTGCAGCAGATCTACAAGTCGGGCTCCGAGTCCAACTTCGCGAAGGCCTCCGACCCGGCGGTGGACGCGGCGATCGACGCGGCCGTCGGCGAGATGGACCCGGCCAAGGCGATGGAGTTGGCCAACGCGGCCGACAAGCTGATCTTCGACATGGTGCACACCATCCCGCTGTACCAGCGCCCCGACATCGTGGCGGCCAAGAAGACGCTGGCCAACTACGGCTCGTTCGGGTACCAGTCGGAGGACTGGACCTCGGTCGGCTTCACCGGCTGACCTGGCTCCACCTGAAACCCCTGGCAGGCGCCGTCCTGCCGGGGGTTCCCCCTTTGCGCGGTCCTGCAGGGGGTTTCCCTTTTGCGCGGTCCTGCGCCTGGCGACCCCGCCCTGCACCTACATCTGCTCCTCGCCTACGCCCGCCCGCGAACCCAGTCCTCCCCCTCCCTTTCCACAGCCCGCCCCCGATTCGGCGACTCGGCCGCTCGGCCGCTCGGCCATTCGCCCATGGGGGCACATTCGGGGGGCTTCGTCCTGTGGAAAACCACCCCCATCCACAGAACCCCGTTCGGCCCCCACCAGGCTCAGCACTCTTCCCCATCCTGGGCCCAGTTGCTTTGCTCTGGAGGCCCCGTCATGGAGATCACCTACGCCCTGCCCTCGATGCTGGCGTCACTCTTCGTCGTCGTGCTTGAGCGCTCGCCCCTGGCGGTCGACTCTGTCCTGCCCTGGCGCATAGGCCGCCCCTTCCGGCGACCCGCCCGCGCCGCCCTCGGCAGCCCTTTGCTCACCATCACCCACCACGCCTCCACCTGGCGCCCCGCCGGCGCCGACCTGTCCCCGGAAGAGCGCCGCCTCGTCCGCCGCTCCCGCGCCCACGTCCTGGTCTCCTGTACGGCACCGCCCCGCGCCCTGCCGTTCTCCCTCCAGGTGGCCAGAGCCGCAGCCCGCGCCATCTCCTCGGAGGGCACCGGCCTCGTCGTCGACCCGATCATCGGCCGCGCCCTGTTCCAATGCGAAGGCTGCCCATCGGAACGCCCCACCTTCCAACTCGACGACGAGTGGGTCGCCTGGGACGTCACCGTCCACGACCACGCCACCTGCCCCCCGTGGAACCCCGCCGACCACCTCGCCTGCACCTGCCTACGCGTCACCACCCGAGGCCTGCGCCGCTTCGCCCTCCCCGAACTCACCCTCGACGGCGCCGCCTGCTCCCACAACCTGTGCGCGGTCACCCTCCTACGAGCCGTGGCCCAGCAGTTCGTCTCCGACCACTTCGCCTTCCTCGCCACCCACCCCGCCGCCACCGCCCGCACCATCGACGACCACCTACGGGTCTCCGCCGACTCCCCCCTCTCGTCAGCCCCCTTCCAGGTCCGCCTCACCCCCTGCGAGGACCCCGGCGGCAAACTCGGCCACCTCCGCGTCCACCCGTCCCCAGGCGACGGCGCCCTCGCCTGCCTCAAGGTCGGCCCCCCATCGGGCTTCACCGGCACCCTCAACGAGTGGCTCTGCGCCACCCAACGAGTAGAGCTCACCAGCCACACAACTCGTACCCAGCCCGCAGCCCAGCAGGTGCAATCCCCCAGACGCCCCAGGCTGATCCCCCTCCCTCCCCACGCCCTCACCCCACCCCTACCCGCCGCCCCACCACAGCCCGCACCCGGAAGAGGCCCCCAGGCCCCACCCCCACAGGCCACACCCGGAAGAGGCCCCGAGGCCGCACCGCCACAGGCCTGGCCCGGGAGAGGCCCCCAGGCCCTACCGCCACAGGCCGCGCCCGGAAGAGGCCCCGAGGCCGCACCGCCACAGGCCTGGCCCTGGAGAGGGCCTCAGGCCACCCCATCGCAGGCGGCGCAGACCGGCCTCACCCCGGCACCGCTGACCGGCCCCACGCCAGCACCCCACGGCGGCTCGCTCTCAGCGCCCCCGAGCGGCCCCACGCCAGCGCCACATGGCGGCTCGTTCTCCGCGCCCTCAGGCGGTGCCGTGCCAGTGCCCTCCAGCGGCTTCGGCTCGGTGGCGCAGGAAGGTCCAATGCCAGCGCCGCAGGGCGACTTCGCGCCAGCGCCGCAGGGCGACTTCGCGCCGGCGGTGCAGGGTGGCGTCGAGTGGCTGGTGCTGCCCAGCGGTTCCGCGCCGATGCCGTGGGCGGATTCACCGCTGGCGTCACTGAGCGGGCGGGCGTCGGTGCCGTCGTCCGGTTCCGTGCCGTCGTCCGGCTCCGTGCCAGCGCCGCAGGTCGTGCCAACGCCACAGCCCGTGGCCACCTCAAGGAACATCCAGGCGCCGAAGGCTGTCGAGCCTGTGCGGCGACGGCGGTGGGGCCGTTCCGGCAGGCGCGAGGCCGCGTGAGCCGGTGTGCACACTCCCAAGTCCCGCTCGCCAGAGACCAGGCGCCCCCGTACGGCAGGCGAGCGGTGATTACGGGCGCGGAACCCCGGCGAGCAGCAACGCCGGGTCCGTAGACGCTGAACGCATCACCCGCGGGCGGAGCAGGTGATCGGCGTAATTGGTGGAAGCGGCGGCGCACCAGGCGATGATCTTGGGCAGGGTCACGGCGAACCCCAGCCCGGCCAGCACGCACAGCACCGGCCACAGGGTGAACGGCAGCGCCCACGCGTACAGCGGGTAGGCGAGCCCGGCCAGAGAGAGCAGCCACCACAGGACGACGGTGAGCGCGCCGCCTGCGGTGACGACGAAGCCGGTGAGACAGAAGGTGAGGTCTCGCCATGCTCGCCCACCGAAGAGGGCGCGAGCGGGGGAGCTCATGCCGAAGGGGGACGCGGAGGACAGGCGCACAAGGGGGCCGTGGTGGGCGCCGGCGGAAGCGCGGGCGCCAGCAGTGCGGGCGTCAGCAGTGCGGGCGTCAGCGGTGCGGGCGTCAGCGGTGCGGGAGTCAGCGGTGCGGGAGTCAGCGGTGCGGGCGGCGACGGTGCGGGCGGCGACAGAAACGAAGGGGCCTGCGTGGGGATTGATGTGGCGGGCCGTGAGCTCACTGCTGGCCATGCAGGTCAGCGCAAGGACGGCAGGAGCGGCTACGGAGCCGAGAAGGGAGAGGGGGCCGAGACCGGTGGCGAGGAAGGGCAGGAGGAACAGCACCCCGGTCGACGCGACTCCGGCGGCAGCCACGGCGAAGCGCAGTGCCGCTTCGCTCGTCTCGGAGAGGAGGTCCGCTGTGTCCCGGAAGATCGACTGCCCCATGCACTCAACGGTAGGCAGCGGGGAAGGGCGCAACCATGACGCCAGCAACCGAGTCAGGGTAGGGAAAACCCCACCATCCGCCTACACCTACCACCCGTGTGCCGCGTCGTTCCGCTGATGAGTGGTGCGCCGCCGCGTTGCTGCGTGCGCACGTCAGGCCGACGGAGCGGGCGAGAGGCGTGATTTGTTCGGGTAGGTCCGCCTCTCATGCGAGAGGTTCCGCCGGTCGTCTGAGAGGTCCTGTGATCGTCTGTGTCGGTTCGCTAGTCATGTGCAGGTCCGCCTCTCGGACATGTAGGCCCGCCGCCCGGGCATGTAGCCTCGCTGGTCGTGCAGGGTGGGCGCACCGGGCGTGCGGCGGGCCGGATGCACCCACCGGCCCCCTACAGGTGCCGCTCCAGGGACTCCACCTTGCTGGTCATCCCGTCCGTTACCCCCGCTCGGATATCCGCCTTGAGGACGAGGCCCACGCGGGGAGCCACCTCGCCCACCGCCTCCACCGCCTGCTTGATCACCGCCATGACCTCGTCCCACTCACCCTCCACGGTGGTGAACATGGCGTCGGTGTGGTTGGGCAGTCCGCTGGCGCGGACGACCTTGACGGCGCGGGCGACGGGTTCGGCGACGGCCTCGCCGACGCCGAGCGGGGTGATGGAGAAGGCGACGATCATGCCTTCGATGATACGAACTTCGCCAGCAGCCGCTCCAGTTCCGCCTGTTCGGCCGTCGACAGGGTGGAGAAGATCTGACCGCTGACCGATGCCTGCAGGTGTTCGATGGTGGTGAGGGCTTCCCGGCCGGTGGGGGTGAGGTCGAGGCGGGTGGCGCGCCGGTCGGCGGGGTCGGGGTGGCGGGTGAGGAGGCCTTCGGTTTCGAGGGCGTCGACCAGGGGCGTCACGGCTCGGGCGGTGACGCCCATGGCGGAGGCGGCTTCGGCCATCTTGAGGCGCGGGGCGGCGCCGACGGTGGTGAGGAGGCGGACTCTGGCCGGCGACAGGCCGTGCTCGCCGAAGGCGGCGGTGCCGCGCTGGGAGAACAACCGTGAGGCTGCCATCAGAAGCTCTCCGAGACGGGCCGCGTCGGCCATGGACGACTCCTTAGTGAAAGAGGTAATAATGAAAGAGGTAACTATCTAGGAGGGTAACGATGCGGACCATTGTGGTGGCAGGCGCGACCGGGAACCAGGGTGGCGCGACCGTCGAGGCCCTGTTAGCGGGAGGGTGGCGGGTGCGGGCGCTCACGCGTGACGTCGGATCGGGCAGGGCGTGGGCGCTGGAAGGGCAGGGGGCGCAGGTCCGGGAGGCGGACTTCGGGCGGCCGGACACGCTGGTGAGGGCGTTCGACGGGGCCTACGGGGTCTTTTCTGTGCAGGCGCGCGGAAAGGACGAGGTACGGCACGGCGTCGCGGTGGCTGAGGCGGCCGGGAGGGCGGGGGTCGAGCATCTCGTCTATACGAGCGTCGGGGGCGTCGACCGGGTGCGGGGGATCCCGCACTTCGACACGAAGTGGGAGGTCGAGCAGCACATCCTCGCCGCCGGCCTGCCGTACACGTTCCTGCGGCCCTCGACCTTCATGGAGACGTTCGCGGTGAAGGGCGCGGGGATCGGGCTGTCGATGATGGCGGCGGCGCTGGGGGAGCGCGGGACGCTGCAGATGGTGGCGGCGCGCGACATCGGGGTGTTCGCGCGGATCGCGTTCGACAAGCGTCTTGTGGGCCAGAGTCTGGAGCTGGCCGGTGACGAGCTGACGGTGCCGCGCATCAGCGAGATCGCGGGCGTGCCGTACAGGAGGATGCCAAGGGGTCTGCTCAGGCTCATGGGGAGGGAGGGCCGGATGTTCTTCTGGTTCGCCGAGTCGGGGTATCAGGCGGACATCGCGGGCCTGCGTGCGCTGCACCCCGGCCTGCTCACGTTCGGAGCGTGGCGCGAGGAGCAGCGCAGCGCACGTTGAGGAGTCGCGGTGCCGCGCGAGGAGCAGCGCAGCACACGTTGAGGAGTCGCGGTGCCGCGCGACGTGCCGCGCAGCACCTGGCCGACCTCAGTGGTCGTGGGCGTGGTCGTGCTCTTCGTCTTCGTCCTCGGGCCCGTCGGACGGCTCGACACCCAGCACGGCCTCGCGCGGCTCCACCTCGTCGATGTGCTCGACCAGGCCGAGCACGTGGTCGGGCTCGATGAGCCACTGCAGTGCGGTCGCGCCGGTCTCGTCGGCGCTCACCAGCTCGGCCTGCTCCTTGCGCTCCTCGTCGGTGAGGTCGGCCTCCGGGTGGTGGATCTCCTTCAGGGCCGCGGCCTGAAGCGCGTCGACGTCGATCACCTCGACGGTCAGCTCCACAGTCAGGCGCAGGAACTTCGGTTCATCACTCATGGTTCCAGAGCCTAGGGCAGTTTCCAGTCGACGGGGGCGGCGCCTTGCTGGGCGAGTAGCTGATTGGACCGGCTGAAGGGCCGGGAGTTGAAGAATCCGCTGCGTGCCGACAGAGGCGACGGGTGGGCGGACTCCACCAGGGGGACACCGCCGAGCATGGGGGCGAGGTTGCGCGCATCGCGCCCCCACAGGATGGCGACCATGGGCTTGCCGCGCCCGACGAGGGCCTTGATCGCCTGCTCGGTGACCTGCTCCCAGCCCTTGCCGCGGTGGGAGGCGGGCTTGCCGGGCATGACGGTCAGCACCCGGTTGAGCAGCAGCACGCCTTGTTCGGTCCACGGGGTGAGGTCGCCGTTGGAGGGAGCGGGGTGGCCGAGGTCGGCCATGTACTCCTTGTAGATGTTGACGAGGCTGCCCGGCAGCGGGCGCACGTCGGCGGCGACGGAGAACGACATCCCGATGGGGTGCCCGGGTGTGGGGTAGGGGTCCTGGCCCATGATCAGCACCTTGACGTCGTCGAAGGGCTGCTGGAAGGCGCGCAGGACGTGGGGGCCGGAGGGGAGGTACTGCCGGCCTTCGGCGATCTCCTTGCGGAGGAACTCACCCATGGCGGCGATCTGGTCGGCGACGGGCTCCAACGCCTTGGCCCAACCGGCTTCAACGACTTCATGCAGGGGACGAGCGGCCATGGCCCGTCAGCCTAACGGCGAAAGGTACGGCTTGCGCCGGGAACGCCGGGCGCGAGCCGTACCAGAATGATCACAAGGCGGGCTCGCCCGGCTTGAACAGCCACGCGTCGAAGCGAGGGCCAGGTCGTAGTGGAGGGCGTCGTACCCGCCGTTGCCCTGGCCGGGGAAGTAGGGGTCGCCCGCGCCGGGTGTGCCCGGCATGCACCTCCTCGGGGCGATCGGGGACGGAAGGCCCACCGGCGGGTGCCCGCCTGCCCCCTCGGAAGGCGGGCACCCGGTGGCTCACTTGACCGAGCCGGCCATCATCCCCTGCACGAAGTAGCGCTGGAAGGCGAAGAACAGCACCAGCGGGATGATCAGCGACAGGAACGCGCCGGGCGCGAGGATGTCGACGTTGGTCCCGAACTGCCGCATCTCCGACTGCAGTGCCTTGGTCATCGGCTGGGCCTCGGTGTCGGCGAAGACCAGGGCGATGAGCATGTCGTTCCACACCCACAGGAACTGGAAGATCCCCAGGGACGCGATCGCCGGCTTGCCCAGCGGGAACACGACCCGGGCGAAGATCTTCCACTCGGGCGCGCCGTCCATGCGGGCGGCCTCCAGCAGGGAGGCGGGGATGCCCACGAAGAAGTTGCGCAGCAGGAAGATCGCGAACGGCAGGCCGAAGGCCACGTGGAAGAGCACCACGCCCGGGATCGAGCCGAAGATGCCCAGTCCTCCGTAGAGCGAGGCGATGGGGATGAGCGCGATCTGGATGGGCACGATGAGCAGCCCGACCACGATGAGGAAGAGCAGGTCGCGCCCGGGGAAGTCCATCCAGGCGAAGGCGTAGGCGGCCATCGCCGCGATGCCGATCACCAGGATCGTGGTGGGCACGGTGATGAGGACGGTGTTCCAGAACGACGAGGTGAAGCCGGTCGCGAGCAGGCTGCTGTAGGCCTGGAAGGTGAGGTCGGCGGGCTTGGTGAAGATGGTCCACCAGCCCTCGGCCGCGTTGACGGTCTCGTCACGCAGCGAGACGACCAGCAGGCCGAGGGTCGGCACCAGCCAGAACAGCCCGATGAGGATCATCACGACCTGGACCAGTCCGCTGCCCAGCAGGTCCACGATCCTGCTCAGGCCGCCGCGCTTGATCTCGCCGGCGTGCGCGCCGGTGCTGCTCATGTGTCCTCCCTCCGGAAGCGCCGGATGTTCATGATCATGAATGGCAGGACCAGGATCAGCAGGAAGATGGCGATCGCGCTGCCCATGCCCTGGTTGCCGCCGCCGCCGAAGGACACCCGCCACATCTCCAGGGCCAGCACCATGGCCTCGTCCTGCACGGAGGCCGGGGCGATGATGAAGACCAGGTCGAAGACCTTCAGGGTGTTGATGATCATCGTCACGAAGACGACGAGCAGCACGGGTGACAGCAGCGGCACGGTGATCTTGCGGAACACCTGCCACTCGGTGGCGCCGTCGATGCGGGCGGCCTCCAGCGCGTCACGCGGGATGGCGGCCAGCCCCGCCGCGATCAGCACCATGGCGAATCCCGCCCACACCCAGACGAACGCCCCGATGATGGCCGGGGTGATGAAGGTCGGGCCGAGCCAGGACAATCCGCCGTAGCGGGCGGAGAAGTTCGACTGCGGCAGCCGTACCTCGTAGGCGCCGGAGACGCCCTCGAAGGCGAAGGAGCCGTCGTCGGCGGTCGTGGCCGTGGCCACGACGTTGCCGCCCTGCACGGCCTCCACCGTCATGCCCGGCAGGCCGCGCTCGTTGGGGTCGATCTCGCCGTTGCGGCCCCCGCCGCCCGGGGTGAAGTCGAACCAGACGGCGCCCGAGGCGCCGGCCTTGGCGGGCTGCGCGGACTGCGGCAGCGTGCCGGCCTTGATGCCGACGATGGGGATGAGCGCGGGCTGCCCGGTCGCGACGACCCCGCCGCCCTCGGCGCGTACGGCGTCGCTCTCGCGGGGCCGGGCGTCGGGATAGCCCTGGCTGGAGGAGAAGGTGTCGCCCACGCTCGTCAGGATGGCGTTGGCCACGCCCTTGTCGGGGTCCTGCTCGTAGACCAGGCGGAAGATGACGCCCGCGGCCATCAGCGAGACGGCCATCGGCATGAAGACGATCAGCTTGAACGCGGTCGACCACCGGATGCGCTCGGTCAGCACGGCGAAGATCAGGCCGAGCGTGGTGACCAGGATGGGGGCGATGACCACCCAGATCAGGTTGTTCCTGATCGTGGTGAGCATGTTGGCGTCGCTGAAGATCGTCATGTAGTTGCCCAGGCCGACGAAGTCCGACGGCTGGGGCCCCGACAGGCTCCTGACGATGGAGTAGATGATCGGGTAGACCACCCAGACGCCCAGCAACAGCGCGGCGGGCAGCACGAAGACGTAGGCGAGGGTGGGGGAGGGCCCCAGGCGCCTGCGCCTGCCCTTGACCGCGGTGGGCGCCGCGGCGCCCGCGGTCGCCAGTTCTGGGGTGGTGGGCTCGGCGGGCGGGTCCGGGGTGTCCGCCGCGGGTGCGGCGTCCGGTTCGGGGGTGGTGAGCTCGGGAGACGGCCCGGTGGCGGGCCCGCTCCTCGACGAATCCGGGGAGGAGTCGTCGGAGGGCGGACCCTGGGGGCCGCGCACCTGATCGGTCACGGCTGGTTCCTTCCGGGGGGCTAGTTCTTCCAGGCCTTCTTGGCTTCCGCCTCGAGCTGCGTCTGGATGTTCTTCACATCCGAGGGGTTGCGCAGCAGGTCCTGCAGGAGCTTCCACTCGCCCTTGCCGTCGGTGCCGCCGAAGGCGCTGGGCGCCAGGTCGGACATGTCGTAGCGGACCGTCTCACCGGCGCTGATGATCGTCTGGCCGAGCTGCTTGGTCAGCGGGTCCGGGTAGTTGTCGGGCGAGACGTTGCGGTTGGGCGACAGGTAGCCGGGCAGCTTGGCCCAGACCTCGCCGCCCTCCTTGGAGGCCAGGAACTCCAGCAGCGCCTGGGCGCCGGGGGAGTCCTTCAGCACCACGGCGATGTCGCCGCCGAGCACGACGGGAGCGGTGTCGCCGACCTTCGGGAAGGGGAAGGTCTTGGCCTCCTCGCCGACCTTGGCGCCGGACTCGACGGCCGAGACCGCCACGAAGTCCGCCTCGATGACCATGGCCGCCTTCTTCTGGCCGTAGACCTGGGTGACGCAGGTCGGGAAGTCGGTCTGGAGCGCTCCGCTGGAGCCGCCGTTGACGAACTCCTTCTTGCCGAACAGCTCGCCCATGCGGGTCAGGGCCACGCCGACGGACTCGTCGGTCCAGGGGATCTCGTGCTTGGACAGCTGGTCGTACTTCTCGGGACCCGCGGTCGACAGGTAGACGTTCTCGAACAGGTCGGTCAGCGTCCAGCCGGAGGCGCCGCAGAAGGAGAAGGGCGCGGTGCCGGAGTCGGCGATGGTCTGGGCGGCGGTGACGAGCTCCTGCCAGTTGGTCGGGGGCTGCACGCCGGCCTCGTCGAAGGCGCTCTGGCGATACCAGACCAGCGACTTGTGCGCCGCCTTGACCAGCACGCCGTACACCTGGTCGTCGGCCGAGCCCAGTTCCTTCCAGTAGTCGGTGTAGTTCTCGTCGAGCTGCTTGATCACCGCGTCGCTCAGCGGCTTGAGCGCGTCCTGGTCGGCGTACTGCTGCACGAGGCCGGGCTGGGGCAGGATCGCGACGTCGGGCGGGCTGCCGCCCTGGATGCGCGGCCCGAGGTAGGCGCCGGTGTCCTCGCCGGTGGAGGCGTAGGTGACCTGGGCGCCGGTCTTGTCGGTGAAGGCCTTCAGCACCTGCTCGAAGTTCTTCTGCTCCTCGCCGGTCCACTTCGCGGCGACCTCGATCTTCACCCCCTCCAGCGTCTTGCCGCCGCCGCCCGCCGAGGGGGAGCCGCCTGCCTGGGTGGGGGTCGTGGTGGGGGCGTTGCCGCAGGCCGCGAGGGCGATCGCGAGTCCGGCGGCGGTCAGTGCCTTGCGCATGAATGCCTCACTGGGTTTTGAGCACCTCGGAGAGCTCCGCCTTCAACGAGGCCGCCACGTCCGCGGCGGACTCCGTGTACGGCGGAGCGAGCGCCTTGGCGACGTTGCTGGCGATGACCAGGCTCAACTGGTTGTAGTTGGCGCTGGCCGGCCGCCGCTCGGCCGCCAGGATGCTCTCCTTGAGCACGGGCAGGTAGGGGAATCGTTCGATCAGCCCTGGATCGTCGTAGAGCTCGGTCCACACCGGCGGGAAGGAGCCGTCGGTCAGGACCCTGCGCTGGTTGTCCAGGCTGGTGAAGTAGTGGATGAAGGCCTGGGCGGTCTGCTGGTGACGCGAGTAGGCGCTGATGGCCAGGTTGTTGCCGCCCAGCACGCTCGGCCCAGGAAGCCGGGTGACGGCGAACTTGCCGCGGATCGCCGAGCCCGGCGCGGTGGCCGGGCCGTAGGCGTGCGGCCAGTTGCGCATGAAGGCCAGTCGTCCCTGCTGGAAGGCCAGGCGGGACTCCTCCTCCTTGAAGCTCAGCGACTCCTGGGGGATCCAGCCTTCGCGCAGGCCCTGCACGAGGTAGTCGAGCGCGGTGGTGGCGGGCCCGGCCTCCAGCGTGACCTGGGTGCCTTCGGGGTCGAGGATCCGGCCCCCGGCCGCCTGGACGGCCTCGGAGAAGTTCACGGTCAGGCCCTCGTAGGCCAGGAACTGGCCCGCGTAGCCGCCGATGGTGTGTTTCTTGCGGATGCCGACGGCCTGCCGTCGCAGCTCCGCCCAGGAGACGGGCGGCTTGGCGACCAGGTCGGTGCGGTAGTAGAGCAGTCCCGCGTTGCTGGTGTACGGCACCGCCCAGAGCTTGTCGCGGTAGATCGCGGTCTCGACGACGGGCGGCAGGAACCTGTCGAGCGGGAAGGCTCCGCGCTCCAGGGGGATGATCCAGTCGTTGTCGGCGAACTCCGCGGTCATCGTGACGTCCAGGCCGAGCACGTCGTACCTGTCGCTCTTGGACTGCAGGTTGGCGGCCATCTGAGCGCGCTGCTCGTCGGCCGCCTCCGGCAGTTCGAGCAGCGACACCTTCTCGGCCGGGTGGGCCTGGTTCCAGCGGTCCAGCAGGGGTTGCAGGTACGCCGTGGTGTCGCGGCCGGTGGCGAAGGTGATCGGTCCGGTCCCGCTCGTCTGGCCGTCGGTGTCGGAGGCGCCCGCGCCCGCGCATCCCGTCATCGCCAGGAGCACGGCGACGGTGAGCAGCGAGCGAAACACCGGTTACCTCCGCATTACATACGTGTTAGGTAGATGCATTCATGTTATGCACACCCGTAAACTGGCAGTCAACGGACCGTCCGGTAACGCCTGCGTAACAGGGGAGGTGCGGCGTGCGGTTGCACCTTCTGGCACTGCTCGCCAAGGAGCCCGCTCACGGCTATGAGCTGAAGCAGGCTCTCGAGCAGACCTTCGGCGCCGCGTACCCCTCCCCGAATATCGGTCAGATATACGTGACCCTGGCTCGTCTCGAGAAGGACGGCCTGGTCAGGGCCGTCGACGTCGAGCAGTCCAACCGGCCGAACAAGAAGGTCTACTACCTCACCGCCACCGGCAGGGAGGCGCTCACGACCTGGGTGGAGGAGCCCACCGAGGGCCCGCGGGTGCGCGACGAGTTCTACATGAAGCTGGTCCTGGCCCCGCTGACCGGCATCGCCGACCGCATGGCGCTGATCAGCCGCCAGCGGCGCCACTACCTGGGCCTGATGCGCGAGCTCAACGAGGTGATGGAGCGCAGCGAGTCCGCGGTCGCCCGGTTGCTGGTCGAAGGGGCGATGCTGCACCTCCAGGCCGACCTCGACTGGCTGGAGCGGTGCCAGGAGGAGTTGTGCTGAAGGCACACAACCTGGTCAAGATCTACGCCGCCTCCGGCGTGCCCGTGCATGCCGTACGAGGCCTGGACCTGGAGATCGAGGCGGGCGAGTTCGTCGCGATCATGGGGCCGTCCGGTTCCGGCAAGTCCACGCTCATCCACATGCTCGGCGGCCTCGACCCGCGCACCAGCGGCGAGATCTGGCTCGACGGCAAGCGTGTCGACACGCTCTCGGAGAGCGGCTGGGCGCTGCTGCGCCGCAAGAAGGTGGGCTTCGTCTTCCAGGGCTTCAACCTGGTCGCCAACATGACCGTCGCCGACAACGTGGAGCTGCCCGCGCTGCTGGCCGGCACCTCCCCGCGCGAGGCGCGCGAGCGCCGCGAGCAGCTCCTCGACAAGCTCAGCCTGAGCGACCGCGCCGAGGCCTCGCCCGGCCAGCTGTCCGGCGGCGAGCAGCAGCGGGTGGCCCTGGCCAGGGCGCTGGCCAACCGGCCCGCGCTGCTGCTGGCCGACGAGCCGACCGGCAACCTCGACAGCCGCAACACCCGCGACGTGCTGCGCCTGCTCGGCGAGGTGCACCGGGGCGGCCAGACGATCGTCATGGTCACCCACGACGCCCGCGTGGCCGCGCTGGCCGACCGGGTCGTCTCGCTGCTCGACGGCGAGATCGTCGACGACGGCCGCATCCCCAGGCGCAAGATCGCCGGGGCCGGCGAGGTCATCGACCTCCGGTGAGCACCCTCGTGAGCCTCCTCGTGAGCACCCCGTGAGCACCCCGTGAGCACCCCGTGAGCACCGCGCGCGCCGCGACCCGGTGGATCAGCGCCGACCTGCGGGCCAGGAAGGGCCAGGCGGCGCTGACGGTGCTGGCCGTGGCCGGCATCCTCGCGGCCCTGCTGACCGGGGCGACCCTGCTCGAAGAGGGCACCAATCCGTGGCGCTCGCTGTTCGGCCAGACCAACGGCGCGCACATCTGGATCCACACCACCGAGCGCCCCGACGTGTGGCGGCTGCGCGAGCTCGACGGCGTGGCCACCTCCGCCGGGCCGTACCGCTCGGCGCCGGTCACGCTCGTGCAGGACGGCAAGCGGCCGCAGGCGGCGCTGCGCGGCCTGCCCGCCCAGCTCCCCGAGGTGGCCAGGCCGCAGGTCCAGGAGGGCAGGTGGCTGAGCTCGGAGCAGCCCGACGGCGCCGTGGTCGAACGTTCCTTCGCCAGGGCGTCGGGCCTGCGGCTGGGCGCGTCGCTGACGCTCAACACGGTCGGCGGTTCGCGCCAGGTGCTCTACGTGCGCGGCATCGCCGACTCGGCCGAGCAGGGCTTCTATCCCGAGTGGACCCCCGGGCTGATCTGGGTGCTGCCCAGCACGCTCGACAGGATCGAGCCCAAGCACGAGCTCAGCGAGTGGGTGACGGGCCTGCGGCTGGCCGACGCCGACGCCACCCAGGTGGTCTCGCAGCGGGTGCTGGTCGAGCTGAGGCAGGTGGAGCGCGTCTACACCTGGCGCGAGGTGCGGGCGGCGATGGAGCTCGACAACCGGCTGCTGGGCACGCTGCTGGCGCTGTTCGGCGTGGTCGGGCTGGTCGCCGCGGCGCTGGCGCTGGCCAACGCGGCGGGCGGGCGCGTGCTGGGCCAGCTGCGCGACCTGGCGACGCTCAAGTCGCTCGGCTTCACGCGCGGCCAGGTGGCGCTGCTGCTGGTGGCCGAGCACGGCGCGCTCGGCCTGCTCGGCATCGGTCTTGGCCTGGCCGCAGGCTGGGTGCTGCCGGTGGTGCTGCTGGGCGCCGGGGCGGCCGCGCCGCTGCCGGTGCTGGCCATCGGGGCGGGGGCCGCCCTCGTGGTCCTGGCCGCGGTCGGCCTGCCCGCCTGGCGCGGCGGGCGCACCCCGCCGATTCCGGCCGCGCCCGCCGCGCCGCCCAGGGGCCACCTGTCGCGGCTGGCCAGGCTGGCCCTGCTCGTACGGCTGCCGCCCGCGCTGGTGCTCGGCACCCGCGACGCCTTCACCCGCAGGGTGCCGGCGTTCCTGACGGCCTTCGGGCTGGCGGTGCCGATGATGATGATCACGATCGGGCTGGGCGTGTGGGCGACGCTCGACGGTTTCCTGAAAAATCCTGAACAGGTCGGGCAGAGCGCGGCCCTCATCGTCAAGACCGGCAAGCTCACCCAGGGCCAGGCCGAGGAACTCATCGCCCGCGAGCCCGACGTCGAACGTTCCTACCCGGGCAGCACCGTCAACGCGCTGGCCCCGGGCGAGGCCCGCTCGGTCCAGGTCAGGGCCATCGGCGGCTCCCGCGAGCCGTACCCCTACCCGGTCGCGGAGGGCCGCGGCTACAGCCAGCCCGGCGAGGGCGTGGCAGGACAGGGCCTGCTCGACCTGCTCGGCGTGAAGATCGGCGACCGGGTGCGCCTGACCGTGGGCGGCAGCCCGCTCATCGTCCGCATCGTGGGCCGGGTGGTCGAGCCCGACCTCGACGGCCAGGTGCTGTCGGTGGGCCTCGACACGCTGGAGGCCAAGGACAGCGTGCCGCCCGGCTACCACGCGCTCGTGCTGAAGCCGGGCGCCGATCCCGGCGAAGTGCGGCTGCGGCTGCTGTCGGCCTCTCAGGAGGGGCTCGACGTGCAGCGGGTCGTCAACCCCGCCGAGCGGCTCGGGGTGCTCCGGCCGGTGATCGCCGCGCTGATCACGGTGCTCGCCCTGATCGGGCTGGCCAACCTGCTCACCGCCATCGGGCTCGGCCTGCGCGACCACGCCTCCGACCTGGCGGTGCTCAAGGCGATGGGCCTCACGCCCCGGCAGGTCACCGCGACCCTCGTGACGGCGACCGGGCTCCTGGTGGTGGTCGGGGTGCTGACCGGCACCGCCGTGGGCGCCGCCACCGTGACCGGCCTGATCGACCTGCAGGGCCACACCAGCGGCGTCGGGGCGGGCATCGGGCGACCGCCCGCCGCGGTCACCCTGGTCGTGACGGTGCTCGCGGCGGTGAGCGCGGCCCTCGCGGTGGCCCTGATCCCGGCCCGCCGCGCCGCCCGCGCCCACGTCACCACCGCCAGGCTCACGCACGGGGTTCCCAGCGGAAGGTCCTGACGGCCACGGCGACCGCCGCCGCGGCGATGGCGGCCCCCAGCACCAGGGTCAGCGGGGCCGTGGAGACCGGCCCGCCCCACGACAGGCGGATGAGCTGCGAGATCGCGCCGCCCGGCACCAGCAGCTGCGGCAGTGTGACCGCGTCGACCGGCGTGTTGAGCACCCAGAACATGCCGCCGAGGAGCAGGAGGTAGACGGGCGCCGTGGTGATCTGGGCGGCCTCGGGGGTGCGCGTGAAGGCCGCGGTGAGGAAGGAGAAGGCGCCCCAGGTGACCGCCCCCGTCAGCGCGGCGGCGGCCAGCAGCAGGGGACGGCCGGGCAGCTGGCCCGCCAGGCCGAGGAAGAGCCCGATCTGCAGCAGCGACAGCACGATCAGCGGGCCGATGAGACCGGCGATGATCGACGGCACCGGTGTCGGCGACGAGCGCAGGCGCTTGAGGTAGAGCTGCTGCCGCCTGCTGGTCAGGGTGGTGGTGCCGGCCAGGAAGACGGTGAAGCCCATCATCATCATGACGTGCAGCACGGCCATCTCGGGCCGGTCGTTGCGGCCGTTGACCAGCATGAGGGCGAGGAAACCGAGCGGCAGCACGGTCGCCATCACCAGGATGGTGCGGTTGCGGAGGATCAGCCGGAGCTCGGCCAGCGCGATGGTGATCATGAGTTCACGTCCTTGAAGATCTCGGCGAGGGAGGCTTCGGTGGCCGACAGCTGCTTGAGGGTCTGGCCCTCGGCGTCGGCCCAGGCCAGCAGGCGGTGCAGGTCGGCCTGGAGGCAGCGGGTGCGGATCGTCAGGCGCCTGCCGTCGAGCGCGGCCTGGCCCTCGAAGAACGGCAGCTTGTCGGGCACGGCGGGCAGCTCGCAGCGGATCCTGGAGGCGTAGGCGCCCACGACCTCCGCCAGCGTGCCGCTGACCGCGATACGGCCCCTGTGCATGATCGCGATCTGGTCGGCCAGCGCCTCGGCCTCCTCCAGGTAGTGCGTGGTGAGCAGGATGCTCCGGCCCCGCTCCAGCAGGTCGCGCAGCACCCGCCAGGTGCGCTCGCGCGACTCGGGGTCCAGGCCGGTGGTCGGCTCGTCGAGGAAGAGCAGGTCGGGGTCGGTCGAGATGGCCAGCGCCAGGTCCAGCCTGCGCCGCTCGCCGCCCGACAGCTGCTGCACCCGCACGTCGCGCCGGTGGTCCAGGTCCACCTCCGCCAGCGGGTCGGCAGGCCCCTGGCGCTCGGGGTGCAGCCGCTGCCACATGCGCAGCGTCTCGGCGGCGGTCAGCTCGCCGGCGAACCCTGAGTCCTGCAGCATGGTCGCGACCGTCCCGGCCAGGCGGCGCCGGTGGGTGAAGGGGTCCAGGCCCATGACACGCACCTGGCCCTCCTGGGCCCGGCGGTGACCCTCCAGGGTCTCCAGCGTCGTGGTCTTGCCCGCGCCGTTGGTGCCGAGCAGGGCGAACATCTCGCCCTGGTGAACCCGCAGGTCGATGCCGTCCACGGCGACGAAATCGCCGTAGGTGGCCCGCAGTCCCTCTACCTCAACTGGTGTCATGGCCCCAGACTCGCCCGGTCCGCGCGCGGTCAGTAGTGCCGGACGAGGCCGTGACCGCGTGGGGTTGTCACAAGAACCGATGACACATGTCACACGCCCGGACAGGCACAATCACCGGTATGCGAGCCTCACCGCTGACCAGACTGCGGCACGTGACGATCTGGACCCTGGCCGGTCCGCCGCTCGTGTTGTGGCCGCTGCTGGTGATGCCCCTCACCGGCGACGGACCGCGGGGCGTGATCGCGATCGTGCTCGTCACGCTGCTCGTGGCGGCCACGATCAGGCTGATGCTGCGAGCCGTGGACATCGTGCGCGGGCGCGGCGCGTGGCTGGAGGCGGCCTCCGGAGCCCTGGCGGCGACGGCGGCCTTCCCGCTGATCCGGCAGAGCGGCGACCGGCCCGCGGCGCTGTTCTGGAGCATGGCGGCCGGACTGCTCGCCATCGCGATCGTGTTCCGGCTGCCGCAGGGACGGCGGGTCCCGGTGATCCTCGGGGTCGGGATCGTGATCCTGGCGGCCCAGTGGATCAGCGGATACCCTCCCGCGACGGCCGCGCTGATGGCCGCCTCGGCGCTGGGCACCGGCGTCGCGGTCGGCATGCAGTGGTGGACCTACGAGGTGGCGCAACGACTGGAGGACGCCAGGGTGGTGGCCGCGGAGCTGGCCGTGGCCGAGGAACGGCTGCGCTTCGCGGCCGAGCTCCACGACATCCAGGGACACCACCTGCAGGTGATCGCGCTCAAGAGCGAGCTGGCCGCCCGGGTCGCCGACCGCGACACGGCCGTCGGTCTGATGCGGGAGGTCCAGGAGCTGGCCCGCGACGCCCTCACCGACACCCGCGCGGTGGTCGGCGGCTACCGGCAGGTCTCGCTCTCCGTCGAGCTGGCCAACGCGGTCAAGGTGCTCAAGGCGGCGGGCGTGGCCGCCACCGTCACGGCCGGGGACGAGGTGGGGGGTACGGCGGGGCGGCTGCTCGGGCTGGTGGCGCGCGAGGCCACGACCAACATCCTCAGGCACTCCCAGGCGTCGAGGGCGAGCGTGGTGCTGGCCGTACAGGAGGGGCGTGGGACGCTGACGGTGACGAACGACGGCGCCGAGGAGCCGTCCGCACCGGGGAGCGGCCTGGCCGCCCTGGCCGAGCGGGTGGAGGCGGCGGGCGGGCAGTTGAGCTGGGGCAACGAGCAGGGGAGTTTCACGGTGCGGGCTGTGGTGCCGGCATGATCCGGGTGCTGATCGCCGACGACGAGGCGCTGATCAGGGGCGCGCTGGTGGCGCTGCTGGGGCTCGAGGGCGACCTGGAGATCGTGGCAGAGGAGGAGACGAGCACCGGCGCGGTGGCGGCGGCCGCACGCACCAGGCCCGACGTCGCGGTGCTCGACCTGGAGATGCCGCCGGGCGACGGGCTGGTGGCCGCCGAGCAGATCGACGCGCCCGTGGTGCTCGTGACCCGGCACGCGCGGCCGGGTGTGTTGCGCCGGGCGTTGTCCACCGGGGTGCGGGCGTTCGTGCCGAAGACCACCCCGGCCTCGCGGCTGGCGGAGATCATCCGCGAGGTGCACGCGGGCAGGCGCTACGTCGATCCCGACATCGCCGCCTCCGCGCTGACCGAGAACGACTGCCCGCTGACCGCGCGCGAGCTCGAGGTCCTGCGGGCGGCCAGGTCGGGTGAGTCGATCGCGTGGATCTCCGAGCAGGTGCATCTGGCGCCGGGCACGGTGCGCAACTACCTGTCGTCGGCGATGGCCAAGATAGGCGTCTCGTCCAGGCATGCCGCGGCGCAGCATGCCTGGGAGCAAGGCTGGATCTAGAGGTCCTTCAGCGCGAACCAGTAGAACCCGTGACCCGGCAGGGTGAGAAGGTACGGCAGCGAGCCGATCTTCGGGAAGTGCACGCCTCCGCGCGCCTCGACGGGCGTCATGCCCTCGAAGCGGCGCAGGTCGAGCTCGACCGGCTGCGGGAACTTCGCCAGGTTGTTCACGCACAGCATCAGGTCGTCGCCCTCCTCCCGCACGAAGGTGAGCACCGACGAGTTCGACGACCACATCTCCGTGTAGGCGCCCGTTCCGAAGACCGGGTGCTGCTTGCGGATCTGCAGCATGCGGCGGGTGAAGTGCAGCATGGAGCCCTCACTGCGCTCCTGCGCCTCCACGTTGACCGCCTGGTAGCCGTAGATCGGGTCCATGACCGCGGGCAGGTAGAGCCGTCCCGGGTCCGCGGTCGAGAAGCCCGCGTTGCGGTCGGGGCTCCACTGCATCGGCGTGCGCACCGCGTCGCGGTCCTCCAGCCAGATGTTGTCACCCATGCCGATCTCGTCGCCGTAGTACATGACGGGCGAGCCGGGCAGGGAGAACAGCAGGGCGTGGAAGAGCTCGATCAGGTCGCGGTCGTTGTCGAGCAGCGGGGCCAGGCGGCGCCGGATGCCCAGGTAGGCCCGCATGCGCGGGTCCTTGGCGTACTCGGCGTGCATGTAGTCGCGCTCTTCCTCGGTGACGGTCTCCAGGGTGAGCTCGTCGTGGTTGCGCAGGAAGATGCCCCACTGGGCGGTGTCGGGAAGCTTCGGCGTGCGAGACATGATCTCCGAGATCGGCTCGCGCGACTGCTTCTTGACCGCCATGTAGATGCGCGGCATGAGCGGGAAGTGGAAGGCCATGTGGCATTCGTCGCCTCCCACGGTCGGGTCGCCGAAGTACTCGACCACGTCCTCCGGCCAGCCGTTGGCCTCCGCGAGCAGCACCCGGTCCGGGTAGAGCCTGTCGACCTCGGCGCGCACCTTGCGAAGGTAGGCGTGGGTCTCGGGCAGGCCGCTGCAGGAGGTGCCCTCCCGCTCGAACAGGTACGGCACGGCGTCGAGCCGGAAGCCGTCGATGCCCAGGTCGAGCCAGAAGCGCAGCACTTCCAGCATCGCCTCCTGCACCGCCGGGTTGTCGTAGTTGAGATCCGGCTGGTGGTGGAAGAAACGATGCCAGTAGTACTGCTTGCGCACCGGGTCGTAGGTCCAGTTGGACTCCTCCGCCCCGATGAAGATGATCGGCGCGTCCGGGTAGCCGGCGGGCTCGTCGGCCCACACGTAGAAGTCGCCGTAGGGCCCCTCGGGATCGTGGCGCGAGGCCTGGAACCACGGGTGCTTGTCGCTGGTGTGGTTCATCACCAGGTCGGTGATGATGCGCAAGCCGCGTGAATGCGCCGACTCGATGAGCTGCACGAAGTCGGCCAGGTCGCCGAACTCGGGCAGGATCTTCATGTAGTCGGAGATGTCGTAGCCGCCGTCACGAAGCGGCGACTCGTACAACGGCAGCAACCACAGGCAGTCGACTCCGAGCCACTGCAGGTAGTCGAGCTTGCTGGCGAGACCCTTGAGGTCGCCGGTTCCGTCTCCGTTGGAGTCCTTGAACCCCCGGACCAGCACCTCGTAGAACACCGCCCGCTTGTACCAGCTGGGGTCCTCCCACTTGAAGGACTCACCGACGGATGGGTTGGTCATATGACGCTCACAGAAGGAGATGTGGGCAGGACGAAGTCACCGGTTCCCCGGCATCAGTTATGTGGTGACCGCGCCGCTGGAGTCGTCATCCCTGCGCACTCCATGCCCTTTCCGGGGATTGCCCGGATGTTCGCGGCGCTTACGGGCCGAACACTACCAGGCCCAGGGGTATCCGGAACCCGGATCTCGACTTGCTTACGTCATACCCTCGAGATCAGTCTGTAATCTTCTGGTTACCTACTGTTCCCATGGGCCGTCAAGCGACTCGAACCCGAAGTCGCCCAGCCAGGCGCCGAAGAGCGTGAGACCACGCACCCAGAACCTGTCGTTCCAGCCGCGGAAACGGGTCAGCGCGTCGGGTCCTGCGGCGATGACCGCGTGCAGCTCGTCGGAGAGCAGGCCGGGCACCACCCGCTGGAGCCGGGTCAGATGGGCGTGGGAGTAGGCGCGGGCGGGCGCGGCGGTCGAGCGCAGCGGCACCCTCCTGAGCGGCTGCTTGACCACGTTCGTCGAGGGCAGCGCCGCCACCCTCGGGTTGGAGGCGTGCAGCAGCTCGCGATAGAACCTGCCGCCGTCCTTGCGGGCCACACCCACCGACAGGGCGGCGTCGAAGAAGGCCGGGTGGATGAACGGCGCCGCGAAGGACGCCTCTGGGCCGACCAGGTTGACCGCGCTGCGGGCGATGCCCCGCACGGTGCGCGTGTGCAGCACCGACAGCGGCAGCTCCGCGCGGTGGCCGTGGAACATCGAGGTGGACTCCTCGAAGGAGCGCCTGACCGAGTCGCCCGCCCACTGAGCTGCCGCCTCGCTCAGGAACGGCATCGACGGCGCGCCCAGCGACAGCGAGTCGAGCAGCGCGGCGCTGCGTTCGGCCTGGGTGCGCGCCTGCAGGGCCGAGCCGCTGACCATGAAGTTCTTCAGCAGCGGGCCGCCGGCCAGGCCGTCGATGAGGACGCGGCCCGACTGGTGCACCTCCTTGGCGAAGGGGGCGTACCAGGCGTGGTGCGGGGTGAGCCACTCGAGCCTGCGCGCCACCTCCAGCGCGTCGGCGGGGTAGGCGGAGGGGTCCTGGGTGACGACGCGGTGGGGGATGCCCAGCTCGCGGGTGATGGACCTGGCGAAGGCGATGTCGGTGTCGGTGCCGTCGTCGGGGCTGGTCGTCCACGACTCCACGTCGGCGCCGCGCGCCACGGCGACGCTGGCCAGCAGGCGGGAGTCGTAGCCGCCGGAGACCGGCACCAGCAGCGGGCGGCCGTCGTAGTCCTTGTAGACCTCGTGAAGGATCTCCAGCAGCTCGCCGGCGCTGGTCCAGGCCTCGTAGGGCTCCTGGCGCAGCCAGCGCGGCAGCCTGCGCTCGATGCCGAACCTGCCGCTGGTGAGGGTGATGGCGCTGGAGCCGGGCAGGCGCTTGATCCGTGAATACGGCGTGGCCTCGCCGAGGGGGAAGGTCACCTGGATGATCGAGGCCCAGGCCTCCCAGTCGATCTCCACGCCGGCGATCTGCAGCAGGGGCTCGATGAGGGAGGAGAAGTAGACGGCGTCGGCGTGTCGCACGTAGTAGAGGTCGACCAGGCCGAGCGCGCCGGCATGGAGCACCAGCTTTTCCGGCGAACCGATCAGACCGGGCGTCTCGTAGGTCTCGGCGACCGAGATCCACTCCGCCGCGCCGTACGGCCGCCGCTCACCCCACGCGAACGCGAAGTCTTCACCGGCCCGGTGGTAGGGCGGCAGCGGAACGCTGCTGAACAGGGCGGCCTCATCGGTGCGCAGCGCGGGCTTGACCCGCGGTCCTGCCGCGGTCAGCCGGTCGAGCAGCGCGCCGTCGAACCGGCCGAGGGCGCCGCAGACGTAGGGCCGCACATTGAACTGCACCGGATGTCATCCCTTCGAGCCACCAATGTGCAAAGAGTATCCTTCGGAACCGTGAGCACGGAGCTGGAGAGCACTCGCCGGGCCCTGCGGGAGGCCATTTCCCAAGCGGAACACGCCGCCGAGCTGGCGCGCCTGCTTGACGCGGCACAGGCCAGGCTGGCCGAGGCCGAGCGCAGCGCCGAGGAGGCGCGCGCCCTGGCCGTACGGCTGGAGGAGGCCGAGGAGCGGCTGAACAAGGAGCGCGAGGCCGGGGAGAAACTCCGCAAGGAGGTCGCCGAGCAGCGCTACCAGGCCGAGGTCGCGCAGTGGAAGCTCTCCTCGATGAAGGTCGCCCGGTGGAACCGCATAGGAGATGCGCTCAAGTCGGGCAAGAGCAACCCGGTACGGCTCGCCAAGGGGCTGAAGGGCGCGGCCAAGGCGGTCAAGCGCCCGGCGGCGCCCAAGCGCAAGCCGCTCCCGATCGCCTCGGCCGACGACAGGCCCTCCTTCCAGGCCGTCTCCTCGACCCGGACGGTCGACGGCGCCTCCTTCCGTCTCAAGCCCTTCCGCATCCCGACCGGTCCCAACACCCGGCCGCACCTGACCGCCGCGGTGATCGCCGACCCGCACGCCGAGGCGCTGCTGCGCTACGAGTGGCGCCAGACCACCGGCTTCACCCCGCGTGACTTCGCCCGAGTGCTCCCGCTGGAGACGCCGCATCTGCTCGTCGTCGAGTCCGTCGCCGAGGGGCCTTGGGCCGCGGAGATCGTCGGCGCGCCGGGCGACGGCCTGCGCGCCCTGCTGGGCTGGTGCGCCGAGCGCGGCATCCGCACGGTCTTCTGGCACACCAAGGGCAGCATCGCCGACTACTCCGCCGCGGCCGAGCTGTTCGACCACCGCTTCACGGTCGAGTCCGCCTCCGGCTGGCCGCAGCTGCCCTTCGGCATCCAGCCCCGGGTGCACAACCCGCTGCCGCTGCCGGGCGGCCGCATCGACCGCGTGCTCACGCTGGAGCAGCTCCTGCCCGAGGAGCTGTCCTATCCCGACCAGCTCACCTCCTACCGCTGGCCGTCGGCGGTCTCGGTGCCGCCGGGCACCCCGCAGTGGCGCGCGGCCGAGATCGCCGCGTGCGGCACCTCCATCGGTCCCGAGCCCGACTCGCGCCGCGCCCACGCCGCCCTGCGCCGCGCCTACGCGGGCGGCACGATGACCGGGCACGTCGACGCCCTGCTGGAGGCCATCGGCCTGCCCAGCCACCGGGCGACGCTCGACATCTCGGTCATGCAGGTGCTGCCTTCCGCCGACCTGGCCGAGCCCGCGCTGGCCCAGATCGCCAAGCAGGCGGGGGTGGTGCAGCTCGTGCTGTTCGCCCCGGCCGAGCTCGAGGCGCGGGCCCGCGAGGCGCTGCCCGGCGTGGACGTCGTCTTCCGCCCGCTCGACCCGGCGCTGTCGACCGGCGCCATGCTCGACCGGGGTCTCGACCTGTGCGAGGCCGACCTGGTCGCCGTGATGGACCCGCGCGACGTGTACGGCAAGCACTACCTGTCCGACCTGACCAGGGCGTTCCTGTTCACCACCGCCGACATCGTGGGCAAGGCCGCCTACTACGCCCACCTGCGGGCCGCCCAGGCCACCCTGCTCAAGCAGCCGGAGGCGGAGTACTCCTACCTGCCCGAGGTCAACGGCGCCACCCTGCTGGCCCGCCGCGGCCCGCTGAGGGAGCTGGGCATCGCGGACCTGACGGAGGGCTGGGACGAGGTGCTGATGCGCCAGTGCCGGACCGACGGGGTCAGGGTGTTCTCGGCCGACCGGTTCGGCTACGTGCGGGTGCGCGACGAGGACCGGTGGCTGCTGGGGGCCGCTCAGCTGGTCGAATACGGTTCCGCGGAGCCTCACGCGCTCATCTGAGTCTCGATTTCGGGACATTTCGCGGACACCATCGCCACGAAAACCGCGAGACACTCTTACCAGCGAGCTCGGCGCCAACGGGGGAAATCGGCGCCGGGCCTTCGCTTTTTCCGGGACCTCGCCTCGATAATCTCTTGAGCGGGATTCTGGCGTGGGGGTGTTGTTCGGTGCCTTTCGCGGTGATCGGAGCGGAGTGGGTCTGCAGCCTGCCGAATAACACGAAAAATCGGGGCAAAGAGGTTGATGAGGTCATCCGGGACGCCCGGGCGGTCCATTCCCCCGAGAACCTCGCCGACTTCCTCGGCAGGCGGCGGGCCGACCTCGATCACTCCTGGCCCTTCCTGCTCGACTTCGCCCGCTCCGAGATCGCCGCGGGCCGCCGCGAGGTGGAGTGGATCGGCCACGTCCTCATCTCGCTCGGCCACCTCGCCGCCGAAGCCGCGGGACACTTCCTGATCGCCTACTCCTCGCCCCCGACCAGCGATCCGCGGCCCGCCCACTTCGAGCGCGCCTCCGCCGCCTACCGCGAGCTGGGCAGGCCGCTGCCCGCCGCCCTGTCGGCCCTGGCCGCCGAGCTCGCGACCTTCACGCCGCAGAAGATCCGCCAGGGTGTCGACGTCGGCGCGCTCAAACAGGCGGCCGAGGAGGTCGGCAAGGCCGACGCCGGATGCGGCAGGCGGATCGCCCATCCCGTGGTCACCCACATCGCCTGCCTGCAGCTGGCCAAGCAGGTGATGTCCGGGGGGCCGATCCCCTCGATGGCCTTCGCCGTCTCCGACGACGACCTCGTGGTGCTGCGCATCGGCATGGTCGGGGCGTTGTCGCGGCCCGACCGGGCGGCGGAGGCGGCCCGGTGGATCCAGCGGCTGCGCGGCCTGCCGGAAGGCTCCCACGAGGAGCTCGACCACCTCGTCGACCTGCTCGGCGACGTGCGCGACTGGGAGCCCCGGCTGGTGTTGTTACGCGACATGCTCGACGCCGGCGACCAGCGCGACGTGACCCTGACCGACCTGGCAGGGACCCTGCTCGAACTGCGGCGCTGGCCCGAGGCCAAGGCCGAGCTGAAGGCCAGGCTCGAGACCCGCACCGGCAGGGAGCGCAACGACCTGCTGCGCGCCATGGTGCGGATGGGCTCGATCGCGGCCGATCCCGAAGCACGCGCGTGGGCCCTCCTGCTGGAGCAGCCGCCCGCCCCGCGGGCCGAACGCGAGCTGCGTGCCCACTACGAGGGCGGCTCGCTGACCATCGACCCGTCGGTGCCGCCCGGAGAGGTCCAGGAGCACATCATGGCCGCCATGATCATGGGTCTGGGCCCCGAGCAGGCGGCGATCCTGCGCGACGACCTCAAGGAGCAGGACCCAGAGCTGCACGCCAGGGTGCTCCAGTTGCTCCCGCTGGCGGCGCGCCCGGTCTCCACGGCGGGCGCCCACCTGGCCAGGGCGACGGAGCTGTTCCGCGAGAGCCGCTACGAGGAGGCGATCGGGCAGTTCCAGGCGGCGCTGGCGATCGAGCCCGACCTGGAGTACGGCAGGCTCGGGCTGGGTGACTCCTACTACATGACAGGCCGTTACGAGCTGGCGATCGCCCAGTTCAGGCGCTCGATCGCGATCCGGCCGACGCCCCAGGCGTGGCGCTTCCTCGGCGACGCGATCCTGCGCGGTCCCGGGCAACGGCAGGAGGCCAGGCAGTGCTACGAGCAGGCCCTGGCCCTGGATCCCGACTACCAGGGCGCCCGCGAGATGTTGCGCCTGGTGAGCGGTACACCATAGGGAGGGTGGAGTTCGACATCCTTGGCGAGCCGCCCACCCCGGAGGGGACGTGGGTGCACGAGGCGGCGTACGTGTCGGCCGCGGCGCTCAGGCGCGGGCTCGACCCGCACGAGCTCGCGGCGCGCGTGCCCGGCGCGCGCGTGCTGCCGGGCGGGCTGATCAGGATCGTCGTCGAGGTCCCGGGCGAGCTGCTGAACGGCGCCTTCGAGCACATCGAGGACCAGGGCTGGCCCGACCTGCCGCGCACCTGGGACAACCCCGGATTCGTGGTGCGCTACGCCGCCGCGCGGGCCGCGAACGCGCAGCGGTGGGCGCGCGACCTGGGGGTGCCGTCCGAGCCGTTCGTGCCGCGGCTGCTCGACGGCCCCTGGGACCGCGGGGTCCTGCGGGTGCTGGCCGAGCTGCCCGGCAGGAGGGCGAGCCGCGATCCCGGATGGCCGGCGTATCTGGTGAGGCTCGCGACCGCCTATCACGATGCGCACGAGAACGCCCCGGCGCACCCCAAGGGTGACGAAGAGCCCAGCGAGCTTCATACGGCGCGTATGTGGCTGGCGCAAGCCGTACAGAAAGTACTTCCTGCGACAAAGCAGGTCTGAAGGAAAATCTCCGTCTCGACTGGTGGGCACGATGTCCACCTGCTTCCACCGGTCCGATAGCCTCGTTCGGGTGAGCCGATTCGTCCACCCCGCCGGGGACAGGCACGCCGAGATGCTGCCTCAGGAGCGCCCGCCGCTGGCGCCCGCCGACCTCAACCGGATCCACCCCGAGATCTGGCCGCGAACGTCCGGTCGGACCGACGGCGCGCTCACGATCGGCGGCGTCGACGTCCGCGACCTGGCCGAGCAGTACGGCACGCCGCTCTACGTCCTCGACGAGGACGACGTGCGCTCGCGCATGCGCGACTACGCCTCCGCCTTCGCCGGCTCCGAGGTGCACTACGCCGGCAAGGCGTTCCTGTGCAAGGAGATGGTGCGCTGGCTCGACGCCGAGGGACTGAGCCTCGACGTGGCCAGCGGCGGCGAGCTCGCCGTGGCGCTGGCCGTCGGCTTCCCGCCCGAGCGCATCACGATGCACGGCAACAACAAGTCCGAGGCCGAGCTGACCCGCGCCCTGGAGGTCGGCGTCGGGCACATCGTGGTCGACTCCTACGAGGAGATCGCCCGCCTGGGCTACCTGGCCGACAAGCACGGCAAGCGCCCCGACGTCATGATCCGGGTGACCACCGGCGTCGAGGCGCACACCCACGAGTTCATCGCCACCGCCCACGACGACCAGAAGTTCGGCCTGTCGCTGAACACCGGCGCGGCGGCCGAGGCCGTCCGCAGGATCCTGGCGCTGCCGCAGCTCAACCTGGTCGGCCTGCACTCCCACATCGGGTCGCAGATCGTCGACACCGCCGGGTTCGAGGTGGCCGCACGCCGCCTGAGCACGCTGCTGGTGGCGATCAAGGAAGAGCACGGCGTGGTCCTGCCGGAGCTCGACCTGGGCGGCGGGTACGGCATCGCCTACACCCCCGACGAGGTCGCGCCCGACGTCAAGGAGATCGCCGACTCCCTGCGCGAGATCGTGGCGAAGGTCTGCACCGACGCCGGGCTGCCGGTGCCGAAGCTGACCGTCGAGCCCGGCCGCGGCATCGTCGGCCCCGGAGGCATCAGCCTCTACACGGTCGGCACCGTCAAGGACGTCGAGGGCCTGCGCACCTACGTCAGCGTCGACGGCGGCATGAGCGACAACGTGCGCACCGCGCTGTACGGCGCCGAATACACCACCGTGCTGGCCAGCCGCGAGTCCGGCGCCCAGCCGATGCTCAGCCGGGTGGTCGGCAAGCACTGCGAGAGCGGCGACATCATCGTGCGCGACCACTACCTGCCGGGCGACCTGGCACCTGGCGACCTGCTGGCGGTCGCCGCCACCGGCGCCTACTGCCGGTCGCTGGCCAGCAACTACAACTACCTGCCCAAGCCCGCCGTGGTCGCCGTGCGCAACGGCCAGTCCCGCGTCATCGTGCAGGGTGAGACCGAGGACGACCTGTTGAGGGGGCAGCTGTGAGCGACAAACCGTTGAAAGTGGCCCTGCTGGGCTGTGGTGTGGTCGGCTCGCAGGTGATCAAGCTGATGCGCGAGCAGGCCGACGACCTGGCCGCCCGCATCGGGGCTCCGCTGGAGCTGGCCGGCGTCGCCGTACGCAAGCTCGGGCGCAAGCGCGACGTCGAGGTCGACCCCGCGCTGGTCACCACCGACGGCGAGAGCCTGGTCGCCCGCGACGACGTCGACATCGTCGTCGAGGTGATCGGCGGCATCGAGCCCGCGCGCTCCCTCATCGTCACGGCGCTGTCGAGCGGCAAGTCCGTCGTCACCGCCAACAAGGCGCTGCTCGCCGAGGACGGCGCGACGTTGTTCGAGGCGGCGCGCCAGGGCAACGGCGACCTGTACTACGAGGCCAGCGTCGCCGGCGCGATCCCGCTGCTGCGCCCGCTGCGCGAATCGCTGGCCGGCGACCACGTCAAGCGGGTGCTGGGCATCGTCAACGGCACCACCAACTACATCCTCGACAAGATGGACTCCACCGGCGCCTCCTTCACCGACGCGCTGGAGGAGGCCCAGTCGCTGGGCTACGCCGAGGCCGACCCGACCGCCGACGTCGAGGGCTTCGACGCCGCCGCCAAGGCCGCGATCCTGGCGTCGCTGGCCTTCCACAGCCGGGTGACCGCCGCCGAGGTGCACCGCGAGGGCATCACCGAGATCACCGCGACCGACGTCGCCTCCGCCAAGGCGATGGGCTACGTCATCAAGCTGCTGGCCATCTGCGCCAAGTCCGACGACGGCCGCTCGATCGGCGTGCGCGTGCACCCGGCGATGATCCCGCGCACGCACCCGCTGGCCGGGGTGCGCGAGGCCTACAACGCCGTGTTCGTCGAGGCCGAGTCGGCCGGGCAGCTCATGTTCTACGGCAAGGGCGCCGGAGGCGCGCCGACCGCCTCCGCGGTGCTCGGCGACATCGTCGCCGTGGCGCGCAACCGCCGGGCCGGCACCCGCGGGCCCGACGAGTCCACCTACGCCGACCTGCCGGTGCACGTCATGGGCGAGACCGTGACGCGCTGCCACGTGGCGCTCGACGTGGCCGACAAGCCGGGCGTCCTGGCCCGGGTGGCCGAGGAGTTCGCCCAGCACGACGTCTCGATCCAGACCGTGCGCCAGGAGGGCCACGGTGACGACGCCCAGCTCGTCATCGTCACCCACCAGGCCACCGACGCGGCGCTGACCGCCACCATGGCGGGGCTGCGCGAGCTCGACATCGTGCGGGCCGTGGCCAGCGTCATGCGGGTCGAGGGCGACTGACCCGTCGCGAGACATGGAAGAGCCCGCCTCCCGTGGCCTGGGGGGCGGGCTCTTCGCTGTACGGCAGGGGCCTGGCGTGCCCACGCGGGCCCGTGCCGTACGGCTTGGGAGGTCAGCCCGTGACGGTGAGGCTGGTCCGGGCGGAGCCGCCGTCCTTGCAGCGCACGACCACCGGGTAGGTGCCGGCGCGGGCGGCCTTGAGCACCGGCGCCCAGGCGACGGTGGGCACCGGGGCGTCGGCCCGCACCGGCTTGAAGGCGCTGGAGGCGATCGAGGCGACCTGGGAGCCGCCGCAGACGGCGGTCACGGTGACCGAGCCGCCGGTCGCGACCTTGGCCGGGCTCACGCCGACACCCGCCGAGATGGCCGACACGGAGATCGGCCCCCCGGTGGAGGTGGGAGCGGGCGTGGGGGTGGACGTCGGCTTCGAGGTCGGGGTGACCGTGGGGGTGGGCTTGGGCGTCGCGGTCGCAGTCGGGGCCACGGTGGGCGCCGGGGTCGGGTTGGAGCCGCCGAAGACCACGTCGCTGCAGGAGTAGAAGGCCTCGGGGCTGTCGCTGCGCTGCCAGATCGCGTAGATCAGGTGGCGGCCGGACTTGACCGGCAGCTTGGCGTCCAGGACGTAGGCGCCGTTGGAGAGCGCCGGGTTGGCCTTCTTGAGGAACGGCGTGCTCTCCAGGTCCGACCACTTCAGCGGCTTGGCCGGGTCGTAGCCGTCCCTGGTGATGTACAGCTCGAACCCGCCGGCGTGCGGCGCGGTGGCGCGGAACTGGAAGGTGTGGGCGGCGCCGCTGGTCAGGCTGGTGGCGGGCCAGTCGGCGCGCGCCTGGTCGAAGCCGCGGTACTTGGCGCGGCCCGCGCTGCACAGCTGGCCGTCGGGGATGAGCTCGCGGTGGCGGCCCGCGGCGGCGGCGATGTTGACCTCGTTCCAGTCGTAGAGCGGCTGCGTGCCGCCCAGCGCGACGGCGGCCTTGCAGGCGGCCGTCTTCGGGTTCTCCGGGCCCTCGGTGTAGCAGACCATCGTGCGGCTGGGCGGGTTGTTCATGGTGCCGTGCGCGTTCGCCGCGCCGGGAACGAGCGTGAGCACGAGCACGGTGGGGGCGGCGAGACTGGTGGCGACGATCGCCTTGCGGTTGATCTGCATGGAGCCAACCCTGGACCACCTCCGATGCCGAAATATGCTGCTTAAGTGGCCGTTAAGGACGGCTTATGGGCTTCTTGACGGGACCGGTGCGCAGCCAGACCTGCACCTGGGCCCCGCCCAGCGAGGAGGTGTCGAGCCGCAACGATCCGCCGGTCGACTCGGCCAGGCGGCGGGCGATGTCGAGGCCCAGCCCCGTGGATCCCGCCCCGCTCGCGCCGCGCGTCAACGCCGTCTCCGGGTCGGGGATGCCGCTTCCGGCGTCGGCCACGAGGATGCCCACGGTGCCCGTACCCGTGCCCTCGTGCAGGGTGACCGTGAACGCCGTGCCCTCGGCGGTGTGACGGAAGACGTTGCCGAGCAGCGCGTCGACGGCGGCACCGAGGTCGGCGGCGGCCACCGGCACGCGCACCGGCAGGGTGGCTCCCACCAGGTCCCAGGGCCTGCCCTGGTCCTCGGCCAGCGCCGACCAGAACGTCAGCCGCTCGCGCAGCACTTCGGCCGCGTCGCAGCCCTCGGCGGGCGCCCTGGACGGCCTGCGCGCCGCGGCGATGATCTGGTCGACCTCGCCCTCCAGCCTGCCCAGGGCCAGGCGGCTCTGCTCCGCGCCCGGCCCGAGATGGTCCAGGCTCAGCCGGAGTGCGGTCAGCGGGGTGCGCAGGCGGTGCGACAGGTCGGCCGCCAGTTCACGTTCCGCCGCCAGGAGATGGCTGACCTGGTTGGCCATGGCGTTGAAGGCCGTGGCCGCCGCGACCAGCTCCGGAGGCCCCTCGGGGTGGATGCGCTCGTTCAGCTCGCCCCTGCCCAGGGCGGTGGCGGCCCGGCCGAGCCGGCGGGTGGCGCGCACCACGCGGGCGCCCAGCCGGTCGCCGACCAGCACCGAACCGAGCACCAGCACCAGGGCCACCCCGGTCAGCACCGCCCACGAGCCGATCACGCCCCGGTTGAGCTCGCCCGCGGGGACGAACACCTCGATCACCGCGCTGCGCGCGTGGTCGAGCGCGACCGGGCGCAGCAGGATGTGGCCGTCGGCCCGTTCGAGGGTGCTGGCCGCCGTCTGCTCGGCCGCTCTGGCCACCTCGGCGGCCGGCGCCCGGCCGGTGCCGCCGACGGCCCGCGCGGGCCGCTCGACGACGTGGACGACCAGGTCACCGCGCCTGCCCGCCTCCGTGCGCGCCATCGCCAGCTCCAGATCGGCGGCCTCGGTGGTGACGGCCAGCACCGGGACCAGCGCCGAGACCTGGCGCTCGGCGTCGGCCAGAGCCCTGCTCTGCGCGGTCTCCTTGACGATGAGGGCGAGCGGCACCAGGAAGGCCAGCGCCACCATGGAGGTGACCGCGACCATCAGGACGGCCAGCGTGCCTCTCATCGCGGCGCTGACAACATGACGCCCACCCCGCGCACGGTGTGCAGGTATCGGGGAACGGCCGCGCTCTCGCCGAGCTTGCGCCGCAGCCACGACAGGTGCACGTCGATCGTCTGGTCGTCGCCGTAGGACTGCTGCCACACCTCCGTCAGCAGCTCGCGCCGCGGCACCACCCGGTCGGCGCGGGCGGCCAAATAGGCCAGCAGGTCGAACTCGCGCCTGGTCAGCGACAGCGGCACACCGTCGAGCGTGGCGGCGCGCCTGTCCAGGTCCAGCCGGAGCCCGCCCGCGTCGAGCAGCCGCGGCCGGAGCGTGGCCGACCTGGCCCTGCGCAGCACGGCGTCGAGACGGGCGGCCAGATGATCGCCCGAGAACGGCTTGACCAGGTAGTCGTCGGCGCCGATCTCCAGCAGCCTGACGATCTCCGACTCCTCGTCGCGGGCGGTGGCCACGATGACCGGCACGTCGGAGATGCCGCGCACCATGCGCAGCGCCTCGGCGCCGTCGAGATCGGGCAGGCCCAGATCGAGGATGACGGCGTCGGGCGGGTTCTGCGAGATCTCCCGCAGGGCGTCGAGCGCGCACCCGGCGCTGCGGACGGCGTGCCGCCGCCGGGCGAGCTCGTGGATCAGCGCCGACCTCACGAACTCGTCGTCCTCGACCACCAGAACCGTCGCCATGGCGGTCCAGATTACGGTACATAATGCAACGCATGCGGCGAGCCATGAAGTATGTCGCGCTATGGGCGCTGGCTACCGCTGTGGCGATCTCGATCGCGTGGTTCGGGGTGCGCGGCGTGTTGCGCGGGGAGCTGTCGGACGTGGTGATCGAGCCCGTCGCGGCGCGCACCGTCTCGGGCCCCGAGGCCGTGCCGCTCCCTGCCTCGGCCACCGCCACGAAGTCCACATCGGCCAGGCTCACCCCCACCTCCGCGCCCACCTCCGCGCCCACCTCAGCCGGGCCCTCGCCCAGCAGGACGCCGACTCGCGCGCGGCCCACTCCGTCGCGCAAGCCCTCCGCGACCAGGGCTCCCAGCCCGTCCCCGCAGGTCGCGGGCAACGTGCGGGTGGTCACAGCCAAGGGCGGCGAGGTCACCTTCACCGTCGGCGACGAGGGCTGCCGGCTCGTCTCGGCCACCCCGAAGAGCGGCTACACCGCCAAGGTGGCCGAGACGGCCGACTGGATCCGCGTGGACCTGGTCCAGGGCGCCCACGGCTCGGCGATCTTCTGCATCGGCAGGGAACGCCGCACCGATCTCTGGGAGTACTAGCCGCGCCGCTCGTGCCTGCGCAGCGCGAGCCGTACGAGAGACGCGAAGACCAGCGACATCAGCAGCAGCACGGCCACCGAGCGCAGCCACGTGCCCACCTCGTGGTCCCACAGGCCGTCGCGCATCGGCGACACGTCCATGCTCTGCAGGTCGACCGTGGCCGCCGCGGCGGCGTACCCCCACCGGCTGGGCACCAGCCAGGCCAGCTGCTCCAGGCCCGACCTGCCGACCACCTCGATCAGCTTCCCGATGAAGATGAACTGCGCCATGATCAGCACCACCATCGCCATCATCGCCTGCTCGTTGGTCGACACCAGCGCGCTGACCACCAGCCCCATCAGCGAGCACGAGAAGGCCACCAGGGCGACCACGAACACCAGCTCGACGGGCCCGAGCAGCAGCGGGTCCGACGGGCCCGCGCGGCCCAGCAGGCTGAGCCAGACGAACAGCGCGGCCTGCACGAGGTTGACGGCGCCGAGCACGAACGCCTTCGACAGCAGGTAGGCGATCGGCGACAGGCCCACCGCCCGCTCGCGGCGGTAGATCGGCCCCTCCTTGACGATCTCCCTGATCGCCCCGATGAGGCCCATGAGCGCGGCGCCGAAGATCAGGATGATCAGCAGCGTGCCCGCCTCCTCCGAACGGCCCTTCGCCGGAGGCCCCAGGCCGTCGGAACCCTCGACGACGCGCGTCATGAGGGCCAGCGCGATCGGCAGCCCGATCATGGACATCGCCGCGAGCCGGTCGGAGCGGATGACCGAGGCCATGCGCCTGGCCAGGATGGTGAACTGCCGTCCGGGGCTCTGCTTGGGAGGCGGCGCACCCGGCTGGCGGGTCTGCGGTACGGCGGAGCCGCCGCCGACGGCGCTGTAGCGACGGTAGTAGGCCGACTGGCGGAACCGCGCCGCCCACACCTCCGGCTCCTCGGAGACCATGCGGAAGACCTCGGCGTACTCCTGCACGCCGAAGAACGGCAGCAGCTCGCCGGGAGGCCCGAAGTAGCCGACCTTGCCGCCCCGGCACAACACCAGCACCCGGTCGCAGAAGCCCAGATGCAGCACGCTGTGGGTGACCACCACGACCGTGCGCCCGTCGTCGGCCAGGGCCCGCAGCGTGCCCATGACCTCCTTGTCGAGCGAGGGGTCCAGGCCGGAGGTGGGCTCGTCGAGGAAGAGCAGCGACGGCTTGGTCAGCAGTTCCAGCGCCACGCTGGTGCGCTTGCGCTGGCCTCCGGACAGCCGGTCGATGCGCAGCTTGCGCCGCTCGACCAGGCCGAGCTGGCCCAGCACCTCCTCGATGCGGCTGCGGCGCTCGGCCGCCGACACGTCCTGCGGGAAACGCAGCGCCGCCGCGTAGCCGAGCGCCCGCTCGACCGTCAGCTCCTTGTGCAGGATGTCGTCCTGCGGCACCAGCCCGATGCGGTGGCGCAGGTCGTCGTAGTTGGCGTACAGGTCGCGGCCCTCGTAGACCACCCGCCCCGAGGTGGCGGGACGGAAGCCGGTCAGGGCGCCCAGGAGCGTCGACTTACCCGCGCCCGACGGCCCGACCACCGCCATCAGGCTGCGCGCCTCCAGGTGCAGGCTGACGCCGTCGAGCAGGACCGCCTTGCCCGCCCGCACGGTCAGCTCCTGCGCCTGGAGCGAGACGGCCCCGGTGTCGACGTGGACCGCGATGCGGTCGCCCAGGTAGAGCAGCTGGTGGTGGCCGACGGAGACCAGGTCGCCCGGAGTGAGCCAGCTCTGCGTCACCCGGTGGCCGTTGACGTAGGTGCCGTTGCGCGCGCCCAGGTCACGGACGAGGACACCCTGCTGGGTGCGCTCGATCAAAGCGTGCTTGCGCGAGACGAGCAGGTCGTCTTCCAGCGGCAGGTTGTTGTCGGGGGAGCGGCCGATGGCCAGCACCGGGCCCAGGGGCAGCACGACCAGCGGCTTGCCGAGCCCCGACGCTCCCGCGGCGGGCGGCATGGTCGGCTGGCCGACCATCGTGGCGGGAACCTCGGGCAGGCGCGGGGGCGGCGGGGCAGGAGGGACGGGGGCCTGCGGCGGCACGGCCGCGGCCGTCTCGGGCGTCAGCTCCAGCAGCGGCCCGTGCTCGGCGCCGCCCAGCCGGACCGAGGCGGGGGCGGTGATCTCCAGGTCGAAGATGCGGCGCGCCCCGAGGTAGGTGCCGTTGCGGCTGCCCAGGTCGCGTAAGACCCAGATGCCCTGGTGGCAGAAGAGCTCCGCGTGGTGGCGGGAGATCCGCGCATCGACGATCGCGATGTCGCCCTCTCGCCCAATGGTCACGTGCTGCCCCGGCCTCAGCTCGAACCGCCCGGCCGGGGTGCGCACGACAATCCCCGTCATTCGGATCAGGATGTCGCGCCCGGTCGCCGAACGAAAGAGGTGAGTCCGATTTTCCGGACCGCCCGCCGCAGGACCGTCCGGTCACGCTTGACCGCCTCCCGTCGCCAGGCCTCCGCCTTGCCCTTCCAGCGTTCGGCGTCGCGGGCGCCCTTGGCGGCCTCGCGGCGCAGCTGCTGCGTCTCCGCCTGGAGCGCCGCGATGCGCTTGCGCAGCCGCAGCACCTCCTTGTCGACCGGTTCCGGCTGGGGCACGCGGCGCGGATAGGTCGCGGGCCGCCTGGCGAAGCCGTACTGC
The DNA here is from genome assembly GCF_044456985.1 of Nonomuraea sp. NPDC050663. Classification (NCBI taxonomy): domain Bacteria; kingdom Bacillati; phylum Actinomycetota; class Actinomycetes; order Streptosporangiales; family Streptosporangiaceae; genus Nonomuraea; species Nonomuraea sp. NPDC050663. The sequence goes on from NZ_JBITGL010000005.1 coordinate 296,834, forward strand.
CGGCCGTCGAGCCACTCGACGCCGAACAGCTCGTGCACCACGTCGTCGAGCGCCTCGTCCGGCGAGCCGACCCGGCGGGCGCGGGCGAACGCGGCCGTGCGCTCCAGCCTGACCGCCGTCACGCCGTGCTCGTCCTCCTCCAGCGCCAGGTTGATCAGGCCGCCGTCCCTCGCCTCCAGGTGCTGGACCAGGCCGGACACGGTGCCGTGTCCCGCCATCCAGCCGGGCGGGCAGCGCAGGACGAACGGCGCGGCAGGCTCGAAGCCCGTCGCCAGCCGTACCCGGGAGTCGTGCTCGAAGGCCGCGTGCAGCAGCCGCAGGTCCAGCAGCGGCTCGTTCAGCGGGGAGCGGCGGCCGGCGGCCAGCGTGTCCCAAGCCCCGACCACGGTGACCCGCACGTCGGGCAGGTCGGAGGCGAGCAGCGCGTCCACGGCCGCGCGGGTGTCCTCGTACCCCTCGGCCACCACGACCGCGTCCACGTACGGCACCAGCCACTGCCGCCCGCGGTCGGTGCGCAGATACCTGCGGTACGGCACGCGATCGGCGACATACGGGTCGTTGTGCCGCTTCATGGCGGGATAGTCACGCATCGCGGTCGGCAGCCCGAGATGCCAGGCTCGCGCTTCGGGATCCGGCACGAACACCGCCCCCGCCTGCGTCAGCCGGTAGCCCAGCTCGGTGTCCTCCGCCAGCACCAGCGAGGTGTCGAGACCCCCGGCCTCCAGCAGGAAGGCGCGACGGTAGGAGGCCGTCGCCCCCACGTGCACGTGCCCGGCCAGCGAGTTCGGCGCCGTCCGCAGGCCGTCGTGCGCCTCGATGATCGCCTCGGCCCAGTCGTGCCGCTGCCCGGCCAGGTCGAAGAACTCCTCGTACGGCTTGCGCAGCAGATCCTCCGGCGAGGGCGGCGGCGAGGAGGTGAAGTCGATCCAGCCCAGCACCACCAGGTAGTCGGCCAGGTGGTGCCAGCGCATGTGCATGGCCACGTGCTCGGGCACCGGCACCATGTCGGCGTCCAGGACCAGCACCACGTCGCCCGTGGCGGCCTCCACCCCGGCCTGCACCGCCCAGGCCCTGCCCCAGCCGCCCTCCGGGGCCCTGATGACCTTCGGCGCCGTCAGCGGCACCGGGCTGCCGTCGTCCACGACGACGACGTCCATCAGGCCGGCCGGGTAGGTCTGCGCCGACAGGGCGGCCAGCGTGAGGTCGAGCGTCGCCTGGCAGCCGTGCGCCGGGATGACCACGGTCACCGACAGCTCCTGCCGCGCCGGGGCCGGGGGCCGCCCGTAGTCGTTGTGCCTGATCCTCACGTCAGCTCCATCAGCTCGCAGGGCCGGAATCCGCGCCACTGTCTCCGGTTGCGTTGCAGGAAGGTGCCGATGGGCTCCTGCCAGGTGTGGTTGGCCGCCGGTCCGCGGCGCAGGATGTAACCCAGGCCGTGGGTGCGGTAGATCTGGCCGCCCGCCGCCTGCAGGGCCTCCTGGAACTGGGTGTCGACCGAGCGGCGCAGCGGGCGGAAGCCGCCGATCGCCTGGAAGGCCGAACGCTCGACCAGGATCGTGCCGCCCGCGACGAAGCTGGTGATCTGCTCGGTGACCTGGTTGCGGTGCACGGTCACGTCGATCGACGACAGGTAGACGAACTCCGGCACCGTGCCGACCACCTGCGCGCCCGAGTAGGCGTGCGCGAGCAGCAGGTCGGACAGGAAGTCGGGGCCGTACCAGTCGTCGTCGTCCATCTTCAGCAGGAACGACCCGGAGGCACGGGCGGCGGCCTCGTTGAGGACCTCGCCGAAGATCGCCTCGCTCTCGAAGACGGTGATGGGATGGTCGAACCGCTTGAGCGCCTCGACCACCGACGGGTGCTCCTGGGAGACGCCGTGCAGGGCGAGGATCACCTCCAGCTGGACCCCGCGCTGGCGGGCGACCTGCTCCAGCGCGAAGCCGACCATCTCGGCGCGGCGGGTGCACAGGAGCACGGAGGTGAGCGGGGGCGTGGGAGCGGGGGCGCCGAGCTGCTCCCAGCGGGCCGCCACGCCGTGGGTACGCAGCGCCTCGCGTCGCAGCCGGACGCTGTGCTCTTCACGCCGCAGCTCGTCGGCCAGGACCTCCGCGCCGTACGGGCTCTTGGAGGTGCCGTCAGGGCTCTTGGCGGCGCCGTACGGGCTGTTGGCGGTGCCGTACGGGCTGGTCAGCAGGGCGGTCAGCGGCTCGCCCAGCCCGCCCGCCCAGCGCGGCACCTCCTCGGCCACCAGCGGCACGCCCGCCGCCGCCAGCCCGGCGACCACCCGGACCGCCGCGAGCGGCCCGGTGTGCGGGCTGCGGGCCGGAGGTACGGCGGAGCCGCCGTGATGCCAGTCGACCTCCACCCCGCGCAACGGCCGCAGCCGGGCGACGTCGGCGTCGGTCACCCCGCCCGACTCGGCGAAGACCGCCACGGGCCGGCCGTCGAGCAGCACCGTCCAGCGGCCCTCGACCTCGGCCAGCACGCCCATGCCCTTCGACGGCGTGGTGACGAAGCCCATCGGGTTGACCAGGCGCTCGTCCACCGGCGGGATCATGGTCGGGTCCGTCAGCACCTCGGCCAGCTCCGTGCCGCCCGGCCTGCCCAGGCTCTCCCAGGTCGCCGCGGCGGTGGTGGGCCTGTCGATCGGCTCCTCGTCGCCCGCGAAGCCGGCGTCGAAGAAGTCGGTGTCGAAGCTGTCCACGGTGCGCAGCACCATGTCGCCGCCCGGCGCGCCGACGCGGTCCGGCACCGGTCCCGCGGGCTCGACGGGCGTGGCGTTCGGGTCGCCCGGCCGCCAGTCGGCCGCGCCCACCCCGGCCAGCGCGGCGGCGGGGGCGGCGATCACGTCGAGGCGGTGACCGGCGAAGGCGCGGGCGACGGCGGTCACCACGCGCCCGGCCGGGGTCGGCTTGGAGAAGGACGCCTCCACCAGCCACAGGCGGGGGCGGGGCTGGTGCACGCGCAGGTCGGTGAGAGCCCGCCAGCGGTGGGCCGGGGTCGGCGTGGGCACCGGCGCCGGGTGCGAGGGCGGGCTGTCGAGGATCGCCACGACCACCCTGCCGGTGTCGGGGAGCAGCTTGTGCAGGGTGGCGGCGCGACGCAGGTCTGCGGGGGCGCCGGCGAGCACGAGCACCTCGGGGGCGGCTGCCACGTCCAGGTCGAGCAGCTCGTGGTCGAGGTCGACGCCTCCGGGCACGGCCTCGAGCCCGACGTGGAAGACACGGGCCTTCGGCATGCTCGCGATGAGATCGGCGGGCGTCATGCGGGGCACCCCGTTGCCCGCGCCCGGCGGCGGGCGCTCATCCGGCGCTCCGGAGGGCGCGCAGCAGGCCGCGGCGGCTCTTGGCGGCGGTGAGCTCCTCGATCTCGGCCTTCAACCGCTCGATCTCCTTGCCTCGGTCGGCGGCCACGGCCCGCCACTTGGCCGCGTCGCCGCCGAGCGGCTCGGCGACGTCGCTGAAGCCGCACTCCGCGCCGCCCACCCAGATCGATCCGGCCATCTCGTGCACCAGGTCGTCGGCGTCGCCCTCGTGGAGGCGGGCGCGCGAGAAGGCGGCGGTGCGCTCCAGCCGCGCTGCCACCACGCCGTCCGGCCCCTCGGCCAGGGCCACGCTGACCAGCCCGAGATCCTGCTTGATCAGCCGCGCGACGGTCTCACCGCCGAGCGCCCACCCGGCGGGCACGGTCAGCAGGTAGGGAGCGGGAGCCGCCGACAGCGGGGCCCGGGTGGCGAAGTCGACGCGGGGCTCGTGCGCGTACAGGTTGCGAGTCAGCCGCAGGTCGAGCCGCGGATCGTCGAGGCTCGCCCGCCGCTCCCCGGTCAGCGTGTCCCAGGGTCCGACGATGGTGACCGCGATGTCGGGCAGCGACTGCGCCAGCGCCGAGTCCACGGTGGTCCTGGTCTCCTCGTAGCCGCCCGCGGGCACCACGACCCGCACGTACGGCACCAGCCACTGCCGCCGGGGATGGTTGCGCAGCCAGCGCAGGTCGGGGATGAGATCGCCCAGGAAGGACCAGTTGTGCCGGTGCACCTCCTTCTCCCGGTTCATCACCGTGGAGGGCCCGTGGTGCCAGGCGCGCGCCTGCTCGTCGGCGACGAACACCGCGCCCGCCTGGGCCAGCCGGTACCCCAGCTCGGTGTCCTCGGCCATGTTCAGCGTGATGTCGACGCCGCCCGCGGCCTCCAGCAGGCTGCGCCGTACCGAGGTCGTGGCGCCGGTGTGCAGCAGGTAGGCGCTGGAACCGGCGTCCTTCAGCCGCCGCGTCTCCTCGAGCTTCTTGACGGTGTAGGCGCTGCGGGTCTCCTCGGGGGTGAGGAACACCAGGTCGCCGATGACGACGGCGTAGTCGAGCGCGTGGTGCCAGCGCATGTGGGCTTCGAGGTGGTCGTCGGCCAGGACCACGTCGGCGTCGAGCCAGTGGATCACCTGGCCGGTCGCGGCCCGTGCCCCGGCCTGCCGCGCCGCGCCGCGTCCCCAGCCTTCGCCCGGCCGGACGAACCGGGCGTCACCGGTCAGCGCCGGCGAGCTCCCGTCGTCGGCGACGATCACCTCGACCAGGTGGCGCGGATAGGTCTGCCGGTGCACGGCGGCGAGGGTGCGGTCCAGGTCGGCCTGGCAGTCGCGGGCGGGGATGACGACCGTCACGGTCAGTTCCGGCGTCCAGGCGCCGAGCTCGGGAACGCTGAGCACCCCGTAGTCGTTGCCGCGGATCATCGAGCCGCCTTCAGCAGGTTGCGCAGCTCCTCGGCCTGCGCCATGGCGTTGACCCTGTCCTCGCCCAGCGAGGCCAGGATGGCGGCGAGGTCCTCCTGACGCTGCGCGGAGCCGTCGTCGAGCTTGGCGGCCAGCGCGGCCACCTGCTGCTCGACCTTCTGCAGGGCCGCCTCGTGGCGCTTGACGCGCAGCTCGATGCGGTGTGCCTTGCCGTCCACGCGCCGGGCGATCATGACCAGGTAGGCCACACCCAGCAGGATCGCGGCCTCGCCGTACGAGAGCAGGTCGGTGAGCGCGGCCACCGCGGCTAGGGCGGCGGCTCCAGCGGCGATCGCGGCCAGGGCGCGGGGGGAGGGCATCCGCACAGAGCCTTTCTGGTTACACAGCGTGAGATGGCTGATGGATATTTCCACCATATGCAACTCAAACGGTGTCTTACCTCAGAAATCCCTGAGAGAGTCCTGTGCTTACTTTGCACGCAAGCCTCGCAACTCGGTCAAGTCATCGTAAAGTAGGCGCGACCTACGCGATGAGGAGTCCATGGGCGGTTTCGTGCGCACCCCTGAGAAGGGGATGGCCGAGGTGCGCTGGACCGGCGGAGTCTGGCGCCCCTCCGACGAGGACGTGCGCGCCCTGCGCGGTCTGGAGATCGAGTGGCCGCAGGCGCCGGCGCCTCTCGACGGCCTGGCGCGGCTGGCCGCCTCGGGCGTGCCGCTCAGCGCCCAGGACGCGCCCTCCTGGGTGCCCGCCGATCTGGCCGCCGTCCTGACGGACCGGGCCTGGCTGGAGTGCGTGCCCGACGGCACCGCCCGGTGCGTGGCCGACCTGCGCCGCGAGGAGCACAGCGTACGGCTGCGCCGCGCCGTCATGCCGCCGCCCGCCGGGCCGTCGGTCAGCATCGTGATGGCCACCATGCGCCCGTGGCTGGTCGCCTCGGCGCTCGAGCAGATGGCCGCGCAGCGGCACGTCGAGGCCGAGATCGTGCTCGGGCTGCACGGCGTGCCCTTCGAGTCCGTACGGCAGGCGGCCGAGCGGTGCCCGCTGCCCGTCTCATGGATCGAGGCCGACCGTGAGACGCCCTTCGGGGAGGTGCTCAACCAGGCCGTCGAGCGAGCGACGGGCACCTATGTCGCCAAATGGGACGACGACGACTGGTACGGGCCCGAACATCTGGCCGACCTGCTGCGAGCCATGAACACGAACGGAGCGGACGTGGTGGGGACCACGGGCGAGTTCTTCTACCTGGAGCCTCTGAACGTGACCGTGAGACGCACCCGCTTCGCCAGCGGCGCCGACTACCCGAGCGAGGTCTGGTCCGACCACGTCGCGGGCGGCACCATCTGCCTGGCCGCGGAGCGGCTGCGGGAGATCGGCGGCTTCCCGGCGCTTCCCCGCGCCGTCGACAAGCAGTTCCTCGCGGCCGCGACCGGCGCGGGCGCGCGGATCTACCGCACCCACGGGCTCGGCTACATGCTGCGCCGCAGCGCAGGAACGCAGCACACCTGGCAGTTGCCGCTGGCGCACTTCCTGCGCGTGCAGACCAGCCAGTGGCACGGCTTCCGCCCGAGCACGCTGATGGAGCGCTCATGCGCGTGAGAGGCAACGACTACCGCGCTCTGCGTCCCCCGTCGGGCGACTGGGCGCCGACGCTGCGGGTGAGCGTGATCATCCCGGCGTACGGCGGGCAGGACAAGCTCGACCTGGTGCTGGAGGCCCTGCGCAGGCAGACCTACCCGGCCGCCCTGACCGAGGTCATCGTCGTCGACAACGGCAGCTCGCCCCCGCTGGAGGTGCCGTCCTGGGTCAAGCCGGTGCACTGCCCGCAGCCCGGCCGCGCCACCGCCCGCAACGCGGGACTGGCGGTCGCCTCGGGCGACGTCATCCACTGGCTCGACTCCGACGTGCTGCTGCTGCCCGGCGCCCTGGAGGCGCACATGCGCTGGCACCACGCCGCGCCGTACCTCTCGGTCACCAGCATGATCCGCTTCACCTCCGCCCCGGTGCCGGCCGAGCTCCCTGACGACCTGGAGGCCGCCTTCGAGCCGGCGGAACCGCACGGGTGGATCGTCGACCTGCTGGAACGCACCGACGGGCTGGTCGGCGGCACCCAGCGGCCCTTCAGCCTGCACGTCGGCGGGGCGACCTCGGTCAACGCGGCGCTCGTGGCCGCCGCCGGGCCGATGGACGAGGAGCTCATCCTCGGCCAGGACACCGAGATGGGATACCGCCTCGCCCAGGCGGGGGCCGTGTTCGTGCCCGCGACGGACGCCCGCGCCTACCATCTCGGGCCCACCATGCGCATGCGCGACAAGGCGCCCATCGACCGGGTGAGCCACGCGTTCGTGGCCGACCGCATCCCCACCTACCGGTGGCTGCGCTCGCACCCGACCCGGCAGTGGAAGGTGCCCTACGTCGCGGCGGTGGTGCCTGCCGGGTCCTACGAGGAGACCCGCGCGACCGTCGACGCGCTGCTGGCCGGGACGATCGCCGACGTGTCGGTCATGCTGGTCGGGCCGTGGGACTCGCTGGAGCAGGAACGGCGGGCGCCGCTCAGGGATCCCCGCCTGGACCTGGTGCTGCTGCGCGGGCACTACGCCCACGACGGTCGTGTCCGGCTGGTCGAGGAGGCCGCCCACGATCCCGCCGTGCCGTACGTCCTGCGCCTGCCCGCCGGATGGGTGCCCGGCGCCGACACCGTCGCCCGGCTGCTCGACCTGGCCGGCGACGAGGGCTACGGGCTGGTCAACGTGCTGCTGTCGGAGGACCCCCAGGTCAGCGCCCGGCTGGAGCAGGCCTCCGCCTTCGCCCGCGCGGCCATCGTGGCCCGGCCGGGGGAGCCGCTCGACGACGCCGTCGACGAGGTGTCCGGCGTGGGCTGGGCCGACGGGGAGAGCTACGGGTTCGGCCGCGAACCCCGGCAGACGCCCGGACGGCGCAGCGCCTACCGCGCCCGGCTGGAAGCGCAGCGCGAGGCCGCCAAGCACGCCGCCGAGATCGCGAAGCTGACGGCCGAGATCGCGCGGCTGCGCGGCCAGGTCGACAAGTGGCGCACCGAGGCGTCGAGCTGGCGGCGTGCCTCCGTGGAGCTGCGCCGTGAGGTGGGGGCGCTGCGGCGGCAACTGGGCACGCTGCGGCGGCGCAGCTGGCGGAAGGTGGCCTCGTCCATCAAGCAGGTCGTGAAGAACCGCCTGCCGTAGCCCCTCGGGGGCTAGGTGCGGTGCAGCGCCGACCGCAGCTTGCCGAACAGGCCCGGGCCGGGCTCGGCGGGTGGCGGGGTTTCGGCGGGCTTCGGGGTTTCGGCGGGCTTGTGCGCCGGTGTGGCCGCCTGCTTGGGAGGCGGCCAGTAGCGGGCGGGCTCCACGTGCCGCACCCCGTGCGTCTGCTCGACCCGCCAGTCGACCGGGCCGCCCAGGTAGCGCAGCCGGCCCAGTGCCGAGGTGCGCTCCAGGCGGGCGGTGCGCCCGTCGGGCAGGTCCACGACGAGCACCCCCGTCAGGTCCTCCTGCACCGTCTCGATCATCCGCTCCAGCGTGACCCGGTGCAGCGGCACGTCCAGCGGGCCACTGTAGCGGAACGGGATCGGCGCGGGCGTGCGCGAGGCCTCGCCGATGAGCCGCACCCGCTGGTCGTTGGCGTACAGGTCGCGCAGGTGACGCAGGTCGAACGCCGGGTCGTCGAGCACGGGATGGCGCTCGTCGGAGAGCGTCGCCCACGGCCCGACCAGCGTCACCACGACGTCGTGCAGCTTGCCGTCCAGCGCCGCCGAGACCGCCTCCCGGACGGTCGAGGGCTCGGCGCCGGCGACGTCGTAGACGATCTCCACGTAGGGCACCAGGTAGCTGCGCCCCCGGTCCTTGCGCAGGTCGCGGCGGAGCGGGATGCGCTGGGCGAGGAAGGGCTCCACCGCGCGGACCGCGCGGTCGCGGTCGACGTGCTGGGCGGGCAACCCCAGGTGTACGGCGAGCGCCTGCTCGTCGGGGATGAACACCACACCGTGCATGGCCAGCCGGTAGGCGAACTCGGTGTCCTCGCCGCGCAGCACGTTCGGGTCGAGTCCGCCCACCTCGTCGAAGACGTCGCGCTTGAGGGAGAGGGTCGGCCCCGTGCACACGTGATACGGATTGCGGCTCTTGCGCAGGCCGTCGGTCTTGGCGATCGTCGCCTCGGTCGAGCTCGGCACGGCCTGCTCCAGGTCGAACAGCTCACCCAGGTCGCGCGCGTCGCGCACCTCCTCGGCGGTGGGCGCCTTGGGGTCGACGAAGAGCTTGCGGCCGATCGTCACCAGGTAGCCGGCGAGCGTGTGCCAGCGGGCGAGCGCCTCGATGTGCGGGCGGGCGACGACCATGTCGGCGTCGAGGCGCTGGATGATCTCGCCCTCGGCGTGCCGTACGCCCGTGTTGACCGCGTTGGAGATGCCCCAGCCCGACTCCGGGCGCACGACGCGCGTGTTCGACGGGCGCAGCTCCGGCAGGCGGGCGACCGTGTCGCCGTCGTCGACGACCAGGACCTCCATGAGATGGTCCGGGTAGGTCTGCGCGGCCAGCGCGGCGAGCACCAGGTCCAGGTGAGGTGCGTTGCGCGCCGGGATGATCACGCTGACGGTCTCGGCCGGTGTCCAGGTGCCCAGGTCGGGCGGCGTCAGCGGCGAGAAGTCGTTCTGCCGCACCACGGGACGCGCTCTCATATCGATTTGACCCCCTAAGGGTGACCTTATCGATGATTGCTGGGGGTTTGCTGGAGAAGCGGATGTCCATAACGTGGACCGCACACCTCATTCGCGGCCGGTTGGGCCTAGACTCGGTGGCCAATACCGCAGGTAGTGTCGCTAGGAGACGATCATGACCAGGGCGTGGCGCGGACTGATAGAGGAGTATCGAGACCGGCTGCCGGTCACGACGAAAACTCCTGTCGTCACGCTCCTCGAAGGCGGCACCCCGCTCGTCCCCGCACACCGCGTCTCCGCCCTCACGGGCTGCGAGGTCTACCTCAAGGTCGAGGGCCTCAACCCGACCGGCAGCTTCAAGGACCGCGGCATGACCATGGCCATCAGCAAGGCCGTGGAAGAAGGGGCCAAGGCGGTCATCTGCGCCTCCACCGGCAACACCTCCGCCTCCGCGGCCGCCTACGCCGTGCGCGCCGGGCTGACCTGCGCGGTGCTCGTGCCGCGCGGCAAGATCGCGATGGGCAAGCTCGCCCAGGCGCTCGTCCACGGCGCCACCCTGCTGCAGGTCGAGGGCTCCTTCGACGACTGCCTGGAGATGACGCGCAAGCTGTCGGAGAACTACCCGATCGCGCTGGTCAACTCCGTCAACCCCTTCCGGCTCCAGGGCCAGAAGACCGCCGCCTTCGAGATCGTCGACACGCTCGGCGACGCGCCAGACATCCACTGCATCCCGGTGGGCAACGCGGGCAACATCTCGGCGTACTGGATGGGTTACCAGGAGTATTTCGGCGACTCCGTCTCGACGAAGACCCCGCGCATGTTCGGCTTCCAGGCCTCCGGCTCGGCGCCCATCGTCAACGGCGCGCCGGTGACCCACCCGCACACCATCGCCACCGCCATCCGCATCGGCAACCCCGCCTCCTGGCAGCTGGCCGAGGCGGCGCGCGACGAGTCCGGCGGCGTCATCGAGTCGGTGACCGACCGGCAGATCGCGGCGGCCTACAAGATCCTGGCCCAGGAGGAAGGCGTCTTCGTGGAGCTCGCCTCCGCCGCCTCCGTCGCCGGGCTGCTGCAGGCCCACGCCGCGGGCAAGGTCGAGCCTGGACAGAAGATCGTGTGCACCGTGACCGGCAACGGTCTCAAGGACCCCGACTGGGCCATCTCCGGAGCACCCTCCCCGGTGACCATCCCGATCGACGTGCACGCGGCGGCCTCGGCCCTGTCGCTGGCCTGAAAGACGTCCGCTCCGCGGCCAGAGCGCCGCGGCGCCCGGCTAGGAGTCGAATGAGCGTGAGCAAGGTCGTCGTGCGCGTGCCGGCGACATCCGCCAACCTGGGCCCCGGCTTCGACAGCCTGGGCCTCGGGCTGGCCCACTACGACCACGTCGAGGCGGAGCTCGTCGACGGGGCGAGCTCCGTCGTCGTCGAGGGCGAGGGCGCGGGGGAGGTCGGTGACGGCGAGGAGCACCTCATCGTGCGCGTGATGCGCACGACGTTCGCCCGCATGGGCGTCGCCCAGCCGACCGGCATCCGGCTGCACTGCCGCAACACCATCCCGCACGCTCGGGGGATGGGCTCGTCGTCGGCGGCCATCGTGGCGGGCATCTACGCCGCCCGCGCGCTCGCCGAGAACAGGCGCTTCGCCGAGAACAGCCGCTTCGCTGAGAGCGCATTCGCTGAGCCGTCGTCCAACGACGGCTCCTCCTTCTCCGACGATGACGTGTTCGCGCTGGCGACCGAGCTGGAGGGGCATCCCGACAACGTCGCCCCCTGCATCTTCGGCGGCCTGACCGTCTCGTGGAGCGACCAGTCCGGCATTCCGCGTATGGTGAAACTGACGCCCGATGCGGCAATTCGGCCCGTCGTCCTCATTCCGTCGTCGAAGCTGTCGACGGAAACGGCACGCGGGCTGCTCCCGAAGGACGTGCCCCACAAGGACGCGTCCTTCAATTCAGGCCGATCCGCCCTGCTGATCGCGGCGCTTACCCAGCGTCCGGAAAGCAGCCTCCTGCTGGCGGCCACCGAAGACCGGCTCCACCAGAATTACCGCGCGCCTGCGATGCGCAGGACCGCGGACCTGGTAGAACGGCTGAGGTCGCGGGGAGTGCCCGCGGTCGTCTCGGGCGCGGGTCCCACGATTCTGGTGTTTTCCACCACGGATACCCAGGATTTGATCGCGCCAGAAGTGGGTAATGACTGGCTCATCCAGCATTTGGACGTCGACCCGGATGGTGCGAGCGTTCAGGTCCCCGAGACACGCTGATGACTCTTTAGACCTTCAGGGAATAGCCGTGTGCGCTGGTGATGTTAGGCTGGTAGCCGCACCAGATGCCCCCATGGTGGGTGCGTGCTTGTCAGTCGTACATCGCTGCACCATGCTTGGGCGGCGCGGCTGTCTCCCCGGAATCCGTCGCTTCCGATCGGCCCACACCCGGTTGGCTCGACGAGAGGCGAAGACGACGGGGTCTGCGCGGTTCGATCCATCTGGCGACAGCAATCTGGGGGGCACTTCTCCTGCCGTCACCGTCCTGTGGCGGTCTGGACAAGCCCCTCCCCAAGCGTGGCGGCCTCTGGCCGAAGAACACAGATGTGCACCCCGACCCGGTCTGTCCTGCCGGATCGACAGCACCTCCGGGACGACCGGCGACACCAGCCGGCGCCCGACCCCTGGGAAGGACCTTTAGTTGAGCGACACCACCGAACTCCTCTCCGACGCAAGCGCGTCCGGCGACACCCCCACCCGCGCCGCGGCCAAGCCGCGTGCGCGTCGCTCCGGCACCGGCCTGTCCGCCAAGGTGCTGCCCGAGCTGCAGAAAATGGCTGCGGAGCTCGGCATCAGCGGGACCGGACGGATGCGGAAGAGCCAGCTCATCGCCGCGATCCAGGAGAAGACGGGTGAAGGGGCCCCCGCGCCCGCCGAGACGCCGGTCGCCTCGGCAGTCGCGGCGGAGCCGGCCGAGCGGCCCGCCCGTAGCCGCAGGGAGCGTTCCCGCGTCAAGGCCTCCGACGACGCTCCGGCGGCCCCTGCGCCCGCCGCCGAGCCCGTCGCGCCTGTCGTGGCCGCCGCCGAGCCGGTGGTCGCGGCCGCCGAGCCCGTCGTCGAGCAGCCCGCGGCCCACTCCTCCGACCAGGGCGACGGCCGTGGTGAGCGGGAGAGCCGGCGCGAGCGCCGCAACCGCCGTGAGCGTGGCGAGCGCGGCGAGCGCACCGAGACCCGCGGCGACACCCGCCCCGACAACCGCAGCGACAGCCGTGGCGAGCGCCAGGAGCGTTCCGACCGCGGTGAGCGTGGCGACCGCACCGACCGCGCTGAGCGCGGCGACCGTGGCGACCGTGTTGAGCGTGGCGACCGCGTTGAGCGTGGAGACCGCGGCGAGCGCCAGGAGCGCGCCGACCGCGGTGACCGCGGCGACCAGCGCCAGGGCGGCGACAACCGCCAGCAGCAGGGCGGCAACGACCGCCAGCCGGGCGGCGGCTCGGCCTTCGACGACGACGACCGCGGTGGCCGTGGCCGTCGTGGCCGCCTGCGCGAGCGCAACCGTGGCAGGGGCCGCGACCGCTTCGACAGCAGCGAGCCGATCGTCGGCGACGACGATGTCCTGATCCCGATCGCGGGCATCCTCGACATCCTCGACAACTACGCCTTCGTGCGCACCAGCGGCTACCTGCCCGGATCCAACGACGTCTACGTGTCGCTGGCCCAGATCCGCCGCAACGGCCTGCGTAAGGGCGACGTCGTGACCGGCGCCGTGCGCCAGCCGCGCGACGGCGAGCGCCGCGAGAAGTTCAACGCCCTGGTCCGCCTCGACACCGTCAACGGCATGGACCCGGAGCAGGCGCGCAACCGCCCCGACTTCAACAAGCTCACGCCGCTCTACCCGCAGGAGCGCCTGCGGCTGGAGACCGAGCCGAACATCCTGACCACCAGGATCATCGACATGGTCTCGCCGATCGGCAAGGGCCAGCGTGGTCTGATCGTCTCGCCGCCCAAGGCCGGTAAGACGATGGTGCTGCAGTCGATCGCCAACGCGATCACCCGCAACAACCCCGAGTGCCACCTCATGGTCGTCCTCGTCGACGAGCGTCCCGAGGAAGTCACCGACATGCAGCGGTCGGTCAAGGGCGAGGTCATCCACTCGACCTTCGACCGTCCGGCCGAAGACCACACCACCGTCGCCGAGCTGGCCATCGAGCGCGCCAAGCGCCTGGTCGAGCTGGGTCACGACGTGGTCGTCCTGCTCGACTCGATCACCCGTCTGGGCCGCGCCTACAACCTGGCGGCCCCGGCCTCCGGCCGCATCCTGTCGGGTGGTGTCGACTCGACCGCGCTCTACCCGCCGAAGCGTTTCTTCGGCGCCGCGCGCAACATCGAGAACGGCGGCTCGCTGACCATCCTGGCGACCGCCCTCGTCGAGACCGGATCCAAGATGGACGAGGTCATCTTCGAGGAGTTCAAGGGCACCGGCAACATGGAGCTCAAGCTCAACCGGCAGCTCGCCGACAAGCGGATCTTCCCGGCCGTCGACGTCGACGCGTCCGGCACCCGTAAGGAAGAGATCCTCATGGCCAAGGAGGAGCTCCAGATCGTCTGGAAGCTCCGCCGGGTCCTCCACGCGCTCGACATGCAGCAGGCGCTGGAGCTTCTCCTGGAGAAGATGAAGGAGACCAAGTCCAACGCGGAGTTCCTGCTCCAGGTGCAGAAGACCACGGTCAGCAACGATCGCGACTGACGCCCCACGTGACGAAGCGCCCCGGGTTCACGCCCGGGGCGCTTCGCCGTCTCCGGGGTAGTCGCGCATCACCCTCAAGGGCGAGGCCAGGAGCGGCGCCAGGGCCAGCAGTTGCCCGACCGCGCAGATCAGGATGGCCGTGGCCGTGCCGTACAGCTCGGCCAGGGCGCCGCCGGCGAGCGCGCCGAGTGGCATGGAGCCCCACGCGAGGAAGCGCACGGCGGCTGTCGTACGGCCCAGCAGCCGGTCGGGGGTGACCGCCTGGCGATAGCTCAGTTGCGCGATGTTGAACACCGCCACGCCGAGGTTGGGCATGAAGAAGGCCGCCACGAACCAGGCCAGCCCCCATCCGGGCGCGGTCAGCGGCAGCAGCAGCGAGAACGGCAGCGACGCGGCCATGGACACCCACACGAGACGGGCCTGCCCGACCCGGCGCGCCAGGGGAGCGGCGAGCACGCCGCCGACAAGGCCGCCCGCCGCCGCGGCGATGAGCAGCGTGCCGAACACGGCGGCGCTGACACCCACTTCGTTGATCATGAACACCGGCAGCACGGCGACGATGCCGAGCGCCCAGAAGTTGCACACGGTGGCGGCGAAGACCGGTGCGCGCACCACCGGCCGGCCGAGCAGGAACGCCAGACCCTCGCGGATCCTCGGGCGCGGGCCCGCCTGCGGGTGTTCCTCGACGTCGATCGCGCGCAGCAGCAGCGCCGACAGCAGGAAGGAGACCGTGTCGACGATGACCGCGACCGGCGGTCCGAGCCACTGCACCAGCAGGCCGCCGAGTCCGGGACCCGAGACGCGGGCGACACCCGCGACGGTCTCCACCGCGCCGTTGCCCGCCACCAGCTGCTCGCGTTCGACCACGGCCGGCAGGTAGCTGCGGAAGGCGACGTCGAAGAAGACCGTCGCCGCGCTCATCCCCAGCGCCACCACCAGCAGGTGCGACAGCGTCAGCACCTGCAGCCACCAGGCGAGCGGCAGGGTGAGCAGGAGCGCCGCGCGCACCAGATCGGCGCCGATCATGATCGGACGGCGTCGCAGCCGGTCCGCCCACACCCCGGCCTGCAGGCCGATGAGCAGCGGCGCAGCGGTCTGGGCCGCGCCCAGGAGCCCCGTCTCCAGGGGTCCCGCCCCCAGTGTGATCACCGCGATGAGCGGGACGGCGACCACCGTCACCTGGGTGCCCGCCTGGCTGACCGCGTCGGAGGCGAGCAGGAGCCGGAAGCCGCGGTTGCCGCGGAGGGTGGGCCTCGGCTCAGTCATCGGCTCAGTCTTCGGCGAACTGGATCATTCGGACAAGGGGTGTTCGCTTCCGGCGGCACGGGTAAAACCGAGGGTCGGGAATCCGGGTCGCTCCACTCCGCGCCGATCGCGCCCGGTCAGGCAGCCGAAGGGGAGTGGGGCATGCTCAAAGACCGGGTGCCGTGGGGCCCGAACGGTCCCATCGGGGTGGTAGTCGACCCCCGCACCTGGCGCGCCGTGCCGTACCTTCTGGTCAGCCTGGCGCTGGGGACCGGCTGGTTCGTGGTGCTGGTCACGGCGGTGCCGCTCTCGCTGGCCCTCGTCCTGGTCTGGGTGGGTCTGCCGCTGTTACTGGCGACGATGCTGCTGTGGCGGGGCGCGGCCATGCTCGAACGCAGGCTGCTCGGCCTCACGCTGGGCGTGCGCATCCGCGACCCCTACCGCAGCCGGCCGCGTCGCGGGCTGGTGCGCTGGGTGGTCACCGACCCCGCGACCTGGAAGGACCTGGGCTACCTGCTGCTGTACTTCCCGCTGAGCCTCGTCGAGTTCGTCGCCTCGATGACGCTGTGGGCGCTGACCGTGGGGCTGCTCAGCGCCCCGCTGGCGATGGCGCTGGGCGAGCGGGCGAGCTTCGCGGGATTCGTCCTGGCCGACGGCTGGCCGCAGAGCGTGCTGGCCAGCGTCGCCGGCGTCGTCACCCTGATCGTCACCCTCTACGCCGTCAAGGGCATGGCCTGGCTGCACGGCACGCTCGCCGCGCTGCTGCTCGGCGGCAGCGAGGAGGAACGGCTGCGCGCCTCGCGCAAGCGCGGCATCGACGCCGCCGAGGCCGAACGGCGCAGGATCGAACGCGACCTGCACGACGGCGCCCAGCAGCGGCTGCTCGCCGTCGCGGTCGACCTGGGCAGGGCGCAGGCCAAGTTCGACGCGGCGCCCGAGGAGGCGCGCGAGCTGCTCGTCCAGGCGCACGTCGGCACCCGCCAGGCGATCGCCGAGCTGCGCGACCTGGCCAGGGGCATCCACCCGGCGATCCTCACGGAACGAGGACTCGACGCCGCCCTGTCCGCCCTCGCCGCCAGGGCGCCCTTCCGCGTCGACGTCTCCATGGAGATCATCGACCGGCCGCCCCCGGCGGTGGAGAGCATCGCCTACTTCACCGTCGCCGAGGCCCTGACGAACCTGGCCAGGCACTCCGGCGCGACCGAAGCCTCCGTCCGGGTGACGCGCGACGACCAGGTGGTGATCGTGGAAGTGCTCGACAACGGCGTCGGCGGCGCGGTCGTACGGCACGGCGGCGGGCTCGCGGGCCTGGCCGACCGGGCGGCGACCATCGACGGGCTGCTGACCGTCAACAGCCCCGTGGGCGGCCCCACCCTGCTGAGAGCGGAGCTGCCATGCGAGTGGTGATCGCCGAGGACTCCGTGCTGCTGCGCGAGGGAGTCATCCGGCTGCTGGCCGACGGCGGCATCGAGACGCTCGCGGCCGTGTCCGACGGGGCCGCGCTGGTGGCAGCCGTCCAGGACCTGCGGCCCGACCTCGCGATCGTCGACGTGCGCATGCCGCCTGGCTTCACCGACGAGGGGCTGCGGGCGGCGCTGCGCATCCGCCGGATCCTGCCGGGCTTCCCCGTGCTGGTGTTGTCGCAGTACGTGGAGGAGCACTACGCGGCCGAGCTGATCGGGCCGGGCGTGGGCTACCTGCTGAAGGAGCGGATCTCGGAGGTCGCGGAGTTCCTCGACGCGGTGCGCCAGGTGGCCTCGGGCGGGACCCTCGTCGACCCGGAGGTGATCTCGCAGCTGCTCGGGCGGCAGAGGAGGGGCAGCGCGCTCGACTCGCTGTCGCCGCGGGAGCGGGAGGTGCTGGCGCTGATGGCGGAGGGGAGGTCGAACACGGCCATCGCGGGGCGGCTGGCGGTGACGGAGGGGGCAGTGGAGAAACACATTTCCGGAATCTTCGGGAAACTGCGCCTCGGCCCAGAGCCTGACGACCACCGCCGGGTCCTCGCCGTCCTGACGTTCCTCGGTACGGCGAGCACCCGATCGGGGTTCGGCTGACGTCCCGTATGTGCGGTGGGACGTCCTCTTCGATGCCTGCGGGCGCCCGATGTGCGGTCGGACGCCCGGTTTCCGCGCTAGCGGATGTCGACCAGCTTCGACGTGGCGTACGACTTCTTGGTCTTGCTCGTGCCCGGCACGATCACGCGCCAGTAGCCGTCGTACTTCTGCTTCACGTTCTTCTGCCAGATGCCCGTCGAGGTGGTCTTGACGAAGCCCATGAAGGTGAAGCTCTTCTTGCCCTTCTTCTTGAAGTAGAGCTCGAGGATCTTGCTGCCGTAGCCCTTGGTGCCGCGGTAGGCCTTACCGGAGAGCTTGAAGGCCTTGGAGAGCTTGGCCTTGGCGGGCGCCTTGATGGTGACGCGCGACTTGGTCTTGGTGGCGATACCGTCGACCGGGGCGATCACGGTGAACGAGTGACCGGTGGCCTCGATGGCTTCCTTGTTACGGGTTGCCTTGATGATGAAGTACCAGTTGCCGGGTGATGTGTCGTCGGCCAGGTAGGCGGTGTTGCGGTAGTAGCCGTCACCGTCCTTGTAGAGCGGGACGTTGATCCACATCGTGCCGTCGTGTGGACGGAGCTCCACGCTGACGTTGGTGGCGTTCTTGACCTCCGCCACGACCTTCAGCGGGACGTCGACGCCCTTCTTGAGCTGCACCTGCGTGGGGGAGACGGTACCGGAGGCGACGGAGGACTGACCGGTGACGTCGAACTCGGCGCAGTTGCCCGCGGTGTTGCCGCCCGCAGTCCGGGTGACCGTCACCTTGATCTGCCACTTGCCGATCTTGTCCTTGTCCGTGGCCTTGATGAGGAAGGAGCCCTTGAGCTCCACACCCGTGGGCACGTTGGCGACGGACCAGGTGGTGGTGTCCGCGGGGATGCCGTCGGGGGGCTGCGACACGGAGAGGTCCCCGGGCAGGCCGGTGAGGTCCACGGTCTGGCTCTTGGCGGTCTCGCCGACACGGAAGATCTCAGCGACGGCGGCCGTGACCACAGGCTTGACGACCCACTTGCGGTCCGTCAGCTTCTCCGGGGGCGATGACTTGGTGGTGTCCTCCACCGGATACTTGCCATCCGTGGACTTGCCGTACGGGTCGGTCACGATGGCGGAGAAGTCAACCTTGAGGTCGTCCTTGAGGGGGACGTAACTCTCACCGACGGTGATCTTGGTGACGTCGGTGTCCACGAGTGCGCACGCGAGGGCGGCCTGTGCCGATGCGGCGGTAGAAGCCCCGAAGCCGGTCGAGAGGACCGCCGCTCCGGCCACGGTCGCGAAGAACGACCGCATCCTTCTGTTCATCTGATGGGGTTCCTTTAACTCGGTCAACCTGGGGGAAAAGTTGCGGTTTGGGCACCGGAGCCTAGTGTGACGGAAGTGACACGTCCATATCCCGCCTTCCGGCCTGCCGAGGAATGCCTCGTGGCCTGGGATGGTTCAACCATCTGGCACACTGGTAGCTGAACCGTCGCGGTACCGGTTCCCGCCCGCGCGCACCCCGTGTGCGACTGCGCGCAAAGCCGTACGAATCACTTGGCGACCCGGCGACCGCACCTCGAAAGGACAGCAATGAAGAAGGACATTCACCCCGACTACCACGTGACGCAGGTCAGCTGCGCGTGCGGTAGCTCCTTCACGACCCGCAGCACCGCCAAGAACGGCGTCATCCACGCCGACGTGTGCTCGGCCTGCCACCCGTTCTACACGGGCAAGCAGAAGATCCTCGACACCGGCGGCCGCGTGGCCCGCTTCGAGAAGCGGTTCGGCAAGAAGGCTTAGCTTCCCAGACGCCGGCCCGGGCGCGCGTGAACAGCGCGCCCCGGGTCGGCGTTTGTCGGTTCCACAGCGAAAGCCCATTCAAGGAGAAGCACGGTGAACCTGGACGAGTTGCTCAAGGAGTATTCCGAGCTGGAGCTGCAGCTCGCCGACCCCGCCGTGCACGCCGACCAGAACAAGGCGCGCACGCTGGGCAAGCGCTATGCCCAGCTGACCCCGATCGTCGGCACCTACCGCGAGCTCGACAGCGCGCGCAACGACCTCGCCACGGCCAAGGAGCTGGCGACGGAGGACGAAGCGTTCGCCGAGGAGGCCGCGGAGATCGAGGAGCGCATCCCCAAGCTGGAGGAGCGCCTCAAACACCTGCTCATCCCGCGTGATCCCAACGATGACAAGGACATCATCATGGAGATCAAGGCGGGCGAGGGCGGTGAGGAGTCCGCGCTGTTCGCGGGCGACCTGCTGCGCATGTATCTCAGGTACGCCGAGCGCCTCGGCTGGAAGACCGAGATCATCGAGGCCCAGCACTCCGACCTGGGCGGCTACAAGGACGTCACCGTCGGCATCAAGGCGAAGGGCGACGAGGGCGTGTGGTCCAGGCTCAAGTTCGAGGGCGGCGTGCACCGGGTGCAGCGTGTCCCGGCCACCGAGTCGCAGGGCCGCATCCACACCAGCGCCGCCGGCGTGCTGGTCTACCCGGAGGCCGAAGAGGTCGACGTCCAGATCGACGCCAATGACCTGCGCATCGACGTCTACCGGAGCTCCGGCCCCGGCGGCCAGTCGGTCAACACCACCGACTCCGCGGTGCGCATCACCCACCTGCCCACGGGCGTGGTCGTGAGCTGCCAGAACGAAAAGAGCCAGCTCCAGAACAAGGAGTCGGCGCTGCGCATCCTGCGCGCCCGCCTGCTGGCCATCGCCCAAGAGGAAGCCGAGGCCGCGGCGCAGGCCGAGCGCAAGTCACAGGTGCGCACGGTCGACCGCAGCGAGCGCATCCGCACCTACAACTTCCCGGAAAACCGCATCTCCGACCACCGCGTCGGCTTCAAGGCGTATAACCTCGACCAGGTGCTTGACGGCGAGCTGAACGCCGTCACCCAAGCCCTCATCGACGCCGAGATGGCGGAGAAGCTCGCCGCACACACATGACATTTCTAATGGACGAAATCGCACACGCCACAGCCCGCCTGGCTGAGGCAGGCGTCCCCTCGCCGCGCACCGACGCCGAGGAGATCGCCGCGTTCGTCCATGGCGTGCGCCGGAGCGAGCTGCACACGGTCGGAGACTCCGACTTCGACGCGCTCTTCTGGGAGGGCATCGCGCGCCGCGAGGCGCGCGAGCCCCTGCAGCACATCACCGGCAAGGCCTACTTCCGCTACCTGGAGCTGAACGTCGGCCCCGGCGTGTTCGTGCCGCGCCCCGAGACCGAGGTCATGGCCGGCTGGGCCATCGAGACCCTGCGCGCGATGGACGTCAACGAGCCCCTCGTCGTCGACCTCGGCACCGGCTCCGGCGCGATCGCCCTGTCGATCGCCCAGGAGGTCGCGCTCGCCGAGGTGCACGCGGTGGAGATCGACCCCGACGCTTACGGCTGGGCCAAGCGCAACATCACCGAGCTCGGCCAGGGCAGGGTGCACCTGCACCCGGAAGACCTCACCAGCGCGCTGCCCGAGCTCAACGGCAAGGTCGACCTGGTCATCTCCAACCCGCCCTACATCCCGCCCGGCGCCATCCCGCGCGACCCCGAGGTGCGCGACTACGACCCCAAGCGGGCGCTGTACGGCACCGGCGACGACGGCCTGGGCGAAGTCAGGGCCGTCGAGAGCACCGCGCGCCGACTGCTGCGGCCGGGCGGCTGGGTCGCGGTCGAGCACGCCGACGAGCAGGGCCAGTCGGTCTACCTGCTCTTCCCCGAATCACAGGGCTGGCGCGACACGCGGCTGCGCCAGGATCTGACGCGCCGCGACCGGTTCGTCACGGCCAGGCTGGACCAAGGATAGGAAGAGGCGTCATGGCGGTTTTCGACTGTTCAGATCCCGATCAGCGGGCGGCCGGCATCCTCGAGGCCGCGGCAGCCGTACGGCGTGGCGAACTCGTCGTGATGCCCACCGACACGGTCTACGGCATCGGCGCCGACGCCTTCGTCCACGCGGCCGTCGCCTCGCTCCTCGACGCCAAGGGCCGCGGCCGCGAGATGCCGCCGCCCGTCCTGGTCGGCACCGTGCGCGCCGCCACCGCCCTGGTCGAGGAGATGGGCCCGTACGGCCAGGACCTCATCGACGCCTTCTGGCCGGGACCGCTCACCATCGTCGTCAAGGCCAACCGCGCCCTGTCGTGGGACCTGGGCGACACCAAGGGCACCGTCGCCATCCGCATGCCGCTGCACCCGGTCGCGCTCGACCTGCTCAAGGAGACCGGCCCCATGGCCGTCTCCAGCGCCAACCGCTCCGGCGCCCCGGCCGCCACCACCGCCGCCAACGCCGAGGAGCAGCTGGGCGACTCCGTCGCCGTCTACCTCGACGGCGGCCCCTGCGCCGACGACGTGCCCTCGACCATCATCGACCTGACCACGGCCATCCCGCGCCTGCTCAGGAAGGGCGCCATCCCGGTGGAGAAGCTGCGCGGCATCGTCGGCTACGTCGCCACCGACGCGTGAGTCGATACCTTCTGCTTATCCCGCCGGTGTGATCAGTGGCCGCCGACCTACCGTGTGTGGGTGGCGAAATTCGACGGCATGGACCCCAAGCTGGTGCGCGAGCTGCTGGCGGAGGTACGGCACGCGGCCGTGCAGATGCGCCAGATCGAGGGCAGGATCTCGCAGCTGACCGGCGGGGCGGGGCTGGCAGTGCAGGCCGGGCAGAGACCCGGGCAGGTGGCCGACTCGTGCGACGAGATGGCGCGCGACGTGACGGCCCGGTTGGAGCTGCTGGAGAAGCGCGAGGACACGGGGAGCTCGACGCCTGTCTCGGGAGGCGAGTCGACCACACCCGCCGACGACAAGCCGGAGGCGTCGAAGCCGGCTGACGATGGGAAGCCGGAGGCGTCCAAGCCGGCCGATGACGACAAGCCCGAGGCGTCGAAGCCGGCTGACGACGACAAACCGGAAGCGTCGAAGCCGGCCGACGACAAGCCGGAAGCGTCGAAGCCGGCCGGGGACAAGCCGGAAGACTCCAAACCGGAAGACTCCCAGCCGGAGGACTCCAAGCCCGAGGCGTCGAAGCCCGACGAGGACAAGCCCGACGCCACCAAGCCCGCCGACGACGGCAAGCCGGTGCAGGAGAAGCCTGACGCGACCCCCGGCCCGGACACCGCGAAGGACGGCACCGACACCCAGGCGGCCGATCCTCCGGCCACCCGCGACGACACCCCGGCCAAGGACCACCCCGACGACCTGGCCATCGGCAAGCCCCAGGTCGTCGAGATCGACGGCGTGAAGGTGCTGCAGGTCCCGGTGGACCAGCCGACGGCCAAGGAGATCGAGGACCTGCTGGCCAAGATGGACCAGGTCCAGCCCGTCGACATGCCGGGGCAGGAGCAGGGCCCCCAGGTGCAGCCCGCCGACGACGGCGACGTGAAGAAGTGGGCCAACGACGGCAGCGACGTCGTGTCGGTGGAGGCCAATCGGCTCACTCCGGCGGAGTTGAAGGAGCTGATCGAGAAGAGCTCCGAGATCCCGCCGATGGAGATGCCGAGCGTGGAGGTGCCCAAGGGGGAATGGGGCAAGGGCGACTGGGCGCCGGAGAACATCAAGCCCGACGGGCCTCCTGGGTCGGTGGATCCGGGCGGCCCCGCGACGCAGAGCACGACGGCGGGCGGCGACAGCCCGCAGAGCACGCCACCCACCGGCGACACCGCCCACGGCACCCCGACGGCGGGCGACGCCGCCCAGGGCACCCCGACGGCGGGCGACGCCGCCCAGGGCACCCCGACGGCGGGCGACGCCGCCCAGGGCACCCCGGTTGCCGCTCAGGGCACGCCGGTCGACTCGCAGGGGACGCCGACGCTCGACGGGAGCCCCGGGCAGGCCGAGCCGGCGGTGGCCGGGTCGCCGGTTCAGGTGCTGCCCATCGCGACGGGTGGCGACCCGGCGCTGCTGGGGCCGCTCGCGGGTGGCAGCAACGGCGACGTGCAGCAGTGGGCCAACGACGGCAGCGACGTCGTGTCGGTGGAGGCCGACCGGCTCACTCCGGCGGAGTTGAAGGAGCTGATCGAGAAGAGCTCCGAGATCCCGCCGATGGAGATGCCGAGCGTGGAGGTGCCCAAGGGGGAGTGGGGCAAGGGCGAGTGGGCGCCGGAGGACATCGAGCCCGACGGCCCGCCGGGCTCGGTCGACCCGGGCGCCCCGGCCTGACCCGCGCCCGGTGAGCCGAAGCATCCGGGGGCCACGGCTCGTAGCCCGAAAGCCACGGCCACGGCCCCGGCCCGCCGCCCGAAAGCCACGGCCACGGCCCCGGCCCGCCGCCCGGAGCCACGGCCCCGGCCCGACGCCCGGAGCCACGGCCACGGGCCGACCGCCCGTAGCAACGGCCCCGGCCCGACCGCCTGTAGCTACGGCGCGTAGCCGCTCCCAAGTCCTCTCGCCCCGAAGGAGAACATCCCGCATGTACGCCGACCCGCCCGCCCCCCAGCCGCAGCGCCCCGGGGAGACCCCGCCCACGGCGGGCACCGCCGGGGCTCTGGAAGGCCAGCCGCAGGCCTGGCAGTTCAATCCCGACTACCAGCGCCTGGTCACCCTGTGGCAGAGCGTCCTGCCCATGCTGGAAACCCTCACGGGCAGTCTCGACAAGGCCTATCAGATGGCGCGCAGCCCTCAGACGTGGGACGCCCCGGTGGGTGCCCGTTACGTCGAGGACATCGGCGAGTGGCGCACCCGGCTGCGCCTGTACCGCCAGGCGGTCCTGACGGCGATCAGCGACCAGGCGGCCGACACGCCGCGCTGGATCCCCGCCGCCTCGGCGACGCCGCGTGCCTTCTCCTGACCTGAAGCCGGGCATAAAGTGATGAAGTGGGAGAGACTCCCTTCTATGGGCCCGACTTCGGTCGCCTCCAGAGCCAGGACCCCGACGTCGCCAGGGTCCTGCTGGACGAGCTCGCCCGCGTGCGCGGCGGCATCCAGCTGATCGCCAGCGAGAATTTCACCAGCCCGGCCGTGCTGGCCGCGCTGGGGTCCACGCTGACCAACAAGTACGCCGAGGGCTACCCGGGCAGGCGCTACTACGGCGGCTGCGAGGTCGTCGACAAGGTGGAGTACCTGGCCATCCAGCGAGCCAGGCAGCTCCTGGACGCCGAGCACGCCAACGTGCAGCCCCACTCGGGCACCAGCGCCAACCTGGCCGCCTACGCCGCGTTGCTGCAGCCGGGCGACACGATGCTGGCGATGGATCTGGCCCACGGCGGCCACCTGACCCACGGTTCGCGGGTGAACTTCTCCGGCCGCTGGTTCGACGTCGTCTCGTACGGCGTGCGGCGCGACAGCGAGCTCATCGACTACGACGAGGTCCGTGACCTGGCGATCCGCCACCGTCCCAAAGTCATCGTGTGTGGCGCGACGGCCTATCCCCGCCTGATCGACTTCTCGGTGTTCCGCGGCATCGCCGACGAGGTGGGCGCCTGGTTGCTGGCGGACGTGGCGCACACGATCGGGTTGATGGCCGGGGGCGCGATCCCGTCCGCCGTGCCGTACGCGGACGTCGTCACCTTCACCACGCACAAGGCGTTGCGCGGTCCGCGGGGCGGGGGCATCGTCTGTACGGCTGAGCTGGCCGGACGTATTGACCGGGCGGTTTTCCCGTTTGTCCAGGACGGCCCCCAGATGCACACCATCGCGGCGAAAGCGGTGGCCTTCGGCGAGGCCCTTCAACCGGAGTTCGCGAGTTATGCCAGGAAAGTCGTGGTGAACGCCCAGGCGTTGTGCGACACATTGGCAGCCGAAGGCATGCGACCGGTCGCCGGGGGTACCGACACCCATCTGGCGTTGATCGACCTGCGAGGGTCGGGAGTGACCGGGGCGGAGGCTGAGCGGCGGTGCGCGGAGGTGGGTATAACCCTCAACAGGAACGTGATTCCGTACGATCCGGAACCCCCGACGATCACCTCGGGCATCCGGGTCGGCACGCCCTGTGCGACGACGCAGGGTATGGGTCCTGAAGAGCTCAAAGAGGTGGGCTCGCTCGTCGCGCGGGCCGTCCGTAATCGGGAAAGCACTAATGTCACACGTGCGAGGGTTTCCAGTATCGTAGCCATCCACCAGCCGTATCCCAGCGATTTATAAGCTGAGTCTGTGTCCTTTTCCGGTCACAGCAGGCCGGAGCATCCGGGAGACTTGGGTTCGTGCGCGAATACCTCTACATGGCGCTTGTCGCGGCGGTGGTGACCTTCCTGTTGGTCCCGTTGGTCCGCAGGTTCGCCATCCGCATCGGCGCCATGCCGGAGGTTCGCGACCGCGACGTCCACACCACGCCGACCCCGCGGCTCGGGGGCCTGGCGATGTACGGCGGGCTGGTCGCCGCCCTGCTCACCACCCACGAACTGCCCCACACCGGCCCGGTGCTGGCCTCCAGCAACACCGTGGTGGCGCTGATCGTGGCGGGCGGCATCATCACCTTCACCGGGTTCCTCGACGACTGGTGGGGGATGGACCCGTTCATCAAGATGGGCGGGCAGATCGCGGCGGCCGGCGTGCTGGTCTACAACGGCATGCGGCTGACCTACATCCCGCTGCCGCGTGACTGGGGACCTCCGCTCTTCCTCGACGACCTGTCCAGCGCGGTGATCACGATCCTGGTGATCGTGGTGATCATCAACGCGGTCAACTTCGTCGACGGGCTCGACGGCCTGGCCTCCGGCATCGTCTGCATCTCGGCCATGGCCACCTGGGCCTACTCCATCCGGCTCGACCAGGTGCTCGAGGACAACCGCATCAACGTGACGGCCGCCGTCATGGCCATCCTCATCGGCGTGTGTCTCGGCTTCCTGCCGCACAACTTCCATCCGGCGCGCATCTTCATGGGCGACACCGGGGCGATGCTGCTCGGCCTGGTGCTGGGTTCGTCGCTGATCACGGTCACGTCGGCCGCCGATCCCGAGCTGATCGTCGACGTCAACAAGTTCGGCGCGCTGATCCCGCTGCTGATCCCGCTGTCGGTGCTGGTGCTGCCGCTGATCGACCTGGTCACCGCGGTCGTGCGGCGCACCTCGCGCGGCATGTCGCCGTTCGCGCCCGACCGCGGCCACCTGCATCACCTGCTGATGGACCTGGGCCACTCGCACCGCCGCTCGGTGCTGATCCTCTACGCCTGGACCTTCCTGTTCGCGTTCGGCCTGACGGGCATGTCGGTCCTGGGCGTCCCGGTCATCTTCTTCCCGCTGATCATCGTGCTCGCGGTGGGGGTGCTCATCCTCATGGCCGCGCCCCGATGGCGGAGCAAGGGTTCGCACCACGCGCCCCGCGGTCCGCGCTGGCGACGCCGGGTCTCCCCGGAGGAGGACGACGGGGGCCCGCCGACGGGTCCGATGCCTCCCATCAGGGCAGAGTCCACCGCGCTGCGGTGATCCGGCCTTGATCGAAAACTAGAAACGGCAGGTAAAAGCGGTCATCCCAGAGCTTGTGATATCTTTCACGAGCAGGGGTTCCCAAGCCCATAGGGAAGCAACCGCTCGCTTGACAACTGTTTCTGGAGACCACATGCAGGCCAACGACGTGCGCGTTCTGAAAAGCGCCGCGCTGCCCACTCTCGCAGTGGGAGCGGTCGCGGTCGTAGTGGCCTTCCTGATGGCGGGGGGCAAGGGCGCGCTCGGCGCGATCCTCGGCACCCTGCTGGTCGGGGTCTTCTTCAGCATCAGCGTGGTAGCCGTGTCCTTCGCCTCGCGCATCTCGCCGCAGGTCATGGCCATGGCGGCGATGGGGAGCTACCTGGTCAAGGTCGTCGTCCTGATGATCGTGCTACGAGCGTTCGGCGACACCACCGCCTGGAACCCCAAGGCCTTCGCCTGGGCCGTCGTGGTCTGCACCGTCGTGTGGACGGCGGCGGAAGTCCGTGCCTTCGTCAAGACGAAGACGCTCTACGTCGATCCCGACGCGGGAAAGTCATGAGCGCGGGTAAAGTGACGGGGCCCGATATGACTAGTCCTTCTCCTCCCTGCTATCGTCGGGCGCGCGATGAGCGAACAGGAACGCAGACCGGAAGACGACGGTCGCGACTTCGCCGACGCCGCGTGGTCAGCTCCCAGCTACGTTCTCTCTGGAATAGCGATCTACGGCGGACTCGGCTGGTTGCTGGACCGTTGGCTGGGCACGTCCGCGCTCTTCCCCATAGGCGTTGTTCTGGGGGTCGTCCTCTCCGTGTATCTGTTCTACCGGAAGTACGGTCGCTAGCTCAGGGCTACACCCTTGTGACCACCTACCACCTCGAAGGGAACGCCGCGTGAATGCGCTGACGCTCCTCGCCTCCGACCCGGACAAGTTCACGCCTCCGACACCGCAAGAGCTGTTCGAGCTGCCTCCCATCGGCGGCATTTACTGGCTCACCAAGCCGGTCATCCTGGCGGTGCTCACGTCCATCATCGTGATCGTGTTCTGCTGGAGCGCTTTCGCCAAGCCGAAGCTGGTTCCGCGCGGCATCCAGAACGTCGGCGAGATCGGCTACATGTTCGTTCGCGACCAGGTGGCCCGGCCCTTCCTGGGCAAGGACGCCGACCGCTGGATGGGCCTGCTGCTCAGCATGTTCTTCATGATCTGGGTCTGGAACCTCATGGGAGTCATCCCCTTCATCCAGTTCCCGGTCGCCTCCCACATCGCCTTCCCGGCGGTGCTGGCCCTCACGGTCTACGTGATCAAGATCTTCCTGGGTGTCAAGCACCAGGGTGGCATCGGCTACTTCAAGAACATGATGTTCCCTCCGGGCATCCCGAAGGGCATGTACGTCCTGCTTGCTCCGCTTGAGTTCGCTTCGAACATGATTCTCGCGCCGTTCACGCACATGGTGCGACTGTTCGCGAACATGTTCGCCGGCCACATGCTCCTGGCCTTCTTCAGCATGGTGGGCTTCTGGTTCCTGTTCGAGAAGCTCACGCCCCTCGGCGCAGCCGTGGGCGTGCTCGGCGTCGTCATGACGATCGTGTTCACCGCCCTGGAACTGCTGATCCAGTTCCTGCAGGCGTACCTGTTCGCGATGCTCGCCGCCATGTACATCGGCGGCGCACTGCACGCCGAGCACTAGACCACCCGAATAAGTGTCCAGACCGGTTGAAAGACGATCGACCGGCCTACCAGAAAAGGAATCACCGCAATGAGCGTTCTCGCTGAGGTCTCCGGCAACGTCACCGCCATCGGTTACGGCCTTGCCGCCATCGGCCCCGGCATCGGCGTCGGCATCATCTTCGGTCAGGGTGTGCAGGCCATCGCCCGCAACCCCGAGGCCTACGGTCTGATCCGTCAGAACATGCTCCTCGGCTTCGTTCTCACCGAGGCCCTTGCCCTGATCGGTCTGGTCGCGCCCTTCATTCTCGCCGGCGTCTGACCGATCACCGACGAACCTGACGAAAGGCTGCATTCATGACACTGGCAGCTAAGCTCCTCGCCGCGGAGGAGGGGGCCTACAACCCCCTCATGCCGCACACCTACGAGCTCGTCATCGGCAGCTTCGCGTTCGCCGTCGTCGCCTTCTTCCTCATCAAGGTCCTCACCCCGCGCATCCAGAAGACCCTTCAGGAGCGCACCGAGGCCATCGAGGGCGGCATCCTCAAGGCCGAGAAGGCACAGGCCGAGGCCGCGGCTCTGCAGCAGCAGTACCGCGAGCAGCTGAACGAGGCCCGCACGGAGGCCGCGCGCCTGCGTGAGGAGGCTCGCGAGCAGGCCGCGCAGCTGAAGGCCGAGCTCCGTGAGGAGGCGCAGACCGAGGCCCGTCGCATCATCGACGCGGCGCACGCGCAGATCGAGGCGGACCGCCAGCAGGCGTTCTCCCAGCTGCGCACCGAGATCGGCCGCCTGTCGACCGACCTGGCCGGCCGCATCGTGGGCGAGTCCCTCGAGGACGAGGCCCGTCAGCGCCGCACCATCGACCGCTTCCTCGACGAGCTCGAGGGCTCGGCCCCGGCGGTGCGCTGATGCGCGGTCTGAGCAGAGCTTCCCTGGCCACGGTCGAAGAGCGCTTCAACGCCGTCGCCGGCTCGGCCGACCTCGGCCGGCTGGCCGACGACCTCGACGCGGTCGTGGACCTGCTGGACCGCGAGCACGGCCTGCGCCGTGCGCTGTCGGACCCGGCGCGCCCGGCCGAGCAGAAGGCTCAGACCGTCCGCGCCCTGCTCGGCGGCAAGGTCAGCGACGCCGCGGTGGAGACCACCGTGGCAGCCGCCGAGGCCAAGTGGTCGAAGGCGAGCGACATGACCGCCGCGCTCGAGCGTTACAGCGTGGTGGCCTCGGCCGCTGAGGCCGAGTCGACGGGCCGCATCGACGAGGTGGAGGACGAGCTCTTCCGCTTCAGCCGCATCGTGGCCGCCAACCCCGAGCTGCGTCGGGCGCTGGCCGACCAGGCCGCTCCCGTCCAGGGCAAGCAGGAGCTCCTGCAGAACCTGCTCGGCGGCAAGGTCGCCCCGTCCAGCCTGCGGCTCATCACCCAGGCCGCCGTGCACCCGCGCGGGCGTAGCCTGGAAACAGGGCTGGAGGAGATCGGTCAGCTCGTGGCCCAGCAGCGCCAGCGACTCGTCGCGGTGGTGCGCAGCGCGGTCGAGCTCACCGATGCGCAGAAGCAGCGTCTCGCTGCGTGGCTGCGCAACTCCTACGGTCGTGACGTGCACCTGAACGTTGAGGTGGACCCGCGAGTGATCGGTGGATTCTCGGTCCGCGTAGGCGACGAGATCATCGACACCACGATCGTGGGTCGTATCGAAGAAGTCCGCCGCCGGTTGGCCGGCTAAGGCGATTGAGGAGACGAAAGAGAGATGGCGGAGCTTACGATCCGGCCGGATGAGATCCGGGACGCGCTTGAGCGCTTCGTCCAGGCGTACGAACCGGAAGGCGCCGCGCGCGAGGAGATCGGGACCGTCGTCGACTGTGGCGACGGTATCGCCCACGTCTCCGGCCTTCCCTCGGCGATGGCCAACGAGCTGCTCGAGTTCGAGGACGGCACGCGTGGTCTGGCGCTGAACCTCGACACGCGCGAGATCGGTGTCGTTATCCTGGGCGACTTCAGCAAGATCGAGGAGGGCCAGACGGTCCGCCGGACGGGCGAGGTCCTGTCCGTGCCCGTCGGCGACAACTTCCTCGGCCGCGTGGTCGACCCCCTCGGCAACCCGCTCGACGGCAAGGGTGCGATCGAGTCCGAGGGCCTTCGCGCGCTCGAGCTGCAGGCCCCCTCGGTCGTGCAGCGCCAGCCGGTGAAGGAGTCCCTCGCCACCGGCATCAAGGCGATCGACGCCATGACCGCGATCGGCCGTGGTCAGCGCCAGCTGATCATCGGCGACCGTGGCACGGGCAAGACCGCCATCGCCGTGGACACGATCCTCAACCAGCGCGAGAACTGGCTGTCGGGCGACCCGAGCAAGCAGGTTCGCTGCGTCTACGTCGCCGTCGGCCAGAAGGGCTCGACGATCGCGCAGGTCCGTGGCCGCCTGGAGGAGGCGGGCGCGATGGAGTACACCACCATCGTCGCCGCTCCGGCCTCCGACGCCGCGGGTTACAAGTACCTCGCCCCCTACACCGGCTCGGCCATCGGCCAGCACTGGATGTACCAGGGCAAGCACGTCCTGATCGTCTTCGACGACCTGACCAAGCAGGCCGACGCCTACCGCGCCGTGTCCCTGCTGCTGCGTCGCCCGCCGGGCCGTGAGGCCTTCCCCGGCGACGTCTTCTACTTGCACTCCCGCCTCCTGGAGCGTTGCGCGAAGCTCTCCGACGACATGGGCGCCGGTTCGATGACGGGTCTGCCGATCATCGAGACCAAGGGCAACGACGTCTCGGCGTTCATCCCGACCAACGTCATCTCCATCACCGACGGCCAGGTCTTCCTCGAGACCGACCTGTTCAACGCCGGTGTGCGCCCCGCCATCAACGTCGGTATCTCCGTCTCCCGAGTCGGTGGTTCCGCGCAGGCCAAGGCGATGCGCAAGGTGGCGGGCACGCTCCGTCTGGCCCTGTCGCAGTACCGCGACCTGGAGGCCTTCGCCTCCTTCGCCTCCGACCTCGACGCCGCCTCCAAGGCTCAGCTGGAGCGTGGACAGCGTCTGGTCGAGCTGCTCAAGCAGCCGCAGTACTCCCCGTTCTCCCTGGAGCGCGAGGTCGTCTCGGTGTGGGCGGGCACGACCGGTGAGCTGGACGAGGTTCCGGTCAGCGACATCCGTCGCTTCGAGTCGGAGTTCCTCGACTACGTCAACAGCGGTCACAAGGGCATCTTCGACACCATCCGTGAGACCCGTGAGCTCTCCGACGACACGGTGACCGCGCTCAAGGGCGCCATCACCGAGTTCAAGAAGGGCTTCACCACCTCGTCGGGTGAGCTGCTGGTCCAGGACGAGCCGGTTGCTCCGCTCGACAAGGACGAGGTCGGCCAGGAGAAGATCCAGAAGGTCGTCCGCAAGGCGGAGAGCTAGGCCGATGGGAGCCCAACTCAGACTGCTGAGGCGGCGGATCAAGTCGGTCAAGTCGACCGCCAAGATCACCAAGGCCCAGGAGCTCATCGCCTCTTCGCGGATCGTGAAGGCGCAGCAGCGGATGGCGGCGGCGCTGCCGTACGAGCGTGAGATCACTCGCGCCGTCACCGGCGTCGTCAGCAACACCGTGAGCGTCGACCATCCGCTGACCGTGGCCAAGGAGAACCCCTCCAAGGCCGGCGTGCTCATCATCACCAGCGACCGCGGTTTCTGCGGCGGCTTCAACGCCAACCTGCTGCGCGAGGCGGAGGCCCTCCGGGGTCACCTCAACGAGCGCGGGCTGGAGACGGTGCCGTTCGTGGTGGGCCGCAAGGGCATCACCTGGCACTCCTTCCGCGGGCGGGAGATGGGCGGGCAGTGGGACGGGTTCTCCGACAACCCCTCCTACCGCAACGCCAAGGAGATCGCCGAAACGCTGATCGAGTCCTTCAAGGACGACAACGGCATCGACGAGATCCACATCGTCTCGACGGAGTTCGTCTCGATGCTGACGCAGAACGTCGTCATCAAGCGCGTGCTTCCGCTGGAGATCGAGGAGACCGAGCCGTCGGAGTCCGTCGCGATTCCGCCGTACTACGAGTTCGAGCCGACGGCCGACGAGGTGCTCAACACGCTGCTGCCGCGCTACGTGGAGTCGCGCATCTTCAGCGCGCTGCTCCAGTCGGCCGCATCCGAGCACGCCGCTCGTCGCCGGGCCATGAAGTCGGCGACCGACAACGCCAACGAGCTCGTCCGGGTCTTCACCCAGGAGATGAACAAGGCTCGCCAGGCCGAGATCACCCAGGAAATCAGCGAGATCGTCGGTGGCGCGAACGCGCTGGCTGACGCCGCAGCGGGGAAAGAGTGAAAATGACTGCTGAGACCGTAGAGACCACGACCGGCACCGGCCGCGTCGCGCGTGTCACGGGCCCCGTCGTCGACGTGGAATTCCCCGTCGAGGCGATGCCCGACATCTACAACGCCCTGAACGTCGAAGTCGTCCTCGGCGACGAGACCAAGAAGCTGACCCTCGAGGTCGCGCAGCACCTGGGTGACAACCTGGTCCGCGCCATCTCGATGCAGCCCACCGACGGCCTGGTCCGCGGCGCCGCCGTGACCGACTCCGGCGCGCCGATCTCGGTGCCCGTCGGCGACGTCGTCAAGGGCCACGTGTGGAACGCGCTCGGCGAGTCGCTCGACGTGCCGACCGCCTCCCTCCAGGTCACCGAGAAGTGGGGCATCCACCGCCCGAGCCCGGCCTTCGACCAGCTCGAGTCGCGCACCGAGATGCTGCCCACCGGCATCAAGGTCATCGACCTGCTCACCCCGTACGTGAAGGGTGGCAAGATCGGTCTGTTCGGTGGCGCCGGTGTCGGCAAGACCGTTCTGATCCAGGAGATGATCCGCCGAGTCGCGCTGAAGTTCTCCGGAACCTCGTGCTTCGCGGGCGTCGGCGAGCGTACCCGTGAGGGCAACGACCTCTGGCTGGAGATGGAGGAGGCCGGCGTTCTCAAGGACACCGCCCTCGTCTTCGGCCAGATGGACGAGCCGCCGGGCACCCGTCTGCGCGTGGCGCTGTCCGCCCTGACCATGGCGGAGTACTTCCGCGATGTGCAGAAGCAGGACGTGCTCCTCTTCATCGACAACATCTTCCGCTTCACCCAGGCCGGTTCCGAGGTCTCCACCCTCCTCGGCCGTATGCCGTCCGCCGTGGGTTACCAGCCCACGCTGGCCGACGAGATGGGTGTGCTCCAGGAGCGCATCACCTCGACGCGTGGCCACTCGATCACCTCGATGCAGGCGATCTACGTGCCCGCGGACGACATCACCGACCCGGCGCCGCACAACGCCTTCGCCCACCTCGACGCTCAGACGGTTCTGTCCCGTCCGATCTCCGAGAAGGGCATCTACCCGGCGGTGGACCCGCTCGACTCCTCCTCGCGTATCCTCGACCCGACCATCGTCGGCGAGGAGCACTACGCGGTGGCCCAGGAGACCAAGCGGATCCTCCAGAAGTACCGCGAGCTCCAGGACATCATCGCGATCCTCGGTATCGACGAACTGTCCGAAGAGGACAAGGTCACCGTCAACCGGGCCCGCCGCATCGAGCGCTTCCTGTCGCACCCGATGTACGCCGCCGAGGCGTTCACCGGCCAGCCGGGTGAGTTCGTGCCGCTGGACGAGACGATCGCCTCGTTCAAGGGCCTGTGCGAGGGCAAGTACGACCACCTGCCCGAGCAGGCGTTCTTCATGGTCGGCGGCATCGAGCAGGCCGAGGCCAAGGCTCGCGAGCTGTCCAAGTAGGCTGCGCTGAGGTGCCGGATCCGTCCGGCACCTCAATGATCAGGAAAGGAACCTACGACAGTGGCGAAGCTACGAGTAGGTGTCGTCTCACCGGAGCGTGAGATCTGGTCGGGCGAGGCCGACATGGTGATTGCCAAGACCGTCGAGGGCGAGATCGGTATCCTTCCTCGACACGCACCCGTTCTCGGCGTGCTGGTCGAGGGCGGCATCCTCAAGGTCAAGCGCGAGGGTGAGGCCGATCTGGTGGCGGCGGTCCACGGTGGATTCATCTCCGTGGCCGACAACGAGGTCTCCGTTCTGGCCGAGGTCGCCGAGCTCGGCTCCGAGGTCGACGTGGCGGCCGCGCGTGACGCCTTGACGCGGGCCCAGGCCTCGATCGAGGCCAACCAGGACGACGCCGACGCGGCGATCGAGGTCAAGCGTGCCCAGGCCCGGCTCCGGGCCGCGGGCGAGGACAGCTGACCTTCGCTCGGCCGGGCCGGACAACTGAAGAGGTCTGACGACTCAACCGAGAGGGCGGCGATGACGGCGGCACTGACGATCACGATTTCGTGTGTGCTGCTGCTCGCCGCCTTTCTGGTCTTTCGCGCCATCATGCTGGCCAGGGGCACGCTGCCCTGCCGCCTGCAGGTCAAGGGGCACGGCTGGCGCAGGGGAGTAGCCCGCTACGTCGCCGGTGAGCTCCACTGGACCCCGCTCCTGGGTGTACGACTGAGGCCGCGTCACGCGATCGCGAGGCGCGGCCTCGTCGTTTCCGGCCGCCGCCAGCTCGACGACGGCCTGTGGGCGATCGACTGCGTGTCGGACCGGGGCGAGGTCTCACTGGCCATGAGCCACGACGCGCTCACCGGCTTCCTGGCCTGGCTGGAGTCGGCCCCTCCCGGCGCCTATCTCGACGTGTCCTAGCGGGTGCCGCCGGGCTTCCAGAGGATCTCCGTGCCGTCGTGGGCGACGCGGCACAGGATGAACAGCAGGTCCGACAGCCGGTTGAGGTATTTCGCGGTCAGCGGGTTGACGTCGTCGTGGGTCTGCAGCGCCGCCCAGGTGGTGCGTTCGGCCCGTCGTACGGTCACCCTGGCCAGGTGCAGCTGCGCGGTGGCGGCGTCGCCGCCGGGCAGGATGAAGCTGCGCAGCGGCTTCAGATCGGCGTTGAAGGCATCGCACCGGCCCTCGATCCACTCGATGTAGGACGGCTCCACCCGCAGCGGGGCGAACTCCGGATTCTCCACGACCGGTGTGGCCAGGTCGGCGCCCACGTCGAACAGTTCGTTCTGCACCCGTTCGAGCACTTCGGCGATCGCGGGGGACAGGGTGCCGAAGGCCAGGGCGATGCCGATGTGCGCGTTGGCCTCCTCGACGTCGGCGTAGGCCGCGAGCCGTACGTCGTTCTTCGACACGCGGCTCATGTCGCTCAGGCCCGTGGTGCCGTCGTCGCCGGTGCGGGTGTAGATGCGGGAGAGGACGACGGGCTTGTCCTTGTCGGCTCGGGTCATGAGCCCACCCTAATGACAAATGTCATCCGAGTCGGACGCAAGATCCATGCCCGGCCGGTGATTCCGGCGACTACCTGGGGCAACCCGTCCTGCAGGAGCATGATGGACATGACGACAGCGATCGACGTGACGGGCCTGCGGCAGTCGTACGGCGACTTCGAGGCCGTGCGCGGCATCACCTTCGACGTACGGCAGGGCGAGCTGTTCGCGTTGCTGGGCACCAACGGCGCGGGCAAGACCACCACGATGGAGGTGCTCGCGGGCTACTCCAAGCCCTCCGGCGGGAGCGTGCGGGTGCTCGGCCTCGATCCGGTCAAGGAGCGCAAGCAGCTGCGCCCCCGCATGTCGATCATGCTCCAGGAGGCGGGTTTCCTCGGCGACCTGACCGTGGCCGAGACGATCGAGCTGTGGCGCGGCATGGCCAAGGACGCCGGCCGCGAGCCGCTGACGGGCAACCCGATCGAGCTGGTGGAGCTGACGAGCAAGGCCAAGGTCAGGGTGAAGCAGCTGTCGGGCGGCCAGAAGCGCCGCCTGGACCTGGCGCTGGCCATCCTGAGCCTGCCCGAGGTGCTCTTCCTCGACGAGCCGACCACCGGTATGGACCCCGAGGCGCGGCAGCGGACCTGGGAGATCGTGCGCTCGTTGCGGGAGGCCGGGACGACGATCCTGCTGACCACCCACTACCTGGAGGAGGCCGAGCGCCTGGCCGACCGGCTGGCGATCATGCACGAAGGCGTGATCCGCATCGACGGCACGGTCGACGAGGTCGTGGCCACCAGCGGCGACCAGCTCAGCTTCCGCCTGCCCGACCGGCACGAGCTGCTGCCGGCCATCGAGGGCCAGGAGCCGTCGATCGCCGGCGGCAGGGCGGCCTACAAGGTGTACGGCAGCGCCCACGCCGCGATGCGCGAGCTGCTCGACTGGGCCGACAAGCACCAGGTGGACCTGGAGCGCCTGGAAGTGCGCCCCGGCACTCTCGACGATGTTTTCCTGCGTGTCGCCAAGGAGGCGAAGTGAAGACCGACGCTCTGCACGCCGTACGGCTGGCCAGGACCGATCTGAAGCTGCTGGGCCGCAACTACGTCGCGCTGTTCAACGTGATGGTCCTGCCGCTGCTGTTCGGCTTCCTGTATCTGCAGATGACGGAGGACCCGACGTTCGTGCTGTCCGGGATGCCGGGCATCCTGCTGATCTTCACGGCCTTCCTGAACCTGGTCAACACCTTCACCGCCCGCCGTGAGGAGCTGGTTCTCAAGCGGCTGCGCGGCGGCCAGAGCTCGGCGGCGGCCATCTTCGGCGGGGCCGGTCTCGGCGCCCTGGCGGTCTTCGTCCTCCAGGTCGCGCTGCTGATCGTGCTGACCGACCGCTACGCGGGCACCCTGCCCAGCAATCCGGTCCCGATGATCGTCGGCGGCCTGCTCGGAGTGGCCGTCTTCGCCCTGCTGGCCGCGGCCTTCTCGGGCATCACGCCGAGCGCCGAGATGGCGCAGCTGACCCCGATGCCGGTGCTGATCGTCCTGATGTTCGCCGCGCCGCTGGCCTGGCCCCTGGAGCAGATGCCCACCGCACTGGAGATCGTCGCCCGCGTCCTGCCGGTCACCCCGGTGATGGAGTTGATGCGGGCGGGCTACTACGGTGCATCCTTGGGCGAAATGTCGGTTTACGTCGCCACGCTGCTCGGCTGGGTGGCCGTCGGCGCGCTGCTCGTCAAGCTGTTCTTCCGCTGGGACCCCCGGCACAACTGAGAAGGATTCCCCTGATGCTGGAGATAACCGGACTGCGCAAGCAGTTCCCTGGTGGCAAGGTCGCGCTCGACGGCGTGGGCTTCGAGGTACGGCCCGGCGAGCTGTACGGCTTCGTCGGAGCCAACGGAGCCGGCAAGACCACCACGATGCGGATCGTCATGGGCGTGCTGCTCTCGGACGCCGGCCAGGTGAGCTGGCAGGGCCGGCCGCTCGACGCCGACACGCGCAAGCGGATCGGCTACATGCCCGAGGAGCGCGGCCTCTACCAGAAGATGCGCGTCGCCGAGCAGATCGAGTACTTCGGCCAGCTGCACGGAATGAGCTCCACGGCCGCCCGCACGGCCACCGACGACCTGCTGGAGCGCCTGACCCTGACCGAGCGCAGGAACGACGCGGTCGAGGCGCTGTCGCTGGGCAACCAGCAGCGCGTGCAGCTCGCCGTGGCCCTGGTGCACGACCCCGAGCTGCTCATCCTCGACGAGCCCTTCTCCGGGCTCGACCCGATCGCGGTCGAGGCCCTCTCGACGGTGCTGCAGGAGCGGGCCAGGGGCGGCGTGCCCGTGCTGTTCTCCAGCCACCAGCTGGAGCTCGTCGAGCGGCTGTGCGACGCGGTCGGCATCATCTCGGCCGGGCGCATGGTCGCCACCGGGAGCGTCGAGACCCTGCAGGCCGCGGCCGGCCGGGCCCTGAAGGTCGTCGTGCGGGGCGCCGCGCCGGGCTGGGCCGACGGCCTGCCCGGCGAGCTGACCGTGCAGGACGACCGGCACGTCCTGGTCACCAGCGGGGGCGACGACCAGGAGATCCTTCGCCGGGCCGTCAAGTCGGGCCACGTCGAGCACTTCGGCTTCGAGCGGGCCTCTCTCACCGAGATCTTCAAGGAGGCCGTGGCATGAGCGCGGTGTGGTTGGTAGCGCGGCGCGAGATCGTCACGACGGTCAGGACCAGGTCCTTCATCATCGGCCTGATCGTCACCGCCGTCGTGGTCGGCGTGGTGGCCTTCCTGCCCAAGTTCTTCGACGGACCGGACAAGTACACGATCGGCCTGGTCAACTCCCAGGAGCTGCCGCTGAAGCAGGCGCTGCCCGAGGCGGAGTTCACCTTCAAGACCTTCCAGGACCGCGCCGCCGCCACCAAGGCCGTGCTCGACGGCGACCTGGACGCCGCGCTGGTCGACGGCACGACGGTGCTCACGGACGGTCAGATCGAGACCGAGCTCGGCGTGCTGATGCAGAGCGTCAACCGGGAGGTGAAGCTGGGCGCGGCCGGGGTGAACGTGCCGCCGCTGGCCATGGAGTCGGTCGGCGCCGACACCCGCTACGAGGACGCGCGCAGAGGCATCGCGTTCCTGCTGGTCATCGTGCTGTTCGGCCTGGTCATCCAGTCGGTCTCGATGGTGGCGATGGGCGTCGTCGAGGAGAAGGGCAGCCGGATCGTCGAGATCCTGCTCGCCTCGCTCCGGCCCTGGCAGCTGCTCGTCGGGAAGGTGGTCGGGCTCGGCGTGATCGGGCTGATCAACTTGGCCGTGGTCCTGGTCGTCGGCATCGGCGCGGCGGTGGCCTCAGGCTTCGCCGAGAACTTCCCGCCCGGCATGGCGGGCATCATCGCGGGCACGATGATCTGGTTCCTCCTGGGCTACGCCTTCTTCGCCACCTACTCGGCGTCGCTGGCGTCGCTGGTCTCGCGCCAGGAGGAGGTGGGCAACGTGCTCGGCCCGATGATGCTCACCGTGATGGTCACCTACGGTGTCTCGATCTACGCCACCGGCGACCCGTCGAGCACGCTGTCGACCGTCATGTCGCTGATCCCGCCGTTCTCCTCGATGGTCATGCCGGTCCGCATGGCCGCGGCGGAGGTGCCGCTGTGGGAGGTGGGCCTGGCCATGCTGATCATGATGGCCGCCGTCGCGGGCATCGCGGCCGTGGGCGCCCGCGTCTACGAGCGCGCCGTCCTGCGCACCGGAGCCCGGCTGAAGTTCACCGAAGTGCTGCGCAGTCGTTGATGGGAGAGTTCGGCAAGGCACGTCGTGCCACCTGGCACATGCTCGGCCTGGCGTTGTGGATGACGTGGGGATGCGCGATCGCCGCCTTCTTCGCCACACCCGAGCCGATCTGGTGGCGCGGCGTGCTTGTGCTGATCGGGCTGATCGCCTTCAGCCGTTCCTATCTGGGCATTCTCAAGGTCCTGCTGGACCGCGCCTATCCGGCCCGCCAGGTCGCCGTCGCCGGCGGCCTGGCGGTCTTCATCGCGGTCGCGGGCGGGTTCGAGCCGTTCGGGTGCGGGTTCGCCCTGGTCGCGTGGCTGTCGGTGGCCGTGGTCAACGTCAGCAAGCGTACGTCGGCGATCATGAGCGCTGTGGTCGGCGCGGCCTGGGGCGCGATGTTGCCGTTCGTGATCACATTCGACCTCGCGCCGGTGGCGGTCCAGCTGGTCATCGTCATCGTGCTGCTGCTCAGCGTGCCCAGTTCGAACCGGCTGTGGGTCTGGATCTACACCCTGGCCATCCAGGCCGAGGAGGGCAAGGAGGCCAGGGCGCGGCTGGCGGTCGCGGAGGAGCGCCTGCGTTTCGCCCGTGACCTGCACGACCTGGTCGGACACCAGCTGTCGGCCATCGCCGTGAAGACCGAGCTGGCCGTACGGCTCACGCGGGCCGGCCGCGCCGAGGCGGCCGACGAGCTCACCGAGGTCCACGGGCTGACCAGGAAGGCGCTGAGGGAGCTGCGCGAGGCCGTGCGCGGCTACCGCGAGCTGGATCTCAACGCCGAGCTGACCAGCGTGCGCAGCGTGCTGGAGGCGGCGGGGGTGCGGTGCGAGCTGCACCTGCCGTACCGGGACGTGCCGGATGTCGCGGCGCCGGTCTTCGCCTACGTGGTGCGCGAGGCGGCCACGAACGTGCTCAAGCACAGCCGGGCCACGCAGTGCGACATCACCGTGCGCTTCACCGGCGAGGAGGCGGTGCTGGAGGTGCGCAACGACGGGATCGTACGGCGCGCGGCCGAGGACCTGGGCAGCGGCCTGAGCGGACTGACCGAGCGGCTGGAGGCCATCGGGGGCAAGCTCACCGCCCGCCCGGCCGGCGGTGAGTTCCTTCTTGTCGCGAGTGTCCCCCTCGGCTAACGTGCGCTCGTGATCTTACGCGGCAACGTCCCGCGCATGGCGACCGTCTGGGCGCTGACGATGGGCGTGGCGCTCGCCTGGACGGGAGCGGTGCGAGGCCTGATCGAGCACCCCGTCGGAGCCTGGCGGGCGGCGGGCGCGATCGCCGCGATGGTGGCGTTCAGCGTGTTCTACGTCCGCATCAGCCGGGCCGCGGTGGCCGGCGGTCGGCGGTGGGTGGACCTGGCGGCGGCCGGAGTGATCGCGCTGGCGCTGGTCGCCTTGATGGATGTGGGCGGCGAGCCCCGCCTGTGGGCGCTGCTCGGGCCGATCTGGGCCTCGGCGGCGGTGCTGGTCATGAGCCCGTGGCCGGGGATGCTGGTCTGCGCGGCCGTCGCCGGCGGCTACCTCGTGCTGACGCTGGGGACGGACTCCGGCACGGCCTTCACCTATGTGACGCTCTGCTTCGGCATCCCGTGGGCCAACCGGCTCCAACTGTGGTTCTGGAAGATCATCCAGCAGGCCGAGGCGGGCAAGAAGGCTCAGGCGGCGCTGGCGGTGGCCGAGGAGCGGCTGCGCTTCTCCCGCGACCTGCACGACCTGGTCGGCCACAGCCTCTCGGTCATCGCGGTCAAGAGCGAGCTGGCGGTGAAGCTGGCCGGGCGTGACCAGGAGCGGGCCGGGAACGAGATGGCCGAGGTGCGCACCCTGGCCAAGCAGGCACTCGGGGAGATCCGCTCGGCGGTCCAGGGTTACCGCAGCGTCGATCTGGCCGCCGAGCTGCGCGCCATGCGTCAGACGCTCGAGGCGGCGGGCATCGCCTGCTCGGTCGACGAGCCGCCCCGCGACCTGCCCGCCGAGGTGGCCACGCTCCTGGCCTGGGTGGCCAGGGAGGGCACCACCAACGTGCTCAGGCACAGCGGCGCGACCACCGTGGCTATCACCTTCGACGTGCGCGAAGGCGAGCTGGAACTCCTGATGCGCAACGACGGAGCCGGTGAGGCGGGGGCGGGGAACGGCACCGGGTTGACCGGGCTGGCCGAGCGTGTCACTACTCTCCGTGGTGAGTTTCGGGCTGGCCCAGAGGCCGGGGGCCACTTCGTCGTCGGAGTCGTCGTGCCCTGGAGTAGGTCGGCGACGATCGGGTAGTTCACCTGGGCAGGCATGTTTGATCACGCTAAATGGTCTATGTCTGGATCGAGGAGGTGACATGCGAGTCCGTAAGACTCCGGGAGCACAGGTGGTCAGGGTCGGGCCTCGGCTCGACGCGGGGACCGTCGCCGGAGTACGCCCGCGACTGCACCATGCGGTCGATTCGGGCGACGGAGACCTGGTGGTCGACCTCTCCGAGCTGGAGATGATCGACGCCACCGGTCTCGGGGTGCTGGTGGGCACGCATCGGCGCGCACTTGGCGCGCACCGTCACCTTGTTCTCCGCAATGTGCCGCCGAGGATCATGCGGGTGCTGGCCGTGACCCGGCTGAATCGGGTGTTGCGGGTGGAGGCGCCCGCGGCCGCGGTGGCCTGAGGGGGCCAGGGGTCCGGCGGTTCTCGGGAGTACGCCGGAATCCTGCCCGTATTCGAGACAGGCGGCGATCAGCCGCCGCCTGTCTCCCCTCACATCTGCTGCCGGAGCCTGGTCAGGGTCTGCGGGCTCTGCGCGTCGAGCCAGTCGGCCAGCTGCTCGAAGGAGACGCAGCGCACCTCGTCGCGGCGGCACGCCTCGTCCATCACCGTGATGAGGGCGCGCATGTAGATGCCGTCGTTCCAGCTCTCGAAGTGGTTGCCGATGAAGACCGGCGCGCGGTCGCCGTCGAGGCTGTTCTCGATGGCGCGCAGGTAGGCCCCCGTGGTCTGGCGTTCCCAGCGGTTCCACTCGTGCGGTCGTCCCGACTTGGCGCCGCTCTGCAGGGCGAAGAAGTTGTAGTCCATGGCCAGCACCATGCGGCCGCTGCCGGGTATGCGGATGCTGGGCAGCGGGAACTGCCACAGGCCCGCGCGCCGGTGCGGCCACGAGACCGTGCCGGTGCCCGAGGCGTCGTAGCGCCAGCCGTACTGCTTGAAGGCCTTGAACATCGCCTCGCGGCGGCCCTCCAGGCAGGGTGTGCGGCCGCCCCTGACCACCTCGCGGATGCGGAAGGGCAGGTCGGGCCGGTGGTCGCGGCCGGAGTTGGCCCGCCAGTTCTCCACGATGGTGTGGAACTGCTCGATCTCCTTGCGCCAGTCGTCGGCCGACCAGCTCCTGACCCCGTCGGCTCCGCAGAAGTGGCCGTTGAAGTGGGTGCCGATCTCGTGGCCCGCGGTGTAGGCCGCGGAGAGCTCCTCGGCCTGCTCGTCGATTCTGCCCGGCCGCTGGAAGCCGATGTCGGAGCTGCCCGGGCGGCGTCCTGGCGGGCGGTAGAGCTCCTTGCGGTCGGACGGCAGCAGGTAGACGCCCGACAGGAAGAACGTCAGGAACGCCTCGTTGCGCTCGGCGGTCTCGCGGAAGACCGGGAACCAGCCCTGGTCGTCGACGCCCGCGCCGTCGAAGGAGATGACGACGAACTGCGGCGGACGCTCGCCGTCGCGCAGCCGGCAGCGCTCGAACACCTCGGTGGTCCCGCCGCTCTCCGGGCACCAGCTCCGGTGAACGCCGCCGGCCGCGACCGCCGGCCGCGTGGGCGCGGCGGCGGAAGCGGTGGGCTTGGCTTCGGGAGGCGGCGCCTGCGGTGTTTTCGCGGAATCGACGGAACGGCCCGTGATTCCGAGCCGTTCCGACAGTGGCGCCGCGGTGACTTGACCACACGCGCTCAAGGCGAGTGACATGCCGATAAGCGGTGTGAATACCCCCCGAGTCACCTTGTCATGTAATCACACTCCGTCATCAACGGTGCGGAATGACCTTCTGAACACGAGCAGGGCGACCTGAACCAGTTCCTCGACCGAGGGGCCGGGATCCGCCAGGACCCATTCGATGAGCAACTCCTGAATCGCGCCGACCATGGCCAGCGAGAGCAGGTGCAGATTGGCCGGAGGGGGCTCGTAGGCGATCGTCGCCTCTTCGATGAGCCGGGCGAACATCTCGACGGCGCGCTGGCGCGACGCCGTGAGCACGTCGCCTGACCTGCGTACTTCCAGGTGCATGATGCGCGCGCGGCGCCAGTCGGATGTTGTGAACTCGATATATGCGCGTATTCCGGACTTTATTTGTCCATCCAGTGTCTGCGGGGCGTCCTGGAGGGCTTTGGTGATGGCGGCCATGCTTTCTTCCACGCACTGTTCGTGGATGGCGCGCAGGAGTTCCTCTCGGCCTCCGAAACACTCGTAGAAGGCGCGGTTGGAGATCCGCGCCTCCGCACAGAGCCGCTCGATTGTGGTCGCCGTAAAACCAGGCTTGGCATACAGCGTGTAAGCGGCCGCCATCAGCCGCTCGCGTCTGTCGGCCAGTCTTTGCTCAGCCGACATTCCCCGGTAAGACCGGTTCATTGCACCCCGTCCAAATGATCGTGAGCCCCCAGAACCCACAATTATGGACGGATGATCTTAT
Organism: Nonomuraea sp. NPDC050663; assembly: GCF_044456985.1. NCBI lineage: Bacteria > Bacillati > Actinomycetota > Actinomycetes > Streptosporangiales > Streptosporangiaceae > Nonomuraea > Nonomuraea sp. NPDC050663. Next base: position 340,803 of record NZ_JBITGL010000005.1, read on the forward strand.
TTGGGAAAGATGGGACAGATCACCTTTTGCGGCGACCGTGGAGGAACGTGACAAGCCTGATCAACCGTTCCACCTCCGCCTCGCCCTTCTTGAAGGTGGTCAGGTTCATGCCCGGCATGGCGAAGCGCTGGCGCGAGATGGCCTTGGGCCGGGCGAATTCCCGCAGGCCATCGGCCCCGTGGATGCGCCCGAAGCCCGACTCGCCCACGCCGCCGAAGGGCAGCGACGGGATCGCGGCGAACGAGATGACGGAGTTGATCGCGGTCATGCCGCTGCGCATGAGGCGCGCCAGCTCCATCGCCCTGCGGGAGTTCTTGGTGAAAATCGTTCCCGCCAGGCCGTACGCGCTGGCGTTGGCCAGCTCCAGCGCCTCCTGCGCGTCGCGCGTGCGCCGTACGGTGATCGTCGGGCCGAAGGTCTCCTCGCGCACCGCGGGAGAGTCCTCGGGCACGTCCTCGATGATGACGGGCTCGACGTACGGCACGCGCACCGAATCCGGCCCGCCCACCAGGGTCTTGCCGGTCTTGGCCGCGTCGTCGATGTGGCGCTTGATGATGTCGAGCTGCCCCGGCATCGTGATCGGCCCGTAGTGCTCCCCGGCCTTCACCTCCTTGGCCAGCGAGGTGAGCTTGCCGACGAAGGACTCGTAGACCTGGTCGACCACGTAGACACGTTCCACGCCCACGCAGGTCTGCCCGGCGTTGGACATCGCGCCCCACAGGCACGCGTCGGCCGCGGCGTCGAGGTCGGCGTCGGCGTCGACGATGAAGGCGTCCTTGCCGCCGCACTCGGCGACCAGCGGGGTGAGGTTCTCCGCGCACGCGGCCATGACCCGCTTGGCGGTGGCGTAGGAACCGGTGAAGGCGATCTTCTTGACCCGGGGGTCCTTCGCCAGAGCCGCGCCGGTCTCGCCCAGGCCCGTGACGGTCTGCAGGACCGGATACTCGGGCACCGACTCGGCGAACAGCTCGGCCAGCTTGACGCCCACGCCCGGCGTGAGCTCGCTGGGCTTGAAGACGACCGCGTTGCCCGCGGCCAGCGCGTAGGCGATAGAGCCCATCGGCGTGAAGACCGGGTAGTTCCACGGCCCGATGACGCCGACGACGCCGAGCGGCAGGTACTCCAGCGTGGCGGCCATGTTCATGCCGATCATGCCGGTGGAGACGCGGCGGGGGCGCAGGACCTTGTGCGCGTTGCGCGCGGCCCAGTCGAGGTGGGTGATCGTCAGGACGATCTCGAGCGTCGCGTCGGCGATCGGCTTGCCGGTCTCGTCGTGCACCACCTGGGCCAGCTCGCGCAGGTTCCTGGTGACGACCGCCTTGTAGTCGAGGAGCCTGCGGCGGCGCTCCTGGTGGCCGATGCCGGCCCACCAGCGGGCCGCTTCCTCGGCCCTGCCCACAGCCTCGTGCACCGCGTCGGCGGCCTGCTTGGGATAGCTGCCCACGACCTGTCCCGTCGCGGGATTGAGGGAGTCGAACGTCAGGGTCGTCATGACTCGTAACGATAGTCCTGTAACTCAGCGCTTACTAGAGCAAGCCTCTGTTCATCGCCGTCGTGACCGCAGCCGTGCGGTCGGAGACGCCGAGCTTGCCGAAGACCCGCAGCAGATGCGTCTTGACCGTGGTCTCACTGATGAACAGCTCCTGGCCGATCTCGGCGTTCGTCAGGCCGCGCGCCACCAGGGCGAGCACCTCGGTCTCGCGCGGGGTCAGCGACTCGGCGGCAGGGGCGCGCATCCTCGTGACCAGCTTCGTCGCCACCGACGGCGACAGGACCGTCTCGCCCCTGAGCGCTCCGTGGATCGCCCTGAGCAGATCGGGCCTGCTGGTGTCCTTGAGCAGGTAACCGGCCGCTCCCGCCTCCACGGCGCGCACGATGTCGTGATCGGTCTCGTAGGTGGTGAGCACGATCACCCTCGTGTGCTGATTTTTCATGATCCGGGCGATGGCGTCGACGCCGTCGCCGCCCGGCATGCGCAGGTCCATGAGGATCACGTCAGGCTCCAGCTCACGCGCCCTGACCACCGCCTCGTCGCCGGAGGCCGCCTCGCCCACCACCTCGACGTCGGCCTCCAGCATGCCGCGCAGCCCCTCGCGGACCACCGGATGGTCGTCGACGATCAGGACCCGGGTGCGCTGCTCCGCGGTCATGCCGGTACCTCCACCGTCAACGTCGTCCCCGTTCCCGGCGGTCCGGCCAGCTCGACCGTGCCGCCCGCCTCCTCCACGCGGGTGCGCATCGCGCGCAGGCCGTACCCCTGGGGGTTGCTCGCCACCAGGCCCACGCCGTCGTCCTCGACGCGCAGCCGTACCGTGCGCGTGCCGTACGTCACCGTGACCCGCACCTCGCGCGCGGCCGCGTGCTTGCGCACGTTCGACAGGCCCTCCTGCAGGGCCCTGACCAGCACCACCTCGATGGCCGGCGGCAGCGGCCTGCTCTCGCCCTCCGCCCCGAACGTGACGCCCGCCCCGATCTCCTCGGCCGTCCGCCCCGCGATCCTGCGCATCGAGTCGAGCAGCGTGCGCTCGTCGAGCGGGGCCGGGGCCAGCGCCGCGACCAGGGCACGCGCCTCGGCCAGGTTCTCCCGCGCGGTCCGTACGGCAAGCGGCACGTTCCTGGCCGGGTCGGGCGCCTGGAGGAGCATGATGATGCTGCTGAAGCCCTGCGCCAGCGTGTCGTGGATCTCGCCGGCCAGGCGCTCGCGCTCCTGACGGGCCCCCGCCTCCGCCGACAGCCTGGCCACCTCGGCCCTGCTCGCCTCCAGCTGCTTGATCAGCTCGGCCCGCTCCCTGCTCTGCTCGATGATCCGCGTCGCCCAGATGCCGAAGGCCGAGGAGAAGAACAGCGTGATCGTGACGATCACGATGATCTCGTAGAAGTGGCCCTCGTAGAACCTGTAGATCACCGGCGGTATGCAGAGAAGCACCACGGCAGCGATCGCCCACCGGGCACGCAGGGCCAGAAAACACTGCGCGCACAGGCCGAACAGCGCGTAGGTGGCCGGCCCCGAGATCAGCGCGGGCGGGATGTAGAGCGCGAGCATCACGACGATGTAGGCCAGGCCGCGGCGATCGTCGCCGCCGACGATCGCCGGGCGCCCCAGCAGGACATAGAGCGGCAGGATCGCCAGCAGGCAGCCGGTGACGGTCGCCTTGGTCAGGGCGGACTCGTTGATCAGCAGGACGAAGAAGACCGGCACCACGATCGAGATGACCAGGACGAGCTCCCAGCCCCACAGCCGGTCGTAGATCTCCGTCGTTCTAATGTCGTCCTTGCTCATCCGTCGCGGCGGCTCTTCCACCGGAATGTCATCAGGCACAACACCAAGCCTCCGATCACCCAGGCTCCCAGGACCAGGGCCGTCTTGGCCAGCTCGTAGGAACCGGTCGGCTGCAGCACCAGGCCGCCGTCACCCAGGAACACCGCGCGCAGCCCCTGGCACATCCACTTGAGCGGGAAGATCGCCGCCACGTCCGTCAGCCAGCCCGGCAACTCGGTGAAGGGGATGAACACCCCCGAGATGAACTGCAGCACCAGGAAGGGCAGTGTGATCACCGCGCCCGCGCTCTTGGCCGACCTGGCCAGGCTGCTGGCGGCGATGCCGAGGAGGCATCCCGAGGTCAGGCCCAGGAACACCACCCAGGCGAAGGTCAGCCACGCCGTACCCCGCGGCAGGTCGATGTCGTAGAGCAGGACGGCCACCGCGAGGAGCAGGGCGATCTCGCACAGCGCCATCACCAGAACGCTGCCGACCTTCCCCGCGAAGTACGCATATTTCGGCATCGGCGTGCCACTGAGCCTTTTGAGCGCCCCCTCCTCGCGCTCCACCGCGATGCTGATCCCCAGGTTCTGCAGGCTCACCGCGAGCACCGCCGCGCCGATCATCCCGGCCGTGTAGACCTCGGCCACCGTCACACCGGTGCCCGGATACTCGCCCGTGAAGATCGAGCCGAACAGCAGCAGCAGGACGATCGGCAGCGAGAAGGTGAAGACCACCTGGTCACGCTCGCGGAAGAACAGCCTCAGCTCGAACCCCGCCCTGGCCAGCGCCACCGTCATCGCGCCCCTCCGATCAGCTCCAGGTAGGCGTCCTCCAGCGTCGGCCTGACCACCTGCAGGCCCGGGACCTCGCCGTCGTACCGCTCCGCCAGCTCCGCCACCGTCGCGGTCGGACTGTCCGTCCGCACGCTGCCCTCCGCCCAGCTCACCGTCGCCATGGCAGCGGACCTGCCACCCAGCGTGCGCGGATCGCCCTCCGCCACGATGCGCCCCCCGGCGATCACCGCCACCCGGTCCGCCAGCGCCTCCGCCTCGTCCAGATAGTGCGTGGTCAGCAGGATCGTCGTCCCCTGCAATCCCTTGATCAGCTCCCAGAACTGCCTGCGCGCCTCCGGATCGAACCCCGTCGTCGGCTCGTCCAGGAAGAGCAACTCGGGATTGCCCACCAGGCCCAGCGCCACGTCCACCCTGCGGCGCTGCCCTCCGGACAGGCGATTGATGCGCTGATGGCGCTGCTCACCGAGCCCCACCTGCTCGATCAGCTCGTCGGGATTCCTGGGATGGGGGTAGAAGGTCGCGAAATGACGCACCACCTCGCGCACCGACACCTCGGCGGTGTCGTTCGACGTCTGGAGCACGATGCCGATCCGCGCCCGCCACCTCCTGCCCGCCCGGCCCGGATCCTCGCCCAGAACCGACACCTCGCCACCGTCGCGCCTGCGGTGACCCTCGAGGATCTCGACGGTCGTGGACTTGCCCGCGCCGTTGGGGCCGAGGATCGCGAAGATCTCGCCGCTGCCGATGGTCAAATCGATGGCCTGGACTGCTTGCAGGCTGCCGTAGCTCTTGGTCAGCCCCTTGATGCTCACCACTGGGTCCATGCGTCAAGCGTCCGTGCCATACGGCTCGCGCGGGACCACCGGTGGACCGACCGTGCCGTCCTCCGAACGGAGGACGGCTACTCGTTCATGATCTCCGCCACGCCGATGACGTCGGAGACGGCGACCGTGCCCTCGCCGGGGGCGTCACGGTGACTGCGCGAGTCCATGGACACGTCCCGGTTGTCGCCCATCACCCAGATCCTGCCCGCCGGCACCCGCCGCTCGAACCGCATCAACGACGGCTCTCCCTTGAGGTACGGCTCGTGCAGCGCCCTGCCGTCGAGGGTCACCATGCCGTTCTCGTCGCAGCACTGGACGAGCTGACCGGGGAGGCCGATGATCCGGCTTACCCTGGGCTTGCTCCTGTCCTCGCCCCACCCCGGTGGGGTGTTGAAGACGACGACGTCGCCCACGTTGGGGCGATAGTCCTCGTCGATCAGCCTGGCGGCGAACGTCTCGCCGGGCTGGAGCAGAGGCTGCATCGACTCACCGCTGGCCTGGAAGTTCTTGACGCCGACGGCCCCCTGGATGAGGCCGCAGGCTGTCGCTAACGGAAGCACGGCCAGCAGGCAGCCGAGCACTTTCGATCTCATACGGAACATTGTGCTGGTGCCCGCTCACGCGATCAGAACAGCGTCGGATTCTCCGGCTCGATGCCGCGCAGCGCGTCGTAGTCGAGCGTCACGCAGGCGATGCCCCGATCGGCCGCCAGCACCCTGGCCTGCGGCTTGATCTCCTGCGCGGCAAAGATGCCCTTCACCGGAGCCAGCAGCGGATCCCTATTGAGCAGCTCCAGATAGCGCGTGAGCTGCTCAACGCCGTCGATCTCGCCCCTGCGCTTGATCTCCACGGCGACCGTGGCGCCCTTGGCATCGCGGCACAGGATGTCGACCGGCCCGATCGCCGTCATGAACTCACGCCGCACCAGGCTCCAGCCCTCGCCGAGGGTGGTGATGTGCTCGGCGAGCAACTCCTGCAGGTGCGCCTCCACCCCGTCCTTGATCAGGCCCGGGTCGATGCCGAGCTCGTGGGAGAAGTCGTGCAGGATCTCCTCCATCGTCATGACCAGCTTCTCGCCCGTCTTGCCGTGGGTGACGGTCCACGTGCCTCCGTCCTCGGAGAGCTTGCAGGGTGGGTTCATCCAGTTGAGCGGCTTGAAGGCACGGTCGTCGGCGTGGATGCTGACGCTGCCGTCGGCCTTGATGAGAATGAGGCGGGGGGCCATCGGCAGGTGTGCCGTGAGCCGCCCGATGTAATCCACGCTGCAGCGCGCGATGACCAGACGCATGGAGAGCAGTCTCCCAGAGGCGCCGGGTGGTGGGTGCCTTCTCCGGACTACCGCCGGGGCGTCACGTCGAAGGTCCACACCGGGAACGGCGGGATGGTCGGATCCGGATCGCCGTCGGCCACCGGTTCGAGGTCCGTCCAGGGGACGAGTCCCGGCATCTCGTCGGAGAGGAAGCCCGTGACGATGCCATCGAGATCGTCGGTGGGCTGATAGGCGCCGCCGAAGGGCAGGTCGGTCGCAGCACGGGACGCTGTCGAGCACCGCAACTGCCCGGCTTGTTCGTCGTGCCAGACGTAGAAGGTCGCCGGCCCGTCATGGTCCGCTGCCCTGATCTGACGCCGGACGGCTCGGGCGGTCTCCAGCAGCGCGGCGACCACCTGCTCGGTGCTGAGCGTGGAACACTCATCCGCTGTCGCGCTGAGCCAATGCGTGTTGTCGCGGTCGGCAGACAGCGACACTGGTTCGTGCGCGATCGCCTGGATGGTCTTCAACAGCATGGGTCCAGTGTGCCGTGACGCCGCTCGGTGAGGATCAGTACGGTGGCTTCGCATGACCGACACCGAGATCACCGCAGACCTGGTGCGCGCCCTGCTGCAGGCGCAACATCCCGACCTTGCGGCGCTGCCCGTCCGTGAGGTGGCGGGCGGGTGGGGCAACCAGATGTGGCGCCTCGGCGACGAACTGGCCGTCCGTATGCAGCGCATGGACCCCACCCCGGAGCTCCAGCTCAAGGAGTGGCGGTGGCTGCCCGTGCTCGCCCCGCTCCTGCCGCTGCCCGTGCCGACGCCGGTGCGGTTCGGCGAACCGTCCGAGCGCTTCCCCAAGCACTGGACCGTGATGACGTGGGTTCACGGTGAGCCGCTCGACCGCGGCACGATCAGCCGAGGTGATCACGCGGCTGACACCCTGGCGGGGTTCCTCCGGGCGCTCCATGTGGAGGCGCCCGCCGACGCGCCGGTCGCCGGGGATCGTGGCGCCCACCCGCGGGACTGCGTGCAGGGTTTCGAGCACTTCTTCCAGGCTGTCGCACCCGCCGACATCGCCGCCGACCTCCGGGCCGTGTGGGACGACGCCGTGGCGGCCGAGGCGTGGGAGGGCAGGCCGGTGTGGGTGCACGGCGACCTCCATCCCGCGAACGTCGTCGTCGCGGACGGGACGCTTGCGGGGGTGGTCGATTTCGGCGACATGTTCGCGGGCGATCCGGCGTGGGACCTCGCCGCGGCCTGGGTGCTGCTGCCGGAGGGGGCGGCGTCGCGGTTCTTCGACCGGTACGGGGTGGCGGATGAGGGGGCTGTTCAACGTGCTCGGGGGCTGGCCGCTTTGAAGGGCCTCTTCTTGATGCTCATGGGGCAGAACGGGGAGCGGGGGCTGCCTGGAGGGAAGCCGCACTGGGGGCCGGTGGGGCGGGCGGGGCTTGAGCGGGTTCTGAAGGGTGTGTGATGCGCGCCGCTCGCGCCGAAGGTGCCGCTGGGAGGACCGAGCTGTTCTGGAGGGCCGTCGGTGTGCTCCGAAGTGGGAAGATGGGGGAATGGCGGTTGAATTGGCGGTTCTGGGTGGGCCGGCGGCATGAGTCCGCGCAAGGCACGTCGCCGTGGCGACGACCAGCGGCCGCTGAGCTTCCTGTCCGGCGGGGAGAAGGTCGAGGAGTGGCCCGACGGCGACTGGCGGGTGCGGCCGTTGTCCGGGGCGTCGTCGGGCAAGCAGTACCGCTGTCCCGGATGTGATCAGGAGATCCTCGCGGGTAAGCCGCATCTGGTGACCTGGCCCGACTGGACGGGCGGTGACGAGGAGCGGCGCCACTGGCACACGAACTGCTGGCGTAAGCGGCTCGATCGGGGTCCTGGGCGCAGCCGGTACTGAGGTCACGGGCGTGTGGCCGGGGCCGTACTGTGCTGGCGGGACGGAACGGTGACGGAAGGATGGGCATGGAGATTCGTGCGGCCACGGAGTTGCCGGCGCGGCGCGAGGACATCGAGTTGCACACCGCCGACGATCTGACGCTTGTCGGCGAGCTGGCCGTGCCGGAGGGCAGGGCGCCGGTGGCGACGCTGGTGACCTTGCATCCGCTCCCGACGCACGGCGGGTTCATGGACAGCCACATCTACAAGAAGGCCGCCAACCGGCTGCCGGCGCTGGCGGATCTGGCGGTGCTGCGCTTCAACACCCGGGGCACCTCGTCCGATCGCGGCATTTCGGAGGGGGCGTTCGACGGCGGGGAGGGTGAGCGGTTCGACGTTGCGGCGGCGCTGGAGTACGCCGAGTTCCACGATCTGCCGCGGGTGTGGGTGGTGGGCTGGTCGTTCGGCACCGAGCTGACGCTGAAGTGGGCGCACGATCCGCTGGTGGAGGGGGCGATCCTGTTGTCGCCGCCGCTGCACAGGGCCACCGACGAGGATCTTGACAGGTGGGCGGAGTTCGGCAGGCCGCTGACGGTGCTGGTGCCGGAGTTCGACGACTATCTGCGGCCGGAGGAGGCGCGGGCCCGGTTCTCGCGGGTGCCGCAGGCCGAGGTGATCGGGGTCGACGGGGCCAAGCATCTGTGGGTCGGCGAGCCGTACGTCAGGATCGTGCTGGACGAGATCGTGAAAAGGGTGAACCCCGCGGCCTTCCCTCTGCCCACGGAGTGGTCACTAGAATAACGTTCTATGCAGGCTTTCGATCTTTCCGGCAAGACGGCGCTCGTCACGGGGGCGTCGCGGGGCATCGGCAGGGCCATCGCGGTGGCCTACGCGCAGGCGGGCGCCGACGTGGCGCTGGTCTCCAGGTCCGCGGAGTCGCTGGACGCGGTGGCCAAGGAGGTCCGGCAGTACGGCAGGCGGGCCGTGGTGATCCCCGCCGACCTGAGCGATCGTGACGCCGCGACGCGTGCCGTACACCAGAGCATCGCCGACCTCGGCCATCTCGACGTCGTCGTCAACAACGCGGGCGGCTCGAACTTCATGGTCGAGTTCAAGGACCTGCGCCTGTCGGGCTGGGACAAGCTGATGCGCCTCAACCTCGACTCGGCGATGGCGGTCTGTCACGCGGTGGCGCCGCACCTGCTGGGCCGCTGGTCCGGGTCGGTGATCAACGTGGCGTCGGTGGGCGGGCTGGGCGCCGCTCCGTTCCTGGCCCCGTACGGCGCGGCGAAGGCGGCCCTGGTGTCGCTGACCAAGTCGCTGGCGGTGGAGTGGGGCTCGATGGGGGTGCGCGTCAACGCGCTGTGCCCTGGCTGGGTGGCCACCGATCTCAACAGGAACCTCTGGGAGGACGAGGAGACCAGCAAGCGCACCGTCGGCAACGTGCCGCTGCGGCGCTGGGGCACCGCGGAGGAGATGGCGCACCCGGCGGTCTTCCTGGCGAGTGACGCGTCCGCGTACATGACGGGTCAGGTCCTGGTCGTGGACGGCGGTTTGACGGTCGGCTGATAACCGATATTTCGGTGGATGACCAAAGGGCGTCCGGTCAGCAACCGGGCTACCGTGTGATCCGTGCAGCTTCACACGAGATCAGCCGGGAGCGGCCTCCCTGTCGTCCTGCTCCATGCCTTCCCGCTCTCGTCGGCCATGTGGCTGGCCCAACGGGAGGGTCTGGCGGCGACCTGCCGTGTGATCACTCCCGATCTGCGGGGGTTCGGCGGATCGCGGCTGCCGGAGGAGGAGCCGTCGCTCGACCTGATGGCCGACGACGTCGCGGAGCTGCTCGACCGTGAGGGGATCGAGCGGGCGGTGATCGGCGGCCAGTCGATGGGCGGCTACGTCACGATGGCCTTCTGCCGCCGCCACCCCGACCGGGTGCTGGGGGTCGTCCTGGCCGACACCAAGGCGAGCGCCGACCAGGAGGCCGCGCGCGACAACCGCGAGCGGATCGCGCGGGCCGTGCTCGACAGCGGGCCCGAGGTGCTGATCCAGGAGGTGCTGCCCGCGCTCACCGGCACCACCACCAAGCAGCGGCGGGCCATGGTGCACGGCAGGGTGCGGGAGCTCGTGCGCTCGGCCCCGCCCGGCGCGGTCGCGTGGGCGCAACGCGCGATGGCGGCGCGGCCCGACAGCTTCGACACGCTCGCGGCGCTGAAGGTGCCGGTGCTGGTCATCGTGGGGGAGGAGGACGAGCTGTCGCCGGTGGCCGACGCCGAGGCCATGGCGCGTGCCGTACCCGAGGGTTCCTCGCTGACGGTGATCGAGAAGGCGGGACACCTGAGCGCGGTCGAGCAGCCGGAGGCGTTCAACGCGGCGGTCGCCCGGTTCGTCAGGGAGCTGGCCTCCCACCCGTGACCTACTGGCCCGCCTGCCGGGGGTGGACCAGCTCGCGGATGATCAGGGCGATGGCGGCGGCCACCGGGATGGCCAGCAACGCGCCGACGATCCCGAGCAGCGCGCCGCCGATGAGCGCCGCGATCACGGTGACCGCCGGGGTGACGTTCACCGAGCGCGTCATGACGCGCGGGTAGATCAGGTAGTTCTCGACCTGCTGGTAGACCACGAAGAAGACCAGGCAGGCCAGGCCCAGCGGCAGCGACTGCAGCAGCGCCACGAGGGTGACGACCGCCGCGCCGATCGTGGCGCCGACCAGGGGGATGAGGTCGAGCACCGCGATCACCAGGGCGAGGGCGAGCGCGTACTTGACCCCGGCGAAGTGCAGGAAGATCCAGCTGACGACGCCCGCGATCACGGAGATGAGGATGTTGCCCGCGACGTAGCCGCCGATGCCGCTGAGGATCTGGTCGGTGATCGACTCCGTGCGGTAGCGCCGGGAGGCGGGCACCAGCTTGAGCAGATACTGCTTGGTGGTGTGCAGGGAGCCGAGGAAGTAGAGCATCAGCACGAGCAGGGTGAGGCCGTTGAAGACGCCCCCGAGCACCTCGACGCCCGCGTTGAGGATGCCGCCCGCGAGCGTGGGGCCGAGCTGCGAGGCGACGAAGGAGATCGCCTGCTGGATGATCCCGTACTCCGCGTCGAGTTGCTGGACCGTCGGGTTCTGCTGCAACTCGGTCAGGTAGCCGGGCAGCGCCTGGATGAAGGCGGTCAGCTCGCGGCTCACCGGCGGCACGATGGCCAGGCCGAACAGGGCGAACAGCACGATCACCGAGGCGAAGACGATCGAGATGGCCCAGCGCCTGGCCAGCCCCCTGCGCTGCAACGCCTCCACGGCCGGGTTGAGGCCGATGGCCAGGAACATCGCCACCACGATGAGGATGATCACGCTGAGGGAGTGGATGACCATCTGGCCGATCGCGATCGCGGTCAGCACGCCGAGGCCGCCGATGAGGCCGAACAGGAAGGGTCCCCTGGTCAGCGGCTTGCCGGGCAGGCCGTAGACGTGGGTGTCCGAGGGGGTGGGCTCCTCCGTGACGGCGTGCGCGGGCTCGTCTTGCTGGGACACGGCAGCTCCAAGTGGGGGATAAATCCGGCTTTAGCCGTACGAAATGCGAAAGGAGAGCCTAGCGAAAGGCCAGGCTCTCCTTGGGCGGGTTCGCTGCTACAGGCGTTGCCAGAGCGCCGGAACGTTGGACGGCTCCCAGCCGGCCAGCGCGGTGTGCGGCTGGCGGCACTGGTAGTTGACGCCCTGGTAGGTCACCCGGTCACCGGCGACGTACGCGGTGCCCGCCCGCCAGGCGGGGTACGTGCCCGTCGGGGTGACGGTCGGGCTGGACGTCACGGTGGGGGTGATCGTCGGGCTGGACGTGACCGTGGGGGTGACGGTCGGGCTGGACGTCACGGTCGGGGTCACGGTCGGGGTCACGGTCGGGCTGCTGGTGGGACCGCTGCAGAGCCCGACCTCGCGCCACACGTCGTTGGTGCCCGGCTCGTTGTTCTGCGTCCACCACCTGGCCTCCCACACCTTGCCCTTGTGCGAGACCCGCTGACCACCGGTGTAGATCTTGCCCGACTCCCACGGCGGTTCCGTGCACGTGCCACCCGTCGGCGTGACGGTGGGCGAGGACGTGGGCGAGGACGTGGGTGAGGACGTGGGCGTGACCACGGTGCCCCCGCGTGCCAGGTCCTGCACCAGGCCGTACGACTTGCCGCCGAAGGTGACGGTGTAGTTGTTCGGTCCGGGCGCGGGCAGGTAGTAGACGTAGTCCATGGTCACCGAGGCGCCGGGCGCGAGCGACTGCCAGGCCGGCAGCTTGACCGAGACCCGGTTGTAGTCGCCCTTGAGCCCGCCGATGTTGTTCGCGCCGGTGTGCTCCTTGCCGATCACGGTCAGCCCGAAGCCGGACTGGTCCTTGGCGTTGGGCGGCGAGGCGGCGGAGTAGTCCCACTGGAACTCCGCGCCGCCCGGCACGGTCACCGCGGACCGGTTGGTGATCTTCAGCTTGGCGCTGATCGGGTAGTTGCTGTCGCCGACCGGGAAGCCGCCCGCCTCGATCGTGATGTCGAGCTTCTCGGAGGGGATGGCCACCTTGGCGCGGGTCGCGGTGTACGGCGAGGCGGTCTTGAGCGTGTCGTGGGCCAGCGTGGTCAGGGTGTCACCCATGAAGTACTCGGAGCCGGTCCACTTGTAGTCGCCCGCGAGCTCCCAGATCATCATGCCGCCGAGCCCGGTGTCGCGGACGTACTCCGCCTTGGCCTTGATCGACTGCTCGTCCTCGGTCGACAGGAACACCTTCTTGCTGGAGTTCCACAACCAGGGCGCGACCAGCGTCGAGTCGTAGTGGCGGGTGTAGGTGCCGGAGATCCGGTCGTTCGGGTCGCCCGCCGGGTCCAGGCCGTACTGCCCGATGTAGGAGCCCTGGATGCCGCGCTCCAGGTTCTTGGCGTGCCACATCGGGTTGCCGCCGCCGGGCGTCTCGGCCGCGCCGTCCAGGTCGTGCCAGACGTTGTCGATGCCGATCGCGCCGTCGCCGCAGGTCGTCAGCCCGGTGGGGCAGCCGGAGCTCTTGGGCGCCGTGCCCCACAGGCCGTTGGTGCCGCCGTTGACGTTCTTCCAGCCGCGCGTGTAGTACGGCACGCCGATGTTGATCCTGCCCGGAGGCATGGCGCCGCGGAAGTAGTGGTAGGCCCAGTCGGTGTTCAGGTACCCGATGCCGCCGTACTGCGAGGTCGTGTAGACGCCCCACTTGGCCAGCTCGGCGTCCTTGCCGTCGTCGTACAGGGCGGCGTTCGGCCCGACGAACTCGTTCCACGCGCCGTGCAGGTCGTAGGACATGATGTTGACGTAGTCGAGGTACTGCGTGACCTGGAAGGTCTCCATGCCGCGCAGCAGGTATCCGCTGGCCGGGGCGGCGATGGTGAGCAGGTAGTACTTCCCGTCCTGCGCCGAGGCGCGGTCCAGGCGCTCGCGCAGCGACTTCATCAGCTTGACGTAGTTGCCCATGAGCGTGGCGCGCCGGGCGTTGGCGATCTGGAAGTCGAGCGGGTTGCCCGCGTCCTTCATGCTCGTGGGGTACTCGTAGTCGATGTCCACGCCGTTGAAGCCGTACTTGCGGATGAACGACACGGCCGAGTCGGCGAAGGTGTCGATCGCCGCCTGGCTGTCGGTCATCGTGTAGAAGCCGCCCGACGCCTGCCGGTTGCCCGCGTCGTCGAAGTATCCGCCGCTCTCGGCCCAGCCGCCCACGCTGATCAGCGTCTTGGCGTGCGGGTTCTGCTTCTTGAGCGTGTTGAGCAGGTTGAAGTGCCCCTTGTACGGCAGGGCGGGGTCCTGGCCGGGGAAGGTCATCCCGGTCGCCGGGTTCGACGCGTTGTCCGCGCCCACCGAGATCTTGTTGTCGGGTCCCACGTGGGCGAAGGCGTAGTTGATGTGGGTGATCTTCGACCACGGGATGTTGTTGGCCAGATAGGCGGGCTGGCCGTTCTGCCCGTGGCGCCAGCCGGTGAAGTAGCCGATGACCCGGCGCGGGTGGTCCGCGCCCATCTTCTCGCGGCCGTTCTCGTCGTAGACGTCGCAGTAGGGGACCGTGACGTCGGCCGTCTTGTACAGCCCGTCGGGGCGGCAGGTCTCGTGGTCGACCGCGGCGTCGACCCGTGTGGCGGCCGTGGCGGCCAGGGCCGTCGCCGCCAGGGCCAGGGCCGCGGCGCAGGCGGCAAGTCGCAGTCTCGCTAAGCGGGGGGTGGTGCTCATCATCGCCGTCCAGGGGGTGAAAAGGCGTTGTTGAGCGCGAACGTAAGGCGGCGCGGACGGCCGGGTCAATGGTTTCTTTTAGGAAAGTTTCCAAATAATTAATCTCTGGAAGCCGCAGTGACCAGCGGCGGCCCGACCGCGTCCAGGACCGAGGCGACGCACTCCTGGAGAGGCCTGGCCGTGTCCACGACCAGCGCGCCGGGCCACGGCGGAAAGGACTCGAGCCTGGCGCGCACATCGTCCCAGTCACCCGCGTCGTGCCAGCCGGGGATGCCCCTCCGCCGTCCCTCCACCCGCTGGCGGTGCAGGTGACGGTCGCCGCAGACACACACGACCGGCACGAACGCCGCCGACGCGGCATCGGCCAGGCTCTCCCAGCGAGCCCGGTCCGCGGGATTCTCGCCGGTGGTGTCCAAGACGGCCGAGCGGCCCCCGGCCAGCTCGCGGTAGGCCAGCGTGGTGAGCAACTCGTTGCCCAGCGCCATCAGGTCGTCATGGTGCCGCAGGCCGAACGGGCTCAACGCGCCCAGGAGCCAGTCGAGGGCGAACACCGGGATGCCGAGCTCCGCTCCGACGCGCTCGGCGACGGTGCTCTTCCCGCTGCCGGGAAGCCCCGCGAACACGAGCAGCACCCCGCCCGCGCCTTCCAGCCGGTCGGGGGAGAAGTCCTCCGGCAGCCGGGGTGTCAGGTAGTCGGGCACCCAGCCCTGGGTGTGGGTCGTCGTGATGCGGTGCGGCGGCTCCGGCTCGACCTCGACGTGCGCCACCCACAGCCCGCCGTCCCTGTCACGGAAGCGGGCGCTCGCCCGGCACCCCTCGGCGTCGACGCCGACGACCCGGATGGGCGAGAAACGTCCGGCCCGTTCCCTCGTGCGCTCCAGGAAGAGCTCGTGGGGGAAGGCGAAGGCCGGCGACATCGCCTCGCCGACGTCGGGCGGTACGGCCCAGCGGCCGTCGAGGCCGGCCAGGAGCCAGCGCAGGCGGGGGAGCGCGGGTGAGGCGGCGAGCAGCTCGTCCATCAGGTCGCCGCCACCGCAGCCACGTCGACCACGACGTTCCCGCGCTTGTGGCCGGTCTCCACGTGCCGGTGCGCCTCGGCGAGCTGGTCGAAGCCGTAGCGGCGGTCGATGACGATGCGGAGCTGGCCGGCCTCCACGAGCGACTTGATGAGTTCGAGCGCCTGGTTCTTCTCCACCGACATGCCGCTCACCACCCGTCTCGTCAGCACGGACAGGAACATGTTGTGCAGCCCGGTCGTGACGGCGTAGCGGCCTCGCGGGCCCAGCGCGGCCCGGGCACGGCGGAAGGAGGTCTTGCCCAGGGTGTCGAAGACGATGTCGTAGCGCGCCCTGGTGTAGTCCCCCTTCGTGTAGTCGATCACCTCGTCCGCGCCCAGCTCCCTGACCAGGCCGACGTTGCCGGGCCCGCACACCGCCGTGACGTGCGCTCCCAGATGCTTGGCGAGCTGGACCGCGTAGGTCCCGATGCTGCCCGACGCGCCGTAGACCAGGACCCGCTGCCCTCTCCTGATGCCCGCCTTGCTCAGGAAGTGCAGCGCGGTGGAGGCCCCGTCGACCACTGCCGCCGCCTGCCCGAAGTCGACGTTCACCGGCTTGAGCTGCAGCGAGGCCTTCTGCGGCAGGCACACGTACTCGGCGTTGGCGCCGAGGCGGAAGCCGGTGAAGCCGAACACCTCGTCGCCCGGCCGGAAGCGGGTGACCTTGGCCCCCGCCGCCACGACCCGGCCGGCCACCTCGGTGCCCAGCACGCGCATGCGCCTGCGCGGCCGGCGCAGGCCGATGATGATCCGTCCCCAGAGCGGCCTGCCGCGCCGCATCGCGCACTCGGCGGAGGTGACGGTCGTGGCTGTCACCTGGATGAGCACCTCGTCCTGGGCGGGGACGGGCTTGGGCACCTCGCGGAGGCTGATGACCTCGGGCGGGCCGAACCTGGTGTAGACCGCTGCCTTCATGGGGCCAGCATGGAGGATGGCCGCTGTGGAGAAGCTGAGAACGTTCATGATCCGGACGGTCCGAAACGTTCGGTCCTGATGACGCCCGGATCGTGCCCGAGGCCCACGAGCAGATCGGCGGCCGCCTCGACGAAGTCGGTGGGCCCGCACACGAAGCAGGCGGCGCCGGGAGGGTCGAGGTCGGCGGCAGTCAGGCGGCCGGGCGGGCGCGGGTGGCCGCCGGGCGCCTCCCGGGTGTAGAGCAGGCTGACCCGCACCCCGGGGTCGGGGCGCAGCAGCTCGGAGGCGTAGTGGAGCCGGTCCGGCGAACGCAGCGAGTGGACCAGGTGGAAGGGGGTGTCCACCCCGGCCTCCCGGCGGGCGCGGATCATGGCCATCATCGGCACGATCCCCGCGCCGCCGGAGACCAGCAACACCGGGGCAGCGGCGGGCCGCCAGACGAACCAGCCGCCGATCGGGCCGCGGATCTCCACCTGGTCGCCCACCCTCAGCTGGTCGGTGAGGTAGGGGGAGACCTCGCCGTCGTCGATGCGCTCCACGGTCAGCTCCACGCCCACGGCGCCGGCCAGCGAGTAGCTGCGGCGGGCGGTGTAGCCGTCGGTGGCGGTCAGCCGTACGTCGACGTGCTGGCCTGGCAGGTGTCCTGGCCAGCCGGGCGCGTCGAAGACCAGCGTGCGGGAGCCGGGGGTCTCGTCGTGGGCCCTGGCCAGGCGGACGGGCCGCCACCTAGTCATCGGCGTAGCGCTGCTCGCGCCAGGGATCGCCGTACAGGTGGTAGCCGGCGCTCTCCCACAGGCCGGGGTGGTCCTGGTGCAGCAGGCGGATGCCGCGCACCCACTTGGCCGACTTCCAGAAGTACAGGTGCGGGACCAGCAGCCGGGCGGGGCCGCCGTGCGAGGGCGCCAGCTCGTCGCCGTCGTAGCCGTAGGCGATCCAGGCCTTGCCGTCCAGCAAATCCTCCAGCGGGAGGTTGGTGGTGTAGCCGCCGTAGGAGTAGACCAGCGCGTACTCCGCGGCCGTCTCCACCTGCTCGAAGAGCACGTCGAGCGAGACGCCGCGCCAGCGGGTGTCGAGCTTGGACCAGCTGGTCACGCAGTGGATGTCGACGGTCGGCGTCTCGGACGGCAGGGCCATCAGCTCGTCCCAGCTCCACCGGTGCACCTGCTCGGTCTCGGTGTCGATGGCGAACTCCCACCGGTCCAGCGGGATCCGCGGCGTCGGCCCGGCCGACAGGACCGGGAAGCCCTGGGTGAGGTACTGCCCGGGCGGCAGCCGGTCGTCGCGGTGGTGCTTGCCGCGGAACCCGCGGGAGAAGATCGTCACGACGGATCCTGCTGGGCGCGGGCGAACCACTGCTGGACCTGCGCGTCGCGGCAGACGGCGGTCAGGAGGTCGGCGGTCACCGGATCGCGGCCGACGGTGGGGTTCTCCAGCCAGGCGACCGCCACGGCGGCGACCCGGCCCAGGCCGGCGTCCATGGCGGCCAGGGCCTGGTCGGTGGTGAGCGGGCCGAAGGGCAACGATTCGAGGGTCGCGCGTTCGCTCAGGGTCTCGCTGCCGGCGTCCGGCCAGCCGCCGAGGGTGGTGATGCGCTCGGCCAGCGTGTCGGCGTGGGAACCGAGCGCCTGCGCGAGCCCGTCCAGCCAGTGGTGCACGGGCAGGAACGTGGCGCCGCGCACGTTCCAGTGCGCCTGCCTGGCCTGCGACGCCAGCTCGGCGACGTCGACGAGGACGTCCTGCAGGGCCGCGGTCGCCAGGTGGGCGGGCTGGGTGGAGGTCATGCTCTTCGCGTCCTTTCGTGAATGGATCCGGCCTCCGCGGCGCGTGCCGCGGAGGCCGGCCCCCGGTGTCAGGAGTGGTCCAGGGCCCAGGTGAGGGCGTGGTCGGCGATCTCCTCCCAGCCCTTCTCCGCGGGCATGAGGTGGGAACGGCCGGCGAACTCGATCACCTCGGTGATGGTGTGCTCCGACTTGTAGTGCGCGGCGTTCGAGCGCTGGATCTTGGGCGGCATGAGGTTGTCGTGCTCACCCGAGATGAACAGCAGCGGCTTGCGGGCGTCGTTGCGGTAGTTCACCCAGTTGTCGTCCTTGCCCGGGTGGATGTTGGCCAGCGCGCTGCCCCAGAAGACGTTCCCGGAGGCGGGGACGTGGTAGCGCTCGTAGGTGGCGCGGGCCTCGTCCTCGGGGAAGGTGTTGGTGAAGGCGTAGCGCCAGTGGTCGTAGTCGAGACCGACCGCACGGTGCCGGTTGGCGGGGTTCTTCAGCACCGGGAAGGTGGCCTTGATCTGCGAGAGCGGGATGATCTTGACGCCCTCGGTGGGCGCGGAGTTGATCGCCACGCCCGCCGCGCCGTACCCGTGGTCGAGCAGGATCTGCGTGAAGACGCCGCCCGCCGAGTGGCCCATCAGGATCGGCGGCTTGTCCAGGCCGCCGACGAGCTTCTCCAGCGAGCCGATGATCTCCGGGACGCTGAGCCGCTCGATCGGCGTCGGGTCGGCGTTGAGCGCCTCGACCTCGACCTCGAAGCCGGGGTAGGCGGGGGCCAGGACCCTGAAGCCCTTGCGCTCGTAGTGGGCGACCCAGTTCTCCCAGCTGCGCGGGGTGACCCAGAAGCCGTGGATCAGGACGATCGTGTCGGGTTTCATCGCGGTGCTCCTAGCGGGTTGAGGCGTAGGCGGCGAGGATGACGCCTGCCGCCGCGGCGGGGTGGGAGATCATGACGACGTGCGAGGAGTTGATCTCGGTGATCCTGCTGCCGGCGCGCTTGGCCATGAACCGCTGCGCGGCCGGCGGGATGACCTTGTCCTGGGCCGGGATGAGGTACCAGGACGGGATGGTCTTCCAGGCGGGGGCGCCGCTGGCGCCGGACAGCCCGTCGACGCTGCCGGGTCGCTGGGTGGCGGCCATCAGCCGGGTGGTGTGCTCGGGCAGGTCGGCGGCGAACACCGCACGGAACTGGGCGGGGTCGATGTAGCCGTCGGTCCCGGGCTTGGTGCTGCCGGGAATCGGGTACTGGCGCGCGATGAGGGCGTGGCCCAGCTCGCTGCCGGGGAACTGCTCGGCCAGCTGCAGGGCGCTCTCGCCCTCGTCCGGCGCGAAGGCGCCGAGGTAGACCAGCGCCTTGACGTTGTCGTGGCCGCGGGCGGCGTTGGTGATGACGACGCCGCCGTAGGAGTGGGCCGCCAGGATGACCGGCCCCGGGATGGTGTCGATGACGCTGGAGACGTAGGCCGCGTCGGCCGTGGTGTCGCGCAGCGGGTTGGCCGGGGCGATGACCGGGAAGCCCGCCCGCTGCAGCAGGGCGATGAGCCCGTTGAAGCCGGAGGCGTCGGCGAAGGCGCCGTGCACCAGGACGACGGTGGGTTTGGCGGTGGTGGTCGTGTTCGCCTGCGCGGAGGCGGCCCCCGTGATGGCGAGCAGGGCGATGGTGAGGACGGCGAGCAACCGCTTGAGCATGATCGGAAGGCCTTTCAGGAGGCGAGGAAGGCGAGCAGGTCGTTGTTGAACTCGCGCTCGAAAGCGCCGGCCAGGCCGTGCGGTGCGCCCGGGTAGACCTTGAGCGTGGCGTCCTTGACCAGCTCGGCGGCCTTGGGCGCGGAGGCGACGAAGGGCACGATCTGGTCGTCGTCGCCGTGGGCGATCAGGGTCGGGATGTCGAAGCTCTTGAGGTCCTCGACGAAGTCGGTCTCGGAGAAGGCCCTGATGCAGTCGAGCGCCCCCTTGACGCCGACCTGCATGCTCCACAGCCAGAAGGCGTCGATGACGCCCTGCGACACCTCGGCGCCCGGCCGGTTGTAGCCGTAGAAGGGGACGGCCAGGTCCTTGTAGAACTGCGAACGGTCGTTGCTCACCCCGGCCCTGATGCCGTCGAACACCTCGATGGGCAGGCCCTGCGGGTTCTCGTCGGTCTTGAGCATCAGCGGCGGCACGGCGCCCAGCAGGACCGCCTTCGACACGCGCGAGGTGCCGTGCCGTCCGATGTAGCGGGTGACCTCGCCGCCACCGGTGGAGTGGCCGACCAGCACGGCGTCACGCAGGTCCAGGGTCTCGATCAGCTGGGCCAGGTCGTCGGCGTAGGTGTCCATGGCGTTGCCGTCCCACGGCTGGCTGGAGCGGCCGTGGCCGCGCCGGTCGTGGGCGATGGCGCGGTAGCCGTTCGAGGCGACCAGGTGCATCTGGTTGTCCCAGGCGTCGGCGTTGAGCGGCCACCCGTGGCTGAAGACGACCGGACGGCCCGAGCCCCAGTCCTTGTAGAAGATCTCGGTCCCGTCAGAGGTGGTCACGTAAGGCATGTCAGGTTCCTTCAGTCGGTGTCGATGGCACGACGCTAGGTCGGCGGTGGTGGGGTCGAAATCGGTCAGATGACTGCATGTGAGCCGACGGGCTCGTGACTTAAGCGGTCATCCAGATCCTTGGCGCGGGTCTCGGGGGCGAGCAGGACCGCGATGACGATGACGGCCGAGCAGCCCATGAGCAGCAGGGCGATGGGCCACGACGCGCCGCCCGCTCCCGCGACCAGGGTGGCCGCCACGAGGGGTGCGGGGCCGCTGGTCAGCGCGGCCGTCCACTCGCGGGAGACGGCGATGCCGCTGTAGCGGTACCGGGTGCCGAACAGCTCGGTCAGCATCGAGCCCAGCACGGCGAACATCGCCGTGACGCAGACGCCGTATCCCACCGTGAGCGCGAGGACGACCAGCACGGGCCGGCCGGTGTCGATCAGCCAGAACATCGGGAAGGCGAACGCGGACAGCGCGAGCGCGGCGCCGAGGAAGACGGGCCGGCGGCCGACGCGGTCGGCCAGCAGCCCGAACAGCGGCATGAGCACGATTCCCACGACGGAGGAGACGATGTTCGCGGTCAGGCCCACCGTGGCGGGCAGGCCGAGCGTCTTGGTGACGTACGACAGCACGAAGACGTTGAGGATGTAGCCGATCGCCCCGTAGGGGGCGTTGAGGGCGACGGCGATCAGCAGGTGACGCGGCTGCCGCCTGAGGACCTCCAGCACCGGGAAGCGGCTGACCCCTCGCGCCCGCTCGCGCTCGAAGAGCTCCGATTCGGGCACCCGGATCCTGAAGAACAGCCCGACGGCCACGCCCACCAGGCTGAGCAGGAACGGCACCCGCCAGCCCCACGCCTCGAACGACGGCAGCGGAGCGAACACGGTGAAGACCAGGGTGGCGACCAGGATGCCGATCTGCACGCCCGTGCCGGGAAGCGAGGCCCACAGGCCGCGCCGCCGCGGGTCGCTGGTCTCGGCGACCATGACGAGGGCGCCGGCGAACTCGGCTCCGGCGCCGAATCCCTGGAGCAGCCGGAGCAGCACGAGCAGGATGGGCGCCGCCAGCCCTACCTGGTCATAGGTGGGCAGCAGGCCGATGCAGGTCGTGGAGAGCCCCATCAGCAGCAGCGTCAGGACCAGGGCGGGCTTGCGCCCGAGCCGGTCGCCGACGTGCCCGAACACGACTCCGCCGATGGGCCGGGCCAGGAAGCCGACCGCGAAGGCGGTGAAGGAGCCGAGGGTGCCCGCCAGGGGAGCGTCGGCGGGGAAGAACTGGCCGTTGAAGACGATCGCCGCGGCCAGCCCGAAGAGCGCCAGGTCGTAGAACTCGACCGCGGTGCCGATGACGGCGGCTTTGGTCACGGATGTGTTGGTCATGACGGCCTCCTTGAGACGTCGGCTTTGAGGCGTGCGGAATCGGCGGACGGCGCGTCATGCACGAGTCGTCCGGGGGGAGGGGAGGGTCAGACGGCCGCCTGGCGGATGAGGTCGGCCACCGCGGCGGGCTGGGAGATGTGGACGGCGTGGCTGCCGATGACCTCGACGACGGTGGAGCCGGCGCGTTCGGCCATCATGCGCTGGGTCGGCGGCGGGATCATCCGGTCCTGGGTCGCGAGCAGGTACCAGCTGGGCCGGTGCCGCCACGCCGGCTCGGCGACCGGACCGCGCAGGGCGTCCACGCCCCACGGGACCTGCGAGTCGGCCATGAACGCGGCCAGCCGGTCGGGCAGGTCGGCGGCGAACCAGCCGGCGAACTTCTCGCGGTCGAGCAGATGTGCTCCCTCCACCGGAGGGAGCACCGGCGGCGGGGTGGGCAGGAGCGTGCCGACGGACTCGCCCCGATCAGGGGCGAACGCGGCGACGTACACGAGCGAGGCGACGTTGGGATGGGTGCCGATGGCGCTGATGACGGCCCCGCCGTACGAGTGCCCGACCAGGACGGCGGGGCCGTCGAGGCCGTCCAGGACCCGGCGGGTCGTGGCGGCGTCGCCCTGGAGCGACCTCGCCCGGTTCTGGACGACGTGGACGCGCAGCCCGTGCCAGGTCAGCTCCTCGTGGACACCCCGCCAGCCGGATCCGTCCACGAAGGCACCGTGCACGAGCACGATGTCCTTGATCGTGGTCATGGTCGCTCCCGAGCTGGGAGGACAGGCCCTGTGCCTGTCCCGGTGCAACCCATCAAAGTGGCCAGGGCTCCGCGGGACCACGCAGAACAGCATGCAGAAGTGGCGCGGAACCGTCAGGACGCCAGGTCGCGGCAGCGGCTGCTCGCGTCGGTGTCGCCGATGGCCTCGTAGATCTCGGCCGCCCGCGCGTAGGCCTGGCGGCTCTCGCCGCTCCGGCCCTCCTCCGCCAGCAGGGCCGCCAGCGTCTCCAGGGCGCCGGCCTGGATGGCGGGCACCTGGACCTCCTTGAACAGGGCGATCGCCTCGGTGAGCTTGCCGATCGCCTCGGTCCTGCGGCCGAGAAGGCCCAGGCACTCCCCGATGCGGGTGAGCACGATCGGCCGGCTGAAGGCGGCGTTGCTCGGCGACACCCCCGACACTTCGTCGTTCAGCAGGTCCCACAGCTTGAAGTAGTGCTCCAGAGCCTGAGGGTAACGGCCGGTGTCCCGGAAACAGGTGCCCAGGGAGCCGAGGCTGTGGCTGTAGGCGTCCATGTCGCCGTCGGCCCTGAACATCTCCGCGGCCTTGCTCTGCGCCTCGATGGCCTCGTCGAGCCGTCCCAGCCTGCGCAGCGCGCCCGCCGCGTAATGGTGGGAGGAGGCGATCTCCTCGGTGCTGCCCGCGCGTACGGCCAGCACCATCGCATCCGCGGTGTGGCGCAGGGCGGCCTCCAGGTCGCCGTCGGACATGAGGTGCACTCCGGCCTGCGCGTTGAGCTGCGCGGCCTGATGGGTCAGATCGCCCAGGGCGGCGGCCGACTGGGCGCCGAGGACGAACACGTCGTGCCAGTGCACGGCGTGCATCCACCGGTTGGAGAAGTGGATCAGCGTCATGGCGAAGTCGACGACGGTGGCGTGCCTGCCGAGAACCGCGGCCTGGCGCAGGGCGCCCAGCCAGTTGTCAGCGTTCACACGCAGCCAGAGGTCGGCCTCCTGGGTGGAGGAGAGGCCGGGCAGATCGTTCTCCGGGCGCCCGGGCCCGAACCACTGTCCGGCGGTGACGGCCATCTTCAGCAGCCACGACGTCACCGCGTCGACGACCGCGTCACGATCGGCCGCGGAGTCCTCCTCCCTGAGCCGCTCGCGGGCGAACAGCAGGACCAGGTCGTGGAAGCGGTAGCGCCCCGACGCGCCATCCTGCAGCAGGCCCAGGTCGACCAGCTCGTCGAGGGCGTCCCACGCCCCGGCGATCGACGTGCCGCCTGCCACGGAGGACAGGGCCGCGTCGAAATCGCGGCCAGGGACCAGGGCCAGGCGGCGGAAGACCCGCCGCGTCGCCTCCGCGAGCTGGTCGTAGGAGAGCCCGAACGCCGTGGCGATCTTCAGGTCGCCCGCGCTGAGCTGGTCCAGGCGGCGTTCCTCGTCCGTCAGCCGGGCGGCGAAGTCGGCGGCGTTCCAGCCCGGACGGCTGGCCAGCCGGTTGCCGGCGATCCGCAGCGCGAGCGGCAGCCCTCCGCACAGCTGCGCCAGCTCCCAGAGTGCGGGATCGGCGTCAGGGGTGCCGCGGTCCTTCAGGATCCCGGTCAGCAACTGCGTGGCCTCCATCGGCGGCAGCGGCCCGAGGCCGAGCCTGCGCACGCCTTCCAGCCCGGCCAGCAGGCGGCGGCTGGTCACCAGGGCCCTGGCCGCGCCGCCGCCCGGCAGCAGCGGCCTGACCTGTTCCTCGGAGCCGGCGTTGTCGAGCACGACCAGGACGCGCCGCTCGCGCAGGAGCGAGCGATACAGGGACGCCCGCTCGGCGACGTCGGAGGGGATCTGCTGATCTGCCAGGCCCAGCGCACGCAGCAGCATGCCCAGCGCCTCGTCGGACGGCAGCGGCTCGGCAGACATGCCGAACAGGTCGAGGAAGAACACCCCGTCGGGGAAGTCCTGCCGCAGCGTGTGGGCGGCGCGGACCGCCAGGGTGGACTTGCCCAGCCCGGCGGATCCGGTGACGAGTCCCGGCCCCGCGTCTGCCGCCCGCACCAGCTCCGCGGCCCAGGCCAGCTCGGCGGATCGGCCCGTGAAGTCGTCGACGGACCTGGGCAGCTCGCACAGCCCGGTCGGCCTGGCCCAGTGGTCGCGCAGGCGCCCCTCGCGCGCCAGCTCCATCAGCTGCTCGCGTTCGGTCCCCGCCAGGCGCAGGGCGTCGGCCAGCGCGGTGACGGTCCGGTGCTGCGGGCCCTTGCTGCGCCCGCGCTCCATGTCGGACAGCGTGCGGGCGCTGACTCCCGATGCCTCCGCGAGTTGTTCCAGCGTCAGGCGCGCCGCGCGCCGGTGGCGTCGCAGCACCTCCGCGAAGCTGAGTGGAGTGGCGATGGGGGGCTCCCTCTGCGCGATCCGGTGAGATCACGCACAGCTTACGGCCGGCCCCGCCGCCGGTCACGTGGCGGGTGGCCTCAGGACCGGCCCGCCGCGGCGGTGCCGAGGGCCCTGGCCAGGAAGTGCCCCGCCTGGTCGATCGCCTCCTGGGCGGAGTGGGTGCCGCGCAGGGCGTTGAGTGTGAGGAAGCCGTGGATGACGCCCAGGTAGCGGACCGCCGTCACCGGCACGCCCGCCCCGCGCAGCCGTACGGCATAGGCCTCGCCTTCGTCGCGCAGCACGTCGGCCTCGGCGGTGATCACCAGCGTCGGCGGGAGCCCGCTCAGCTCCCTGCGTGTGGCCCGCAGCGGCGAGGCGGTGCTCTCGGCCCGCCTGCCGTCGTCGGGGATGTACTGGTCCCAGTACCAGCGCATCCCGTCGGCCCGCAGGAAATAGCCTTCGGCGTAGTCGCGGTAGGAGCCGGTGTCGCACGAGGCGTCGGTCGCCGGGTACAGCAGGACCTGACCGGCCAGCCGCGCGCCCGCGCGCAGGGCCAGGGCCGCCGCCAGGTTCCCGCCGGCGACCGCGATGCGGGAGGCGTCCAGCGCGAGCCCGGCGCCGTGCCGCCTCACCCAGTCCAGAGCGCCCATGCACTCCTCCAGCGCGACCGGGTAGCGCGCCTCGGGAGCCAGGCTGTAGTGCACGAACGCCACCGCCGTCCTGGCCTTCAGCGCCAGCTCGCGCGCCAGCCTGCTGTCGGAATGCTCGCCGCCGAACACCCAGTCGCCGTGCACGTACAGCACCACCGGCAGGGCGTCGTCGCAGCCTTCCGGCCGGTAGATGGTCAGGCCGGCGATCTCCTGGCTGACCGTGCCGGGGACCAGGATCTGCGGCTGCTGGACGTCGCGCATGGCCTGACGCCCTTCCCGCGGCGCCATGCCGTACAGGAACGGCGGGCTCGCGGTGGCGTCGGCGAAGGCCTGGGCGACAGGGTCCAGCACCGGCTTTGTCATGATGGCTCCCGGACAACAGCGGACGGCGTGCCGACACTAGGGTGAGGAAACGCCCGGGGGTATGCGTCGCATGACGTATTTCGCGGCACAATAGTCGATTTGTGGGAGAGAAGCGGGAGAGCGCAGATGGCCCTGTTCGGGCGTGAGCGCGAGACCGCCCAGGTCGAGAGCCTGGTGACGCGGATCCCCGAACAGGGCGACGCGCTGGTGGTCAGGGGCGAGGCGGGGATCGGCAAGTCGGCCCTGCTGGCGGTCGCCCTCGACTGCGCGCGGGCGCGCGGCTTCGCCACGGCCATGGCCGCGGGCGTGCAGAGCGAGACCCATCTGCCCTTCGCCGGGCTGCACCAGCTGATCCAGCCGATGCTCGAAACCGCCTCCGAGCTGCCGGTCGCCCAGCGCGACGCGCTGCTCAACGCGTTCGGCATGGGCGACGGCCAGGCGCCCCAGCCCTTCCTCGTCGCGCTGGCCGTACTGAACCTGCTCGGCGAGACCGCCTCGGCCAGGCCGCTGCTCGTCGTGGTGGAGGACCTGCAATGGCTCGACCGGCCCACCACGGAGGTCCTGGCCTTCGTCGCCCGGCGCCTGCGGTCCGAGCCGATCGGGATGATCCTGGCCGTGCGCGAAGGGTACGCCACCACCTTCGACGACATCGGCCTGCCGGAGCTGAGCCTGGGCACGCTCGATCTGTCGGCTGCGGAGAGACTGCTCGACAGCCGGCCCTCCAAGCTCTCGGCCGGCGTGCGATGGCGGGTGCTGGCCGAGGCCGCCGGCAACCCCCTCGCCCTCGTCGAGCTGCCGGTCGCCCTCGACAGGGAACCCGGCCCGCCCTCAGGGGAGTTCCTGCCGCTCACGGCCCGGCTGGAGCGCTCCTTCGCCACCCGCCTGGCCGAACTGCCGCGACGCACGAGGATGGTGCTGCTGGCCAGCGCCGCCAACGACAGCCACGACCTGCGCGAGGCCCTGACGGCCGCGGGCGCGGCCACCGGGACCCAGCTGTCGCTGGCCGACCTGGCCCCGGCGATCGACCTCGGCCTGGTGATGCTGCACGAGCGGGTCGTGCGCTTCCGTCACCCCCTCGTGCGCTCGGCCATCTACCAGAAGGCCGGGCCGCTCGACCGGCAGGTCGTCCACCTGGCTCTGGCCGACGTGCACGCCCAGGACCCCGACCGGCGGGCCTGGCACCGGGCGGCCGCGCTCGACCACCCCGACGAGAGCGTCGCCGCCGACCTGGAGCAGGTGGCGCTCCGGGCCAGGCAGCGCGGGGCGCTCACCGTGGCCGTCACCGCCCTGCGCCGCGCGGCGGAGCTCAGCGAGCACCTGCCCGACCGCGCCATGCGCCTGCTGCGCGCCGCGGAACTCGCCTTCGAGCTGGGGCGCGGCGAGCTGATCACCGAACTGCTCGCCCTGATGGACCCGACCCTGCTCGCCGGGCCGGAACGCGCCAGGCTCGCATGGCTGAACGAGATGCTGGAGGAGGGCCGCAACGAGGGGCCGCAGCGGGTGCGCAGGCTCATCGCCACCGCCGAGGAGCTGGAGAGCTCGCAGGACCAGGCCCTGGCACGCAACTTCGTCCGGGCCGCCGCGATGCGCTGCTGGTGGCGCGACCCAGGGCCTGAGCTGCGCGACCGGGTCGTCTCCCTGGCCGAACGGCTGGCCGCGCACGACGACGACCCCGAACTGCTGGTCGCGCTGGCCACCGCCGCGCCCGTGGAACGGGCGGGCGAGCTGATCGAGCGGCTGACCAGGTTGAGGGAGACCCGGTTCGACGGCGCCATGGGCAGGCTGCTGGGCGTGGCCGCCAGCACGATCGGCGCCTACGAGCTGTCGGCCGGGTTCCTGGACGACTCCATCAGCGAGTTGCGCGCCCAGGGCCGGCTCGGGGTGCTGGCGCAGTCGCTGACCTCGCAGGCGGTCAACCGCGTGCTGGGCGGCGACTGGCCCAGCGCCATGCTGGTGGCCGAGGAGTGCGAGCGGCTGACCAGGGAGACCCATCAGCCCCGCTGGCAGTCTGCCTCCCTGGCGATCCTGGCCCTGCTCACGGGGCTGCGCGGCGACGCGGAGCACGGGCTGGAGCTGGCCGCCAGGAGCGAGCGGGTGCTCGGAAGCGTCACCATCGCCTCCAACATCGCCATGATCCAGTGGGCCAGGGGCCTGATCGCCCTGTGCGCGGGCCAGCACGCCACCGCCTTCGGCCACCTGTGGCGCATCTTCGACCGCCGCGACGCCGCCCACCACCCCAACTGGGGCTCGGTCACGATCAGCGAGCTGGCCGAGGCCGCGGTGACGGCCGAGCACCACGACCTGGCCCGTACGGCCCTGGCCGAGATGGAGCTCATGGGCGCCCGGTCACCCTCGCCCTACCTGCATGTGGGCCTGCGCCATGCCAGAGCCGTGCTGGCCGACGACATCGACGAAGCCGACGCCCTGTTCGAGGCGGCCCTCGCCGCCGACCTGTCCTCGTGGCCCACCGCGCGGGCACGGCTGCTGCTCGCGCACGGCGTCTGGCTACGCCGCCAGCGCCGGATCGTCGAGGCCCGCGGCCCGCTGCGAGCCGCCCGCGACGCCTGCGACAAGCTCGGGCTGCTGGCCTGGGGCGAGAAGGCCCGCCAGGAGCTGCGCGCCACGGGCGAGGGCAGCCACCTGCGCGTGCCGAGCTCCGCCGAGCAGCTCACCCCCCAGGAGCTGCACATCGCCAAGCTGGCCGCGACGGGCCTGTCCAACCGCGAGATCGGCCAGCAGCTCTACCTGTCGCACCGCACGGTCGGCACCCACCTGCACCACGCCTTCCGCAAGCTCGGCATCACCTCACGCGGCCAGCTGCGCGACGTCCTCTAAGCCACGCCGCCCGCGGCTTCTACGTCATGCGACCGATACCCCGCGCGCGGGAGGGCTGCCTACCGTCGTGGCATGCCGTCAACTCGCCAGGAAGTCCAGCAGCAGCTGGTTCCACTGCTCGTCGTGGGTGAGCAGGGCTCCGTGCGGCGCGTCGGGAATCGTGACGAGCACGCTGCCCGCGATCGCCCGCACCAGCCGTGCCCCGCTGTCCTGCTGGGGAACGAACGCGTCACCCTCACCCTGGATGATCAGCGTGGGCACGGCGACGGCCGACAGGTCGGCGGCCGGGTCCGCCGACCTCCACGCCGCCATCGACTCCGCGGTGCCGCGGGGGGAGGCGCCGGCGGCCAGGCCGAGCAGGTACAGGCGGGTCCGCTCGTCCAGGGCGCTGTAGCCGTCGACGGCGAAGAAGCGCAGCAGCAGGTCGTCGAGCATCGGGATGCGGTGCCGCAGGGAGGCGGTCCTGAGCTCGTCGGCGAGCGGGTCCGGATACACCACCGGGCTGCCCAGGACCAGGCGGGCCACCCGCCGCGACGCCGCCGCGTAGCCGACCGCCTCCGCGCAGCCGGTGGAGAAGCCCACCAGCGTCAGCCCGGTCAGGTCGAGCGCCTCGACCAGGGCCGCCAGATCAGCCGTGAACGTGGCGTGGTCGTAGCCGTGCCACGGACGGCTGGAGTCGCCGAAGCCGCGGCGGTCGTAGCAGACCACCCGGCGCCCCGCCTCGACGAGCGGGCCGATCTGGGGCTCCCAGAACCGGCACGACAGTGGCCAGCCGTGCACCAGGACGACGGGCGGCCCGTCGCCGACGTCCTCGTAGAAGAGGCTCACGTCTGTTCCCACCTGTAGTCGCGGCACTCGCCCAGCATGCCCCGACCGGCAGTCCAGGCAATCGGTCAAATGACTGCACCCAGGAGACGCACACCACATGGACATCATCGGACGAGCCGCGGAGCTGGACGCTCTCCGGCAGACGATCGACCGCGCACCCGGCGTGCTGCCCAACCTCGTGCTGCACGGCGACCCGGGCGTGGGCAAGTCGGTGCTGCTGCGGGCCGGGATCGCCCACGCGCGGCAGCAGGGCATCAGGGTTCTGGGCGGCAGCGGCTTCGAGTCGGAGGCCCAGCTGGCCTATGCCGGGCTGTACCAGCTGTTCTCGCCGGTGATGGCCTACCTGGACCGGGTGGAGCCCTTCCACCGCGACATCCTGCGCCGCGTGCTGGGGATGCAGGAGGGTCCCGCGCCCGACCGGCTGGCGATCTCGGTGGCGTCGCTGGCTCTGCTGGCCGTGGTGGCCGAGGACGGGCCGGTCCTGATCGCCGTGGAGGACGCCCACTGGGTGGATCACCCCACGCGCGAGGTGATGATGTTCATCCTGCTCCGGCTCGAACCCTACGACCTGAGGGCCGTCTTCGCCCGCCGCCCGCTGACGGCCACGGAGCGAGTCACCCCCGGCGTGCACATGCTGGATGTCGGGCCGCTCGACGACCAGGCCGCCGGGCTCCTGCTCGACCGGCTCCACCCGGACCTGCCGCCGTCGGTGCGCGAGCGGGTGCTGGCCGAGGCGGCGGGCAACCCGCTGGCCATCACCGAGCTGCCGCAGACCTCCGTCGGCGTGGAACTGCTCCCCGGCGGCGCCCCCCTGCGGACCCGGCTGGAGACCGGGTTCGCGGGCCGGCTGCTGGAGCTGGAGCCGCGGATCAGGACGACGCTGCTGGTGGCCGCGCTCGACGGCGACCGGCTGGAGCATCGGGCGGAGCTGTCGCCGTACGAACTGCTGGAGGCCGAGCGCGCCGGCCTGGTCACCCGCGACTCCACGCCGTCCGGCCTGCGCTTCCGCCATCCGCTGGTCAGATCGGCGATCATCAGGACGGCCTCGCCCGAGGAGACCCGCGGGGCCCACGCCGTCCTGGCCGACCATCACCAGGCCGACCCCGAGCTGCGCATGTGGCACCTGGCCGCGGCCACCGTCGAGCCGGACGAGCAGGTGGCCGCCGAGATCGAGAAGGCCGCCCGCGCTGTCTCCATGCGGGGCGGCAGCGGCCTGGCCGTCAAGGCGCTCCAGCGCGCCGCCGACCTCACCCCCGACCCGTCCGCGCGTGCCGTACGGCTGGAGCACGCCGCCGAGCTGGCCGGCGAGTCCGGCCAGCTCGCCCTCGCCCAGACCCTGCTGGACCAGGCACGCCAGCACCTGGACGACCCCGCGAGGGCCCTGGCCACCAGGGCGCAGATCCTCATGCTGCGGCACGGCGACCTCGACGCCGCCCGCCGCCTGCTGCGCAGCACGCCCTCGGCGGGACCGCTGGTCAGGGTGATGGCGGCCTCCTACGTCCAGGACGCCAGGGAGTGGGCGGAGGTGTCGGACGTGGTCGCCGGCTGCGACGACGACCTCGCCCGCCTCCTGCACGACGTCTTCCTGGGCAGCAGCTCGTCCGACGTCGTGCGCACCGCGCTCGACACGCTGCCCGCCGACGCGCCGCCCGGCCGGGTGGCCGCGCTGTTCCGCGCCGCCACCTGGATGGACCTGCTGCCGGAGTACCGCGACCGCATCCGCGCCCTGACCGAGGGCGAGACCGGGCAGGGCGCGGTGACCCACGCCGCCAGCGGCTACTGGCTTGCCGCCCACGACCACTTCCTGGCCGGGCGATGGGAGGAGGCGGAGGGCGCCGCCAACGCGGGGCTCGACCTGTGCGTCCGCCACGACCTGGAGCTGCTGGCCCACGACCTGCGCTGCAGCCTGGGCTGGCTGGCCGCCGCCAGGGGCGACGCCGACAGCGCCCGCGAATACAGCAGGACCGTCGAGGAGTGGGCGGCCCCGCGCGGCAGCGGCCTGCACCTGTCGTTGTCGGCGCGCAACCTCGGGCTCGCCGCGATGGCGCACGGCGACTACGAGACGGCCTACACCCACTGGACCAGGATCAGCCCGGCAGGAGACATCCCCTCGCACGTGGCGTTCGCGCCGTGGGCGGTCTTCGAGCTGGTGGAGTCCGCGGTGCGCACCGGGCGCGCGGACGAGGCGAAGGCGCACGCCGCCGCCGCGCTCCCGCTGGCCGCCCGCGCCCCCCGGCTGCGGCTGCACGTCATGGCCGCCCAGGCCCTGGTCGCGCCGGACGAGGAGGCGGTCGCGCTGTTCAAGGCCGCGCTCGCGCTGCCCAGGACCGAACGCTGGCCCTTCGACCACGCCCGCGTGCGGCTCGCGCTCGGCGAGCTGCAACGCCGCCGGCTGCGGCCCGGCGAGGCCCGGCCGGAGCTGCGCAGGGCCGCCGACCTGTTCGCCTCCGTCGGTGCGACCGCCTGGCAGCAGCGGGCCGAGCAGGAACTGCGCGCC
The DNA here is from genome assembly GCF_044456985.1 of Nonomuraea sp. NPDC050663. NCBI lineage: Bacteria > Bacillati > Actinomycetota > Actinomycetes > Streptosporangiales > Streptosporangiaceae > Nonomuraea > Nonomuraea sp. NPDC050663. The sequence continues at coordinate 372,884 of NZ_JBITGL010000005.1, forward strand.
ACCGGCGTGGCCGTGGCGCAACGTTCGCGCGGCGTGCACGGGCTGACCGCGCAGCAGCTGGAGGTGGCCCGCCTGGCGGCCTCGGGGCTGAGCAACAAGGAGATCGGGGAGCGGCTGTTCCTGTCGGCGCGCACGGTGAGCGCTCACCTGTATCGGATCTTCCCGCGGCTGGGGATCACCTCGCGGGCGGCCCTGCGTGACGCGCTGGACGGCGCGGGCGATGCAGTCAACTGACCGATTCGTCCCCGGCCGCCGGTCGCCGATGCTCGTGCCGTATCGAACCGGCACGAACCGAGGAGACCGTCATGACCGTCCGTTCCAAGCACCGCGGCCTGAGCCTGCTGATCGCCGCCCTCACCCTGCCCCTCGGCCTGACCGCCGCCGTCACCCCCGCCTCGGCCTCGGCCTCGGGCTCCTCTTCGGCCAAACCGACGGTGGTGCTCGTGCACGGGGTGTTCGCCGACTCCTCCGGGTGGAACGAGACCATCGCCAGGCTCCAGCGGGCCGGCTTCCCGGTGATCGCCGCCGCCAACCCCCTGCGTGATCTGGACGGCGACGCCGCCTACGTCTCCAGCATCATCGACACCATCCCCGGCCCCGTCATCATGGTCGGCCACTCGTACGGCGGCGCCGCCATCACCAACGCCGCCCGCGGCCACGCCAACGTCAAGGCCCTGGTCTACGTCGCCGCCTTCGCACCCGACAAGGGCGAGACGCCGCTGGAGCTGGCGGGGAGGTTCCCCGGCAGCGAGCTGCCCCACGCGCTCGTGGTCAGGCCCTACCCGGGCGGGAAGGACGGCTACATCGACCCCGCGAAGTTCCGTTCCGTGTTCGCCGCCGACCTGCCCGCCTCGCAGACCCGGCTGATGGCCGCGACCCAGCGGCCGGGCAGCGTGGACGGCCTGTCAGGGCACAGCGGCGTCCCGGCGTGGAAGAGCGTGCCGTCGTGGTTCGTGATCCCGTCGAAGGACAACGTGATCCCGCCCGCGGTGCAGCGGTTCATGGCCAAGCGGGCGGGAGGCACGATCACGGAGGTCGCGGGGGCGTCGCACGTGGTCATGATGTCGCGGCCCGACACGGTCGTGCGGCAGATCGTCGCCGCCCACACCGCCACCCGCTGACAACAGACGAGCCCGGCGCCCTCCCTGAGGAGGCCGCCGGGCTCGCCCAGCCGTCAATCGATCAGTCCCCGGACCGGCGGATGGCTACTCCTGCCACCACTCGGCGTCGTCGTCGGCCGTCTTGGACTCCTCCTTGGAGTTCGCCGAGTTGGAATTCGAGTTCGGCGCCGCGGGCGCGGCGGCCGCGACCGGCTGGGGGGTCGGCTTGTCGTTGGCCGGGGCGATCGCCGGCTTGACGGGCGCCGCGGCGACGGGGGCCGGCTCCGGCTCCATGCCCGGCAGCGAGGCGCCGCCGAGCAGCTGGCGCAGCTGGGCCAGGTGGCTGGTGATGCTGTCGCGCTGGCGGGTGAGGTCGTCGACGTGGCGCTGCATCTGGGTGCGGATGCGCTCGGCCTCGGCCTTGGCGTCGGCGACGATGTGCTCGGCGCTGGCCTTGGCCTCGGTGGCGAGCTGCTCGGACTGCTTGCGAGCGTTGGCGACCATCTGCTTGGCGTGCGAGTCGGCCTCGCGGCGCGTCTGCTCGGCCTGCTGGGTGGCCTTGGCCGAGCGGGACTCGGCGGTGGCGGCGCGCTGCTCGGCCTCGGCGACCAGCTTCTGGGTGTTGGCCTGGGCGGTGGCGTGGCGCTCGGCGTCCTGTCGCTCGGCCTCCTCGCGGCGGGCGGCGAGCTGGATCTCGAACTCGGCCTCGTCCTGGGCGCGCTTGGCCTCGGACTCCTCCAGGACCCGCTGGGCCTGGGCGCGCATCTCGTCGGCCTGGCGCTTGGCGGTGGTGAGGACCTCGTCGCGCTCGCGCTTGGTCGAGGCGCGCAGCTGCGCGACCTCGCGCTCGGTGGTGGTGCGGAGCTTGGCGATCTCGCGCTCGGCGTCGGCGCGCTTCTCGGCGACCTCGTGGTCGGCGGTGGCGCGCAGCTTGGCGACCTCACGCTCGGTGATCGCGGTGAGCTCGTCGGCCTCGCGGCGGGCGGTGGAGCGGGTCTCGTCGGCCTCGCGCTCGGCCGTGGTGCGCGCCTCTTCCGCCTCCCGGGAAGCCTGCGCGCGCACGGAGGCGGCCTCGCTCTCGGCGGCGGCGCGCATGTCGGCGGCCTCCACCTTGGCGGCAGCCTTGATCTCGTTGGCTTCCGACCTGGCGGCCTGCACGAGCTCGGTCGCCTGTTCCTCGGCCAGGCGCAGCAACTGCTCGATGCGGGCGCCGAGACCGGAGTAGGTCGGCCGCTCCTGCTCCTGGAGCTGGCGCTGGGAGTCGCCCAGGTCACGCTGGAGTGCGGTGACCTGTTCGCGGGCCGTTCGCAGCTCGCCGTCGAGCTGCTTCAGGTGATCGTGGACCTGGTGCCGGTCGTAACCACGGAGCACCACGTCGAACTCGCGCGCGGGGGCGTCCTCGAAGAAGTTGTTGAGCTGGGCGTCGATGTCGGACTGCATGGAGGCTCGATCCTGGGTTGTCGAGACGGCTACACGTGCCGGACGGGGGGTTCGGGGCACCCGAGCCGGGAGCCATGGCTCGACAGCCAGGCTCCCATGTCCGGTGGAAAGCCAGCGTACTCCGCTGTTGGCACGTACGAGGCCCCGTCCGACTATCTGCGTTACCCGTTACTTGTGAACGTTATTTGCGTTTGCGGCCGGAACCGGTGCTAGACCGCAGGCTTGGCCCCCTGGACCAGCTCCGTCAGCATTCCTCCCACGTCCTTCGGATGAAGGAACGCGATGGAGGAGCCCATGGAGCCGTGACGTGGCTTCTCGTCGAGCAGCCTGACACCCTTGGCCGCGATCTGCTCCATGGTGTCGGAGACGTCCCCTACCCCGAAGGCCACATGATGGACACCCTCGCCGCGCTTGGCGAGGAACTTGCCGACGGGCGAGTCGGGGGACAGGGGTTCGAGGAGCTGGATGTATGAGTCGCCGGAGACGCGGAGCATGGCCTCCTTGACGCCCTGCTCCTCGTTCACCTCCCGGGCGACGACCTCGAGCTCGAACAGCTCGGAGAACAGCTTGATCTTCGCCTCTAGATCGTGGCAGGCGATGCCGACGTGATCGATGCGCAGCAGCATGCGACTATCGTGGCAAAGGACGCCGCATTGATGCCAGTGGAGGTCCCCATGTCTGGTTCCGTCATCGTCGCCGGAGCTCGCACGCCGATCGGAAAGCTGCTCGGTTCCCTGTCCGGCCTGTCCGCCACCGACCTGGGCGGAATCGCCATCAAGGCGGCGCTGGAGCGGTCCGGCATCACCGGCGACCAGGTCGAGTACGTGATCATGGGACAGGTGCTGCAGGCGGGCGCGGGACAGATCCCCTCCCGCCAGGCCGCCGTCAACGCGGGCATCCCGATGACCGTGCCGTCGCTCACGATCAACAAGGTGTGCCTGTCCGGCCTCGACGCGATCGCCATGGCCGACCAGCTCATCCGCGCGGGCGAGTTCGACATCGTGGTCGCCGGCGGCATGGAGTCCATGACCAACGCGCCGCACCTGCTGCCCGGCCTGCGAAAGGGCGTGAAGTACGGCAACAGCCAGGTGGTCGACTCGATGGCGCACGACGGCCTGTTCTGCGCCTTCGACCAGTGCGCGATGGGCGAGTCGACCGAGCGGCACAACAGCCGCCTGGGCATCGGCCGCGAGGAGCAGGACTCCTTCTCCGCCCGTTCCCACCAGCTCGCCGCCGCCGCGATCAAGAACGGCGTCTTCGACGACGAGATCGTCCCCGTCGACATCCCGAAGAAGGGCCTGTTCAAGGACGACGAGGGCGTGCGCGGCGACACGACCGCCGAGACCCTGGCCCGCCTGCGTCCCGCCTTCGCCGCCGACGGCACGATCACCGCCGGTTCCGCCTCGCAGATCTCCGACGGCGCCTGCGCTGTGGTCGTCATGTCCAAGGCCAAGGCCGAGGAGCTCGGCCTGCCGTGGCTCGCCGAGATCGGCCGCCATGGCAACGTCGCCGGCCCCGACGCCTCTCTGCAGTCGCAGCCCGCCAACGCGATCAAGCACGCCCTCGGCAAGCAAGGGCTGACCGCGTCCGACCTCGACCTGGTCGAGATCAACGAGGCGTTCGCCAGCGTCGTGCTCCAGTCGGTCAAGGAGCTCGGCATCGACATGGACAAGGTCAACGTCAACGGCGGAGGCATCGCGCTCGGCCACCCGATCGGCGCCTCCGGCGCGCGCATCGTGCTCGCCCTCGCCCACGAGCTCAAGCGCCGCGGCGGAGGGCTCGGCGCGGCCGGCCTGTGCGGCGGCGGCGGCCAGGGCGACGCCCTGATCATCAGGGTTCCCTGACACGCCACTTGCAGATGGCCGTCTGTAAGCGGCCGGGTGCATAACGGTGCCATGAAGCGCACCGCTCTGGCCCTGGCCGCTCTGACCGCCGGGATGCTGCTGCCCACCACCGCGGCCCAGGCCGCACCCGGTCCCGAGACCTGCCGGCAGGGCTACGTCTGGCGCGTGGCCCGTGCCGCCGACCTGGTCTGCGTGACGCCGGCGATGCGCGACGAGGTCGCCACCGACAACCACCACGCCGCCGGCCGCTGGGTCGAGGGCGCCTACGGCCCCCACACGTGCGCCGTGCCGTACGTCTGGCGCAACGCCTTCGCCGGCGACGACGTGTGCGTCACCACCGACATGCGCAACCGCGTCGCGCGCGACAACGCGGCGAGTTCCGACCGCAAGGTGCTGGCCAAGGTCTGGATCAGCGGCTACCGGCCCGAGGCCAACCGGCTGCCGCGCATCCAGGTCAACGGCAGCCACTTCAACCTCGGCGAGGTGCGCATGGTCATCCGCTGGTCGCACAACGACGCGGTGTGGTGGTCGGGCAAGGTCACGGCCAAGCGCAACGCGGGCTTCGGCGGCGGCAGCTTCGGCTACCGGACGGGCAAGCTGGAGTGCTCGTCGCCCGGCAAGCCGTACAACGGCTACGCCTACGCCTACGACGTGCTGTCAGGCCGCACCTCGACGCGGGTGCCGGTGCACATCGGCTGCGCGCTGCTCTAGAGCCACCGGCTCGTCGGCCACGCCTCCAGCTTCCAGGCGCTGTCCCAGAACATCCACTCGTACTCCGTGGCCTTGACGAACGCCTCGGCCATGGCCGTACGGTCGCCCCGCTCGGCCAGCCGGTCGGTGATCGCGCGGGCCTGGGTGACGGCGGCCTCGAAGGACGGGTCGGCGTAGGTGGCGATCCAGGCGCGGTAAGGGTGGTCGTCGCCGCTGTGCTTGACGAGCGCCTGGCCGACGTCCTGGTAGACCCAGAAGCAGGGCAGCACCGCCGCGGCCAGCACCTCGTACGGCGCGGCGAGCGCGACGGCCTGCAGCCAGGAGGAGTAGGCCAGCGCCGTGGGCGACGTCGCCACACCGGACAGGTCGTCCGCTGTCAGGCCGTACTCCTCGATGTAGCCCTCGTGGAGGGTGCGCTCGGCGGCGATGGCGCCGTGGGCGCTCTGCGACCAGAAGGCGATCTCGTCGGGATCGCTCGCCCGCACCGCGGCGGTGGCCAGCGCCTTGGCGAAGGCCTCCAGGTAGCGGGCGTCCTGGACGATGTAGAACGCGAAGCGCTCGCGGTCCAGGGTGCCGTCGGCGAGGGCGGCGTTGAAGGGGTGCTCGTGGATGGCGGCCAGCAGCGTGCTCGTGCGGGCCCAGACGTCATCGGTGAACATGACGTTCCCTTCGCTAGTACTAGCTAGATCAGGTTCGACGGGTGTGTTCTCAGCCCCAAAGCGACAAATAGGGCACCCCGCGTCATGGATCACCCTAGCGGACTACGTGTCCTTCGGGCGCTTGGGCGCCCATCGGTGGTGGCGCCGCCCGGCCGCCTGGCGGGCGCGGCGCTCGTCGGCGGCCTCGCGGTGGAGGTCCTCGATGTGGCCCTTGATGGCCATGTACTCGATGTCGGGGAACATGTTTCCATCATCTGGCTAAGGCCTGGCGCGCCACATGAGGGAGATGCCCTATTACTCGCCCTCCCCGCAGTCGTAGGCATACTTGGGCGCCTTATAGGCGTCCAGGGTCCGGGTGAGCCCGGTGCGCGCGTCGATCTGGAACACCGCGTGCTCGGTGCGACGGCACGACCTCGCGGTGAGCACGTCCCGGCCCGACCAGTACAGGTGCTCGACGCGATGCTTGGCGGGCACCGTGGCCTGCGCCTCGTGGGTGATCTTCCCGGTCCGCAGGTCGTACAGGCGCAGCCGGCCCGTGCCCGCGCCGAGCGTGGCCACCGTGGTGCCGTCAGGGGAGAGGGCGAACGGGGCGTTGGCCGCCACGACCTGCGGCGGAGTGTCGACGAGCGCCGGCGAGCCCTGCTCGCCGAGCAGGACCAGGTCCGTGGTGTTGAGGAGGGTCATCCGGGTGAGCAGCAGCCGGTCGCCGCTCACCGAGGCGACGCCGCCCGAGTCGTCCGCGACCCACAGGCGGCGGCCCGTCGTCGTGTCGAACAGCTCGATCCGGCCGTTCTCGCGCGAGCCGATCAGGCGGGTGCCGTCAGGCGAGAGCGTCAGGAACTCGAAGGGGACAGGGCCGAGATCGACGACGGCGCCGGTCAGATGGCGGACCGTGAGCCGCGTGTCGCGGTAGTAGGCGAGGACGAGGCCGTCGGCCGACACCGACAGGGGTGCGCGGCCGGTGCTCATCTCCTCGTCAGGCCGCGCCCTGGCCTCGTGGAAGCGCTCGGTCCTGCCCGAGCGCCGCAGCAGCGTCCAGGGGGAGCACGAGTCGATGCAGCCGGTCCCGTAGGCGAGGCGGACCGGGTCGGGCGGCGCGGCGGCCCTGGGCGGCGGCTGCGCCGTGCAGGCCGTGAGGAGCAGGCAGAGGATGAGGAGGCGGCGCATCGTCAGCCTCCGCAGAACTCGGCCGTGAAGGCGTCGGCCTTGATCCGGTAGGACTCCCTGACCTGGCCCGCCCCCGTGCGGACGTCGTAGGTCATGACCGTTACCTTCTTGGCGCGCTCGGCGTGGACGGTCAGGGTGTCGGTCCCGGTCCAGTCGATCGCCGAGACGTCCTCGGGCAGTTTGACGGGCACGCCCGCGCGCACCTGGTCGGCGGCCAGGTCGTAGACGAACAGCAGGCGGTTGACGGTGAGCGCGACGTGCCTGCCGTCCGGGCTCAGGGCCAGCGGCTGGTTGGCCGCCACGACCTGCGGCGGGACGACCCGCCTCAGGACGGCTCCCGCGGGGGAGCGGACGGTGAGCTCTGTCGTCTGGTCGGCGGTCTGCCGCCTGGTGAGGGTGAGGCTTCCCCCGAAGCCCGCGAACCGCTCGGCCGCCCGCCACAGGGTCCTCCCGGTGGCGGTGTCGACGACCTGGACGGCGTCGCCGTCTCCGGCGGCCAGGAGGCCGCCGTTCTGCGAGAGTTTCAGGGTGCTTGCCGTGGCGCCGGGGACGGTGATTGGTTTGTCACCCATTTTCCAGACATAAAGCGTTTTGTTGGAGCGGCCGACATAGGCGACATGATGACCGTCGCCGCTCACCGCGATGGGAGCGGCGGTCATTTTGCTGTGGTCGCTTGCCGTACGGGCATCCTCGAGCCGCACCTCGCGGCCCGAGTGCATGGTCAGCCGCCAATCTCCGCAGATCAGCGGGCAACCTTTCAGCGAGACATACCTGATCGCATCGTGATGCGGCTGCGGTTGGAGCAGCGCGATCAGTAAAACCCCCGTGACTACCGTCATGTCCCGTTGGATGCCGCTATTTCAAGATTTGTTGTTGGCGTGTTTTCAGGCGCCGTCGGTGAATGTCACGCTGACCTTTGTGAAGCCGAGCGACTTCAGCAGGCCCTCCAGCATGAGCTTGGTGTTGGTGTCGGCCCGATTGCGCAGATCGCTGGAGACCGCCGCCTCGGCGATCTTCTTCTCCGCCAGCAGGTAGAGCTCACGCTGGTCGGGCGGGGAGCCCGCGAGGAAATCGGAGACCCGGTCGACGAAGCCCTTCTGCTGGGCGAAGACGTACGAGCGGGAGTTGTCGAGATTGGGCTTCTCGAGCTGGGCGCGGGGGATGCGGATGCTCGCCTCGGTGCGGGCCTCGTTGACCTTCACCGCGTCCTTCGCCAGACCGGAGAAGTCGACGTAGGCGTCGACGTTGCCGGCGCCGACGAAGAGCGTGCGCTCACCCTTGACCGAGGCGGGAAGGAAGTTGGCGTCCTTCTCCAGGTCCACCACGACCTGGAAGCTGCCGGTCGCCGCCTCGAAGCGGGCCAGGTTGTGGATGGACTGCAGCAGCACGGGCTGGCTGCGGTCGATGGTGCGCTCGCCCAGCGGATCCACCCAGGACCAGGCAAGACGCAGACCTACCGCTAACAGCGCGACCAGGACGAGGACCAACGCGACATATCGCCACCTGCGACGCAGGACAGTGTTCATGATCTGAGCACTACCCCTTGCGGGGCCGTCATCGCCACCCAGGAGGTGAGATCTCCGAGACCGTCGCCGTCGGGTAGATCGGGTAGACCTGCGTCACGCTCGGCGTCGGCCTCGCCGGATCGGCCATCGGCGCGGGACCGCCCCCGAAATGCCTGCTGGACAGCCTGCAGGCCTGGAAGTCGTTGTAGAACATGCGCAGCCACTCGCGCCGCTGGTGCTCGCTGAGCCCGGAGAACCAGGCCGCGGCGTACTGGTGCTCCGGCAGCGGCCCGCCGGGCAGCGGCTCGCCGCGCAGCCACGCCACCACGATCTCCCGATACCCGTCGCCGGGCGAATCGGTGCATTTGGCCGCCAGGCTCTCGATGTAGGCGTCCACCGCCTCGTCGGCGAAGCCGTTCGACAGGTCGGCCATCTGGATCGGCACGATGCCCGCGCCCGCGCGCAACTCGGAGCCTAGCGGCCGCTGCTCCACCCGGGTGAAGGCCGCGGGCGTGCCGGAAAGCCTCGACGCGATACGCGTGAACGCCGCCGACAGCTCCGTAAGCCCGCCCCGCATGCCCGGATGCACGCACACCGTGATCGGCCAGTCCTCGCAGGCGTAGGCGATCGGCCGCGTCGCGGCCACCTCCTGCTTGGTCACCAGCCGCGCCACCCCCGCGCCCGCGGCCAGTACGGCCAGCATCGCGCACGCCAGCACCAGAGGCTTCCGCGTCACCGCCGCCGCCCAGCCCAGCAGCAGCGCCAGCGTCAGCCCCAGCAGCCACATCGTCTGGTCGAGGAAGGCGGCGCTGGTCAGACCCTGGAACAGGTCGTACGGCTCGCCCGTGCCCGGCGCCAGCCGGTCGGCCCAGGTGCTTCCGTCGGCCAGCCACGTGAACAGGGCATAACAGCCCAGCCCGGCCAGCGGCGGCGTCAGAGCGCGCGGCAGCAGCCAGCCGATCACCCAGCCGATCACCACGTACAACGCCAGCCCGGCCATCCCCATGCCCAGACCGGCCACGCTCAGCCGTCCCGCCTGCTCGGTCAGCACTGTCTTGACCGCCAGCACCAGCACCGTGGCCGCGAACGCGCCCACGACTACCAGCACGATGGACAGCGGCGCCTTCAGCGCCCCCCACGTGCTCACCCGCGCCATCTTCGGCCGCGCTCGCAGCGCACGCCGCTTGCGCAGCGCCACCCACGCGGCGAACGCCGCCGCCACCGGCCCGGTCAGCCGCAGCGAACCGATCACCGCGACGACGATGTTCTCCCAGGCGTCGACGCCGGGAATCAGCACACTCCACGCGGCCACCAGCCCCACGGCCAGCAGGACCGCCACGGTGACCGCCGCGCTGAGTTTCAGTTCTTCACGCGTGATCGCCGCACTTTCACGCACACAAAGTCCAGATGAAATACATCACTACCCCCCGGTAGGTGACCCCCGTTCACCCTTCGTAGCGAGAACCATAACTGAGCGTGATGTTTCGCGAGCAGTTTCTTGGTCAAGCGATGAACCTTGCTCGCTCTCCGTAACTGCACGAAACAGGCGCTACCGTTACGCTGTGCCGCTCAACCTGCCTTTCGACCCCATCGAGCGCGCCGCGGAGAGCTGGCGTGTTCACTTCGGACCGTCCTCAGCCATGGCCGCCGTCACCTCGATCATGAGAGCGCACCAGATCCTGCTGTCGCAATTGGACGCACTGCTCAAGCCCTATGACTTGACCTTCGCCAGATACGAGGCATTGGTTCTGTTGACCTTCAGCAGAACGGGAGCCCTCCCACTGTCGAAAATCGGCGAACGGCTCATGGTCCACCCCACCAGCGTCACCAACACCGTCGACCGCCTCGAACGCGCCGGACTCGTCAGCCGACAGCGCAACCCGCGCGACGGCCGCGGCGTCCTGGCCGAGATCACCCCCCAGGGCCGCGACGTCGTACGGCAGGCCACGGCGGACCTCATGGCCGCCGAGTTCGGCATGAGCGCCTACCCCACTCCCGACTTGGAGGAGATGTTCGGCCTCCTCCGCACCCTGCGGGTGGCGGCAGGTGACTTCGCCATGCGGCAAGATGAAGAGCATGGCGGACATCTCTAGGCCCGGATCGCTCTACGGAGCTGTGGATCTGGGCGCCAGAAAGCAGGCATTGGACGCGCAGGCGCGGCGCGAGGCGGCAGGCCCCCAGTCCGCGGCGGCCTCGATCGTCGACGTGACCGAGGAGACCTTCACCACCGACGTGGTCGAAGCCTCGATGGCCGTGCCGGTCATCGTCGACCTCTGGTCACCCCGCGCCCCCGGCAGCGCCCAGCTCAGCCCGATCCTCGAGAAGGTCGTCGGCGAACTCGGCGGCCGCGCCGTCCTGGCCCGCATCAACGTCGACGCCAGCCCCCAGATCGTCCAGGCCCTGCGCGTGCAGGCCGTCCCCACCGTCCTGGCCATCTTCCAGGGCCAGCCCGTCACCGGCTTCGCCCAGGTGCTCCCCGAGCCCGAGGTCCGCCGGTGGGTCGACGAGCTCATGGGGGCCATCGAGAAGTTCTACGAAGCCAACCCCTCGCTTCGACCCACCTTCGAAGACGCGCCAGAAGGCCCCGCCGAGCCCCCGGCCGACCCCGACCTCCTCGCCGCCGAGCAGGCCATCGACGCCGGCGACCTCGACGCCGCCGCGGCCGCCTACGAGCGGCTGCTCGCCCGCAACCCCGCCGACGAGGACGCTCGCATGGGACTCGCGGGAGTGGGGCTGATCCAGCGCACCGTCTCCGTCGACCCGGCCGAGATCGACCGTCGCCTGGGCGACCCCGGCGACCTCGAAGCCCAGCTGGTGGCAGCCGACCTCGAGATGTTGTCGGGCGGGGTGGAGCAGGCGTTCGAGCGGCTCATCGGGGTGGTGAAGCGGACGTCAGGGGATGACAGGGACAGGGTGCGCAAGCACCTGTTGTCGCTGTTCGAGGCGCTGCCTTCGGACGACCCGGCGCTGGCGCAGGCTCGTCGGGCGCTCTCCAGCGCCCTCTTCTGACGGCTCGGACCTCGCCGGTCGGCGCTTTGGGCCTCACGGGTCGGCGCCTTCGGCGCTGGTGGGGCTCGGGCTGTGTCCAGTGGGGGTGGTCCTTCGGCCCACCCCCACACCCCCGAGGTCGATGGCCCGGGGGCCATCGACACCCCGTCCGGGGTTTCTCCAGACGCACCCCTTTCACGGCTTGGGCCTCGCCGGTCGGGCGCCTTCGGCGCTAGTCGGGCTCGGGCTGTGTCCAGTGGGGGTGGTCCTTCGGCCCACCCCCACACCCCCGAGGTCGATGGCCCGGGGGCCATCGACTACCCGTCCGAGGTTCTCGGGTAGGGCTGCCTTCCAGGTCGGACCTCGCGGAAGGCCTAGAGTCTGGGTTGCGGGATGACGCATCTTGACGGCGCGTTTCCGGCAAGCAGCAGGCGACCGCGCACGACATCTGCTTTCGGGTACCGACCAGGAATTCGGTGCTGAGGCGAAGGGTCACTGCCCGTCGGAGCGCGCAACGAAGGCGTCGGCGGAGCTGTGGGCGTGGCGGCAGGGGTAGCGGCGGACGTGGGGTCGTGGACACGGCGCTCGCGAGGCGTGCGACGCAACTGCACTACGGCGACAACCGCCGCGACGACACCCGCCATCGTGCCCACAAAGGCCACGGGATCCATGACTTCACTGTACGAAGCCGCGATGGCCGGCGCGTTCGAGAGCGTCGAATGCACGCTGAGCTCCCGCGCTCAGATCCGAATGACCACCTTCCCGAACGCCCGCCCCTCCCCGTAATACCGATAGGCCTCCACCGCCTGCTCGAACCCGAACACCCGATCAACCACCGGCCGGATCCCCCCGACCTCGATCACCCGGTTCATCGCCTCGAACTGCGCCCGGCTCCCCACCGCGACGGCTCGCACGCTCGCCCCCGAAGCGAACAGCAGCCGAGGATCCAAGGGCGCCGCCGCCCCGCCCAGGAACCCCACGCAGGCCACCTGACCCCCGATCCTCACCGCCCTGAGCGACGTCTCCAGCGCCCCGGCCACATCCACGACCCGATCGGCCCCTCGCCCGCCCGTCAGTTCCACCACGGCGCCGGCCCAGTCCGGCACGGCCCGGTAGTCGATGACCTCGTCGGCCCCCAGTGCCTTCAACCGCCGCGCCTTCTCCCCGCTGCTCGTCGTGGCGATCACCCGTGCTCCCAGCGCCTTGCCGTACTGCAGAGCGAACAGCGACACCCCGCCCGACCCCTGGACCACCACCGTCTGCCCGGCGGGTGATCCGGGCCCGTCGCCGGTCAGGGCGTTCCAGGCCGTGACCGCGGCGCAGGGGAGCGTGGCGGCCTCCTCCCATGTCAGGTGATCGGGAACCGCCACCAGCCCGCCCTCGTCGATCACCGCGAGTTCGGTGAGCATTCCGTCGAGCGAGCCACCGCGCTGCGGGAGGTGTTCCCGGCCGAAGGGGCCGTCGTGCCAGCTGGGGAAGAGGGTGGCGGCGGCGCGGTCGCCGACGCGGAAGCGGGTGACTCCCGGCCCGACGGCGACGACCTCGCCGGCGCCGTCGGAGTTCGGGATCACGTCCGGTTTCACCGGCAGCACGTACTCGCCGCGCGCCACCATCAGCTCGCGGTAGCTGAGCGAGGTGGCCCGTACGGCGAGCAGGACCTGGCCGGGGCCCGGGGTCGGATCCTCGTGCCGCCTCATGGTCAGCCCGTCGATCCCGGCGCCGCTGTCGAGGTGGTAGCTACGCATGCGGTTCCACCTCGATGAGCTCGGCGCCCGTCTTGCTGTAGCCGAGGGCTTCAACGATGAGCCCGTCGCGGATGTGCATCAGGTTCACGCCTCGCACGGAGTCGGCGGGGCCGTCGCCGAAGCGGTAGCGCCAGCGGATCGTGGCCCGGTCGCCGAGCACGACCACGTCCTCGGGCTGGAACTGCCTGGTGCGGTCGCCGGCGAGGGCCCGCCAGAACGCCAGGCAGGCTTCGCGGCCCTCGTAGCGGGCGCCGTCGGGCGCGGGCTGGATGGCCTCCATCACGCAGTCGTCGCCGATCAGGTCGTCGAGTACGTCGGGCTCGTGGTGGACGAACGCGCGGTTGAAGCGGTCGATGACCTCGGCCGTGGTGCGGTGGGACACGTGAACTCCAGGAGATAGAACGTTCGGTCTACCAGGAACATATAGACCGGTTGATCTACCCGTCAACCCGTGGCACCCTTGAGACCTATGAGCACCCGCACCGCACCCGGCCCCCGCGAACGCCTCCTGGACGCCGCGCAGAAGCTGACCTACAGCCAGGGCATGGGCGTCGGCGTCGACACGCTCCTGAAGGCCGCCAACGTGGCGCGACGCTCGCTGTACGAGCACTTCGACGGCAAGGACGGGCTGATCGCCGAGGTGCTGAAGCGCAGCACCGCGGAGGACGAGGGGCGCTACGAGGAGACGATGCGGGCCGCGGGGGACGACCCGCGCGACCGGCTCCTGGCGATCTTCGACAAGCTCGCCGAGATCATCGCGGAACCCGACTTCCGCGGCTGCCGCTACCTCGCCGCCGACCTCGCCCTGGCCGACCCCGACCATCCGGGGCACGCCGTCACGCGCGACTACCGCAAGCGCGTGCACCGCCTCATCGAGCACGAACTGGTCGCGCTCGGGCATCCGAGACCGGCACGCGCGGCCGAGCAGCTGCTGCTCCTGATCGACGGCACCCTGGCCGCCGGCGCCACCCGCCCGGGTACCGACCCGGCCGCATCAGCCCGCGAGCTGGCAGAACACATCCTCGACGCCGCCCAGAAGGGAGCCGCTTAGGCATGGCCGCCGGCCCGGCCGTACGGCGTGAGCATGGGTGTACTCAGGACAGCGCCTCGGGCGGCGGGCGACCGTTGTCGTGACATCGCACCACCCGACCCGAAAGGGATCCTCACGATGAACGGCACCCGCATGGCGCTCGCCGCGGCCGGCCTCCTGGCCGGCGTCATCTCCGCCTCCGGAGCGGCAGCGGCATCCGAGAGCACCCAGAGCGCCCAGAGCTTCCAGAGCACCCAGAGAACTCAGGGCGCCCAGAGCAGCCAGAACTTCCAGTGGTTCCAGATCGTCGCCGAGCACAGCGGCATGTGCCTGGACGTCGCCGGCGCGAGCACGGCTCACGCGGCCGACGTCATCCAGGGCACCTGCGGCGGCCCGGGCGCGGGCAGGAACCAGCACTGGCGGCTGGAAGGCGTGCCCGGCTTCGCCCGTCACGTCCGCGTCATCGCCCGGCACAGCGGCAAGTGCCTGGACGTGGCTCACGTCAGCGCCGCGCACGGCGCCAACGTCCTGCAGGCCTTCTGCGGCGGGCCGGGAGCGGCCGCGAACCAGTTGTGGGAGATGAGGTCTCTGCGTTCCGGAACGCTCCAGCCGTTCAGGCTCGTCGCCCTGCACAGCGGCAAGTGCCTGGACGTCAAGCACGCGAGCCTCGCCCACGCCGCGGACGTCATCCAGGGCACCTGCGGCGGCCTCGGCTCCGGCGCCAACCAGGTGTGGCGGCTACGCTTCGTCGCCGTCGCGAAGAGCTGACGTCCCTTCCAGGAGCGCCCGGAGCGCACCCCCCACCGCCTCCAGATCCACCGCCTCGGGAGCGACCCGCCACTGCGCGTGCACCCCGATGACCGCTCCCACCAGCAGTACGGTGAACGCCTCCGCCCCCACCCCCGGCGGCAGCGCCCCCTCCGGAATATGCCGCCCGAGCCCCTCCCGGAGCGCCGCGTGCAGCCTGGCGTAGTGCTCGCGAATGGGGGAGTCCTCCTCCACCGCCTCGGCCAGCAGGGTGATGAACAGGCGCGCCACCGGCAGCCGCACGAACCCCATCACCCGGTCGAACGGATCGTCCGACGGCCGGTCGAACCCGTGCAGTACGGCCTGCACGCGGTCGTCGAGCACCGCTTCCAGCAGCCCCAGCTTGTTGCCGAAGTGCCATGGGATGGAGCCCCGGCTGATGCCGGCCCGGTCGGCGATGTCGATGAAGCTCGTCCGCCGGTATCCCTGCTCGGCGAAGAGTTCGGCGGCCGCCGTCACCAGCAGCCTGCGGCTCTCCTGCGTGCGCTCGTCTCGTCGCGTGGCCATGGCACCCAACATAGCCAATGTCGCCCAACATGTTCTATGTTGGTCAACATAGAAAGGAGCGACCAATGCTTCGATGGGCGAGCGGAATCATGATCGTCCTGGGACTGGGCCACCTGTCCCTGGTGACGCTGAGCGCGGGAGAGGAGATCGCCGGGTGGGCGGAGCGAGGCCTGTGGGCCGCCGTTCCGCTGACGCTGGGCGGCGGCGGGGACGCCGCGACCATGAGCACCAAGCTGACCTTCTGGAGCGGCCCGGGAAGCTTCGCCGTACCGCTGATCGTGCTGGGCTGCCTGATCTGGCACCTGGCCGGGCGTGGCGTCGCCGTACCCGCCGCCGTCGGCTGGGCGGTCGCCGCCTGGTGCGTGGTGGGCGGTGTCCTGCTGGTGCCGTCGCCGTTCTTCGCAGGCGCCGTCGCAGGATTGCTCATCGTCGTGGCGGCACGGAAGAGCACCCACAGTGACGATCCCGTCACCATCGCGTGAGGGGATGCCATCCCTGGGGCTGGAGTGACCGCAGGTGCGGCCGGGGAGCATCGGGGACATGGCGAGCACATTCCAGCGGGACAAGGTCAACCTCGTCTTCACCGCGATGGACTCCGACGGCGACGGCATCCTGCGCGAGGACGACTTCGCGGCCCTCGCGCGCCGGTGGGCGAGCGTGCGGGTGGCGGGCGACGAGGACCGGCTGATCGCGATCATGCATGGCTGGTGGAGCACGCTGGCCGCCCGCTCGCGCGACCCGGAGTCGGTGGCCGTCGACGACGTCCTCACCGTGGTCGACCTGCTCGGCCAGATGCCCGGCGCGGTCACGGCCACCGCCGAGGCCATGTTCGAGGCCGTCGACGAGGACGGCGACGGGCGGATCTCACCGGTGGAGTACCGGCTGATGATCGAGGCCTGGAACGGCCGCCCCACCGACACCTCCGACGCCTTCGCCCGCCTCGACCTCGACGGCGACGGCATCATCTCCCGCTCGGAGTTCGCCCAGCACTGGCGCGAGTTCTGGGCGGGCGACGACCCCGCCGCCCCCGGCACCTACGTCTTCGGCACACCACGCGCCGCCTGAGACGGGAACTGTCGCAGGCGCGTGCCAGACTCCGGGCCATGGATGTCGATCGGGAAAGGTTGCACGGCGTCGACTTCTCCGGCCGTCACTTCAGCAGCGTCCGCGCGAGCGGTGCGGCGTTCGTCGGCAACGACTTCACCGAGACCGGCTTCGACGAGCTCTCGCTGGGCTTGTCGACGTCGCGGCAGACGGCCTTCCGCGACTGCGTCTTCAGGCGCACCCGCTTCCCGCCGTTCGCCTTCTTCGGCAACGTCAGGTTCGAAAGGTGCGTCTTCGACCGATCCCGGCTCAGCGGCCAGGTGGACACCCAGCTGGCCGAATTCGTCGACTGTGTCTTCACCGGCAGGATGCGTGACATCAACTTCTGGGGCCGCGCTCACCCCAGCGAGGGCCGCCGCGCCAACGCCTTCACCGGCAACGACTTCACAGGAGCGGAGCTGGACGGCGTCGCCTTCCACGACATCGACCTGCGAGCCCAGCGTTTCCCCGGCCTGCCGGGCTACGCGCTGATCGACCGCGTCGCCGACCGGGTGCGCGCGACGCTCCCGCTGGTCGAGCGGTGGCCGGACGAGCGGCATCGCGACGAGGCGCGCCGGAGTCTCGAGTTCCTCGCGGCGTACAGAGGTGACGAAGCCCTCGTCACGCCGCGGGACCTGGGCCGCAAGCTCCCGCCTGCCCTGCGCGAGGAGCTCTTCGAGGCGATCAGACGCAGGTCCAGCGATACATCCCCTGACCCAGGCGCACCGCCTCGCGAGCCAGATCCCGAAGCCCCGTGATGCGCTCGATCTCGTAGTCGGCCAGCAACTCGTCGTCGGCGTACTCCCGCAGCCGGGAGTCGTCGATCACGGCCAGCGCCGCGACGACCTCGTCCGCCACCCGGTCGACCCCCGACGACTCCTCGTCGTCGGCCACGGGCAGGCATTCCCCGAACTCGCTCGAATCGCGGCCGCTGAGCTCGGCGGCCAGGTCGTCGGGCCCGTCGAGCCAGCCCTTGCAGTCGAGATACGGCAGCCGCGCTCCCGCGGGACCGCTCGCCAGGATGCGTTCCGCCGCCTGGTCGGAATCGATCAGGAAATAGTCCACCAAGACACCCATGGCGCGCAGCCTAGATCCCGTCACCGACAGGATGGTCAAATGGGGCGATGACCGAAGAGGAGCCGGCCCCCGAGTGGTGCATCGTCGGCACCCTCATGCCCTACCCCTACAGCGCTAACAGCCCCGTCGCCCACCATCGCAGCCAGAAGATCTTCCCCGCCGGCGCAAAACTGTACGTGGTCGGCGGATTCGCGGGCATGGCCCACGAGACCGTCACCGTGATTGGTTACCCGCACGGCCGCCGCGCCCCCGTGATGGCCCACATCGCCGCCCGCTACATCGGCGGGTGGCGGGCCCAGCTGGTCTACCGCCCGGTGATCCTGCGCGCGATCCGCGACGCCGCCGACGACGACAGCACCGCCCACCGCTGGCTGACGTCCTACGAGAACAAGGAGGAGGGACGGTACGAGCCGGCTGAGGCGGCGTACGGCGAGCATCTGGCGAAGGTCGCGGCGCACTTCCAGCGCTCGCTGCACGGCGGCGGAGCCCCGGGATGAGCCACCCGGACGAGGAGTTCCTGCGCAGCCGGTACGGCTGGAGCGGGGCGCTGCGGGTGACGCGCGGCCCGCGAGGGGCGCTGGGGCAGATCTGGCGCGTCGAGACGGGCGAAGCCGTCCACGCGCTTAAGGAGATCTACGCCGACCCGCCGAGCGACGCCCGGATCGAGATGGAGCTGGACTTCACCCGCCGCGCCGGGCAGGCCGGGGTCAGGTCCCCGCAGAGCCGGCCCGACCGGCGGGGCCGTCACCTGGTCGCCACCCCCCACGGCACGTGGTTGCGCCTGTACGAGTGGCTGGAGCTGACGAGCGTGGACCTGGCCGACGCCGGGTTGCCCGCCGAGCTGGGCACGCTGCTCGCCCGCCTGCACCGGGCGGCGCCGTCCGCCAGGAGGGAGCTCGACGGCATCGTGCAGCACCCCTGGTACCACCGCGTGGCGCCGATCCCCGAGCGCTGGGCGGAGCTGTGCGCGGTGCTGGCCCCGCCCGACCAGGACGAGCTGGTGCTCTGCCATCGTGACCTGCACCCGGAGAACGTCCTGCGTGACGAGCGGGGCGAGCTGGTCGTGGTCGACTGGGACAACCTCGGTACGGCGACGCCGTCGAGGGAGCTGGCCGGGGCGCTGTTCGACTGGTTCTGCGACGGCCCGGAGCCGGACCTCGGCGCGATGAGGCGCATGTACGACTCCTACGTCGCCGAGGGCGGTCCCGGCAGGGTCGCCAGGCAGGAGGATTTCACCATGCTGGTGGCGACCAGGGTGAACTTCCTGCAGCTCCAGCTGCGCAAGGTGGACGATCCGGCCCATCGCGAGTGGGCCGAGCGGGAGATCGGCGAGAGCCTGCGCATCATGCCGGCCCCCCGGCACTTCGAGCTCGTTCGCGACCTTCTGCGCTCGCCCCCCGGAACGATCCCGCAGGATTATCTCGACCAGGGCGTTTCCGAGCCACCACCACCGCGTTAACCTGGCCCTATGCGAGTCGTCACGATCTCGGCGACGTACGGCACCGCCGGCAGTGTCATCGGCCCGGCGGTGGCCGAACGCCTGGGCGTGCCCTTCGTGGACCGCGCGATCCCCAGTGCCGTGGCCGAGGAGCTCGGGTGCACGCTGGAGGAGGCGCTGGCCCACGACGACCGGGCGGAACACGGCCTCGGGAGGCTGCTGTCGGGGGCGATGCGCCTGCCGACCGTCACCTTCGGCGGCGTCGACATGTATGTTCCCGGAGCGATGCCGCTCGCGCCGGAGGAGTTCGTGCGCCGCACCGAGAAGCTGATGAAGGAGTCCGCCCGCAACCAGGGCGGCGTCTTCCTGGGCCGCGGCGGGGCACTCGTCCTGGCCGACGTCCCCGGCGCGCTGCACGTCCGGCTCGACGCGCCGGTGCGCAGGCGGGTGCTGCAGACGGCCGCCTACTCCGAGATCAGCGAACGCCAGGCCCGCAAGGTGATCGACGACAACGACCGGGCGCGCACCGCCTATGTGCGCCACTTCTACCGGACCGATCCCGCCGATCCCTGCCACTACCACCTGGTGATCGACAGCACCACGATCCCGGCCCCGGTCTGCGTCGACCTCATCACGAGCGCGGCAGAGGCGCTGAACTGAAAAATCTTCTTCGTTAGCCGCACGTCACCAGGCAGTGCTCCGGAGATGGCACCATGGACTGCACCCTTTTAGTGCTGAGGAGCGGATTGACGTGGCCACGGTCCCGAGCGTGTCGTACTCCATCACCGTCCGGCTGGAGGTGCCGGCGGGCGGCAAGGCCGTCAGCCAGCTCACCCACGCCGTAGAGTCGGCGGGCGGGGTGGTGACCGCCCTCGACGTGACCAACGCGGGTCACGAGAAGCTCCGCATCGACGTGACCTGCGCCGCGCGCGACACCGACCACGCGCAGGCGATCGTCGACCAGCTCGACGCCATCGAGGGCGTCGTCATCCACAAGGTCTCCGACCGTACCTTCCTCATGCACCTCGGCGGCAAGATCGAGATGAAGTCGAAGGTGCCGCTGCGTAACCGTGACGACCTGTCGATGGCCTACACGCCCGGCGTGGCGCGGGTCTCGATGGCCATCGCGCGCAACCCGGAGGACGCGCGCCGCCTGACCATCAAGCGCAACAGCGTCGCGGTCGTCACCGACGGCTCCGCCGTCCTCGGGCTCGGCAACATCGGGCCCGCCGCGGCCCTGCCGGTCATGGAGGGCAAGGCGGCCCTGTTCAAACGTTTCGCCGACATCGACGCCTGGCCGATCTGCCTCGACACCCAGGACGTCGACGAGATCGTCTCCATCGTGCGGGCCATCGCGCCGGGCTTCGGCGGCATCAATCTGGAAGACATCTCCGCCCCCCGCTGCTTCGAGGTCGAGCGCCGCCTGCGCGAGCTGCTCGACATCCCGGTCTTCCACGACGACCAGCACGGCACCGCCATCTGCGTGCTGGCGGCCCTGACCAACGCGCTGCGCGTGGTCGGCAAGCAGCTGCCCGACGTGCGCATCGCCATGGCGGGCGCGGGCGCGGCCGGCACCGCAGTGCTGCGGCTGCTGCTGGCGGCCGGGGCGCGCAACGTCATCGTCTGCGACTATCTCGGCGCCGTGCACGCCGGGCGCGAAGACCTCGACGAGTCGCTGCGCTGGATCGCCGAGCACACCAACGCCGAGGGTTACTCCGGCGACCTGCGCGGCGCGGTCAAGGGCGCCGACGTGTTCGTGGGCGTCTCCGCCCCCGGCATCCTCACCGGCGACGACATCGCCACCATGGCCGACGACGCGGTGGTCTTCGCCCTGGCCAACCCCGAGCCCGAGGTCGCGCCCGACGAGGCCGCCGCGCACGCCGCCGTGGTGGCGACCGGCCGCTCCGACTTCCCGAACCAGATCAACAACGTGCTGGCCTTCCCGGGCGTCTTCCGCGGCCTGCTCGACGCCCAGGCCGACGGGGTGAGCGAGGAGATGCTGCTGGCCGCCGCCCGCGCGCTGGCCGCCGTGGTGACCCCGGAGGAGCTGGGGCCCAACTACATCATCCCCTCGGTCTTCCACCCCGACGTGGCCACCGTGGTCGCCGCCGCGGTCCGCGAGGCCGCGGGCGGCCGCGCACGAGGCTTCACCGAGGCCTGACCGGCGTTCGCGCGGGGCCCGTCCGGGGTCCGCGCGAAGCCTGTCCGTCGTGAGCACGAGGCCTAACCGGCGTTCGCGCGGGACCTGGCGGGGAGCAGCGCCGCCGCCACGACCAGGGCGGCGTTGACCAGCACGGCCGTGGAGATGTCCGTCATCACGACCACCGCGCTCATGATCGGGATGCCCATCGTGATGCCGACCTGCTGCGACATGGTCGCCAGGCCCGTGGCCAGGCCCTGTTCGGAGTCGGGCACGCTCGTCGCCCTGACCATGAAGCCCACGATGGCGATCATGTTGCCGACGCCGCCGACGAACGTGGCGGCGAGCAGCAGCCAGATCCAGCCTGATTCGCTGCCGAGCAGAGCCAGGGAGGCGGTGGCGACGGCCTGCACCGCGAAGCCGTACAGCAGGATCTTGGGGCTCTTGATCCTGGGCGCGAGCAGGCCGCCGAGCACCGTGCCCAGGCCGAGCACGCCGAAGGCCAGGCCGGTGGCGAGCGGGGTGTAGCCGAGCACGTTCTGCAGGTAGAGCGTCATCAGGAAGACCAGCGAGGTCTCGGTGGCGAAGGCCAGCAGGCCCGCCAGGTTGGCCCACTTGACCTGCTTGAGCACCCTGATCGACACCAGCGGCGCGGCGGCCCGGCGCTCGACGAACCAGAACGCCACCAGCAGCACGATTCCCGCCGCGAGCGCCGGAAGGTTGCTGTGGCTGAGGCCGAAGACCAGGGCGAGCAGGCCGAGGGTGACGGTGACGGCGCCGGGCACGTCCATGCGCGGGCGCTCGGCGGGGCGGCTCTCGGAGATGACCATCGGGGCGAGCACCAGCACCGCCGCCGCCACGGGCACGTTGATGAAGAACGCCCACCGCCAGCTCAGCAACTCCGTCAGCAGCCCGCCCAGGATCGCGCCCGAGGTGAAGCCCGCCGACATCAACGCGCCGTTGAGCCCCAGCGCCTTCCTGCGCAGCGGCCCCTCGGGGAACGACGTGGTCAGCAGGGCCAGACCGGCGGGGGTCACGACGGCGGTGGCCAGGCCCTGCAGGATGCGGGCCGGCAGGAGGATCTCGGGCTCCGTGGCCAGGCCTCCCACCAGTGACGACAGGCCGAGCAACGCCATGCCGCCCAGGAACAGCCGCCGCCTGCCGAACAGGTCGGCGACCCGGCCCGCGAGCAGCGTGAACCCGGCCGCGGCCAGGGCGAAGGTGGTGGCGATCCACTGCAGGTCGGCCAGGGCGAACCCGAGCCCCTCGCCGATCACCGGCAGGGCCACGTTCAGGATGGAGAAGTCGACGGCGAGCAGGAACTGCGAGCCGAGCAGCAACGTCAGCACCAGCTTCTGGCGCCCGGTCATGCGATCTTGGAGAAACACGGTGGGGACTCCTTAATGGGAGGTATTTCCCGTTAAGATAGCACTAGGAGGTTGCTAATGGAACAGGAGTCCCGTTTGTCGGGCAGTCAGCGTCCGGGAGGTCGTACGGCACGCGTGCGCGCCGCCGTCCTGGAGGCCACGCAGGACGAATTGGTGGAGCGCGGATTTCACGGGCTGGCGATGGACCAGGTGGCGGCGCGGGCGGGGGTGGGCAAGACGACCGTCTACCGGCGCTGGGGCGGGCCCGCCGGGCTCGTCGCCGACCTGATGGACTCGCTCGCCACCGAGTCGGCGCCCCACGCGGACACGGGGACGATCGAGGGAGACCTGCTGGAGAACGCCCGCAACGTCCTCGGGGCGATCACGGACCCGCGGCTGGGGGCCACCTTCCAGGCCGTGATCGCGGCGGCGACGTGTGACGAGGAGGCGTCGCGAGCCCTGCACGGCTTCTACACGCGCAGGATCGAGGAATGGGCGAGGGTGGTCGACCTGGCCGTCGAGAGGGGCGAACTGCCCGCCGGGACCGACGGCGGGGAGGTGATCAGGGCCGTCTCCGCGCCCCTGTACTACCGGCTGGTGGTCACCAGGGAAGAGGTCACCGACGAGCTCGCGGCGCGGGCCGCCGGCCAGGTCCTGGCCGCCGCCCGCGCCGGAGCCTTCGTCCGGGCTAGAACCTGAAGGTCTCGCGCGGCCAGATCGCGCTCATCCACCAGGCGATGCCGCCGACCATCAACAGCCCCGCGCCGGTGGCCAGCTTGCCCATCAGGTCGGCGGGCGGCCCCGTGTACGGCAGCCGCCTGCCGTACCCCCAGTCGTGGTTGTCGCGGTGGTACGGCTTGCGCTTGCAGTCGTTGTAGACCTTCTCCTCGGCCACCTCGACGTTGTTGCTCACCACGGTGATCCTGGCGCTGTCGCGGGGATCGACGGTCACCGTCTCCTTGTTGGTCTCGCCGGTGTCGGGGTCGCCGCGGTCGACGCGCTCGCCGTCCTTGAGCACCGTGTACTCCGTCCGCTTCGAACCCATGTTGGTGATCGTCACCGTGACCTGGTTCGACCGGCAGTTCACGTCGCTGAACTCCACCTTGAGCGGGGGCGGCTCGGCCAGGGCTATTCCGGGGACGATGATGGCGGCGCCGACCGGCACGGCCGCCAGCGCAAGACGGAGTGGTGAAATCATGTGACATGCCCCCGAAACGGTGATCTTTGCTACCTACCGTGCCCATATGATTGCGGAAAGTAACATGACTTGCTCGGGGGAGCGGGATGCCCGTCAGACCCCTCATCATGGATGTATGGCGGAGGCGATCTACGTCGGCGGGTTACTGGTGGCGACACCACTGCTCGACGACCCCAACTTCCGGCGTAGCGTGGTGCTCATCCTCGAACACGACCGCGACGGCGGCACCCTCGGCGTGGTGCTCAACCGGCCCAGCGAGATCTCGGTGACCCAGGTCCTGCCCGTGTGGGACTCCCTGGTGACCGGGCCGCCCGTGCTGTTCGAAGGCGGGCCGGTGCAGACCGACAGCGCCCTGGCCCTGGCCGCCGTCCCCAGCGGCGAGGAACCGCTCGGCTGGCGGCGCCTGCACGCCGCGGCGCCCTCCGTCGCGCGCCTCGGCACGGTCGACCTCGACGCGCCGCCGGAGATCCTGCGGGGAGAGATCGCGCAGATGCGGATCTTCGCGGGCTACGCGGGGTGGACGTCGGGGCAGCTGGAGGGGGAGATCGCGGAGGGAGCCTGGTACGTGGTCGACTCCGAGATGGGCGACACCTTCCACCAGGACCCGGCGGGGCTGTGGCGGCGGGTGTTGCGGCGGCAACCGGGGGAGCTGGCCTTCGTGGCCACCTGCCCTGACGACCCGACGCTGAACTGATCCGCCCAGGGCATGGTCTCCCGGGCTCGACAGCGTGATCTTTACGCTGGGCTCGCCCCGGTGCCACGATCACCGTCGTGGACATTCACGGATTCTGGGCGCTGATCGAGCGATCCGCCACGGTGACGGACACTCGGGCGGATCGCGTGGCCTGGCTGACGGATCAACTCGCCGACAAGCCTGTGGACGAGATCGCCGACTATCTAGCCCTGTGGGATGTCACGCGGGATCGTGCATGGGAATGGGACCTGTACGCGGCCTACTGGGCTGTGATGGGCTCCGGATCCCTCGACGGGTTCGAGTACTTCGTCGCCTGGCTGATCGGCCTGGGTCGTGATCCGTACGAGCTGGTGGTGGAGTGTCCCGATCGGCTGATCGAACTCCCCGCGATGACACGCATGCTGGCGTTCCGCCGGACTCGCCCCGAGGACCTCTGGAGCTACGAGGACTATCCCGAATTCGAGGTCCTGGGATACGTGGCCTTCGACGCCTATGAGAGGGCGACGGGCGATGCCGAGGGCCTGTCCGAGGCCGTCAGAGCTCGGCGGGCGGAGCGGCGCAGGCCTGCGAGGGGCACTGGCCTTCGCGGCGACGAATGGAACCTCCACGATTTCGACGAGCACGCTTTGAGATTGCCCCTCATCGCGAGATGGCTCGAAACGGGGTGACCGTCCGGCCTACGCGGGAAACAGCCAGTCGAAGGCGGCCACGCTCTTGTCCACGTACGCGGCGATCCCGTAGGCCAGGTCCTCCAGCACGCTGCACCGCGCGTAGAAGACCGCCCGCTCCATGATCGCCCCGTCGCCTCCGTAGACCCGCAGGGCGCTGTCGAGCGCCGCCGGACCGAGGTCCCGGTACAGCAGGCCGAAGTCGTAGGCGGGGTCGCACAGAGCGGCGTCGCTCCAGTCGATGACGCCCGTGACGGCCAGCGTCGCCGGGTCCACCAGCACGTGCTCGATCCCCAGGTCGTTGTGCGAGAACACCGGCTCGAAGCCGTCGCCGCCGGGAGGCGGGGCGTCGAGGAAGGCCTCGATGCGCGGCCGGTACGCGTGCGGCACCTCGCCCGCCACCGCCGCGTACGTCTCGGCCGCCTCCTCGAGCCACGCCGAGCCCGGCTGGGCGTCCACGTCCACCAGCGAGGCCAGTGGGGCGGCGTGGAACGCGGCGAGGAGTTCGCCGATGCTCGCCCCGAGCCGCGCCGGGGCGTGGGCTGGGACGGGCAGGCCGAGCAGCGGCGTCCCCGGTAGTTTGCGGTAGCCGAGGCATCCCAGCGCGGGATCGGCGAAGACCGGTTCCGGGACCGGGACGGGCGAGATGCGGGCGACGGAGTGGAGCAGGCGGGCCTCGGCGTCGATCCGCGCGGCCCGGCTCGCCGGGTCGGGATCCTTGCTGAACCGGACGATCAGCTCGCCGTCGAGCTCGAACGCGACGTTGTCCTCGCCCTCGCCCAGCCGGGTGATCGTGCGTGCCCGCTGGTGCGGCAGCTGGGAGGCCACGGCCTCGCGGACACGGTCGTCGCTCCACGTCTCCATGGCTAGGACTCTAGATCGCCCGCCAGGACGGCGGGCGCGAGCTCGCGCCACTCCCGCAGCGGCGCCCGGTCCTGGTCGGCCGTGAGCACCTGGAGGCAGACGTGGTCGGCCCCCGCGTCGAGGTGCTCGCGCACCCGCTTCTCCACGACGTCCACGTCCCCGTAGGCCACGATCGTGTCGACGAGGCGGCGGCTGGGGCCGGCGAAGTCGGCGTCGTCGAAGCCCTGGCGGCGCAGGTTGGCGATCTGGTGCGGGGCCAGCTGGGCGTAGAGGCCGACGTGCTGGGCGGCCACCTCGCGGGCGCGGTCGACGTCGGGGTCGAGGACGACGGCCTGCTCGACGGCGAGCAGCGCGCCCGGTCCCATGATCTCGCGGGCACGCCGGGTGTGTTCGACGCCGACGAAGTACGGGTGGGCGCCGAGGGTGCGTTCGGCGGCCAGGGCGAGCATCTTGGGGCCGAGCGCCGCCAGCACGCGGCGGGGCGGGTCGGCGGGCGCGGGGGAGCTGAGCGGGATGGCGTCCATGGCGTCGAGGTAGCGGGTCATGGTCCGTACGGCGTCGCCGCGGCTGGGGATGCTGTAGCCGTCCATGTGCAGGGGTTCGTCGCTGACGCGGTGTCCGCCGATGCCGAGCAGGTAGCGGCCGGGGAAGGCCTCGTTGAGCGACCGTTCGGCCGCGGCCATGGCGATGGGGTCGCGCAGGGCGATGTTGGCGATGCCGGAGGCGACGGTCAGGCGGCTGGTGGCCGACAGGGTCATCCATGACTGGCTGACGGTGTCGCGGCCGAATCCCTCGCCGAACCACAGGGTGCGGTAGCCGAGCTCCTCGATCTCGGCGGCCGTCTCGGCGACGCGGGAGGCGGGCAGGGCGTCCAGGGCGAACGTCCAGATGCCGACTTTTCCAAGCATGCGTGAACTCCCTCATATGCGGAGAGGCTCTCCGGTTCTCTGGCCGGTACGATACGGAGAACCGCTCCGCTTGTGCAACCCTGGAGAACGCGATGAGGGCCGACGCGCGCCGCAACTACGACCACCTCGTGGCCACGGCCAGGGCGGTCTTCGCCGAGGAGGGGCCCGAAGCGTCGCTGAACGAGGTCGCGCGGCGGGCGAAGGTGGGGCCGGGCACGCTCTACCGGCACTTCCCGACGCGTCAGGCCCTGCTGGTGGCCGTCTTCAGGGAACGCATCGAGCGCCTGTGCGCCCTGGCCGAGCAGTCGGCCGCGGAGCCGGCAGGAGAGGCGCTGACGGAGTGGTTGCGCGCGCTGCTGGTGCACGCCCGGACCGATGGCGGCCTGTCGGCGAGCATGGGGGACGACCCGGGGTTCGACTGCCACGCGCGGCTGATCGGCGCGGCGACGGGGTTGCTCGACAGGGCCAGGACGGCGGGCGCGGTGCGCGAGGGGGTCGAGGTCGAGGACCTGTTCCAGCTCGTCACGGGGATCGCGATGACCGCGCCAGAAGGTCGGGGTGAGCGCCTGCTGTCGCTGGCGCTCGAAGGGGTGCTGGCGGACCGGCTCAGGCGGCCAGGTCCCACCCGGGCCTGAACGAGGCCTCGACGACCACGAGGGTCGCCTCCATCCGCCCCGTCAGCTCCGCCAGGTCGGTGATCTCCTGCCCGGGGCACTCGAACCCCACCCGCATGGCCGCCATCGCGAACCCGACCATCAGGGCCGGCAACTGGTCGGTGGCCAGGTCGCGTCCGGTGCGCCGGGCGACCTCCTCCACCAGCCGCAGCTCCGTCAGCGACCCTCTGGCCACGGCCCGCCCGACCAGCGTCGGGTTGCTTTCGTAAAGTTTGCGGACTTTGAGGAACCGATCGGTGTCTTCGGGCGTTGAGTTCCTCATGTCGGCGATCACCGCGCGCACGCAGTGCAGCAGCGAGGTGAACGGCGGCTCGTCGAGGGGCCGGTCGCGCAGGCAGTCCTGCATGATCTCCTCGCCGTGGTCGTGCCACCACAGGGCGAGGTGCTCCTTGCTGGAGAAGTAGCGGAAGAACGTGCGGGAGGAGACGTCGACGACCCCGGCGATCTGCTCGACGGTGGTGGTCTCGTATCCTTGTTCGAGGAACAGGTCGAGCGCCGCGTCGAGAAGCGCCAGGCGCGTCTTCTCCTTTTTGCGTTCACGCAGACCCATGCTGGTCACTCCCTCGAAACCTTCCTGTCACAGTATGACAGATGTCACGGTCTGAAAAATAAAACCCATTTGTCATCTGTCACTCCCTGACATACATTACCTGAGGCTTAAGAGACGTATGCCCTGAAATGGGGCAGGTAGTTGAGGGGGAACTCATGGCGCAGGCGAAGACGGTGGGCCTGCCACCGTCGGACAGCCCGGCCGCACCGGCTGGCAATCCGTGGCTGACGCTGCTGGCGGTCTGTCTTGGCGTCATCATGGTCATGCTCGACGGCACGGTCATGGGCATCGCCGCACCGGTGATGGGCGCCGAGCTCGGCGCGACCCTGCAGGACATGCAGTGGGTGACCAACGGTTACCTGCTCGCCCTGGCGGTCTTCCTGATCACGGCGGGCAAGCTCGGAGACCTCTTCGGGCACAAGCGGGTCTTCCTGATCGGTGTCGCCGGTTTCGCCGTCAGCTCGCTGGCCATCGCGCTCAGCAGCGGCGTGACCATGCTGATCGTCTTCCGGGTGCTCCAGGGTCTGTTCGGCGCGCTGCTGCAGCCCGCCGCGCTGGCGCTGCTGCGCGGGGCGTTCCCGAAGGAGAAGCTCGGCCAGGCCATGGGCGCCTGGGGTGCGATCATCGGTCTCTCCAGCGCGGCCGGCCCCATCCTGGGCGGCCTGCTCGTGGAGAACGTCAGCTGGCAGTCGGTGTTCTACATCAACGTGCCGGTCGGCATCATCGCCCTGATCATGGGCATCGTCATCATCAAGGAGAAGCGCGCCTCGATCCTCGGCAAGGTCGACTGGCTCGGTGTCGTCCTGCTCTCCGGCATGATGTTCTCGCTCGTCTGGATGATCATCAAGGCTCCCGAGTGGGGCTGGGGCGACGCCCAGACGCTGGGCTGGCTGGCCGCGACCGTGATCCTCGGCGCCGGATTCGTCTGGTGGCAGAGCAAGGCCCGTGAGCCGCTGATCCCGCTGTCGCTCTTCAAGAACCGCTCGATCTCCATCGGCACGTTCCTGATGATGATGGTCGCCTTCGCGATGTTCGGCGCCATGTTCTTCCTGGGCTTCTTCTTCCAGGGCGTGCACGGCCTGACCCCGCTCGACGCCGGTCTGCGCATGCTGCCGATGTCCGCGGGCATGATCGTGGCCTCGCCGCTCGCGGCGGTGCTGCTCAGCAAGCTCGGCCCGAAGATCACGATGGCGGCCGGCCTGCTGGTCACCGCGGTCGCGATGTTCCTGATGTCGCAGCTGACCGTCGACGCCTCGTTCGTCGCGACCGGTCTGCCCTTCCTCCTGCTGGCCTTCGGCCTGTCGCCGGTGTTCGTCGGCGCGACCGAGATCATCGTGGGCAACGCCCCGATGGAGCTCGCCGGCGCGGCGGGCGGTCTGCAGCAGTCGGCCATGCAGGTCGGCGGCGCCCTCGGCACCGCCATCCTGGGCGCGGTCATGTCGAGCACCATCGCCGAGAAGCTGCCCGCCTACCTCGGCCCGCAGGTCACCCAGGCGCTCCCGCCCGGAGCGATCGAGGGGCTGGAGAAGGCCGCCGCGTTCGGCACCGTGCCGCCGCAGGTCACCCAGGGCCAGCCGCAGCAGGCGGTCGACCTGCTGACCAACGCCGTGCACAACTCCTTCATGGACGGCATGCACACCGCGTTCATCGTCAGCACCGTCGTCATGGTCATCACCGCGGGCCTGGCCCTGCTGGTGAAGTCCGGCCGCAAGATCGAGGACGCTCCCGTCCACATCGGCTGATCGACACCTTCTCGTACGGCTCCCGCCAGATCCCTGGCGGGAGCCGTACACAATTACAGGCATGAAGAACTGCCCCTGCGGGTTGCCCGCCGCCTACCGCGACTGCTGCGGCAGGCTGCACGACGGCCAGGTCAAGGCCGGTACGGCGGAGCAGCTCATGCGCTCGCGCTACAGCGCCTACGCCAAGCGCCTGGCCGCCTACCTGCGCGAGACCTGGCACCCGTCGACCCGCCCCGAGCGCATCGACTTCGAGCGCGGCCTGGAGTGGACCGGCCTGACCATTGAGCGCGCGGAAGGCGGCTCGCCCTTCCATACCGAGGGCACCGTCGAGTTCCGCGCCCGCTTCCACCAGCGCGGCGCCGAGGGCGAGATGCACGAGATCAGCCGCTTCACCCGCCACGAAGGGGCCTGGGTCTACTACGGCGCCCTCACGTCCGACCAGGGGTGACGACGAGCTGCACGCGCCCGGAGGCGGGTGTCTGGACGGTGAGGATCCGGCGGGCCGCATCCCACGACGCGGTGCCCGTGGAGGCGGTGCCGCCCTCGGGGAACTCGTCGGCCGGCAGGTAGATCTCGGTCGGACCGCTGCCGTTGGCCTCGAACTCCACGGTCAGCCTGCCCGGCTCGGCGCTGATCCGGGTGGGCCTGCCGCCGATCGCCCGCGGGTAGGCACGATCCATGACCTTGACCAGCGGGCCCGGCCTGCCGCCGGTGTACGGTCCCCACGAGCCGTCGTCGCGTGACCAGTAGGCGCGGCCCATGCCGAGCTCGTCGCTGAGGTCGAGCACGGACTCCACCATCTCGGAGGAGCCCGGCTTGGTCATGTCGAGCCCGAACTCGCCCAGCACGATCGGGGC
This sequence comes from Nonomuraea sp. NPDC050663, assembly GCF_044456985.1. NCBI lineage: Bacteria > Bacillati > Actinomycetota > Actinomycetes > Streptosporangiales > Streptosporangiaceae > Nonomuraea > Nonomuraea sp. NPDC050663. Next base: position 403,647 of record NZ_JBITGL010000005.1, read on the forward strand.
CTGGAGCCGCTCCGCCGTACGGAGCATGTTCTCCTTCCACCAGCCGACGGTGCGGTCGGTCCACTCGCGCGAGCCGCCCTCGTAGCCGTCGCCCAGGTCGAGGGGGAGGGGGTACAGGTGCGGGGCGAGCACGACGCGGTCGTCGTCGAAGGACGGCAGCGCGGTGGGCAGGCCCCAGTTGACGCCGACGGCCTGGGGTTCGACGAAGATCCAGTTGGCGGGGTCGACGGTGCGGATCTGCTTGATGCTCCGGCGGTAGAGTTCGGCCAGCGGGCCGCTCTCGAACGCGGCGCCCTGGAGCGAGCCGCCCCAGGGCTCGTTCATCAGGTCGTAGCCGATGACCGCCGGGTCGTCCTTGAAGCGGGCGGCGACCGCCTTCCAGGCTCCGGCGTAGCGGTCCATGAGTTCCGGGTGCTCGCCCGTGGTGTTCCAGAAGTGGTCGAAGGCGCGGATGACGCCCGGCTCCAGGTAGTACATCTCCCAGGTCCAGTGGCCGGTGGCGACGGGCAGGCCGTCCATGTGGGTGGCCCATCGCGGCGCGCCGTTGCCCGCCTCGCCGCCGGGGGTGATCGAGTTGCCCCACAGGTCCTGGTGCATGTCGAGCAGCACGTGGTAGCCGCGCTTGCCGTACCAGGCGACCCGCTCGGCCACCTGGTCCAGGTACTTCATGTCGTAGACGCCGGGCTGGGGCTCGACCGCGCGCCACTGCAGGAGGAAGCGGACGAAGTTGGTGCCCATGTCGGCGTATTCGCGCTCGACGTCGGCCTCGGTCAGCTTCGGCAGGCCGTCGGGGGTGCCCTTGGCGCTGCTGGCGGTGTTGAAACCGTGCAGCATCAGCGCGCGGCCCCGGTCGTCGGTGATGAAGCGGGCCATCGGCTCGGGGACGGACCGGGTGGCCGCCGCCACGCCGCCCGCGATGAGGATGACCGCCATGACGGCCAGACCGGTGCGCTTCATCGACCATTGCCTCCGATTCGGGTGGCCGCTAGCCTGCCGAACATGAGCATTGTTCGCAATAGCCTCGCCGGGATCGTTACCGCGGTGATCGTCCTGGCGTTCGGCCTCTTCGGCGCCGTCCTGGCCACGCGGGTGGGCTACCTGACCGTGCTGTCGGCCGTCGGCGCGCCGTACGGCCTGCCGGGGCTGCGGATCGTGCCGCTGGGGGAGACGCCGTGGGGGCTCTTCCTCGCCGACCTGGTGGCAGCGGCGGTGCTGGTCGTGCTGGTGTGGCGGGCCAGGCGCGGCTTCTGGGGCACCTGGGGCGTCTTCGTCGTGGCGGCCGTCGCGGCCAACCTGCTGCGTGCCGTGGCGATGTCGGCGGCGCTGCATTCGTCGCTGGGCGCGTATGCCGGACAGCTGGCGGGCGCGGTGCTCGCGGGATTGTTGTGGGGACTCGCCCTGGGCTGGATCCCGGCCTTGGCCCGAGCGGGCATAAACTCGTCAAGGTGAGTACGCAGATCCTCCCCGAGCAGAAAACCACGCCGCAGACCTCGCACGGCGACGGGGACCACGAGCGGTTCGCCCACTATGCCGACCGCAACAAGATCACCGAGGCCATGGTGACCGGCACGCCCATCCGCGCCCTGTGCGGCAAGGTGTGGGTGCCCAGCCGGGATCCGAAGAAGTTCCCGGTTTGTCCGGAGTGCAAGGAGATTTACGAGGGGTTGCCCGACGGAGAGCCCGACAACGAGTGAGTGTTGCTCACGGCTGATCACGTTCGGTGGAGCTACGGTCACAGTACCTACTTGCTCATGCCGTAACGGGGGATCCGCATGGCTCGGCGCGCGACCGCCGTCACTTTGGTGTGCCTGCTTGCTTCCTGGCCCGCCGTGGCCGTCCAGGCCGAGCCCGGATCCGGCTGTCGCGTGGCGGCCCGCACCTCGCGGCTGCCCGAGCCGTACGCACCCACGCCCGGCCAGGTCACCGACGCTCTCGCCGACCTGGCCGAGCGGATGGAAGGCGCGCCCGCACCGGCCGCCAAGCTGACCGTGCCGTTGTGGGTCCACGTGCTCACCGACGGCCGCCGGCGGCCGCCGGACACCGCGATCAAGGATCAGGTCGCCACGCTCAACGCCGCCTACAGCGGCCAGTACGGCGGGCCCGACACCGGGGTGCGCTTCGAGCTGAAGGGCATCGCGGTCAAGCAGCAGGCCGACTGGTTCGTCGACCCGCTGCTGCACGAGCGCGCGATGAAGGGCGAACTGCGCAAGGGCGGGCCCGAGACGCTCAACCTCTACATCGCCCAGCTGAGCGAGCTGGTGCTGGGGTACTCCACCTATCCCCACTGGTACAAGGGCGCGCCGGTCAACGACGGCGTGGTCATCGACTGGCGCAGCCTGCCGGGCGGCTCGCTGCGCAACTTCAACCTCGGCTACACCGGCGTGCACGAGATCGGGCACTGGCTGGGGCTCTTCCACACCTTCGAGAACGGCTGCGCGGCGCCCGGCGACGGGGTCGACGACACCCCGTACGAAGGGTCGCCGACGGAGGGCTGCCCACCGGCGAAGGACACCTGCAGGGCGCCCGGCAGCGATCCCATCCACAACTTCATGGACTACGCCCACGACCGGTGCATGCAGGAGTTCACCGCGGGCCAGGGATCGCGAATGCACGAAATGTGGGCCGCATACCGGTCATCACCGGAAATGTCGGATCGCCTACCCTAGATGGGTGACAGCACCGAAGACTCTTGACGCTCCATACGTACCTCCCCGCATCTTCGGTCCCCAGTACCGCACCGCCACGCTGGGCATCCTGCTGGTCGTCACCCTCATCGCCTTCGAGGGCATGTCGGTCGGCGTCGCCATGCCCAAGGTCTCCGCCGAGCTCAACGCGCTCAACCTGTACGGCATCAGCTTCTCCGCCTTCCTGATCGCCAGCCTCTTCGCCAACGTGGTGGCCGGACTCTGGTCGGACCGGCGCGGCCACACCGTGCCGTTCCTGGTGGGCGTCGGGCTGTTCGTCGCGGGCATGGCGCTGGCCGGTGCGGCGGGTCACGCGATGGTCTTCGTCGGAGCCCGCGCCGTCCAGGGCCTCGGAGCCGGAGCCACGATCGTGGCCATCTACGTGATGGTCGCCCGCGTCTACCCGCCCGACACCCGGCCCAAGGTCTTCGCGGCGCTGTCGGCCGCCTGGGTCGTGCCCGCCATGGTCGGCCCCGCCGTCGCCGGATTCGTCACCGAGGCCTTCAGCTGGCGCTGGGTCTTCTACGGCATCATCCCGCTCGTCGTGCCCGCGCTCGTCATGCTGCTGCCCGCCCTGCGCCAGACCGCAGGTACGGCAGGCGAGCCGTCCACCGGGCCGCGCTCCAGGCCGCTGCCCATGTCACTCGCCGCCACCGCGACCGCCGGAGGCGCCGCCCTCCTCCTGGCCGGGCTCACCGGCCTGCAGACCTCACCCGTCGCCGGAATCATCATGGCCGCCGTCGGCCTGGTCGCGCTGGTACTCGGACTGCCCAGACTCCTGCCGCCCGGCGCGATGCGCTTCGGCCGCGGCCTACCCACCACGATCATGATGCGCGGGTTGCTGTCGGCGGCGTTCTTCGGCGTCAACACCTACATCCCGCTGGTGCTCGAGGAGGTCAAGCGCTTCAGCACCGTCCAGGCGGGCATGGCGCTCACCTTCGGCGCGCTCGGCTGGTCACTCGGCTCCTACCTGCAGAGCCGCAAGGTCGTCCCGGCCCACACCCGCATCCGGCGCGGCGCCGCCTTCGTGACCCTCGGCTCACTCGTCACCACCGCCGCCATGATCCCCGCCGTGACCGGGTGGATCATGGTGCCCGCGTGGATCATCGCCGGATTCGGCATGGGCCTCGGCATGGCCACCGTCAGCGTCACCGCCATGAAGCAGTCACCCGCCAACGAGCAGGGCGCCAACTCCGCCGCCCTGTCCGTCACCGACATGCTCGGCTCCGCCCTGGCCACCGGGATCGCGGGAGCCATCGTCAACGTCATCGGGCACCAGCCGGACCAGCTCGCCACCGGGTTCGTCGTCGTGGTCGGGCTCATGGCAGTCGTCGGAGTCGTCGGCGTCAGCGTGGCCGGACGGGTCAAAGACTGACTCATTTGCCCCCGTCGCCCCAGCGATCACGGATTCCCTGACCGGCGCCGTTCCGAGTGGTAAACCTCGGGACAGGGAGGTGTCATGGAGGACGATCATCGCGTCTGGCCCGCGGAAGGCGGCGACGATCCACCGTGGAACCCGCGCCTTCGCCGTACGGCCTCTCGCGACGTCGACCGGCCGTCGGAACACGGGCGGGATCCGGACGCGGACTGGGACCGTACGGGGGGCCGGGGGGCGGGATACGACACGGACTGGGACCGTACGGGGGGCCGAGGGGCGTACGACGACTGGGACCGCCCTTCGCAGGGCACCGGTGCTTTCGAGGAGCGTCACCTCCCCTGGGAGGAATCCCTACCCCCCTCGGCCCGCATCCACGGCACCCCCACCGCTCCCACCAGGCAATACCGCGCCCCCACCGCCCGGCGGCGCCGGTGGGGCCGCCGCCTCGGCGCGCTGCTGGCGCTGACCCTCGCGGGCGGCCTCGTCGCCGGTCTGGCCACCGTCCTGCTGCGCCTGCCCGCCCCCAGCGCCCCCGACACCGTCCTGGCCGACCCGGAAGCGGGCCTGACCCTCCAGCTCCCGCCCGGCTGGCGCGAGGCCGCCGTACCCCCGGTGACCGGCTTCACCTCCGCTGCGCGCGACGACGGCGGAGCGCTGCTCATGATCAGAAAAGTCACCGGCGCCGACGTGAAGACCCTGGCCGACGACTACGCCGGCCTGCTCCTCCAGGGCGACCGCATGGCCGTCGTCGCTGACACGCCCACCAGCCGCTCGATCCGCGCCGAGTACGACGACGTGGTCAACCGCCCCGCCTACCTCCGTGTGACTCTTGTCACCCGCGGCGCCGCCCAGATCCTGCTCGTCGGTCTGCTCCAGCCGGACGAACCCACAGCCAGACAGGCCCTCGACAGCCTCATGAACACCGTCAAATAACGCTCATATCACGCGGGGGAGATCTTGGCCAGGATTGGTCGTGCACGGCACGTCTTGTCGGTGCCGCCGATTACCCTTGGGTCACTGTGAGAGAGCTGAGCCCACAAGACCCAGAGGTGATGACGGTGCCCATCCGATCCCAGGGGCACCCACAGCTTCGCGAGGAGGCCGCGTGAGCACGTTCGCGGCATCCCACCTCTCGCCCTCCTACCCCGACCGGGCCGCCTGGGGCACCGCCCCCAAGCTGCGCGCCTGGCAGCAGGAAGCCTTCGATCTCTACTCCCGCGTCCAGCCACGCGACTTCCTCACCGTCGCGACCCCGGGCGCGGGCAAGACCACCTACGCCCTGCGCATCGCCAGCGAGCTGCTCGACATGGGCGTCATCCGCGCGATCACCATCGTCACCCCCACCGAGCACCTCAAGCGCCAGTGGGCCGACGCCGCGAGCAAGGTCGGCATCAGCATCGACCCCGAGTTCAAGAACAGCCAGGGCGCCACCTCCCGCGACTACATCGGCGTCGCGGTCACCTACGCCCAGGTCGCGATGCACCCGGCGCTCCACCGCGCCCGCACCGAGGCGCGCAAGACGCTGATCATCTTCGACGAGGTCCACCACGCGGGAGACGCCAAGTCCTGGGGCGACGGCATCCGCGAGGCCTTCGAGCCCGCCACCCGCCGCCTGCAGCTGACCGGCACCCCGTTCCGCTCCGACGACTCGCCCATCCCCTTCGTCCTCTACGAGGAGGACGAAGAGGGCTTCAAGCGCAGCCGCGCCGACTACTCCTACGGCTACGGCCCGGCCCTCAACGACGGCGTCGTGCGCCCCGTCATCTTCCTGGCCTACTCCGGCGAGATGAAGTGGCGCACCAGGGCCGGCGACGAGATCGCCGCCACCCTCGGCACACCCCTCACCAAGGACCAGCTCTCCCAGGCCTGGCGCGCCGCGCTCGACCCCAAGGGCGACTGGATCCGCCAGGTGCTCCAGGCCGCCGACCGGCGGCTGACAGAGGTACGGCGAGGCGTGCCCGACGCCGGCGGCCTCGTCATCGCCACCGACCACGAGACCGCCCGCGCCTACGCCAAACACCTGCGCAACATCAGCGGCGAGGGCGCCACCATCGTCCTGTCCGACGACCCCGGCGCGTCGAAGAAGATCAAGGGCTTCTCCGCCTCCCAGGACCGCTGGATCGTCGCCGTCCGCATGGTCTCCGAGGGCGTCGACATCCCGCGCCTGTGCGTCGGCGTCTACGCCACCTCCACCCAGACCCCGCTCTTCTTCGCCCAGGCCATCGGCCGCTTCGTGCGAGCGCGCAAACGCGGCGAGACCGCCTCGGTGTTCCTGCCGAGCGTGCCCAACCTCCTCGGGCTGGCCAACGAGATGGAGGCCGAGCGCGACCACGTCCTCAACAAGCGCCAACCGGAAGACGGGCTCGACGACTCCCTGCTCGAGAACGCCAACCGCCGACAGGACAACCCCGACGTCCTGGGCGACGAGCTGCCGTTCGAGACGATGGAGACGAATGCGACGTTCGACCGGGTGCTGTTCGACGGCGGCGAGTTCGGCACCGGAGCCGAAGTGGGATCCGCCGAGGAGGAGGACTTCCTCGGACTTCCCGGGCTGCTGGAGCCCGACCAGGTGGCCACGCTGCTACGCAAGCGCCAGGCCGACCAGCAGGCCGCCCGCCGCGCCAAGCCGGTGTCGGCACCCGTGGAACTGTCGCCGCACGAGCAGATCGCGGAGCTGCGGCGGGAGCTGAACGGCCTCGTAGGAGCGTGGAACCACCGCACGGGGCAGCCGCACGGGGTCATCCACTCGGAGCTGAGGCGTGCCTGCGGAGGGCCGCCGATCGCGCAGGCCACGGCTGAACAGATCCAGGAGCGGATCGCCAAGATCAGGGCTTGGGCCACCCAGCGGTCTCGCTGAGCCGTTCCCCCTCCTTCCCGCCCCCCGCCCGCCCACCCGCCCGCCCCCGGTCCTGCTCGGGCTGAGGGCCTCTGGCAGTTGCCGTTGGGGGCGGGCTTGGTGGCTGGGCGTCGTCGCTTGGCGTTGGCTGGTCGCCGTCCGGGACGCGCCGAGTCCCGCCGTCCCTCGTCTCGCCGACCCGGCGCGGTGAGTGGGGCCTCGTGGCGGGTGTACGTGGCGGCGCGGGCGGGTGGCCTGGGAGGTGGCCCGCCCCGTGGTGGATGGGGTTTACCAGGTGCCGCCGCTCTAGAAGACTTTTACCCCATGCCCCGCCACTGGCCCCTGTTCTCCCTGCGCCTGACCACCCCGCGCCTCCTGCTCCGCCTCCCCACCTACGACGACCTGGATCACCTGGCCGATCGTGCCCTGGAGGGCATCCACGACCCGGCCGAGATGCCGTTCATCCCTCCCTGGACCGACACCGCGCCCCGTGACCTTCCCAGCACCGTCGTCCTGTCCCAACTGGGCGAGATGGCCAGGTGGCGTCCCGAGCGGTGGTGTTGCAACTTCGCCGTCGTCCTCGACGGTGAGGCGATCGGCGTGCAGGACCTGTCGGCGACGGACTTCGCCGTCACCCGCGAGGTGCACACCGGTTCCTGGCTGGGCCGGCGCTACCAAGGGCGGGGGTTGGGCACTGAGATGCGGGCGGCGGTCCTGCATCTGGCGTTCGCCGGGCTGGGCGCGTTGTCGGCGATCTCGTCGGCGTTCGAGCACAACGCCGCCTCGCTGGCGGTCTCCCGCAGGCTGGGCTACGAGCCCGATGGTCTGTCGGTGCACAGTGTGCGCGGGAGCAGGGCGGTGGCCAGGCGGTTGAGGTTGGAGCGGGCGGCGTTCTCCAGCCCGGTCGCGGTGGACGTGGAAGGGCTGGAGGCGTGTTTGCCGCATTTCACCGGGACACGGCGATGACGATCTTCGCGCGGGCGTGCCGTACGCCGAAGTGGCGCATGGCGTCGGGCGTCTCGTCCAGCGGGTAGGTCTGCTCGATGGAGGGGGTCATCTGGCCGGCTTCGAGCAGTTGCGACAGGTCGTGCAGGCCTTGGGCGTCGACCACGGCGAGGGGTGACAGCAGGGTGTGCCTGACGAACCGGTCGCGGGCGAGTGCGCCGATGACGCGGCCCATGGGGCCGAGGAGGCGGCCGCCGGTGGCGCTGGAGAGCACGAGGGTGCCGGTGGGCGTCAGAGCCCGGCGCTGGGCGGACAGGGGGTGGTTGCCGGCGATGTCGAGGATCAGGTCGTAGCGCCGCGATCCGCGCGTGTAGTTCTCGCGGGTGTAGTCGATGGCGTGGTCGGCGCCGAGCGAGGTGACCAGGTCGGCGTTGCGCGTGCTGCACACGCCGGTCACGTGCGCGCCGAGAGCTCTGGCGATCTGCACGGCGAAGGTGCCGACGCCGCCGGACGCGCCGTTGACGAGGACGTGCTGACCGGCCGTGATCCCGCCCTTGCGCAGGCAGTGCAGGGCGGTGTAACCGGCGAGGGGTACGGCTGCCGCCTGCTCGAAGGTGAGCCGGGCGGGCTTGGGGGCGAGTCTGCCGGCCGGGACGGCGACGTGTTCGGCGAAGCTGCCGGATTCCGCTTCGCCGTACACCTCGTCGCCGGGGCGGAAGCGGGTCACTCCGGCGCCGACCGCCTCGACGGTTCCGGCGAGGTCCCTGCCCCTGACCTTGGCGCGGGGGCCGGGCAGGCCGAAGGCCAGGCGGCCCAGGTACGGCACGCCGGTCATGGTGGCCCAGTCGGCGTGGTTGACGGAGGAGGCGTGCACCCTGACCAGCACCTCTCCGGCTCCGGCGACGGGCGGGTCGATGTCGTCGAGGGTGAGCGTCTCGGCGGGGCCGTACGAACGTTGTGTGATCGCCTTCATGGGAGGTCGCCTCATTCCACCGTGCGGAGGATCTGCTCGATCGCGGCGGCGCGGGTGCGCAGGTCGGCGAGGTCGGCGGCCACGCGCTGCTGGGCGTCGAGGTGGTGCTCGGCGAGCTGTTCGTAGCGGCGCACCAGCTGGCGCAGGTCGTCCTGGGTGGCGGCCGACGTCTTGAGCTTGCGTAATTCGGTGACGGTCGCGGCGATGGCGATGAGCAGCACCAGCGCCAGGGTGAGCAGGCCGAGCGTGAGCACCGTGCCCGGCCAGGTCGCCGGCTCGGCCGCCGTGAGGTCCATCAGGTCTTCTCCAGGTCCGTGGGAGGAAGGGTCCGTACGGCCTCGGCCAGCGCCGAGGCGGTGAGGTGGAGGTCGAAGTCCACGACTTCGTAGTACTTCATGGCCTTGCCGTCGTCGGACAGCTCCAGGCTGCCGACGATCAGCCCGGCGGCCTCCAGCCGTTGCAGGTGCATGTGGAGGAGCGGGCGGCTGATGCCGATCTCGCGGGCCAGGTGGCTGACGTAGTCGCGTCCTCCGGCGAGCTGGGCGACGATGCGCAGCCGCAGGGGGTTGGCCAGCGCCGACAACATCGCGAGGAGCTCGCCGCCCGTCGGTGTCACAACTCTCCTACACCTGAAAGATTCTTCTTACACGTATAACGGTAACCTGAACGGAGGCGTGAGGGAAGGGCGTCTTTGTGCGGCCATGGGGGGCGGGGGTGCACGCTGGGTGAAGATCGTCCACCGAACCGCGGCGCAGCCAGGCCGGGCTCACCCGCTCCCGGGCGGGCGATCAGTGAGGGATGACCTCGTCGGTGCGGCCGTCGAGGGTGCGGGTGCGCGGCGGCACGTCGACGGCGAGCCGTACGGTCGCCTGCCCGCCGGTGACGCGCACGGGGGCGGTCCTGACGCCGGTGTGGTGGCCGTCGAGCGGGCCCTCGTGGACCCAGACGCGCAGCTTCCTGCCCTTGTGGCGGAGCATGACGAGGGCGGTGCCGCACTCGTCGGGGGCGGCCGTCCAGGCGAGGGTCAGGTGGGAGCCGGCGATCCTGGCGTGCGAGGGCACCGGGCGGCGTTCCGCGCAGACGGCGGGCGCGGGCGCGGGCCGCACGGCGGGCGTGACGGGCGAGGCGACCACCTCGACCGGCGCGGGGCGGGACGGGGTGAGAACGATGGTGCCCGCCTCCAGCAGGCCGAGCCCGAGCACCGCGGCGACGCGGGCGAGGGCGCGGCCGCGGATGAGGAACCACAGGGCCACGGGAGCGAGCAGGAGCCAGGCCGCGCCAAGAGCGGTAGTGAGCATGCAGACCTCACAGGAGCGAAAATGTCACTCACCGTCATAGCGCGGAAACGCTGTGTATGTGGGTGCTTTACCTGAGGATGGGTGCCCCTTCGAGGACGGCTCCCGCCTCGTCCAGTTCGGCCAGCGCGTGGTCGGTCGTCTCCTTGGCCACGCCGGCGGTCAGGCCGAGCAGCACCCTGGTGGCGAAGCCGTGCTTGACCGCGTCGAGGGCGGTGGCGCGCACGCAGTGGTCGGTGGCGATGCCGACCACGTCGACGGAGTGCACGCCACGCTCGCCCAGCCACTCGGCGAGGGTCTGGCCGTCGCCCGAGGCGCCCTCGAAGCCGCTGTAGGCGGCGGCGTGGGAGCCCTTGCTGAACACCTCCTCCACGGCGGCCACGTCGAAGGCCGGGTGGAAGTCGGCGCCGGGCGTCCCGACCACGCAGTGCGGCGGCCAGGTGGTGACGTAGTCGGGCTCCCGGGCGAAGTGGGTGCCGGGGTCGACGTGGTAGTCGCGGGTGGCCACCACGTGGTCGTAGGGGTGGTCGGCGACGTGCCGGGTGATCCCGGCGGCCACCTCGGAGCCGCCGGAGACCGGGAGGCTGCCGCCCTCGCAGAAGTCGTTCTGCACATCGACGATGATCAGCGCAGTGCTCACAAGTCCGACTTTACGCCGCCGCCCGGGTCGTTCCGGCGAGCCGGGCTGTGGCGGAGTGTCGCCCTAGGCGAACTCCGTCGGGATCGCCGCGTAGCCGCGTCCCAGGTGCAACGCCTCCTGCGGCAGCAGCGCGACGGCCTCCCTGTGCCGGGCGCGGGCGGCCTCCAGCGGCTCGGCTCCGATCACCTCGCCGTCGCGGACGAGCTGGTGCAGCAGCGGGACCCCGCCCTCGGGGGCGGTGCCCGAGGTGGTGACGTACTCCGTCTCGTAGCGCCCGGCGCCGTCGAGCAGGCGGTAGGCCTCCTTGCGCCCGCCACGCGACGGCTTGCCGACGGAGCGTTTGGCGACGGGCTCGAGCTTGCCGGTGACGGTCTCGCGGGCGACGAGCTTGTAGACGAGCGCCGCGGTGGGCACGCCGGAGCCGGTCACGACGGAGGTGCCCACGCCGTAGCCGTCGACGGGCGCGGCGGCGAGTGCGGCGATGGCGTACTCGTCCAGGTCGGAGGTGACCAGGATGCGCGTGGAGAAGGCGCCGAGCGAGTCGAGCTGCGCGCGCACCTCCTGGGCGGCCACGGCCAGGTCGCCCGAGTCGATGCGGACCGCGCCGAGCTTGGTGCCCGCCACCTCGACCGCGGTGCGTACGGCCTGCGGCACGTCGTAGGTGTCGACGAGCAGGGTGGTCGAGGCCCCGAGCGTGGCGACCTGCGCCTCGAAGGCGGCCGGCTCGGAGTCGTGGAGCAGGGTGAAGGCGTGCGCGGCCGTGCCCGCCGTGGGCACGCCGTACAGGCGCCCGGCCATGAGGTTGGAGGTGGAGGAGAAGCCCGCGATGTAGGCGGCCCGCGCGGCGGCGACGGCGGCCCACTCGTGGGTGCGGCGCGAGCCCATCTCGATGATCGGCCGGCCGGCGGCGGCCGTGGTCATGCGGGAGGCGGCCGAGGCGATGGCGCAGTCGTGGTTGAGGACCGACAGGATCAGCGTCTCCAGGAGGACCGCTTCGGCGAAGGTGCCCTCGACGACCATGATCGGGGAGGCGGGGAAGTACACGTCTCCTTCGCGGTAGCCGTACACATGCCCGGAAAATCGGTAATCGGCGAGAAACTCTAGAGTCTGCGCATCCACCGCCGTGGCCAGGAACTCCAGCTCGTCCGGGCGGAATCGGAAACTTTCCAGCGAGTCCAGGACTCTTCCGGTGCCCGCAACCACCCCATACCGCCGCCCTCCGGGCAGGTGGCGGGCGAAGACCTCGAAGACCGCGCGCCGGTGGGCGGCCCCGCTGCGCAACGCGGCCTGCAACATCGTCAGCTCATAGTGATCTGTGAGCAACGCAGTGCTCATGGTCATAGTCACGAGTCGAGACTACGGCCCAGATAGGGCAGACTCGGGGATGTGGGTAGCACCGCTCCAATCGCCGTCGAGCGTCCGTCATCGGACGTCCGGCCCGATCTGCCGTGGGTGACCATCGTCTGGAACGACCCGGTGAACCTCATGTCTTATGTGACCTATGTCTTCCAGACCGTCTTCGGTTACTCCAAGGAGAAGGCCGAGAAGCTGATGATGGACGTGCACCACAAGGGCAAGGCCGTCGTGTCGAGCGGCACGCGCGAAGAGATGGAACGCGATGTGCAGATTCTTCACTCCTACGGCCTGTGGGCGACACTCCAGCAGGACTCGGTCCACTGACATGAGCTCAGGATTCAAGCCGCGCAAGGGCGGCGGGGTGATCGCCCACTTCGAGCCCGCCGAGGCGTCGATCCTGCGCTCCCTCGTCACGATGGTGCTCGGCATGGTCGAGCCCGGCCAGGTCAGCGACGACCCGCTGGAGCGCGCGCTGGGCATCGGCTCCAGCGAGGCGCCCTCCGACCCGGTGCTGGCGCGGCTGTTCCCCAGCGCCTACAGCGACGAGGAGCAGGCGGCGGAGTTCCGCCGCTACACCGAGACCTCCTTGCGCGAGGCCAAGCGGGCCGACGCCCAGACCATGCTCGACACCGCCCAGGCCGGGCGCACCGAGCTGACCCCTGAGCAGGCGCAGGCGTGGATGCGGGCGCTCAACGACGTACGGCTGACGCTGGGCACGCGGCTCGAGGTCACCGAGGAGGTCCACGACGAGATCGCCACCATGTCGGAGGACGATCCGCGCTATCCGGCGTTCGTGATGTACGACTGGCTCACCTACTTGCAGGACACCCTCGTCCGAGCCCTCTGGTAGCCCGGGTGGTAATTTCCAGCACATGCTGGAGATCTCGCAGGAGCTGGTCGACAAGATGATCGAGCACGCCCGCCGGGACCACCCCGACGAGGCGTGCGGGGTGATCGCCGGGCGCGACGGCGTGCCGGAGCGCTTCGTCGAAATGGAGAACGCCGAGCGCTCGCCCACCTTCTACCGCTTCGACTCCAAGGAGCAGCTGAAGGTCTGGCGGGAGATGGACGACCGCGACGAGGAGCCGGTGGTCATCTACCACTCGCACACCGCCACCGAGGCCTACCCCTCGCGCACCGACGTTTCCTACGCGAGCGAGCCGGACGCCCACTACGTGCTGGTGTCCACCCGGGATGAAACCAGGGCGGAGCTGCGTTCTTTCCGCATTGTGGACGGCGTCATCACCGAAGAAGAAGTCCGGATAAACTGACCATCATGAGGAGCGCAGCCGCCGTGGTACAGAGCTACCTCTTCGCGCACACTCCTTCTGTCGTCGTCTACGACTGTCGCTGAGCCCGCGCTCGCGACCGGTCCATCACCAACGACACAAGGATTGATCATGGCTGTGGAAGTCCGTATCCCGACCATCCTCCGCACCTACACCGACGGTGCCAAGGCCGTCGCCGCCGAGGGCGCCACGCTCGACGAGCTCATCGCCAACCTCGAGAGCAACCACCCCGGCATCAAGGACCGCCTGGTCGACAAGGGCGCCCTGCGCCGCTTCGTCAACGTCTACCTCAACGACGAGGACGTGCGCTTCCTGGGCGGCCTCGGCACGCCCGTCTCCGACGGCGACACCGTGACCGTCCTTCCGGCGGTCGCCGGAGGCATGGCCTAGTCATGCGGTTCGACTCATTGATCGATTCGGTCGGCCGTACTCCTCTCGTCGGCCTGCCCCGCCTCTCGCCCTCCGACGACGTGCGTGTCTGGGCCAAGCTGGAGGACCGCAACCCGACCGGGTCGATCAAGGACAGGCCCGCGCTGTGGATGATCGAGCAGGCGGAGAAGGACGGCCTGCTCACCCCCGGCTGCACGATCCTGGAGCCCACCAGCGGCAACACCGGCATCTCCCTGGCCATGTCGGCCAAGCTCAAGGGCTACCGGCTGATCTGCGTCATGCCCGAGAACACCTCGGAGGAGCGGCGGCAACTGCTGCGCATGTGGGGCGCGGAGATCATCTCCTCTCCGGCCGCGGGCGGCTCCAACGAGGCCGTGCGCGTCGCCAAGGGCCTCGCGGCCGACAACCCCTCGTGGGTGATGCTGTACCAGTACGGCAACCCGGCCAACTGGCGCTCCCACTACGAGACCACCGGCCCTGAGATCCTGGCCGACCTGCCCGCGATCACCCACTTCGTGGCCGGGCTCGGCACCACCGGCACCCTCATGGGCGTCGGGCGGTTCCTGCGCGAGCAGGTGCCGGGGGTGCAGATCGTCGCCGCCGAGCCGCGCTACGGCGAGCTGGTGTACGGCCTGCGCAACGTCGACGAGGGCTTCATCCCCGAGCTGTACGACGAGTCCGTGCTGACGACCCGCTTCTCCGTGGGCTCGGGCGACGCGCTTCGCCGTACCCGCGAACTGCTGGCCGCGGAGGGCATCTTCGCCGGGATCTCCACGGGCGCCGCGCTGCACGCCGCCCTCGGCATGGCGGCCAAGGCCGTCAAGGCGGGGGAACGGGCCGACATCGTGTTCGTGGTGGCCGACGGCGGGTGGAAGTACCTGTCGACCGGCGCCTACGAGGGCACGCTCGACGAGGCGGAGGACCGCCTCGAAGGCCAGCTCTGGGCCTGAGCCCACGCACCGCGGTTCACGGTCGCGCCAGGGCCGACACCAGGTCGGTCCAGGCGCGATGCGGCCTGAACACCGGGTAGGGCACGGGTCTCAGCGTGGCCTCGGAGGTCCACACCACCTCCACCCCCGCGTCCGCGCGCACCCGGCCCACCCGGGCGGTGCGCCAGGTGTGCAGGTTCTCCTCGTCCACCCACACCATGCCCTCCGGCGCCTGCACGCCCTGGCCGCGCAGGGCCGCGGAGACCACGGACGGCTCGGCCGAGCCCGTGCGCAGCACCGCCTGGGCCCACAGGTGCACTCCCGCGTAGGCGGCCTGCGCGGCGTCGGTGATCGCGGCCTGCGGCCCGAAGCGGCGGCGGAAGCGGTGCACGAAGGAGAGGTTGGCCGTGCCCGGCAGTTCCCGGAAGTAGGAGCGGGCGACGTAGGCGCCGGGCGGGGCGGCGTCGGGGTCGGCGGGCGGGAGCCAGAGTGTCGGCAGGCGTCGCGGGGTCTGGCCGAACCGGGTGAGCTCGTGGAGGAACGACACCACGACCGGCCCGGCGATGCTGCACACGAGAGCCTGCGGACGTGACGTCATGATCTCGCGCACCAGCACCGGCAGGGCCGACGCGTCGGCGCCCAGGTAGGCCTCGCCGAGGACCCGCCCGCCCAGTTGCGTGAGCTGGTCGCGGGCGATGGCGTTGACGGCGCGCGAGGCCAGGTCGTCGGAGCCGATGAGGTAGACGGTGCGGCCGAGGTGCTGCCTGAGCCAGCGCATGGCGGGCTGGACGAGCTGGTTGGGCGTCGCCCCGACGTGCACGACGTTCGGGGAGTTCTCGATGCCCTCGTAGGCGGCCGGGTGGACGAGCAGGCCGCGATGCTTCTCGAAGAGCGGGGTCAGCTGCCTGCGGACGGGGGAGGCGTGGCCGCCGAAGACGACGCTGACCCGTTCCGCGGCGAGCAGGCGGGTGGCCTGGGCCACGGGCTCGGAGGCCGCGTCCAGGACGACGGGCCTGATCTGGCGCCCGCGCAGGCCGCCGGCGGCGTTGAGCTCCTCGATGGCCAGCAGCGCGCCGTCGTGCGCGGGGCGCTCCGGGACGGACAGGATGCCGGACAGCGGGTGCAAGATGCCGACCTTGACGGGATCGCGGCGCAGGACCTCGGCCTGCGAGCATCCGGAGGCCAGGACGAGGACGACCGCCAGGACGGCGCGCATCACACCTCCAGCGGGGGCATGCCGGTCCACGCCCTGATGAACGGCTCGGGCGAGACCGGCAGGTTGCGGTCGAAGGGCCCGTCGAGCGCGGACACGATGTAGAGCGAGAGCATCAGCACCCCGGCGAGCACGCCGATCAGCAGCAGGTGCAGTCCCCGGCTGCGGACCACGAACAGGCTGCCGGTCGCGAGCTTGGCCGCGGCGCCGATGTACAACATCACCCACACCAGGCCGGGCACCCGGTCACCGGCGGCGAGCATGCGCTGGCGGCGGCTGTCGGTGAGCTCGTTCAGCTTGGTCAGCGAGTGGCTGTAGAGCGGGCTGGCACGCTCGCGGTCCTCCATGTCGGTGTAGGCGCTCCAGATCTCCACGAGCGTGGCGTCGGCGCGCTCGCTGGAGCGGCCGAAGGCCATGAGGGGCCACTCCTCCTGGACGACGAGCCGCAGGTAGGTGCGGGCCGCCCCCTGGACCTGCCGCTGGATCGGCGCGGAGAAGCCGCGCGACATGCGCCCGAGCATGACGACGGCGTTGCTCTCCTTGACGATCGTGGCCTGGGTCTGGGTGTAGCCCTGCCACACCACCATGATCGCCGAGCCGACCAGGATGGCGTAGACGGAGCCGACGATGGCGAAGGTGCCGTTGATGACGTCGTTGTCGCCGCGCGAGAGAGCGTCGAGCGGGAAGGCCCGGCGCAGCAGGGTGAGGGCGAAGCGGGCGAACAGCAGCGCGAGCGTGACCACGATCGCCGCGTCGGCCCAGGCCGGCAGCGTGCTGTGGCGCAGCAGGAGGATGAAGGCGATCTGGGTGAGCAGGGCGCCGAGCAGGGCCTGCCAGCGTCTCAGACCCTGACCTCGTAGGCCGCCCCGTCGATGATCAGCATCTGTCTCTCCTCCCGCGGAGGAGGGCGGCGCCCCGCCGGGGGGTCCAGCCTGACCCGGTCCTGCCCCGTCTGGCTCACCCTGACCGCCGCCAGATCGACCACGATGCCGGGCGTGGTAAACGTGCCGGTCAGACATGCTCGCACCTCCTCGGCACGCACCTCACCCGGGGCGTCGTCCGGCTTGCTGATCGTGGACGTGCCGTCCCTGAGCAGTTCCACCACCAGCGGGGCCGTGCTCTCCGCGAGCACGAGCCCGGCGGCGGCCGCGCCCGCCAGCTCCTGGAGCCGGCCGGGCCGCCAGCCGTAGTGCCAGATGCCCGCCGCGGCCGGCGCCGCCTCCTCGACCGGGCCGGTGACGACGACGTCCACGCGGCGCGTCAGCGCCTCGGCGAGCGGCCGGGGGCGGGCCGGGCCGTCGCTGACGTAGGCGGCGCGACCGCCGATGCGCTTGACCGTCTCGGCGCACCTGGCCCGGGGCGTGCCCGCGGCGTCGACGAGCACCCTGACCCGCGCCGCCAGACACGCGGCCAGCAGTTCCATCGACAGGACGGACCACTCCGCGGCCAGCACGTCGACGGGGGCGAAGCCGGCCCAGCCCTTGAAGCAGCCGATCCTCAGCACACGGAGTAATGTGATCAGTAACTAGCTGTAATAAACCCTGGTCAAGAAATTTCCTCATCTTGACGTGCGCGCACAGAGAAGCGGCCGCCCCCGGAAACCGGGGACGGCCGCTGCGCGGGAGGACCTTTAGTTGAAGAGCACCCTCAGGGAGAAGGTGGTGGTGTCGCCGTTCTGGGCGCTGGAGATGCCGACCGCCCTGAGCGCCGCCGCGTTGGCCTTGTCGTCGCCCTCCAGGGAGCCGAGGTAGAACTTCTCGATCTTGTCGAGGTCGACGAAGATGGCGTACGTGGCGTTGCCCGAGTCGGGGATCGCCGTCGTGAAGGTCTCGTTGTCGCCCAGCGTGCCCTCCTCGTTGAGCTTCTTGGCGTAGGCGTCGGTGGTGGCCACCGTGAACACGCCGTCGCCGGAGACCTTGCCGAACTGGGGCACCTGCTGGCCGGAGTCGGTGAGCAGCTTCTGGATCTTGTCCAGCAGCGCCTGCGCCTTGGCCGGGTCGGTGGTCAGGCGGAGCCCGACGTTGGGCATCTCGCCGTCGAGGCCTTCGGAGTCGACCGCGACGGTGAGGTTCTTGCCGAGCAGGGTGGCCAGGTCGCCGGGGATCTGGATGCCGGCCTGCTGCTTGAACTGCTCGATCATCTGGGTCGCCGTCGGGTCGGCGGCGGTGATGGTCTTCTCGTAGGTGGACCAGAACTTGGTGACCATCTGGTCCAGGCCGGAGACGGAGATCGCGCCGGCGGTGCTGGCGGGCAGCTTGGACAGGTCGGCCGTGACCAGGTCGCCCTCGACGCCGCCGTTGTAGCCGCGGATCAGGCCGGTCAGCTCGGCGAAGGCGCTGTCGAAGCGCAGCGCGCCGACCAGGCGGGCGTTCTTGATCTGGTCGACCAGCGGCTGCTGCTCGGCGGGGATCTCGGCCTTGGCCAGGTCCATCAGCTTGCCGAAGTCGGCCCAGAAGGACAGGATCCCGTCGCCGTTGAGCGCGGCGAAGTCGTCGCTGAAGTTGGTGTTCTCGGCCAGCGTGGGCCCCGTGGCGTGCTTGTCGGCGTTGGCCTGGGTGTCGGTGATGATCGCGTAGCCGTCACGGAAGGCCAGGCCGAACTTGGCGTCCTTGCCGGCCAGCTTGGCGATGCCGGACTTGGCCGCGGTCTCGTCGGTCACCTGGACGGCCACCGCCACGCCGGGCTCCTCGCCGCCACTGGGCAGGACGGCGATGCCGAGCCGGTCGCCGAGCCAGGGCTCGACGTCGGCGGCGTAGTTGACGCCCTTGAGGTCCTCGCTGTCCTTCTGGATCGCCTCGAAGAGCGACTTGCGAGGGTCGTCACCGGACAGCTTGCCCTTGGTGACGGTGAACTTCTGGGACAGGGCCAGGAGGGCGGCCTTCTGCCCGGCGTCGGGGTTGATGTCGAAGCGCACGTAGCCGATGGCGTTGCCGGGCAGCACGTCGTGGGGCTGGGTGCCGCCGCCGAGCAGGCCGGTCGCGCTCACTACCGCCCAGGCGCCACCGCCGAGCAGCACCACGGCCAGCGCCGCGGCGATCGCCACGATCCAGCCCTTGCGGCCCTTCTTGCCGGGCTCGGGGCCACCGAACTGGAGGGACTCCTGGCCGGAGGAGGGCTGCCCAAACTGCGCCTGCTGGCCGTACTGCGCCTGCTGGCCAAACTGCGGGGCCTGCTGCTGGCCGTACTGCGCCTGCTGCCCGTACTGCGGGGCCTGCTGGCCGTACTGGGGCTGCTGGGCTCCGTACTGCGGGGCCTGGCCGTACGGCTGCTGCTGGCCATGAGAAGGCTGCTGCTGTCCATACTGCGAAGACTGCCCATACTGCGGAGCCTGCCCTTGCTGCGGCGGCTGCCCGTACTGCGAGGGCTGGCCGTAAGCAGGCTGCTGCGGGGGATAGGGCTGCTGCCCGCTCTGAAGCGGCATCGTGGGCGGGTTCTCGGGCTCCTGCCCCTGGTTCCAACGGTAAGCGACGGTGGGGTCGTACTCCGGACCGTTGCCTGAGGGGGTGTTGGCAGACATCACTCAACTCACAAATTGGACTTTTCGGCCAGATGTAAGGTAGCTGATGTTGCTTTATAGGCGCTTGCAGAGCGCTATATGCGAGAAAGATCCTTTCTCGACGCTTTGATGTGCACCTCGCCCTCCCCGTACTCACTGACGCTTTCCCAGGGCACGAAGATGCTGCGCGCATAGACGATCTTCGCCAGCACGTCCGAGAACCACCCGTTGCGTTCGCGCGTGAGCCCGTACAGCCAGGGCGCGCGGTTGGTCGAGACGACCAGGCCCATCAGGGCGGGAGTGGCGGCCTCCTTGTTCTTGACCAGGCGCACGTCCACGATGTGACCGACCAGCACCCCGTGCTGATCCCATACGCACTGCCCCATGAGCTCAGAAACCCCCGTCATGTGCCGAACTCTGTCACGTTTCCCCAGGTAGACAGGTGGATGACCCGATGCCGTAGAGTATGTCTTTACTAGAACATAATTCGGGAGTGGGTGCATGACGAAGTTCGACGAGGCGACGCAGGCCATCAGGGTTGACGAGACCACCTATGACGTCTGTCTCGACCCGGGCTACTCCATCGGTGGTCCGCTGAACGGCGGTTATCTCATGGCCGTGCTGCTGCGCGCCGTGGTGGACGCCTCGCCGCACGAGCATCCGGTGAGCACGACCACGCAGTTCCTCAAGGCCCCCACGCCGGGGCCCGCCCGCGTGATCGTGCAGCAGCTGAAGGCCGGAAGGACGGCGGCCTTCACCAGGGCCACCCTGGTGAAGGACGACGTCGCCCACCTGGAGGCCCTGGTGACCACGGCGACCCTGCCCGCCGAGCAGGACGTGGTCTACACCGGCGGCCCCGAGCATCTGATGCCGCCGCCCGACGACTGCGTCAGGCTGCCCGATCCCAAGCCGGAATCGGGCATGACCCTCAACGCCCAGATGGAGATGCGCTTCGACCCGCCGACGATCGGCTGGCTGAAGGGCGAGCCGACCGGCCGGCCCGAGGCGCGCGCCCACTTCCGCATGACCGAGCCGCAGGACCCCGACCCGTTCGTCCTGGCCCTGGCGGTCGACGCCCTGCCCCCTGTGGTGTTCTCGGCGGGGCTGCGCGGCTGGGCGCCGACGGTGGACCTGACCTGGCACCTTCGCGCGCTGCCCGCCCCCGGCTGGCTGACCCTGCTGGGCGGCGGACGGCTGATCGCCGACGGCTGGTTCGACGAGGAGGTCGAGGTCTGGGACTCGGCGGGCAGGCTGGTCGCCCAGTCGCGCCAGCTCGCCAGGGTCGGCAGGGGCTGACCCCGTAACCGTGGGCGGCGTGCCACAGTAACGCCCGATACGCACCGGGACACCCGGTGGTTGTGAGCATTCTTACGCTGACCAGCGGTGAAAGGTCGCCTACCCTCTGAGTCGTGCCAGATGCGAGCATCGGAGTCTTCGACAGCGGGGTGGGCGGCCTGACGGTCGCCAGGGCGATCATCGATCAGCTGCCCCACGAGTCCATCACCTACGTGGCCGACACGGCGCATCAGCCGTACGGCCCGAAGCGGATCGCCGAACTGCGCGCCTACGCGCTCGAGGTGATGGACCACCTCGTCGAGTCGGGCGTCAAGATGCTCGTCATCGCCTGCAACAGCGCCAGCGCAGCCGTCCTGCGCGACGCGCGAGAGCGGTACGACGTTCCCGTCGTCGAAGTGATCCAGCCGGCCACCCGGCGCGCCGTACGAGCGACGAGGAACGGACGGGTCGGCGTCATCGCCACCCGCGCCACCATCGCGTCGCTCGCCTACGACGACGCCTTCGCCGCCGCCCCCGACGTCCAGCTCACCGGCGTGGCCGCCCCACGCCTGGTGGAGTTCGTCGAGCGCGGGGAGACGATGAGCGACGAGCTCATCGACGTCGTGCGCGGCTACCTGGCGCCCGTCCGGGACGCCGGGTGCGACACGCTCATCCTCGGCTGCACCCACTACCCGCTGCTCACCGGCGCGATCTCCTACGTCGCCGGCGACGGCCTCACGCTGGTCTCCAGCGCGGACGAGACGGCCAAGGACGTCTACCGCATCCTGCATGATCGCGGCCTGGCGGCCGGAAGCGACGCCACCCCCCGGCACCGTTTCCGCGCCACCGGCGATTCCGACCTCTTCGCCCAGCTAGGGCGACGATTCCTGGGCCCGGAGATCGTCGCGGTCGAATTCGCTCCTGTGGGGGGAAGTACTCCTAACGGGAGGATTCGATGAAGGTAACCATCGTCGGCTGCTCGGGCAGCTTCCCCGGCCCCGACAGCCCGGCATCCTGCTATCTCCTCGAAGCCGAGGGATTCCGGATGCTGCTCGACTTCGGCAGCGGCGCGCTCGGAGCACTCCAGCGCCATATCGGCCTCTACGACGTGGACGCCATCTGCCTGTCTCATCTCCATGCCGATCACTGCCTCGACCTGTGCGGATACCACGTGGTCAGGACGTACGGCCCGGCCGCGCCCTACCCCCGCGTGCCCGTGTACGCGCCCGCCGACGCCCCGCGCCGCCTGGCCGACGCGTACGGCATGCCCGACGAGCCCGCCCTGGAGACCGCCTTCGACTTCCGCGCGCTGGCGCCGGGCACGTTCGAGGTCGGCCCGTTCACCGTCACCGCCGGCCTGGTCAACCACCCGGTCGAGGCGTACGGCTTCCGCGTCGCGCACGGCGGTCGCTCCATCGCCTACTCGGGCGACACCGGCCAGAGCGACGAGCTCGTACGGCTGGCCGACGGGGTCGACCTCATGTTGTGCGAGGCGTCCTTCCTCGACCAGCCCGACCTGCCCACCGACCTGCACCTGTCGGGCAGGCAGGCGGCCGAGCACGCCGCCAAGGCCGGGGCGGGCAGGCTGGTCCTCACCCACCTGGTGCCCTGGCACGACACGGCGAGGGTGCTCGACGACGCCGCGCACGGAGGCTACGACGGCCCGATCGAGCTGGCCAGGAGCGGAGCGGTGTACGAGCTGGCCTGAGCCTCAGGAGCCGGCCTGGATCTGGTCGAAGTCGCGCACGTGCACCAGCGGCGACCACAGGATCGGCACCGCGGCCAGCACCTTGCCGGTCATCAGCACCCACAACGCGCCACGCACGGTCAGGTGCGTGGCGAGCACGCCGCCGAGCAGCCCGCCCAGCGGGACCATGCCCCAGGTGATGAACTGGCTGGCGGCGTTGACGCGGCCCAGCAGGTGCGACGGGGTGACGTTCTGCCGGTAGGTCAGCGCGCCGATCGAGAACAGCGTCATGCCGAAGGTGATCATCGCCGACGTGATGATGTAGAAGCTGATCCGCCAGTCGGCCTCGGTCATCGGCAGCAGCAGGGCGAAGGGCGAGGTGACGATCAGCGGGATCCACGTGATGCGCGCGGTGCCGTAGCGGTCGACCAGCCGCTTGCCGAGCAGGCCCGACACCACGCCGCCGATGCCGCCGCCGACGAGCACCAGGCCGATCACGCCGGGTGCGAGGTCGACGGTGTCGGCCAGGAAGATGACGCCCAGGGCGAGCACGCCGCTGACGCACAGCGTGGTGGCCGCGCTGACGAGGATGTTGATGCGCATCACCGGCTCGCGCATCAGGAAGGTCAGGCCCTCGCCCACGTCCTTGACCAGGCCGCGGCTCTCGTGGGGCTCGGGGCGCGGGTCGGGCGACTTGATGAGGGACAGGCTGATCGCCGAGCCGAGCGCCGAGATCGCCATCGCCATCATGGTCAGCGGGGCGCCGACGGCCTGGACGATCGCGCCGCCGATGGTGGGGCCGATGCCGAAGCCGGCGCTGCGCACCATCTGGAGCTTGGAGTTGCCGTCGGGCAAGGATTCCTTGGCCACGAGGTCGGGGAGATAGGTCTGGTCGGCTACGTCGTTGAAGACCTGGGCGCACCCCAGCAGCAACGCGATGCCGTACATGATCGTCATATTGAGCAGACCGAGCGACCACAGCAGCGGGATCGCCGACAGCAACACGAACCGCGACGCGTCGCTGACCACCATGACGCGGCGGCGGCGCCACCGGTCGACCCAGACGCCGGAAGGCAGCCCGAGCACCAGGGTGGCCACGCTCTGCGCGGCGGCTAAGAGTCCCACTTCGAGAGGGGAGGCGTTCAATGACAACACGGCGACGAGCGGCAGGGCCACCCTCGCCACGTTGGCTCCCGTCTCGTTCAATATGTGGGAGGTAAGGAAGAGGCGGAAATCGGGGTTCCGCAACACCCCCGTTGTCATTGCGTAAGGATCCCTGTTCGTAGGCAACGGGTCAAGTGCGATCTGTCAGGGGACTAGGCTGATCAGCATGTCTCGAACGGATGGGCGCACGCCCGATCAACTCCGCCCCGTCACGATCACCCGTGACTGGCTGGCGCACGCCGAGGGCTCGGTGCTGGTGGAGTTCGGTGACACCAAGGTGCTCTGCGCGGCCTCGGTTCAGGACAGCGTCCCGCGCTGGCGCAAGGGCAGCGGGCTCGGCTGGGTGACGGCCGAATACTCGATGCTGCCGCGTGCCACCAACACCCGCAACGACCGCGAGTCGGTCAAGGGCCGCATCGGCGGGCGCACCCATGAGATCTCCCGGCTGATCGGCCGTTCCCTGCGGCCCTGCCTCGACCTCAAGGCCCTGGGCGAGAACTCCATCGTGCTCGACTGCGACGTGCTCCAGGCCGACGGCGGCACCCGCACCGCCGCCATCACCGGCGCCTACGTCGCGCTGGCCGACGCGGTCGCGTGGATGCGCAAGCGCAAGATGTGCCCGGGCGACCCGCTGGTCGGCTCGGTCTCGGCGGTCTCGGTCGGCGTCATCGGCGGGGTGCCGATGCTCGACCTGTGCTACACCGAGGACGTCTCCGCCCACACCGATATGAACGTGGTCATGACCGGCTCCGGTGCCTTCGTCGAGGTGCAGGGCACCGCCGAGGGCGCGCCGTTCGACCGCGGCACCCTCGACCAGCTGCTCGACCTGGCCGTCTCCGGCTGCTCCCAGCTGGCCGAGCTGCAGCAGGAGGCGCTGCGCCCATGAGGATCGTGCTCGCTACCCGCAACGCCGGCAAGATCGCCGAGCTCCGGCGCATCCTCGACTTCGACATCGTGGGGCTGGAAGCCTTCCCCGAGATCGGCGACGTCAAGGAGACCGGGCTCACCTTCGCCGAGAACGCCCTGCTCAAGGCGCACGCCGTCGCCCAGCAGTCGGGCCTGCCGGCCGTCGCCGACGACTCCGGCCTCTGCGTCGACGCGCTCAACGGCATGCCGGGCATCTTCTCGGCCCGCTGGTCCGGCCGCCACGGCGACGACCAGGCCAACCTCGACCTGCTGCTGGCGCAGATCTCCGACGTCCCCGCCGAGCACCGCGGCGGCGCCTTCGTCTGCGCGGCCGCGCTCGCGCTGCCCGACGGCCAGGAGCGCGTGGTCGAGGGCGTGCTGCGCGGCACGGTCATCTCCGGGCCGCGCGGAACGGGCGGCTTCGGCTACGACCCGATCTTCGTGCCCGAGGGCTCCGAGCGCACCACCGCCGAGCTGACGGCGGCGGAGAAAGACGCCATCAGCCACCGGGGCCTCGCCTTCCGCGCGCTGGTCCCCGTGGTGCGCGAAGTCCTGACGTAACCGCGTCGTAAGATCCGGGCGGGCCTCTCGGGCGTAGTTTCTGAATGTGAACGACACTTCTGCCGTCCCCGCCTGGGCGGGCGCCGTGACGGGCCTCGTCGCCGGGGCGGTCGGCCTGGGCGCGGCCCAGGTGCTGGCCGGATTCGTCAACCCGGCCTCCTTCCCCGTGGTGGCGGTCGGCGACGCCGTCGTCGACCTGTCGCCCGCGTGGCTGAAGGACTGGGCGATCAGGACCTTCGGCGAAAACGACAAGACCGTCCTGGTCGCCGGCGTCTTCGTCGTCCTCGCCCTGGCCGCCGCGGCGCTCGGCGTCCTGTCGCGGACCAGGCTCGGGTACGGCAGGGCCGGATTCGCCGCGCTCGGCGCCGTGGGAGCCTGGGCGGTGCTCACCCGCCCCTCCGCCGGGCCCTTCGACGTGCTTCCCGCTGTGGTGGGCATCCTCGCCTCGACCTGGGCACTCGGCTGGCTCCTGCGACGCGCGTCCCCACCCGGCGAGCCTGCCCTGTCCAGCCCGACCGACCAGGGCGTCTTCGACAGGCGCAGGTTCCTGACCGGTGCGGTCGGCGGCACGCTGGTGGCCGGCGCCGGCACCGCCCTGGGCCGCGCCTGGTCGGGCGGCTCGCAGGTGGAGCAGGCCAGGCAGGCGATCCCGCTGCCACGGGCGGCCAGCCCCGCTCCGGCGCTCCCGGCGGGCGCCGACCTCAAGCTGCCGGGGCTGTCGCCCTTCGTCACTCCCACCGCCGACTTCTACCGCGTCGACACCGCCCTGCTGCTGCCGCGCATCGAACCCGCCCAGTGGCGGCTGCGCATCCACGGGCTCGTCGACCGCCCGGTCGAGCTCACCTACGACGACCTGCTCAAGCGCCCGCTCACCGAGGCCGACGTCACGCTCACCTGCGTCTCGAACGAGGTGGGCGGGCCCTACGCGGGCAACGCCCGGTGGCTCGGGGTGCCGATGGCCGACATCCTCAAGGAGGTCGGCGTGCAGAAGGGCGCCGACATGCTGCTGTCGACCTCCCACGACGGCTGGACCTGCGGAACCCCGCTCGACGTGGTCACCGACGGCCGCGACGCCCTGTTCGCCGTGGCCATGAACGGCCAGGCGCTTCCGGTCGCCCACGGATTCCCGGTCAGGCAGGTCGTGCCAGGGCTGTACGGCTACGTGTCGGCCACCAAGTGGGTGGTGGACCTCAAGGTGACGAGGTTCGACGCCGACAAGGCCTACTGGTCGACCCGCGGGTGGTCGGAGAAGGGGCCGATCAAGACCCAGTCGCGGATCGACCTGCCCAGGAACCGGGCGAACCTCGCCCCCGGCCGCACCACCGTCGCCGGGGTGGCCTGGGCGCAGCACAAGGGCGTCGACGCGGTGGAGGTCAGGGTCGACGGCGGACCGTGGCGCCAGGCGCGGCTGGCCGAGGTGCCGGGGCCCGACACCTGGCGGCAGTGGTCGATCGACTGGGACGCCACGGCGGGCGAGCACACCATCGAGGTGCGCGCCACCGACAGCACCGGCTACACCCAGACCGAGCAGCGTGCCTCGCCCGCTCCCGACGGCGCGACCGGCTGGCACACCGTCACGGTTTCCGTGGATTGATCCTGGTAGGGCAGGTGGGAATCCCTCACGACTGCGCCAAGTCCCCGGGCGCGTGGCGGTTGCCGCCCCTAGCATCGGGGGCGTGTTTCGCGACCGCACGCCCGCCGAGGGCGCCTACAACCCGGTGGTCGCCGACGGGGTGCGCTGGCTCGACTACGAGCTGGCCGCCGCGGGGGAGCAGGATGGACGGCCAAGCGCGCCGGAACCCGGCCAGGTCGACTGGTTCGATCGTGACGACCGGCCTCCGGCGTTGTCCGGCTGCCGGCCGTACGGGACCCCTGGCGGCCTGGCCAGGCCCGACCCGCAGGCCGAGCAGGACCTGGCCCGCGCGCTCCCGGCCGGCACCCGCTTCGCCGACCCGCGCAGCACGTGGGTGCGGCTGATCAACGCCGAGGGACCGGCGGGCGACCCGTTCCGCGCGGGCAACGCCGCCGACTGCGCCCTGGCGGTGATCTCCACCTGGCACGGCGAGCCCGCGGTGGCCGCGCCGCGACAGCCGGAGTACGACCGGGTGGGCAGGCCGCTGCTCACCGGCGAGACGGGCGCGGCCTCGCGCATGCAGGCCTGGCTCGGCCAGCCGCTGGTCCCGGAAGGGCCGGGGCGGCAGGCCTACCCGTCGATCTCCCGCCGCCTGACGGAGGCCGGACACGGGGCCTCGGCCGTCCTGGTCGGGCGGTGGTCGACGGGCGGCTCGCATGCCTGGAACGCCGTCAACCACCGCGGCGAGGTGATCTGGATCGACGCGCAGCGCGGCCTGCCAGCCGTGGAACCCTGCTACCCGTCGGCGGCCGGGCTGTTCTGCGCGGTGCTCGACCGGCGGGGGCGGGCCGGATGAGGCTGGAGCAGGCCAGGGCGCTGGCCGAGGAGTACTTCAACGGCGTGCGGGACGAGGCCCTGCCGGTCGGGCTGCACGCCTTCGACGGCGGATACGTGGCCTGGACCCGCGACGACGGCGATCCCGGCGCCCTGCCCGAGACGATCGGCGCCGGGTGCATCGTGATCGACCGCACGACGGGCGAGGTGTCGATCCGGCCGCTGCTCGAACCCGAGACGGTGGCCGAACACTGGCCGGGACCGACCCTGCGCTAGCCGCGGGCTCAGCCCGAGGCCAGCGCGCCCACCACCGAGGCGCGGGCCGCGCGCCGTGCGGGCAGCAGCGAGGCGATCACCCCGGCCACGCCCGCGACCACGATCAGCAGCCCGACCTGCGTGTACGGCAGGACGAACGAGACGTTGTCGAGCAACGACCGCACCGCGAGCCAGCCGAATGCCGTGCCGAGCCCGACGCCGATCAGCGCGCCCACGAGCCCGAGGACCAGGGACTCGACCGAGAGCATTCCGCGCAGCTGCGGCCTGGTGAGGCCGAGCGCCCGCAGCAGCGCCGATTCCCTGGTGCGCTCGTGGACCGAGAGCGACAGCGTGTTGGCGATGCCGACCAGCGAGATGAGCACGGCCAGGCCGAGCAGCGCGGTGATGATCATCAGGGCCATGTCGAGCGAGTCCTCGAACTCGCCGCGCATGTCGGTGGTGCTCTGCACGAGGACCGCCGGATGGGCTTCCAGCGCGTTGTCGAGAGCCTTGCGCGCCTGGTCGGGGTCGACCCCGGCCTTGACGTTCGCGGCGAGCATCGAGTCGCCGACCTTGCCGAAGTAGTCGTCGAAGGCGCCCGCCCCGACCACGATGCCGGGCAGCGGCGTGCCGTCGCCCATCACCGCGACCACCTCCAGCGCGACCTCGCCTGACCGCTTCGTGGTGATCTCGAGCTTGTCGCCGACCTTGAGCCCCTCGTCCTTGGCGAGGTAGGCGGCGATCGCCGCGGTGCCGGGGGCCAGCTCCTTCATCGAGCCGGACTCGACGGTGAATGGCAGAGGGCCCTCGAAGGCGCCCACCATGCGCTTGCCCGCCTCGGCGGAACGGATCTCGATGACGTCGGCCAGCTCGGGCGTCTCCCGCAGGGCCGCGGCCACGCTGCGCGGGATCCCGCCCTCGCCGGAGCGCGACTCCATCATGTAGTCGACGGGGAACTGCTGGTCCAGCTCGGCCCCGATGGACGCGCGGGACGACGCCGTGATCACCGAGATGAGCGTCATCAGCGTCACGCCGATGGTCAGCGCGATGGTCGTGGTCGCCGCGCGGCGCGGGTTGCGCGAGGAGTTGTCGACCGCCAGCCGGCCGGGCACGCCGAACAGGGTGCGCGGGATCCAGCCGACCAGCGCGGACAGCGGCCTGACCAGGATCGGGCCGAGCACCAGGATCGCCAGGAAGATCAGCGAGCTGCCGGTCATGGCGACCACGAGCGTGGGCACCTCGCCGACCTTCATCGTCAGCGCGTATCCGGCCAGGCCCAGCCCGGCCAGCAGGAGCAGCCCGCCCGAGAGCGTGCGCAGCAGGCCCGCCCTGAAGGTCTGCTCCTCCACCTGGCTGCGCAGCGCCGCGATCGGCGCCACCCGGGTGGCCGTGCGCGCCGGCAGCAACGCGGCGCCGACCGTGACGACCAGGCCGAGGACCAGGCAGATCACGATGGTGGCCGGCTGCAGCGACGCCGCCGCACCGGTGGGCAGGGGCGCGTCGAAGGCGTCGAGCACGGCCAGAGCGCCGCCGCCGAGGCCGTACCCGACGGCCAGTCCCATCAGCGAGGACAGCAGGCCGACCACGACCGACTCCAGCAGGATCGAGCCGAAGACCTGGCCGCGCGTCGCGCCGACGCAGCGCAGCAGCGCCAGCTCGCGGGTGCGCTGGGCGATGAGGATGTTGAAGGTGTTGTAGATGACCAGGGCGGCCACCATCATCGCGACCAGGCCGAACAGCAGCAGGGCCATGCCGATCTGCTCGGTGCCCATGCCCGCGCTCTTGGCCAGCTTGTCGGCCAGCTCGGCGCTGGTCTGCACCGTGTAGCCCTGGCTCTCGATGCGCTGCTTGAGCACCGCCGCGTCGGCGCCCTTGACGTCGATCTCGTGGAAGCCCTTCACGCCCGTCAGCTTCTGGACGGTCTCCAGGGTGTAGCCGACGCCGCCGAAGGCGGTGACCGCCTGGTCGATGCCGGGATCGAAGATCCCGACCACGGTGAAGTCGTGCTTGGCCTGCTTGGCGTCCAGGACGGTGATGGTGTCGCCGACCTTGAAGCCCTGGGCCCGCGCGGTGTTCTCGTCGACGATGGCCTGGTCGCCGGTCGCGGGCAGCGCGCCGGAGACCAGGGTGGTGCGGTTCAGATCACCAGTGGAGACCGACAGGGCCTGGGCGGGATAGTCGCCGACGGCCCTGCCGTCCTTGCCGAGCAGCAGAGCCTCACCGCCGGCCAGGCCCTGCGCGTCGGCGACGCCGTCGGTCTCCTTGACCCGCTGCAGGTCGGCGGCGGTGAGCCGCTTGTCCGGCCCGGCGATCACGGCGACGGTGATCTTCTCGGCGGAAGCGGTCACCCCCTGCTTGAACCCGGCCTCCAGGGTGTCGGTCAGCACGAACGTGCCCGCGATGAAGCCGACGCCCAGCGCGATGGCCAGAGCGGTGAGCATGAGGCGCAGCTTGTGCGCCCGCAACCCGGCCATGGTCGTCTTCAGCACCTCACGCCTCCAGCTTCATCAGCGTGTCGAGCACGCTCTGCGGCGTCGGCCGGAAGATCTCGGTGACCAGCGAGCCGTCGCGCAGGAACACCACGCGGTCGGCGTAGGAGGCGGCCAGCGGGTCGTGGGTGACCATGACGATGGTCTGGCTCAGCTCGCGCACGCTGGTGCGCAGGAACGACAGCACCTCGGCGCCGCTACGCGAGTCCAGGTTGCCGGTCGGCTCGTCGGCGAAGATCACCTGCGGCTTGCTGATGAGCGCGCGGGCCACGGCCACGCGCTGCTGCTGGCCACCCGAGAGCTCCGACGGGCGGTGGCTGAGGCGGTCCTTCAGCCCCACCGTCTCCACGACCCTGTCGAACAGCAGCTGGTCGGGCTGGCGCCCGGAGATGTCGAGCGGGAGGCGGATGTTCTGCTCGGCGTTCAGCGTCGGCAGCAGGTTGAACGCCTGGAAGATGAAGCCGATGCGGTCGCGGCGCAGCAGGGTGAGCTGCTTGTCGCTCAGCCCTGTCAGCTCCACGTCACCGATGTGGACCGTACCGGCGGTGACCGTGTCGAGCCCGGCCAGGCAGTGCATCAGCGTGGACTTGCCGGAACCCGACGGGCCCATGATGGCGGTGAAGGCGCCCGTGTCGAAGGCCACGTTCACCTCGCGCAGGGCGTGCACCTCGGCATCGCCCCTGCCGTACACCTTGGACAGCCCCTTCGCGGTCACTGCTGTCGTGCTCACGTTCGTCATGTGACCCAAGGTAGAAGCGCATTTTGCCGTAACCATGGGACCGCAGGAGGGACTTGGCGTGCGCCTGGCGATTACCCGGATCAGCCTTTCGGCCGAGGCGTGACCAGGCCGTGCTCGTAGGCGTACACCACGACCTGGGCGCGGTCGCGCAGGCCGAGCTTGGCCAGGATGCGGCCCAGGTGCGTCTTGACCGTCGCCTCCGCCACGTGCAGGATCGCCGCGATCTCCTGGTTCGACTGGCCGCGCGCCACCTCCAGCAGCACCTCGTGCTCGCGGGCCGTCAGCTCCTCGGTGACCTTCACGGGCTCGGGAGAGTGCGCGGCGAACTCGGTCAGCATGCGCCGCAGCGTGCTCGGCGCGACCACCGCGTCACCGGCGTGCACGGTGCGGATCGCGCTGACCAGGTCGTCCGGCGGCACGTCCTTGAGCAGGAAACCGGAGGCCCCGGCGCGGACCGCCGCGTAGGCGTACTCATCGAGGTCGAAGGTGGTCAGGATGAGCACCTTCGGGCCGGTGATCCTGGCCGTCGCGGCCACCCCGTCCATGCGGGGCATGCGCACGTCCATCAGCACCACGTCGACCTCGACGCTCCGCAGCAGGTCGAGCGCCTCCTGACCGTCTCCGGCCTCGGCCACCACCTCGATGTCGGGCTGGGCGGCCAGCACCATGGAGAAACCCATGCGCAGCAACGCCTGGTCGTCGACCAGCATCACCCTGATCATGCCGCCTCCGTCATCGGGAGGCGGGCGCACACCTCGAAGCCTCCGCCCGGCCGCGGCCTGGCCGTGACCGCCCCGCCGTACATGGAGGCCCGCTCCCGCATGCCGACCAGGCCGTGGCCGCCGCCCCCGGCGGGCGCCCCCGCCCCGCGGCCGTCGTCGGTGACCTTCACGATCACCTCCGGTCCCCGGTAGTCGAGCTCGACCAGCGCCCTGACTCCCGGACCGCCGTGCTTGAGCGCGTTGGTGAGCGCCTCCTGGACGATGCGGTAGATCGTCAACTGCTCGCCCTCCGGCAGGCCGCGCGGCGTGCCCGCGACCCGCAGCTCCACCGGCAGCCCGGCACCCTTGACCAGGTCGGTGAGCTGGGCCAGGCCCGGCTGCGGCAGGTAGTCGGTGGCCGTCTCGTCCTGGCGCAGCACGCCCACCAGCCGGCGCATCTCCGCCAGCGCGTCGCGCCCGGTCTTCGAGATGGTCTGTACGGCACGGCGGGCCAGCTCGGGGTCGCGGTCGAGCGCGTAGGCGGCGCCGTCGGCCTGGACCACGATCACGCTGACGTTGTGCGCCACGACGTCGTGCAGCTCGCGGGCGATGCGGGTGCGCTCGGCCGTCGCGGCTATCTTGGCCTGCTGGTCGCGCTCCCGTTCGGCCCGCTCGGCCCGCTCCTCCAGGCCCTCCACGTAGCGGCGGCGGGTGCTGGAGTACAGCCCGGCCAGCCACACCGTGACCACGAGGATCGAGAAGCTGAAGAACTGGCTGAAGGTGACCCGGTCCCACTGCGACAACCCCAGGAACACCCCGAGCTCCGCCACCAGCATCGCCGCCAGAGCCCAGCGGAAGGTGTCGCGCAGGGCCATGGAGTAGAGCGCCACGATGACCGCGAAGTTCGCGGGCAGGATCGGGACCTGGGCCAGCCACTGGGCGAAGCAGAGCAGCGAGACGATCGTGAACACGAGCCGGTAGCGGTCGCGCCGCCAGACCAGCGGGGTGATGAGCGCCGCCGTGAGGGCCAGGTAGCCGATCGCGCCGACGTAGGTGCCCGGCTGCGGGGCGAAGCCCTGCATCGCCGTGTACGACTCCAGATACATCAGGCATATGAAGAGCAGCGGCGACAGCTTGATGGCATCGATCACCCTGCTGTGCCGCTTCGACCACGCGCGTACCCTGCCGAACACCTCTTCACGATATGGAGCCGCGAGGGTGGTCGGGTCCGCCTTCAGGCGGAGAATGCGGTACGACTGCGGTCTTACGCGAGTTTTACCCCTCGTCCGGCATGCTCCTCTCAAGGGGAGTGAGTAAGGGGAAGATCGTGACGGCAGATCATGATCGCAATGTTGGGCCGCGCGGCGAAGAGGAAGCGCCGCGCGGCCCGGCTCCTTCCACGGAGCGGCTGACCTACGGCGAGTTACCGCCGGAGGCGCCCTTGGACCACGTCGACGACCAGCCTGAACCCGCCGCGCCTCGCAGCGTCTTACGGCGGCGCGACTTCCAGCTGATCGGCGCGGGCGTGGCCGGGCTGGTGCTGGGGGTGCTGCTCGGCGGCTCGCTCGTCGCGGCACTCGACGACCGCGGCGACCGTGAGCATCCGAGTGTGCGGTGGCACGGGCCGGTGGAGTGTTACGCGAACGGCGTGCCGTGCAGCGGGCCGATCAATCCGTTCAAGGACGGCGGCCGACTGGAATCGCTGCCGGTCGAGTGACCCCAGGAGTGCGGGCGGGGGGACTTGAACCCCCACGGTTTTCACCACCAGAACCTAAATCTGGCGCGTCTGCCATTCCGCCACGCCCGCTACACCGCTACGGGTGTTGCTAGCTTAGCGCCCTATCCGAGGCCGATTTTCTTCTTCAGCGACGCCACGTGCCCCGTCGCCTTCACGTTGTAGAGGGCCAGCTCCACCTTGCCGTCGCCGTCGAGCACGAAGGTCGAGCGGAGCACCCCCTCGATCTCCTTGCCGTACAGCTTCTTCAGCCCGAACGCCCCGTAGGCCTTGTGCACCTCCAGCGAGGTGTCCGACAGCAGCGGGAAGGTCAGCGCGTCGCGCTCGACGAACTTGGCGAGCTTGGCGGGAGCGTCCTTCGACACGCCGAGCACGACGAAGCCCTCAGAGGTGAGCTGGGCCAGGTTGTCGCGGAAGTCGCAGGCCTGCTTGGTGCAGCCGGGCGTCATCGCCGCGGGGTAGAAGTAGAGGATGACCCGCTTGCCCCGGTAGTCGGCGAGGCTGACGCTGCTGCCGTCGGCGGCCGTCAGCGTGAATTCGGGCGCGGCGTCACCCGGTTCGAGTCTGGTGTCGGTCATGTGGTTAACCTACCCGTGACGAGCTGACAGACTGATCACCCTGGGCGAGAGGAGAGTCATGGCCGAGACGACCGACCCCGATGAGCTGGAGGCGCGGATCGCCAAGACCCGGGCCGAGCTGGCGCACACCGTCGACGCCATCGCCGATCGGGTGAGCCCCAAGCGGGTCGCCGAGCGGAGCGTGGAGAGCGTCAAGGAGCGTGCCAACGCGTTCGTGGCCTCGGTGGGCGACGCGCTGGGGGTGCGTCAGAAGCCGGTCCAGCTGGGCCAGGATCCCGACGGGTTGTGGGACGAAGAACAGCCGAACCTGGCGCCGGTGCTGATCGGGGTGGGCGCGGTGCTGGTGGTGGGTGCGGCGATCGTGCTGCTGCGCCGCCGCAGGAAGCGCTAGCTCACAGCAAGGGCCGGCTCAGGGGAGCGCCGGCTCACAGGAAGGTCTGGCCCTCGCCGCGGTAGGTGGGGGCGCGCTCCACGATCTCCTCGCCGTCGACGAGGTGCAGCGTGTCGAAGCGCTCGCACAGCTCGCCCGACTTGGCATGGCGGAACCACACCCGGTCGCCGACGGCCAGGTCCTGGGCGGGCTGGCCGATGAGCGGGGTCTGCACCTCCCCGGCGCCCTCGTCGGGGGAGAAGCGCAGCCCGGCGGGCAGGTACGGCTGGGGCAGGCGGCTGGCGCCGGGGGAGCCGGAGGCGATGTAGCCGCCGCCGAGCACCGTGACGCATTCGGGGCCTGGGCGACGCACCACGGGCAGCGCGAAGAGCGCGGCGGGGCGGCCGGTGAAGCTGCGGTAGTGGTCGAACAGGCGCGGGTGGAACAGCCCCGAGCCGGCCGCGACCTCGGTGACGGCCTTCTCGCGGACGGTCTTCTCGACCGAGCCGGTGCCGCCGCCGTTGACGAACTCCAGGTCGGCGAAGTGGCGCACCGCGTTCACGATGCGGCCTCTGCGCATGACGAGCTCGCGCTGCGATCGCGCCTGCATCACCCGGACGACCCGGGTGAAGGCGGCGTTGCCCTGCGGGTTGTCGCCGACGCCCGCGATCTGGGCCTCGTAGGCGAGCAGGCCGACCAGGCGCAGGCCCGGCCGCTTGGCGATGTCGGCGGCCAGGTCGGCGGCCTCGTCGGGGGTGCGGACGGGGGAGCGCAGCGCGCCGGCGCGGAACCGGCCGCCGAAGGCGAGGAAGCCCGCGTCGATGTCGAGGCAGATGCGGATCTCGTGCTTGAGGCCGAGCTCGGTGAGGAAGTCGAGGTGCTCGGCGCTGTCGATGGTGATCGCGATCTCGCGTGCCGCGCGGGGGTCCTCGGTGAGCCGCTGGAGCGCCGTCCTGTCGACGGTCGGGTAGGCCACGAGCACGTCGGTGAAGCCCTGCTCGACCAGCCACAACGCCTCGGGCAGGGTGAAGGCCATGATGCCCTGGAAGCCCTCGGTGGCCAGCACTCGTTCGAGGATGGAGCGGGAGCGGATGGACTTGCTCGCCACCCTGATCGGCTTGCCCGCCGCGCGCCGTACGAGGTCGGCCGCGTTGGCCCGCAGGGCCGCGAGGTCGACGATCGCGAACGGCGGCTCTAGCGCGGCGGTGGCACGGTCGTAGCGCTGGCGGTCATCCATACGAGCAGCGTAACGACATATGGGGCAAATGAATATGAGTTGGATTCATGTCTGGTAATGATCCGGGAAACCGGCGGCGGGTGCGGGCGCGCGGGCACAGGCGCCGGGTGTAGCTCTGATCGGTGTGACCTCCACACTCCAGGACAGACTCCTCGGCACGGGCACGGCGGGTGAAGCTCCGCGCCGCAGGTCCACCCGGGCACTTCGGCCCGCGCGCACCCCCGCCGGAGTGGCGCTCGCCACCCTCCTGACCGTCTCGCTGAGCCTGCTCGCCGTCGAACTCGTCTGCGCGCTCATGGGATCCCCGCTCGGGCTGCTGCCGCTGGACGAGCTCATCGAACTGGGCGGCAGGCACGTGTGGGCCGAACTGCCCGTCGCCGGGCTCGTGCTCGCCGCGACCGGGATGGGGATGCTGCTGCTGGCCGCGCTGCCCGGCCGTACCCGGCTCGCGCCGCTGGAGACCGCCGATCCGCTGATCGTCATCGGCATCACGCGCTCCGGGCTGCGCCGCAGCCTGCGCGACGTCGCGCAGCAGGTCGAAGGGGTCACCAAAGCGCGTGTGCAGCTGCGGCGGCGCACGATCGAGGTCACCGTGATCACCCGGGAGGACTGCCCGGGGTCCCTGCTGCGCCAGGTCGGCACGGCGGTGGGCGACAGGCTGGCGGCGCTGGGCGCGCTGTGCGGCGGCGAGGTCGTCGTACGGCTGCGCAGGAGGGGGATCTGATGCGGCAGTACGCGGGCAACCGGATCGGGCTGACGGTCGTCGGCTTCGTCCTGCTGCTGTTCGGCGGCTTCGTCTGGCTGCGCGGCACCCACCTGGCGCCCAAGACCAAGGTGGTTCCGCCACGACTGGCCGACAGC
The DNA here is from genome assembly GCF_044456985.1 of Nonomuraea sp. NPDC050663. Lineage (NCBI taxonomy): Bacteria > Bacillati > Actinomycetota > Actinomycetes > Streptosporangiales > Streptosporangiaceae > Nonomuraea > Nonomuraea sp. NPDC050663. Next base: position 440,036 of record NZ_JBITGL010000005.1, read on the forward strand.
GTGGCCGACCGGTCCTGGATGTTGTGGCTCTTCGCGCTGCTGCTGGTGTTCCTGACCCTCGTGTGCCTGCGCTGGCTGCTGCTGTCGCTCGGGTGGGGCCGGGTCGGGCAGCGGACCGAGACCGGGGCGGCGATGCTCACGGTGGGGCTGAAGGACCTCGAGGGCGTGAGCGCCACCTCCGTGCGGGTGGTGGGGGACGCGGACCGGCTGCGGATCGGGATCACCTGCCGGGCCTCGGCGGACCTGGGGGCCGTCGTGGGCAAGCTCGACCGCGAGCTCGTGGGCAAGATCCGGCGCGAGGTGTGCGACAACGAGCTGGGCACGCTGGTACGGGTGCACGTGCGCAAATAGGGCGACTCGGCCCTTAAGCGGGTGGCGAACGCGGTGGCTCGGCGAAAACGGCGGGCATAGCCTGCAGATCATGAAGGTCGTCGAACTGCCCGATGGGGCGCGGGTGCGCGGGCGCGGCCTGCGCCGATCCGGCGGCGCCGTGGAGCCCGTCGACTACGGCCTCTACCTGGCCCCCTTCGAGCCCGCCTGGGAACACTCCTACCTGCGCTGGCCCGACTTCTGGGTGCCCAGCGACCCTGACAGGGCCGTGGCGCTCATCCGCGACCTGCACACCCGTGCGCTCGCCGGCCAGCAGGTCGAGGTGGCCTGCGGGGGTGGGATCGGCCGCACCGGCACGGTGATCGCGTGCCTGGCGGTCCTGTCCGGGGTTCCGCTGGCCGACGCGGTCACCTGGACACGCGCCCACTACCACCGGCGGGCCGTCGAGATGCCGTGGCAGCGGCGTTGGATCGCGCGGGTCGCCTGAGCTCTGATATCTCTTCTTGTTCATGCGCAAGTACCTCATCATCGGCGTCCAGGGCAGCGGCAAGGGCACTCAGGCCGGGTTGCTGGCCAAGGCGTATGACCTGGTCCACATCAACGTGGGCGACATCTTCCGCTGGCACGTGCAGCAGCACACCAAGCTCGGCGCCCTGGTCCGCCGGACGATGGCCGCCGGAGAGCTGATCGGCGACGAGCACGTGGAGAAGATCGTGCGCGACCGGCTGGAGCAGCACGACTGGAACTACGGCTTCATCATCGACGGCTTCCCCCGCAACCGGCGCCAGACCGAGTTCTTCCTGGAGTCCTACGACATCGACGGCGTCATCCACCTCGACCTGCCCGACGAGGAGGTGCGGCGCCGGGTGCTGGCCCGCCGGCTGTGCCCCAACTGCGGCATGGACTACAACCTCATCTACGACCGCCCGGCCGAGGAGGGGGTGTGCGAGGTGTGCGGCCACGACCTCGTCCAGCGGGCGGACGACACGGAGGAGGCGTTGGCGGAGCGGCTGCGCATCTATGACGAGAAGACCAATCCCATCCTCGACCTGCTGCGGCGCAAGGAGTACGTCTTCACCGTCGACGCGGCCCAGTCGGTCGACGAGGTGCAGACCTCCATCAGGGAGAAGCTCGGGCTCTCCTGAAATTCTAATGCTTGCAGGTGTTCTGATGCGTTAGTAATGTGACTAACGCATCAGAGCATCTGGAGGCATTAGTCATGGTTGCCGTACCCCGCATCGCACACCGCCACGTCGAGGTCGACGGCGTGCGCGTCTTCTACCGCGAATCCGTCCCCGACCGCGCCGACGCCCCCGTCCTGCTGCTCCTGCACGGCTTCCCCTCCGCCTCTCACCAGTTCCGCCGCCTCATGGACACCCTCGGCACGCGATACCGCCTGATCGCCCCCGACTATCCCGGCTTCGGCCACACCGTCGCCCCGGAGGGCTTCACCTACTCCTTCGACCGGCTGGCCGACATCATCGAGGGCTTCGTGCTGCGGCTCGGCGTCGAGCGCTTCGTCATGTACGTCTTCGACTTCGGCGCGCCCGTCGGCTTCCGCCTGGCCGTACGCCGGCCGTCGTGGATCGCCGGGCTCATCGTGCAGAACGGCAACGCCTACACCGAGGGCCTGTCGGAGGCCGCCCGGTCCTTCATCGCCCTGCGCCCCGACGTGCCGGGCGACGCCGACGTGGTGCGCTCGCTGCTCACCCTGGACGGCACGCGCGGCCAGTACCTCACCGGCGTGAGCGACCCCGCCCTCGTCGCCCCCGACGGCTGGACCCTCGACCAGCACTTCCTCGACCTGCCGGGACGCCAGGAAGCCCAGCTCGCCCTCGCCTTCGACTACCACTCGAACGTCGAGAGGTACCCCGTCTGGCAGGAATGGCTGCGCGCCCACACCCCGCCCACGCTCATCGTGTGGGGCCGCCACGACCCGTTCTTCCCCGAGCCCGGCGCCCACGCCTACCTGCGCGACCTGCCGTCGGCCGAGCTCCACCTGCTCGACACCGGGCACTTCGCCCTGGAGGACAGGCTCCCCGAGATCGCCCCGCTCATCGCGAAGTTCGTCACCGCCACCCAGCAGCCTTCATGACCCGTACGGCCAGCTCCGGCGGGGTGTCGCAGCCGGCGTCGACGATCACATCCTCCACGCCCGCCTCCTCCAGGATCTTGTGGAGCTCGCCGGAGCGCGCGAGATGCCACGACAGTGACTCGGCCTCCAGGACGTGCCGGCGCGTGAGCCTGTCGCGCACGTCGGTCAGGCGCGGGCGCAGCCGGCAGACCGTCAGCTCGACCCCCACCGCTTCGGCCAGCCTGGCGCGCTCCCCGGCGTTCTCGATCACCCCCGCCAGCACGAGCGTGGTGAACCCGGCCTCCACATAGGTGGCGGCCAGGCTCCGCAGGTTGCGCAACGTCAGGCGGAAGTGGAACGGGTCGTCCGGGGGCGCGGGCCAGGCCTGCCGGATGGCGTCGAGGTCGACGACGGCGTTGGGCACTCCCTGCTCGCTCAACACCTCACCCACCGCCCCCGCCGTGGTCGTCTTGCCCGCGCCGACGGTGCCGATGATCAGAAGTGCTCGCGCGTCGCTCATCGGACCATGACATCAAAGGCCTGCGGGCGGACGCCATCGACTTACGGCATGACGCCTCGCGGAGCCCGCGCCGGTCAGCCCCGGTCGCGGGCGCCGCCGGAGAGGATCTGGTCGATGCGCGCGGCGAGTTCGACGTCGCGCGGGCTCACCCCGCCCGCCTCGTGGGTCGTCAGGCTGAAGCGCACGCCGTCAGCGGTGCGCTGGATGTCGGGGTGATGTCCCAGCGTCTCGGCCTCGTTGGTCACGGCCTCGCTCAGCCACCCGAAGTTGTCGTCGGTGATGGGCACGTCCTTGATCAGGGCGTCGCCGTCCCTGCGCCAGCTCTGCAGGGCCGCCAGCGCGGTCTCGATGTCCGCGTCGGTCAAGCGCTCGGTCATGGTGCCTCCGGTTCGGTCGTCTTGGGTGCGGTCGCCGGACGGGCTACCACCGTGGGAGGGCTTCACACCAGAGCGTCCGAGCAGGGCGATGGCAGGTCTGCCGCAGGGGGCCGTGACGGCGGGCTGACGGCCGGATGACGCCGGTCCGCGACATCGTCGTCACGTGCAGCCCCACCCGGAAACTCCCGCGTACGGCACGGTCCCGCCGTACCTCCTGCGTCTGACGGTCGACGCGGCCAGGGCCGCCGGCGTGCGCGAGGAGAGCCTGGCACGGGTGCCCGGCCTCGGCTCGATCGCCGAGGACGGCATCCGCCTGCCGTCGGTCATGGCATTGCGCCTGTGGGAGGTGGCCGGTGCGGCCATCGAGAGCTGGGGCGGCGGCGCCCGGGTCGCGCAGTCGTGGACGCCGGGGCGCCTCAACGTCTGGGACTACCTTTTCCGCAGCGCCCCCACCCTGGCGGAGGGCCTGCGCGTCGCCTCACGGCTGCTGCCGGCCGTACGGGACCCGCTGGAGGGCGCGCAGGTCACGCAGGACGGCTCGGAGCTGGTCACGGTCACCTACCGCACGCCGTACGGTGACATGCCGGGGGCGTCGCACGTCAGCGAGCTGGCGCTCGGGCTCATCCTGCAGGAGGCGCGGGCCGCCACCGGCAGGCCGATCGTCCCGTCACGGGTGCTGTTGCCGCACGAGGCGCCGCGCGACCACCGGCACCTGGTGGAGATCTTCGGTACCCGGGAGATCGGGTTCGGCGCCGGGCGCACGGCGATCGTGTTCGGCGCGGCCGACGCGTCGGCGCCGCTGCCCGGCGCCGATCCGACGCTGTCGGCGATCGTCCAGGGCTACGCCGAGACGGCGATCGCGAGCGCGCGCCCGGTCCTGGGCTGGCTCGACAAGGTGCACGGCGAGGTGGCGGCGGCCTTCCGCGACGGAGCCCCCACGCTCGCCGGAGTGGCGCACCGCCTGGCCATGAGCCCGCGGACCCTGCAGCGGCGGCTGGGCGAGGAGGGCACGACCTGGCGGGAGGAACTGGAGCGGGTACGGCACGCGGAATCGGCCCGGCTGCTGCGCGAGACGTCGCTGGGGATCGAGTCCATCGCCGCCCGGGTCGGCTACCAGGACGTCCGGGCGCTGCGGCGAGCCTTCCAGCGCATCCACGGGCACCCGCCGAGCCTGTACCGCAGGCGCCACGCCGCCTGAGACGTGGCGCGTCCTGGTCCCCTCGGTGACGCGTTCCGGTCTCTCGGAGGCCCGCGCGTGATCCCTAGCGTGGTGGCAGTACACGAGAGGAGAACACGACATGCGACTGACAGTGACCACCTTCACCACCCTGGACGGCATCGCCCAGAGCCCGGGTGCGCCGGACGAGGACCCCAGCGGGGGCTTCACCCACGGCGGCTGGGTGGCGCCCTACGCCGACGAGGAGTTCGGCAAGACCGTGGGTGACTGGTTCACCGACGCGGGGGCGTTCCTGTTCGGACGGGTGACCTACGAGGCCATGGCCGCCTACTGGTCGCAGGCGGCCGACGAGTCCGACGTGGTGACGCGGGCGTTCAACACGCTGCCCAAGTACGTGGCCTCGCGCGGCAGGCCGGTGCTCGACTGGGCCGGTTCGCGCCTGATCGAAGGGGACGTGGCGCGGGCGGTCGCCGGACTCAAGGCCGAGCCCGGCGGGGAGCTCCAGGTGCACGGGAGCCTCGGGCTGGTCCAGACGCTGGTCAAGTCCGGCCTGGTCGACGAGTTCCGGTTGCTGGTTGCCCCCGTGGTGATCGGCAGCGGCAAGCGGTTGTTCGACGACGTCGTGCCCACCCGCCTGGAGCTGGTCGACAGCCGCTCGACCGGAGCAGGAGTGATGATCCAGGTCTACCTGCCGGAGCGCGCGTAGGACACCCGCCGTCCGCTCGTGGCGGTCCTGCTCACCTCGCTCGACGGGGTGGTGGAGGGCCCCGAGCGGTGGCAGTTCCCCTACCTCGACGCGGAGATCGGGGACGCCCTGCTCCGGCTGTACGCCCGGTCCGACACGCTCCTGCTCGGCCGGGTCACCTACGAGATCCTCGCCGCCGTCTGGCCCGCCAGGAGCGGCGAGCTGGCCGACCTGGCCAACGGCGTGGCCAAGGTCGTCGTCTCCACCACGCTGGAACGGGCCTGGTGGAGCAACTCCACCGTGTTCCGCGGGGAGCCCGCCGACGCCGTGAACGTTCTCAGACGCGGGCCGGGCCGGCAGATCACCGTCCTCGGCAGCGTCACCCTCATCCGCTCGTTGCTGCGCGCCGACCTGGTCGACGAGCTCCGCCTGCTGGTCCACCCGATCATCCTGGGCCGGGGCAGGCGGCTCTTCGACGAGTTCCCCCACGAGCGGGCGGGCGAGGTGCTGCGGCTGACCCTGGCAGGCCTGGCCGTCCATCGCGGCGCGGGCGTGCTGGACCTCCGGTACCGCCCGGCGCGACATCCCACTACCGAACGGAAGGATCCGACATGAGCACGACCCGGCTCGCCGGAAGGCGGGAATGGCTGGGGCTGGCCGTCCTGGCGCTGACCACGCTGCTGCTGTCGCTCGACGTCAGCGTGTTGTACCTGGCCATCCCCCACTTCAGCGCCGACCTGGGCGCGGACTCCGCCCAGCAGTTATGGATCATGGATGTCTACGCCTTCATGGTGGCCGGATTCCTGGTCACCATGGGCACGGTGGGCGACCGCATCGGCCGGCGACGGCTGCTGCTGATCGGGGCGGGCGCCTTCGGCCTGGCCTCTCTGGCGGCCGCCTACGCGTCCAGCCCCGAGATGCTCATCGCCATGCGGGCCCTGCTCGGCCTGGCGGGGGCGAGCCTCATGCCCTCCTCCATGGCCCTGCTGCGCACGATGTTCCAGGACCAGCGGCAGCTCAACACGGCCCTGAGCCTGTGGTTCAGCTGCTTCATGGTCGGCATGGTGATCGGGCCGCTGGTGGGCGGGGCGCTGCTGGAGCACTTCTGGTGGGGTTCGGCATTCCTGCTCGGAGTGCCGTTCATGGTGGTGTTGCTGATCCTGGGGCCGGTGCTGCTGCCGGAGTACCGGGCTCCTGGCGCGGGACGGCTGGACCTGGTGAGCGTGCTGCTTTCGCTCGCCGCGATCCTGCCCGTCGTGTACGGGCTCAAGAGCCTGGCCAGGCAGGGATGGGAACCGCTGCCCGCCGCCGCCCTGCTCGCCGGGGCCGTGATCGGCGTGGTGTTCGTCCGGCGCCAGCTCTCCTCGCCCCGCCCCCTGCTGGACCTGCGGCTGTTCGCCGACCGGGCGTTGTCGAGCACGATGGCGGTGCTGCTTCTCGGCGGCGTCGTCATGGCAGGGGTGTCGCTGCTGTTCTCCACCTTCCTGCAGGTGGTCGAGGGGCTGTCCCCGCTGCGGGCCGGGATGTGGATGGTGCCCCAGGCCGTCATGATGATCGTCGCGATGACACTCGCACCGGTGCTGGCCAGGCGCTTCCCCGTCCACCGGGTCATGGCGGCCGGGCTGCTGGTGAGCGCGGCGGGCCTGTTCCTGCACACCCAGGTCGACGGCGAGGGCAGCCTCGGGCTGCTGGTGACCGGGCTGTCTCTGGCCTCCGCGGGTCTCGCGGTGCCGATGGCGCTGGGCAACGGGCTCATCATGGGCTCGGTGCCGCAGGAGAAGGCCGGTACGGCTGCCGCGATGACCGAGACGGGAGGAGAGTTCGGCATCGCCATGGGCGTGGCCGCCTTCGGGGCGCTGGCGACCGCCGTCTACCAGGGCGCCCTGCCGGAGTGGGCGCCGCAGGCGGCACGGGAGAGCGTGGCGGCCGCCGCCGCGGCGGCGGCGACCATGCCCGACGGCGCGGCCCTGCTGGAGGCGGCACGCGATGCCTTCGCCGCCGGGCTGAACGCGGTGGCCTGGGTGAGCGTGCCGGTGTTCGCCGGACTGGCGGTGCTGGTGCTCCTCGCGCTGGGCCGGCCGCGGGCGCCGCGCGCGGGAGAGGCCAGACGGGAGGAGGCCGTCCCCGAACTCGTGGGCTGACACGACGGAAGCCGGGACCCGAGGGTGATCGGGTCCCGGCTTCGTGCGTCGTCAGCTCCAGTCGCGGCTCCCGGTCGACGTCACCCGGGTGCCGTCGGTCCCGGCCCCGGGCTCTCCGGTCACCCGGGTGCCGTCGGTCTCGCCGCCGGGCTCTGCGGTCACGCGGGTGCCGTCGGTCCCGGCGCCCGGCTCGCCCGTGACGCGGGTGCCGTCCGTGCCGACACCCGGATCACCGGTCACCCGGGTGCCCGCGGCGGCGGCCGAAGCGGAAACCCCGAGCGTCGCCACGGACAGAGCCGCCAGCAGCACACCCGCGGCGACACGCTTGCCAAACTTCATCATCGTCTGCCTTTCGCTGGAAAAATCGGCTTGCGAGCAGACGACATCACCAACGGCTGTCATTACGGCGTCGCGCCGGTGTCGCCACAGGTCGGAGGCACGTCGGACGGCGGCGCCACGTAGCCCGTGCGCCGCGCCAGCTCGTCGGCCAGCCGGGCGTAGCTCTCGGCCTCCACACCCCGCGACAGCTCCCGCAGGATGAGCAGCGCCTGGCACTCCAGCACCCGCCACGAGAAGCGCCGCGCCTGCTCCAGCCCCTCCGACGCCTGCGCACGGGCGGCCTCGCGCTCGCCCGCGGCCAGCAGGGTCAGCGCCAGCCCGAGCTGCGCCTCGGCCGCGATGGGCCGGTGCCCGAGCACCTCGGCGAGCTCACGCGCCTGCCAGTAGTGCTCCCGCGCGGCCGCGAGGTCTCCGCACACGCGCAGCACGTGGGCCCTGGCCCGCAGCGCGGACGCGGCGACGGCCGAGCGTCCGGCCTTCCTGCCCACCTCCATCGCCCGCCGGGCGAAAGAGCCGGCCGCGTCGAGATCGCCCTCATCGGCGGCCAGGAGGGCGGCGTCGGCCAGGACGAACCCGGTGTGCCGGTCGTCGTCCATCGCCAGGCACGCCCGGATCTCCTCGCGTGCCTGCTCCGCCCGGCCCAGAAACCGGTAGGCGTTGGCCAGGTTGTGCCGCGTCGCCCGCCGGATCGACGGGGAACGGGTTACCTCGCCGCTCTCCGTCGCGTGCCGTACGGCCGGCGCCAGCTCGCCCAGCCGGACCAGGACACCCGACAGGTTCAGCAGCGCGATGTCCAGCAGGGGCGGCGGACCGATGGTGCGCAGGACGTCGATGCCCTCCTGGATGGAGTCGCGGGCCCGCAGGCACTCGCCCTGATCGTCGAGGGCGAGCCCGATGTTGACCAGCGTGATGCCCTCGCCCAGCCGGTGACCGGCGGCGCGGAAGTGCGTCAGGGCCCGGCTCCCCAGCTCCGCGGCCTTGGCGGCGTGGCCGCGGGTCTGCTCAAGGGCGCCGTGGCTCTGGTACATCACGGCCATGGCGTCGTGGTCGCCCTCGGTCCTGGCGGCCTCCAGGCCGGTGGCGACAGCGGTGCGCCAGTCGGCCAGGTGCTGCTCCGACGACAGGTACAGGCGCAGGCCGTCGGCCAGGTGCCAGGCCCGTGGGCGCAGCGCCGGGTCGGCCGCGCTGGCGACGAGGGCGGCCATGAGGTTGTCGCGTTCGCCGTCCAGCCAGGCCATGGCGCTCGCCGCGTCGGGGAAGGCGCTCTCGTCGACCGGGCGCGGCAGGCGGGTCAGCGGGGTGTGGCGGAAGCGGATGGCGGCGTCGAGCAGGTGCTGGTAGCGGTCGAGCAGGCGGGTGAGCGCGGCGGGCGCGTCGTGGTCTCGCTCGACCTGCTCGATGGCGTAGAGGCGGAGCAGGTCGTGGAAGGCGTAACGTCCGGGGGCGGGCCGGTGGAGCAGGCTGGCGTCGGCGAGCATCTCCAGGACGGTGGCGCCGGGGACGATGGCGCCGGGGACTGTGGCGCCGGGGACGGCGGTGTCCGTTCCCAGGAGCGCCCCGGCCGCGTCGGAGGTGAAGTCGCGGCCCGGCACCACGCCGAGCCGCCTGAACAACGTCTGCGCCACCGACGGCAGGCCCCGATAGGCCTGGGCGAAGGAGGCGCGTACGGCGGTGCTCGGGTCTCCCGCCGCGGCCAGGCCCAGGGCGCCCTCGCGTGAGCCGAGCCGGTCCGCCAGCGCGGCGACGGTCAGGTCCGCCCGCGCGGCGACGTTGGCGGCGGCGATCCGCAGGGCCAGCGGCAAATATCCGCACAGCTCGGCCAGTCGCCGCACCTGCTCGGCCGGCTCGCCCGGGGCGTCGAGGAGGCTGGTGATCAGCGTCGCCGCCTCGTCGGGCGGCAGCACGTCGAGGGTGATCGCGGTGCCGCCCTGCAGCGCCGCCAGGCCCGCCAGCGCCGTACGGCTCGTCACGATCACCGCGCTGCCCGCCGTACCGGGAAGCAGCGGCCGGACCTGCTCGGCGTTGCGCGCGTCGTCGAGGAGCAGCAGGATCTGCCGGTCTCGCAGGGCCGAGCGCAGCGCGGCGGCGCGTTCGTCGGCGCCGTCGGGCATCTCGGCGGGCCGTACCCCGGCCAGGCGCAGCAGGGCGCCGAGCACCTCGGCCGGCGGCCTGGGGCGCAGGGACGCGCCGTGCAGCGCGACGAACCACTGGCCGTCGGGGAAGTGCGAGCTGAGACGGTGGGCCAGGTGCACGGCGAGCGCCGTCTTGCCCACGCCCGGAGGGCCGCTCAGCGCGGTGATCGGGACCCGCTGCCGGTCGAGCAGGACCCGGCCGGCCCGGTCGAGGGCCTCCCGGCGGCCGACGAAGGGGTAGACGTCGAGCGGCAGCTGGGCGTGGACCTGCCAGCCGTCGTCGGCCCGCTCATCGGCCGCGGCCAGGGCGGGGTCGGAGATCAGGATGGCCTGGCGCAGGTCGCGCAGCTCGGGCGAAGGGTCCAGGCCGAGCTCGGTGGCGAGCTGGCCGGCCAGGTCGTCGTAGGCGGCCAGGGCGTCGGCCTGCCGCCCCGAACGGTACAGCGCGATCATGAGATGCCGCCATAACCGTTCGCGCAGCGGGTGCTCGCGGGTGAGGGTGGCCAGGCGGGGGAGCACCGCCGCATGGTCACCGGCCGCCAGCCGGGCTTCGAGCAGCAGGTCGAGGGCCTGCAACCGCTCCTCCACCAGGCCGGGCACCACATGGCGCGCCAGCCACGTCGAGCTCAGCCCCGACAGCGGCTCACCAGCCCACAGCTCGTCGGCGCGGGTGAGCAGGTCGATGCGGGCGGCCTGGCCGGTGACCTGCCGGGCGTCGGCGACCAGCAGCCGGAAGGTGTCGAGGTCGACCTCGTCCGGTTTGGCGGTCAGGGAGTAGCCGTGCGGGTGGGTGGTGATGCGTTCCCTGCCGAGAACGGCGCGCAGCCGCCTGACGTAGGTCTGCACGGTGCCCTTGGGATCCTCCGGCGGGTCTTCGTCCCACAGGGCGTAGATCAGCTCGTGCCAGGGCACCACCCGGTTGGTCCGCACGAGGAGGACGGCGAGCAGCGTGCGGAGCTGGTTCGCCGAGAGGGGCACCGGTTGCCCGGCGCGCGTCACCTCCAGCGGCCCCAGGATGCCGAACCGCACTGTGCCTCCCCCGGCGAGCGCCCGCCCTCAGCACTCGATGACGTTGACCGCGCGCCCTCCCCGCGACGTCTCCTTGATGCCCCATTCGGCGGCGAGCTCGTCCCGAGTGAAGGTCCGCATGGGGGAAGGATCGCTGGCGTTTTCCATGATGGCGCGCATTGCCTGCTGGCGACCAACCTCACGGCGCAGTCTTCGAACCTCAGCCTTGAGGGCCTCGTATTCGTCACGAGGGATGGTGATGACCTCGTCGTGCCGGTGCGCCGTCATACCCCTAACGGTACCTGCCCGCTGCGACAGATTACGGGCGCAGCGGGCAGCCAAGAGGTCAGCACTCGACGATGTTCACGCCGATCTCCAGATCCTCGTCGGCATCAGCTTCGATCACGTTGACGGCCAGGCCGCCTCGGGAGGTTTCCTTGTAGCGGCTGGACATGTCCGCGCCGGTGGTGCGGACCGTGTGAATCGCCTTGTCGAGCGAGACGAAGTGCTTGCCGTCGCCGCGCAGGGCGATGCGCGCGGCCGTGATCGCCTTGATGGACGCCACGGCGTTGCGCTCGATGCAGGGGATCTGCACCAGCCCCCCGATCGGGTCGCACGTCAGCCCGAGGTTGTGCTCGATCCCGATCTCCGCCGCGTTCTCCACCTGCTCGGGCGTTCCCCCGAGCACTTCGGTGAGCCCCGCGGCCGCCATGGAGCAGGCCGATCCGACCTCGCCCTGGCAGCCGACCTCGGCGCCGGAGATGGACGCGTTCTCCTTGAACAGCACGCCGACGGCGGCGGCGGTGAGCAGGAAGCGGATCACGCCGTCGTCGTCGGCGCCGGGGACGAAGCGGTTGTAATACGTGAGCACCGCGGGGATGATGCCCGCCGCCCCGTTGGTGGGAGCGGTGACGATGCGCCCGCCGGCGGCGTTCTCCTCGTTGACCGCGAGGGCGAACAACGTCACCCAGTCCATGGTCTGCAGGGAGTCGGCGGCGGGGGATTCGGACTGCAGCTTGCGGTGCAGGTGGTGGGCGCGGCGCTTGACCTTGAGCCCGCCGGGGAGCACGCCTTCGGTCCTGGTGCCGCGCTCGACGCATTCGGTCATGACGCGCCAGATGTTGAGCAGCCCCGAGCGGATCTCGGCGACGGAGCGGCCGAAGGCCTTCTCGTTCTCCATCATGAGCCCGGAGATCGACAGGCCGGTCTCCGAGCAGTGGGCGAGCAGCTCGGTGGCGGTGGTGAAGGGGTGGGGCAGGACGGTGTCGTCGGGCTTGATGCGGTCGGCGCCGGCGGCGTTCTCGTCGACGACGAAGCCGCCTCCGACGGAGTAGTAGATCTTCTCGTGCAGCACGGAGCCGTCGGCGGTGAAGGCGGTGAACTTCATGCCGTTGGGGTGGCCGGGAAGGGAGATCTTCCGTTCGAAGACGAGGTCCTCGCCCACGACGAAGGGGATGGTGTGCTTGCCGAAGAGCTCGATGGTGCCGCTGGAGCGCATGGCGGCCAGGCGGTCGTCGATGCTGTCGACGTCGACCAGTTCGGGCTTCTCGCCGGACAGGCCCAGCAGCACGGCCTTGTCGCTGCCGTGGCCCTTGCCGGTCAGGCCGAGCGAGCCGTACAGGATGGCTTCGACACGCGCGACCGAGCCGAGCTGGCCGTCGGCCTCGAGGCCGCGGGCGAACTTGTGCGCGGCGGCCATCGGGCCGCCGGTGTGCGAGCTCGACGGGCCGATGCCGATCTTGAAGAGGTCGAAGACGCTGATCGCCATTGACTTGCGCCTTTCAAAGAAGGAGGGGGTTCCGGGGCCACCGACCCGGCGGCCCCGGGACAAAGCCAGAAATCAGGAGTCGCCCGAGGTGAGGGCGGTGTACTCCTGGGCGGACAGCAGGTCCTCGGGATCACCCTCGACGCGCACGCGGAACATCCAGCCCTCGCCGTACGGGTCGGTGTTGACCAGGTCGGGCTTGTCCACGACGGCCTGGTTGACCTCGACGACCTCGCCGCCGACGGGCGCGTAGATCTCGCTCACCGACTTGGTCGACTCGACCTCGCCCACGGAGTCGCCGGGCTGGACGCTCGCGCCGACGTCGGGAAGCTGCACGTAGACCACGTCGCCGAGCGCTTCGGCGGCGAAGGCGGTGACGCCAACGGTCACGGTGAGGCCGTCATCGAGGCCGGCCACCCACTCGTGTTCCTTGGTGTAGCTGAGGTCGTCAGGGATGTTGCTCACTTGTTCCTCCTGTAAAAGGGCAGCTCAACCAGGTCCATAGGCTCATGGCTGCCCCGGATGTCAACGGCTAGGCCGTCGGAGACCTCTGTGTCGACGTAGGCCATCGCGATGGGCTTGCCCAGGGTGGGCGAAGGCGCGCCGCTGGTGACCTCGCCGACCGTCTGGTCGCCGACCACGACCGGGAACCCGTGGCGCGGGATCCGGCGGCCCCGGGCGACGAGGCCGACCAGCCGGCGCCTGGGCGCGCTGTCTCGCAGCGGCTCCAGGGCGGCCCTGCCGACGAAGTCTCCGGGCTTGTCGAATTTCACCACCCGACCCAGTCCGGCGTCGAACGGGGTCAGCGATTCGTTCAGCTCATTGCCGTACAGGGGCATACCCGCTTCGAGGCGGAGCGTGTCACGGCAGCTCAGGCCCGCGGGGATCATGCCGTACGGCTCGCCGGCCTTCGTCAGCTCGCCCCAGAGCGCCACGGCGTCCTGGCCGTCGACGAACAGCTCGAAGCCGTCCTCGCCGGTGTATCCGGTGCGGGCGATGAGCGCCGAGACGCCGGCGACGGTGCCGGGCAGCCCCGCGTAGTACTTCAGCGAGGGCAGGTCGGCGTCGGTCAGCGAGGAGAGGATCTCCTGCGAGCGCGGCCCCTGGACGGCTATGAGCGCCCACTGGTCGGAGCGGTCGTCGACGACGGCGTCGAAGTTCTTGGCGCGGTTGGTCAGCGCCAGCGCGACGGAGCGGTAGTTGGAGGCGTTGGCGACGACCATGAACTCCTCGTCGGCCAGGCGGTAGACGATGAGGTCGTCGAGCACGCCGCCGGCCGGATTGGTGATCATGGTGTAGCGGGCGCGGCCGGGCGTCAGCGCGGACAGGTGGCCGACCAGCGCGTAGTCGAGGGCCTCACCCGCCTGCGGGCCGGTCACGAAGATCTCGCCCATGTGGGAGAGGTCGAACAGGCCTGCCGCCTCGCGCACGGCGCGGTGTTCGGCGGACTCGCTTCCGTATCGCAGCGGCATCAGCCAGCCGGCGAAGTCGGTCAGGGTCGCGCCGAGACTCTCGTGGACGTCTCGCAACGGTGTCGGTCGGGACATGTTCGCACCTCAGAGGCAGGGTCGGATGCCAGGATCCTCCCCCTCTGTCATGATGCCTGAGAGTTTCGCCTGGTTGTTTGCCAGACTTTCACCTTCGGCGAGGCCCGGACGGCCTGCTTTCCAGAGGTCACCCTGGCCCGTACGGTCCTTTGCCTTGAGAGGTTCGCGGGGAGGGCTTGCTCCTTCAGGGGCCCTGACCGGATTGTCAGGACACTCTCCCGCACGGGTTCATCGGTGTCACCCCTAAGCCTAGTGGAATCCCCATCAGGGCGGAACGGCCGCGCGCGGGTCGCGAAGGCCGATCCCCTCAGCCTTCGCGCGCGGGGAGACGGCCTCACCGCCGCGAAGCGCGCCAGGCAGAGGCCTGCGATCCCGGCGCGCGCATGACTCGCAGTAAATCGAACCCCGGCGAGGCCGGATACGTCTTGAGGAGCATGCGCGCACTCGCACTCGCCGTCCTCGTCCTGGTGACCGCCTGCGGCGCCGAAGCGTCCGCCCAGAGGCCCGGCCGCTACGCCGCCGACGCCATCACCGTGCTGGAGAGCCCCGCCCACGGCCCGCAGCTGTGCTCGTTCGTGGCCGAGTCGTACCCGCCGCAGTGCAGCGGGCCCGACGTGGTCGGCTGGGACTGGTCGAAGGTCCGCCACGAGAGCGCCAACGGAACGAGGTGGGGCAGCTACCGGGTCGTCGGCACGTGGGACGGCTCCCGCCTGACGCTGACCGAGCCGGCGGGGGAGGCGCGCAGGCCCGCGGTGCAGGAGCAGCGGTTCACCTCGCCGTGTCCCGCGCCCGAGGGCGGCTGGCGGCCCTCCGACCCGGCCAAGGCCACGCAGGAGGCGCTCCAGGCGACCCAGCAGCGGCTGGAGGGCGAGCCTTCGGTGGGCGGGGTGTGGCTGGACCAGAGCTATCTCGACGCGATCCCGGGCTACGACGGCAGCAAGCCGGAATGGGCGGAGAAGTACGCCAACGATCCGACCAAGCTGGTGCTCAACGTGAAGTTCACGGGCGATCTGGCGGGCAGGGAGGCGTGGATCCGCGAGACGTGGGGCGGACCGCTGTGCGTGAGCCAGGCCCGGCGCTCCGAGGCGGAGCTGCGGCGTGTCCAGGAGTCGCTGGGCGAGGGCTACGTCCACACGTCCGTCGACATCATGAGGGAGCAGGTGACCGCCGGGGTCTGGGTGGCCACGGAAGAACTCCGGCACCGGCTCGACGCTGAGCACGGTGCCGGAGTCGTGATGCTCGAACCGGTGCTGAAGCCGGTCGATTAGGGAACCGCGTGGCCGCAAACCCCCAGCCCGAGACCACGCGGTCGCTCTGTTTCCCCAGAGGTTTCCCTAGAGGCGCTGCCAGAGGGCCGGCACGTTGGGCGGCTCCCATCCCGGCAGCGAGGTGTGCCCTTGCAGGCACCGGTAGCTCACGCCCTGGTAGGTCACCGTGGCACCGGCCTGGTAGGCGGTGTACGGCGCCCAGCTCGTCTCGCCGCCGCCCCCGCCGACCGTCAGCGAGAAGGTGACCGAACGATCGACGGTGGCCCCGTCGGCGCTGAGCGTGATCGGATAGGTCCCGGCGGGCACCGAGGCGCCCACCGCGATCGAGACGGCCGAGGACTGCCCCGACTGGATGGACGCCGGGCTGAACGACACCGAGACGCCCGCGGGCGCTCCCGACGACGACAGTGCGACGGTCTGGGCGTTGCCCGAGGTCACCTGGGTGGCGACCGTGGCCGACGCCGACTGCCCGGCCGAGACCGTGGCCGACGACGGGCTGACCGTCATCGAGTAGTCGTTGCCGGGCGGGTTGACGGTTCCCACCGCCAGCGCCCACAACACGTGCGCGGCCGCGTCGGCGTTGCGGTCCAGCGCCGTGGTGTTGACGTTGGACGGGTAGGTGTCGCAGGCCGAGTGGTAGCACCGGTCGAACGACTGGTTGGCCTGGCCGCCCCACTTGGCCGCCTGGGCCGCCGTCTTGCGTTCCGAGGCGCCGGTGAACACGCCGCCCACGCGCACGCCCGCGCTCTTGAACGGGGCGTGGTCGCTGCGGCCGTCGCCGACGCGCTCCGGCTCGGTCGGCACGCCGATGGAGGAGTAGTAGGAGTTGAACAGCTGCTGCAGGGCCGCGTCGTCGTCGTAGACGAAGTAGCCCGGGTTGGGCGAGCCGGTCATGTCGAAGTTGAGGTAGGCCTCGACCCCGGACGCCCCGCCGTTCTGCACGTAGTAGCGGGAGCCGACCAGTCCCTGCTCCTCGGCTCCCCACCAGGCGAAGCGCACGTGCCTGGTCAGGGAGGGCCGCTGGGCGGACAGGGCCAGCGCGACCTCCAGCAACGACGAGCTGCCGGTGCCGTTGTCGTTGATGCCGGGGCCCGACGCGACGCTGTCGAGGTGGGCGCCCAGCATGACTGTCGGTCCCGTGGGGCCGGAGGGCCAGTCGGCGATGAGGTTGCTGCCGCCGGTGAAGGACTGCACCCGGGTGGTGTAGCCGGCGGCGTCGAGCCTGCCCTTGATGTAGTTCAGGGAGGCGGTGAAGCCGGGACGGCCGGAGGCGCGGTTGCCCCCGTTGGCGCCGGCGATCGACTGCAGCTGGCTCAGGTGGGCGGTGATGTTCCCGACGGGGATGTCAGGAGCGGCCGCCTTCGCAGAGGCAGGTGCGGACAGGCAGGTCAGCGCCAGCGCGGCGGCCAGCGCCGACCCGAGGATTCGCCTGATCACAGCCGCTGCCACAGGGCCGGGGTGTTCGGCGGCTCCCAGCCCGGCAGGGAGGTGTGGCCCTGCAGGCACCGGTAGTTGACGCCGTTGTAGGAGACCTGGGCGCCCACCGCGTAGGCGGTCCACGGCTGCCAGGTGGTGCCCTGGCCGCCGGTCACCGTCAGGCTGAAGGTCGCGCTCCTGTCGGCCGAGGTCCCGTCACCGTTGACGGTGATCGAGTAGGTGTTCGGCGCGACCGAGGCGCCGACCGAGATGGACACGGTCGAGGACTGGCCCGACTGGATGGTCTGCGGGCTGAACGACACGGTCACGCCGGCCGGTGCGCCGGAGGCGCTGAGCGAGACGGACTGGGCGCTGCCCGAGGTCACCTGGGTCTGGACGGTTGTGCTGGTGGATCCGCCCGCCGCGACCGAGGCCGAGGAGGGGCTCAGGCCCAGCGTGTAGTCGTTGCCCTGCGACTGGCCGACGGTCAGCGAGTAGCCCGCCTGCCGGTCCACGGTGGCTCCGTCGGCGTTGACGGTGACCGAGTGGGTGCCCTGCGGGCTGGAGGCGGAGGTCGACAGCGTCAGGGTCGAGGTCTGGCCGGCGCTGATGGTGGCCGGGCTGAACGAGGCGGTCACGCCGGCGGGCAGCGTGCCGGTCGACAGCGTGATCTGCTGCGCGGAGCCGCTGGTCACGGTGGTCCTGACCGTGGTCGTGACGCTCTGGCCCGGCTGGGCGCTGCCGGCGGCGGGGTCGAGCGACAGCGAGTAGTCGTTGCCCTGCGTGGAGCAGGTCGGGTCACCGGCGCGCGGGCCGAGGTTGATGCCCTTCCAGGCCTCCAGCACCACGTTGAACTCGGTGCAGCTGGGGGCGAACAGGGTCTTGGCGGCGTTCAGCGTCGCGACGCGGGCCTTGAGGTGGGTCCACGGCGAGGTCTTGTTGTTCAGCGCGGTCATGAAGACCTGGCCGGCCTTCTGGATGCCGATGCCGGTGATCGCCGGGCCGTTGTCGCAGCGGGTGCTGGCGCTGGTGCCCGCGGCGGTGAGCACGAACCAGTGGTTCTGCGGGCCGGCGCCGGCGTGCACCTCGGGGAAGGAGCCGGTGTAGCAGTTGGGGTGGCCGAGCGCCGACGGGTTGGCCATGTTGCGGATGGCGCCGCCGGGGCCGCTGCCGAGGCCGGTCTCCTCGCCGACCAGCCAGTCGGCCGGGTCGTTGGGGTTGTTGGCGAACGACTCGGTCAGCGCGCCGAAGATGTCGCCGGTGGACTCGTTGAGGCCGCCGGACTCGTTGCCGCCTCCGGCGCCGCCGGGGGTGGTCTGGAAGATGGCGTGGCCGTACTCGTGGCCGACGACGTCCATGGGGTTGAGCTGCTTGCGGGCCGCGCCGGTCTTGCCGTTGTGGCCGTAGTTGGTGAAGCTGCCGTTCCAGTAGGCGTTGGCCTCGTTCAGCCCCACCCGGGCGGGGAAGGTGCCGCCGCTGCCGTTGACGCCGTTGCGGCCCAGCCACTGGCGCAGCATGTCCCATTCCTTCTGCGCGGCGTAGAGCACGTCGGCGCAGGCGGTGGGCAGGTCGGTGGCGCCGCCGTTGCCGAGCACGCCGCCCTGCAGCGTGTAGGCCTGGCCGGACTGGTTGCCGCACGACAGGCCGGGGCGCGTGCTGTCGCTCGACGTCGAGCCGGCGTCGATGGTCACGGTGCCGTTGTGGTGGCCGTTGCCGGTGGCGTCGCGGACCAGGTCGTAGCTGTCGATGACCTTGCCGGTCTGGGCGTCGACGTAGACGTGCAGGACGCTGGGCTTGGCACTGGTGACGACGCTCTCCCAGGCCAGCACCGGCTTGCCGGTGGTGACGTGGACGAGGAGCCTGGGCGTGCTGACGCCGGTGGCCCTGCGCAGCTGGGCGCGCGCGGTGACGGCCGCGGTGGCGGCGCTGATCGCGGGCGTGGTGGACAGGTCGATCTGCGCCTGCTGGCCGGTGGTCACGGAGTTGATGACCTGGCCGGACGCGTCGGTGCCGACGACGACCTCGCCGCCGTGGACCGGCAGGCCCTTGTAGGTCCGGTTGTAGGTCATGAACTGCAGGCCCTTGACGCCTTCGACGGCGGAGGCGAGGTGGAAGTCCTCCTCGGCGGAGGCCTGCACGCTGGAGAGCACGCCCTGGCTGGTGGTGATGGCCAGCTCCCGGGGCGGCGGATCGGACTGGGCCTGCGCGCTCGGCGAGCCCAGATGGGTGAGGGCCAACGCGAGCACGGCGGCAGCCCCCAATTTGATCTTGGGGTTCACTGGTGGCTCCTTGTGGGGGGTGATTGAGCAGCTCCCAGTGGACACCGCGCGTTCGAAGACCGGTAACCCAACAATTTGTCATAACGCGGGGCTATAGCGGCTTGTGCCGCCTCAACCAGGCCCGATAGTCGGGGCTGCGCAGCGCCTCGGCCCAATAGGTCTTGGTCACCGCCTGCACCAGGTCCTTGGAGTGCGGCTCCATCGGCCCCTGCTCGGTCCAGCCCAGCAGGTGGGTGAACCGCAGCGGCGAGTCCTTCAGCGGCCGGATGACGATGCGCTCGCGGGCCGGTCCGCTGGCCTGGAAGAGCCCGACGCAGCGGCCCTCCGAGATCAGGTCCAGGGCCACGTCCACGGTGACGCCGTAGGCCACGCGCGGGGTGAAGCCGTAGGCGGCGCACGTGTCCCAGAAGTGTTCGCGCGGGGCGGCGTCCAGCACGCCCGGTTGTGCCCAGGCCTCGGGCGCCAGGTCGGTGAGGTCGATCTCGTCACAGCCGGAGAGGGGGTGCTGGGCCGAGAGCCCCACGAAGATCGGTTCTGTGGCGATGTGGGCGTAGGCGGTGCCGTGCGGCGCGGTCATCTCGTGGCCCGGATACTCGTCGAGGCTGGCCAGCTCGATGCGGGCCGACTCCAGCAGGCCGGGGATGACCTCCGTCGACTCCTCGGTGCGCAGGCTGACCTGGGCGTCGGGTAACAGCCCGTGCAGGCTGCGCGCGACCATGCCGGCCAGCCTGGTCAGCGCGCAGGCGACCCGGATGTGCGCCGAGTTGCCCGCGAAGCGCCTGGTGCTGCGTTCGAGGTCGTCGAAGGCCGGCAGCAGCGACCTCGACCTGGACAGCAGCCAGGCGCCGAGCGCGGTGGGATGGGCGCCGTCGTGCCCGCGCTCGAACAGGCGCCCGCCGAACATGCGCTCGATGCGGCGCAGCTGCGCGGCCAGGGCGGGCTGCGACATGCCCATCGTCGCCGCCGCCTTGGAGATGCTCCCGGTGTCGGCGATCGCGCACAGCACTCTCAGGTGACGAACCTCGAGCTCCACGACACCGAGTTTATTAGTAAAGAACCTTTAGAGTAAGACCCAATTAACAAGCGGTGACCAGGGCTTCGAACAGGTGGCAGTCTTCCGCCGCCTCCGGATGCCACTGCACCGCCAGGGCGAAGGCCCGGCCCTCGATCTCGACCGCCTCGATCGTGCCGTCGTCGGCGTGGGCGGAGACGGTCAGCCCGTCGCCCAGCCGGTCGATGGCCTGGTGGTGATAATGGGGCACCGTCGGGTTCGCCGGCAGGATGCCCGCCAGCTTCGTACCCGGCACGATCTTCACCGGCGCCTGGCCGAAGGTCGCGGGGGCGGGGGAGTGGCCCTCGTGGCCCACCACGTCGGGCAGGTGCTGGTGGAGCGAGCCGCCCAGGGCGACGTTGAGCACCTGCAGGCCACGGCAGATCCCCAGGTAGGGGATGCCGCGGTCGAGGGCGCTCTCCAGGATCGCGAACTCCGCCGCGTCGCGGAACTCGCGGACGTAGCCGACCCGCGGGTGCGGCGCCGTGCCGTACCTGGACGGATCGATGTCGCCGCCGCCCGCCAGGATCAGCCCGTCGAGCCGCGCGGGCAGCTCGGACGGGTCTCCGGCGGGCGGGATGAGCACCGGCTGGCCGCCCGCGCGCACCACCTGCTCCACATACATGTACGGCAGCAGCGCGACCTTCATGTCCCACACGGTGAAGCGCGCGGGCTCGACGTAGCAGGTGATGCCGATGACGGGGCGGCTCATGGCTACAAGGGTGTCACGTAGGCGCCGGAGATGCCGCCGTCGACCAGGAACTCCGCCCCGGTGATGAAGGAGGCGTCGTCGGAGGCCAGGAAGGCCACCGCGGCCGCGATCTCCGAGGCCTCGGCGAAGCGGCCGACCGGGATGTGCACCAGGCGGCGCTGGGCCCGCTCCGGGTCCTTGGCGAACAGCTCCTGCAGCAGCGGGGTGTTGACCGGTCCTGGGCACAGCGCGTTGACGCGGATGCCCTCGCGCGCGAACTGCACGCCGAGCTCGCGCGACATCGCCAGCACGCCGCCCTTGGAGGCGGTGTAGGAGATCTGCGAGGTCGCCGACCCCATCACCGCGACGAAGGAGGCGGTGTTGATGATCGAGCCCTTGCCCTGCCGCCGCATGTACGGGATCACGGCCTTGCAGCACAGGTAGACGCTGGTCAGGTTGACCTCCTGGACCCGGCGCCACGCGTCGATGCCGGTCTCCAGGATCGAGTCGTCGTCGGGAGGCGAGATGCCCGCGTTGTTGAAGGCGATGTCGACGCTGCCGTAGGTCTCGAACGCGGTGAGGTACATGCGCTCGACGGCGTCGGCGTCGGTCACGTCGGCCTCGACGAAGATCCCGCCGACCTCGGCCGCGACCTTCGTGCCCGCCTCCTCGTCGACGTCGACGCAGACGACCTTCGCGCCCTCCTCGGCGAATCTCCTGGCGGTCGCCAGGCCGATGCCGCTGCCCGCGCCCGTGATGACGGCGACGCGGTCCTGCAAACGGTGCATGCTCTCACTCATTCCGTGGAAATGAAGACGTTCTTGGTCTCGGTGAAGGCGTCGAGCGCGTCCGCGCCCAGCTCCCTGCCCAGGCCCGACTGCTTGAAGCCGCCGAACGGGGTCCAGTAACGCACGCTGGAGTGCGAGTTCACGCTCAGCGCACCGGACTCCACCGCCCGCGCCACGCGCAGGGCCCTGCCCACGTCCCTGGTCCAGATGGAGCCGGACAGTCCGTAGGGGGTGTCGTTGGCGATCTCGACGGCGTGCGCCTCGTCGCGGAAGGGCACCACCGACACGACAGGCCCGAAGATCTCCTCGGTGAAGGCCCGGTCGTCGAGCGAGGAGATCAGCACGGTCGGCGGGAACCAGTACCCCCTGCCCGTGGGGCAGTGGCCGGTGACGTACGGCTCGCGGTCGACGAAGCCCCTGACGCGCTCGAGGTGCTCGGCGCTGATGAGCGGCCCCATCTCGGTCTCGGGCGAGAGCGGGTCGCCGACCTTGACCTGTCGTACGGCACGCGCGAGCCGTTCGAGGAACTCGTCGTGCACGTCCTGCTGCACCAGGATCCGCGAGCGGGCGCAGCAGTCCTGGCCCGAGTTGTCGAAGACGGCGTACGGCGCGGTCGTGGCGGCCTTGTCGAGGTCGGAGTCGTTGAAGACGATGTTGGCCGACTTGCCGCCGAGCTCCAGGGTCAGCCGCTTGACCTGCCTCCCGCACGAGGCGGCGATCTGCCTGCCCACCTCGGTCGAGCCCGTGAACACGATCTTGGCCACGTCGGGGTGCTCCACCAGGCGGGCGCCCGCGACCTCCCCTGCTCCAGGCAGCACCTGGAGCACCCCCTCGGGGAGGCCCGCCGCCAGGGCCAGCTCGGCCAGCCTCAGCGCCGTCAGCGGGGTCCACTCGGCGGGCTTGACGATCACCGTGTTGCCCGCCGCGAGAGCCGGGGCGACGCCCCAGGTCATGATCACCATCGGGAAGTTCCACGGCACGATGACGCCGACGACGCCCAGGGGCTCCTGGAAGGTGACGTCCACGCCGGCGGGCACCGGGATCTGGCGCCCGTGGTGGCGCTCGGGCGCACCGGAGTAGAAGGTGAGCACGTCGCGCACGTTGCCCGCCTCCCAGCGGGCGTTGCCGATCGGGTGTCCGGAGTTGCGGACCTCGAGCCGGGCCAGCTCCTCGGCGTGCTCCTCGACCAGCGCGGCGAACCGCCGCAGCAGCCTGGCCCGCTCGCCTGGCGCGGTCTCGCGCCAGGCGCGGAAGGCCGTCCTGGCGACGGAGACCGCGCGGTCGACCTCGGACGCGTCGGCCATCTCGATGTCGGCGACGACCTCTTCGGTCGCCGGGTTGATGATCTTCAAAGTCGTTCGAATCCCCTGAACAGTTCCCAGTCCGTGACCGCGGCGTCGAAGGCGGCCAGTTCCACGCGCGCGTTGTTGGCGTAGTGGGCGACCACCTCGTCGCCGAAGCTCTCGCGCGCCAGCTTGGAGGCCTCGAAGAGGGCCAGCGCGTCGCGCAGCGTATGCGGGACGCTCTCGGCGCCGCTGGCGTAGGCGTTGCCCGTGAAGGGCTCCTCCAGCGTCAGCTCGTTGTCGATGCCGTGCAGCCCGGCGGCGATCAGCGCGGCGACCGCCAGGTAGGGGTTGACGTCGCCGCCCGGCACCCGGTTCTCGATCCTGAGCGAGTCGCCGTGGCCCACCAATCGCAGCGCGCAGGTGCGGTTGTCCACACCCCACTTGATTGCGGTCGGGGCGAAACTGCCGGGCACGTATCTCTTGTAGGAATTGATGTTCGGGGCGTAGAGCAGGGTGAGTTCCCGCAGGCAGGCGAGTTGCCCGGCGATGAATCGAGCACCGAGCTCGGAAAGTCCGAAAGGCCGGTCTCCGGCCATAATTGGCTCATTATCCACAGATCTCAGCGAGATGTGGATATGACAGGAATTGCCCTCACGCTGATTGGGCTTGGCCATGAAGGTGATCGACCGGCCCTCCTGGGCGGCGATCTCCTTGGAGCCATTCTTGTAGATCGCGTGGTTGTCGCAGGTGCGCAGGGCCGTGTCGTAGCGGAAGGCGATCTCGTGCTGGCCCAGGTTGCACTCGCCCTTGGCCGACTCGACGTACATGCCCGCGCCCTCCATCTCCAGCCGGATGCGCCGCAGCAGGGGCTCGACGCGGGCCGTACCGAGAAGGGAGTAGTCGACGTTGTACTGGTTGGCCGGGGTCAGGTCGCGGTAGGCGCGCCGCCAGGCCTCCTCGTAGGAGGTGTCGAAGACGACGAACTCCAGCTCCGTGCCGACGTAGGCGGCCAGGCCCCGCTCGGCCAGCCGGTCGAGCTGCCTGCGCAGGATCTGGCGCGGCGAGGCCACCACGTCGGCGCCGTCGTTCCAGACCAGGTCGGCCATGGCCATGGCCGTGCCCTCCTGCCAGGGCACCAGCCGCAGGGTCGACAGGTCGGGTCGCATCATGAAGTCGCCGTAGCCGCGCTCCCACGACGACATCGCGTAGCCGCCGACGGTGTTCATCTCCACGTCGACCGCGAGCAGGTAGTTGCAGCCCTCGGAGCCGTGTTTCAGCACCTCGTCGAGGAAGAATCGCGCCGACAGGCGCTTGCCCTGCAGTCGTCCCTGCATGTCGACGAGCGCCAGCAGGACCGTGTCCACACGCCCGGCCGACACCTCATGTCGTAGTTCGTCGAGAGATATCACCTGCGGAGAGCTCCCGTTCCCGATTAATGGGCTAGTGTTAGACCATTGAGGTGCATCCCGGGAGCCGTTGTCAAGTGGAAGATTCCGCGCGTCTGATGACGATGCTGCGCCCCGTGCGGGCCGGCAACGCCTTCGAGGAGACCGTCGAACGGCTCCTGCAGGCGATCAAGCTCGGCGTCGTCCCGCCGGGGGAGAAACTCCCGCCGGAGCGCGAGCTCGCCGTCCAGCTCGGCATCAGCCGCGTCACCCTGCGCGAGGCCATCAGGGCGCTGCAGGACGCGGGCTTCCTCGACGTACGGCGGGGCAGGTACGGCGGCGCCTTCGTGACCTACCAGGCGCCCGCCCCCGGCACCGGAGACCTGAAGCGCGTCATCGCCGACATGGGCACCGACGACCTGGCCGACGCCCTGACCTTCCGCATGGCCGTCGAATGCGGCGCCGCCCAGGTCCTGGCGGTCATGGACCTGACCCAGGACCAGCGCGACACCCTCAGCCGCCGCCTGGAGGAGCTCAACCACGCCTGCCCCGAGGACTACCGCCGCCTCGACACCGCCTTCCACCTGTCGATCGCCGAGCTCACCGGCTCGCCGCTGCTGGCCGCCGCCTGCGCCGACGCGCGCATGCGGGTCGGCGACCTGCTCAACGCCATCCCGATGCTGCAGGTCAACATCGATCACGCCGCCACCCAGCACGCCGCCATCGTCACCGCGATCCTCGGCGGCGACCCCGAGGCCGCACGACGGGCCGTGGCCGAACACCTTGACGGAACCGCCGCCCTGCTAAGAGGCTTTCTGTCCTGATGACGGCGATCCGCTTCCAGGTGCTCGGTCCGTTGCGCGCCTGGCGGGGCGACGCGGAGATCGAGCTGGGCACGGCACGACAGCGCAGGGTGCTGGCCGTCCTCCTGCTGGGCGCAGGCCGCACCGTCACCGTCTCCGAGCTCGTCGACACCGTGTGGGGCGAGAGCGCACCCGCCTCGGTGATCAACGTCATCCAGACCTACGTCGGCCGCCTGCGCAGGGCCACCGGCGACCCGAGCTGGTTACGCACCACCTCCACCGGCTACCAGGTCGACCCCGACCGGTGCGACCTGGACCTGCTCGACTTCCGCGACCTGGCGGAGCGCGGGCAGCCGGTGGAGGCGCTGGCCCGATGGACCGGGCCGCTGCTGGCCGACCTCGGCCCCGAGGTGCGGGGCAGCGCCCAGGCGCTCGGCGTGGCCAGGGAACGGCTGCGCGTGCTCGACGAGGCCGCCGAGCTCGCCCTGCTCCACGACAGGGCCGCCCAGGTCCTGCCGCACCTGCGCGCCACCGCCGCCGAGGAGCAGCTCAACGAAGGCGTGCACGCCCATCTCATGCTCGCCCTGGCCGCCACCGGCGCCCAGGCCGAGGCCCTGGCCGTCTACGCCGACATCACCGGCCGCCTCGACGACCAGCTCGGCATCGACCCCTCGCCCCGGCTGCGCGAGGCCCACGTCCGGGTGCTCAGGCAGGCCGCCCAGCCGCCGCCGGAACAGCCCAAGGACTTCTGGCGCGGCCGCCGCCCACCGCCCGTCGACCTCGTCGGACGCGAGCACGACCTCGACTCCCTGGCCAGGCTGCTGGCTGACCACCGCATCGTCACCCTCGTCGGCCCCGGCGGCGCGGGCAAGAGCGCGCTCGCCTTCGCCCTGGCCCGCCGGTCACGCCGCGTCGCCGTCCTCGAACTCGGGCCCCTGCCCGCCACAGCCGACCTGGAGATCCTCACCGGGATCCTGGACGTCGACGACCTCGACGACGACGAGCTCCTGGTGCTCCTCGACAACGTCGAGCACCTCACGCGTACGGCGGGGCAGCTGGTGGAGCGGCTGCTCGGCGCCTACCCGGGCCTGACCGTGCTGGCCACCTCACGCCAGCCCCTGGGCGTCTCCGGCGAGGTGTTGTGGGACGTGGCGCCGCTTGCCGTACGCCCTGCGGTCGAGCTGTTCGTGCGCCGCGCCCGCCAGCACAGCCCGGCGCTCGCCCCCGACCTCGTCCTGGCGGCCGAGCTGTGCACCCGCCTCGACGGCATCCCGCTGGCCGTCGAGCTCGCCGCGGCGCGCCTGCGCACCATGTCCGTGCGCGACCTGCTCGACCGCCTGCACGACCAGCTCGGCCTGCTCGGGGGCGAGCGCTTGACCCTGCCGCACCAGCAGTCCATCGTCTCGTCCGTCGAGTGGAGCATCGCCCTGCTGGACGAGCACGAGCGGCTGCTCCTGACCCGGCTCAGCGTCTTCGCCGGCTCGTTCGACCTGCGGGCGGCCGAGGCCGTGGGCGGCGGCGCGCGCGTCGCGGAGCTGCTCGGCCACCTCATCGACCGCTCACTGGTGCAGGCGCAGCGGGGCGAGGAGTACTCCTACCGCATCCTCGTCCCGATCCGCGACGCCTGCCGCGCCCTGGCCGGCCGGGACGAGCTGAACTCCGCCCGCGACGCCCTCCTGCTGCACCTCCGCTCGCTGGCCGGCGACTCGACCGGTACTGAGCTGGCCGACCGGCTGCACACCCGGTTCGCCGACCTGATGGCCGCGCTCGACTGGGGACTGCGGCCCGACGGGCCGGCCCTGCGCGAAGGCGTGGAACTGCTCACCCTGGCCAGACCGCTGTGGGACCGCGACATCGGCCAGATCGACGCCGTGCGCCGCTGGACCGGCCAGGCGCTCGCACGGCAGGCAGAGCTCGAACCCGAGCTGCGCGGACGGCTGCTGCAATGGGCCGGGCGCCTCGCCTACATGGCCGACCGGCTGCCCGAGGCGCGAGACCGGCTCACCCGGGCGCTCGACTTCCTCACCGACCCGGCCGCCCGCGCCGACGTGCTCCTGGGCCTGGCCGCCGTCAGCGACGTGCTGCTCGACGACGACGCCGCCGACCTCGCCCGCGCGGCCGTCGAGGCCGCCCGCCGTACCGGCGACGACGCCAGGATCGTCGACGCCTGCGCCGGAGCCGCCGTGATCCTGGCCTGGCGCGGCCACATCGACGAGGCCGACCGGTCGGTGCGCTCGGCCTACGAGGCCGCCGAGGACAGCGGCCTGCCCTCCGACCGCTGCCGCTGGGTCCACGCCCTGGTGGCCCTGCGCGCCGGACGCCTCGCCGAGGCGGGACAGACCGCCGACCTCGTGCTCGAGCGCGGCGGCGCCCCCAACACCGTCATCCAGGCGCAGATCTGCAAGGCCTGGACCCGCGTCCTGACCGGCCTGGTCGACGAGGCGCTGGAGATCCTCGACGAGGCCGCCGAGCTCAGCGCCAGGACCGGCTGGACCACGCTCGTCCCCGAGATCCTCGAGACGCGCGCCCACGCCCACCGCCGCGCCGGCCGCCACGAGGAGGCCAGGGCGGCGCTGGTCGAGTGCCTGCGCGCCGGGCTGCCGCTCAACGACCTCGGCACCCTGTTCCGCGCGGTCCACCTGGCCGCCCTGATGGCGACCGAGAACCACGACCGCGCCGCCGAGACCCTGCAGGCGATGGCCGTCACCTGCAGGGCCCGCATCCGTTACGAACCCTGGCCCCTGCGGGCCGAGGACGTCAGCGGCTGGGAGGCACGGCCGGCGGTTGCCGTGCCTCCCGATGCCGCCCCCCGTGCCGACCTGGTGGGGAAGGCCGCCAGGTCGGTGCTTCACCATTTCTCCTAGGGCCATGCTCTCGGGGTCATGCACAAGTACAGAGTCCCGTCACATGGCATCTCCTCGTGAACCAGATCCCCGGTCTCCAGGCGGGCCGCCACCCCGAGCCCGCCTCGCCTGACCACCTTGGCCAGGTGGCGCATGTCCAGCAGATCCCGGGTGCGGGCGTCGAGCATCGGAGAGTGGGCCGTGCCGTTGCCGCCCTCGTCGAGAATGAGACCCCCGTCCGTCTCGACCTCGGCGGCCTCGTAGAGGGAGTCCACGTCCGGCTCGTTCGCGCGGGCGATGGACACCCTGATCCTGGGTGCCGGCTCCTCCTCCGTGGGCCAGTTCAGCACCTGCAGCGTCGTCCACTCGGAGCCGCATGCCTGGCTCCGGTGGATCAGCAACCTCACCTTGGCGCCGTTGGCGAGCTCCGAGCTCATCGATCCGGCGACCATCGCGCTGTCCATGCACAGACCGGCGGGACCGGACGTCGTCGTCGCGCTGAGCCCGTCGCACGACAGCTCGGTCGGGCCTTCCCCGAAGTCCTCGCACTGCACCGCTGCCCCCGCCGCTGCTGGCTGCGCCCCTGTGACGGCGCCTGCCAGCACCGCCGCCGCCAGCAGGGCCATGACCTTCCGCATGTACCGTGTCTCCCTTTGTTCTGGGCCCCCGCGCAAAAGCCTCGCCGGAGCCGCTGGATTTTTGCTGAACCCGTCCCATCGGGCATCCTGGAGGCCAGCGCGACTGGCGGCCGGAGGATGGAATCGACCATCGGGGAGTTCGTCGTGGGAGCCGACCGCCTGGGCGACCACGTGACGAGGGAGTCGTATGTCCAACGCGAGGATGCTGCCGGGTGGCCCGGTGGCCGAGGCGATTCTGGCCGATGTCCGCAAGCGCGTCGAGGCCATGAAGGCCCAGGGTGTGGCGCCGTCGCTGGCCACCATCCTGGTGGGCGACGACGACGCGAGCGCCGGCTACATCCGCATCAAGCAGAAGCAGGCGGCCGAGCTCGGCTTCGAGTCGCCGCACACCCACCTGCCCGCCGACGCCAAGCAGGAGGACCTGCTGGCCGTCATCCAGGGCTACAACGACGACCGCGCCGTCCACGGCGTGCTGGTGCAGTATCCGGTGCCCGGCCACCTCGACTACGACGCGGCGCTGCAGTCGCTCGACCCCGACAAGGACGTCGACGGCCTGCACCCGCTGAACATGGGTCGCCTGGCGCTGGGCATGCCGGGCCCGCTGCCGTGCACTCCCGCCGGCATCGAGGAGATCCTGGCCTTCTACGAGATCCCCGTCTCCGGCAAGAACGTGGTCATCCTGGGCCGCGGCGCGACCCTGGGCCGGCCGCTGGCGATGATGCTGGCGCAGAAGCGGCCGACCGCCAACGCCGCCGTCACGGTGGTGCACACGGGCGTGCCCGACTGGGCCGACTACACCCGCCGCGCCGACATCCTGATCGCCGCCGCGGGCGTGCCGGGCATCATCCAGCCCGAGCACGTACGGCCCGGCGCGGTGGTCATCGGCGGCGGCGTGCGCTACGAGGGACGCCGCCTGCTGCCCGACGTCGACGAGTCGGTGGAGGAGGTCGCGGGCGCGATCACGCCGCGGGTCGGCGGCGTGGGTCCCACGACTGTGGCCATGCTGTTCCGGAATGCTATTGCCGCTGCCGAAAGGGCGTAATTTCCCGCAAGTCGTGCTTTCGTAGAGAGATGAGCCCGACACGGTTAGGCCAGGTGCGCTGGTGGGCGGCGCGGCTGCTCACCACCTCCGGGTTGCTGCTCATGGTGGGGGGAGCCGGGCTGGGCATGGCCAGGCTCCAGCTGAGCCCGGAGATCGTGGGCATCGCCCCGCTCCCGGGTGTGGAGACCTTCGAGGTGGTCAGGCCGCTGCCGATCGACGGGCCCGCGGGCGAGGGCGTCGTCCTGCACGCCGAGTGCCTGAGCGGCTGCCCGGTCCTGCTGATCACGCGGCAGGGCGGCGAGTTCCACCTGGGGCCCGGCGTCTCGCTCGACACCACCACGCTGTCACCCGACGGCCGCCTGCTGGCGACCTCGCGTCCCGGCGGCGGCGTGCTGGTGCGCGAGCTGACCAGCGACAGCGACACGCTCGTGGTGCCGCCCAGGTCTGAGCCCGGCGACTCGCGGCTGGTGCCATGGGGGTGGACGGGCGACCTGCTGGTGATGCGGCACGTGCGGGCCGGACGCGACGGGTTCTCCACGGCAGGGCTCGACGGGAGCAGGGCTCACGACCTGAAGCCGACCGCGGCCGAGGCGGCGGGGATGCGCGGGACGGCGCTGACGCTCGACCTGGTCGCGTTGCGCGAGTCGGGTGAGCAGCGGCACCTGCGGCTCTACGCGCCGGACGGGACCGTCCGGGCCGATCTGTACGTGGATCGGCTGCGGTCGGTGATCTCACCGGCGGGTTACACGGTCCGCTGATCCCCGGGCGGCAGGCGGGCGTTGTTCAGCCCCCGCCGTCGGCCGGACCTCAGGCGGGGGTGGTCCAGCGCACGCCGTCGGGCCAGGTGAGCGTCAGGTGCTCCGCCGCCTCGACGGCGGGCAGGGGCTCGTCGTGCTCGCCCAGGATCGCGGCCGACACCGCCCAGCCGTCTGCCGCCACGCCTTCGAGCACCGGCACCGTGGCGGGGGCGCCGAAGGCCGTGCCCTCGGGCGCCCGTGCCACCGACGCGCGCGCGTAGCCGTACAGCCCGACCAGCCTCGACCTCGGATGCCCCTGCGACCGCAGGGTGACGCCGAGCCCGTCGGCCTGGCCGTCGCCGGGGATCGCCCAGCCGGTCTGGGTGACGGCCGAGCCGCCGGCCACGCGGTGGACGCGGATCTCGGTGGCGCCGCGCACCACGCTGAAGCTCGTCACTCCCTCCGAGGCCGAGCCCGCCCAGGCCAGCTCGCCTTCCTGCCCCGCGCCCAGCGGGACGATCTTCCCGCGTGTCACTCCACCGGCCGTGAAGTCGTTGTCCGCCACCCCGGCCGTCGGCCCCGTGCGGGTGGAGTAGGCGAAGCGGTCGTAGAGCGGGTCGCCGGAGTGGTGCTGGCTGCCGTGGTTGATCAGCCTGGCCACCTCGCCGGTGTTGTGCACGATCATCCCGGGCGCCGCCAGGGCGAGCACCCCGGTCGGCCCGCGCTCCTCTGCCTCGGTCCACACGGGGTGCTCGGGCGGCAGCAGCAGCCCGACGAAGGCCTTCGACGCCCAGTACGGCGAGGCGTAGCCGGAGTACGGCTGCAGCGAGGGCTCGTGCGGCCCGTGGTAGCCGAGCGTGAGCAGCCCTTCGGGTGACAGCGCCCCCGCGTCGAGGAAGTGCCGCAGCACCGACGAGGCGATGCCCCTGGTCTGGCCGGGCCGCAGGGGAGTGGCCTCGATGAGCGCTCCGGCGAACAGCGACGACACCGAGCCGAAGCGGTAGGTGAGCGAGCGCCCGTGGTAGAGCATGCCGCCGCCGTGGTCGAAGGTGAGCGCGTAGCCGCGCAGGAACTCGCGCAGCCGCGTGC
Source organism: Nonomuraea sp. NPDC050663 (assembly GCF_044456985.1). Lineage (NCBI taxonomy): Bacteria > Bacillati > Actinomycetota > Actinomycetes > Streptosporangiales > Streptosporangiaceae > Nonomuraea > Nonomuraea sp. NPDC050663. The sequence continues at coordinate 471,447 of NZ_JBITGL010000005.1, forward strand.
CGTACACGCCCTGCTCGCGGCCCGACAGCAGGTGGTGGAGCACCGGGTACAGGTGCATGGCCCAGCCGTTGTAGTGGTCGAAGGAGCGGTTGGCGCCGTCGGAGTACCAGCCCTCGCCGACGTACCACTCCTCGATGCGCTCCAGCCCGCGCGGGTCGGCCTGGCGCCCGGCGGCCGACAGGAAGCCGCCGACCATGACGGGGAAGAGCCACCAGTTGTTGTCGACGGGCTCGTGGTCGAGGGCGCCCGACAGCCATCCGGCGACGGCGTCCTGGGTCGCGGCCGGCAGGGTGTCCCACAGCCGTTCGCGGGTCAGCCACAGGCACAGGGCGATCGAGGCCGCCTCGACCATGGACTGGGAGCGGTCGGTGATCGGCGGCCACACGCTCGGCCCGGCCTCCAGCCCGATCCGGTACGGCTCCAGCAACCCGGCGGGGCCCCCGCCCGCCACCCGGAAGGCGGCGAGCAGGAAGGTGCGCGCGTATCCCTCCAGCCCGTCGCAGTGCGACCAGCTCTCGCGCCCGGGAAGCACGACCTCGGCCCGGTCGGCGCTGCGATAGGGCTCGACGGCGGCGAGCAGTCCGTCGGCGACGGCCTCCCAGTGCGCCCGGGTCCACCCGGTGATCGGACTGAGCGATCGATCTTCCGGCGGGAGAACGAACATGCGGGGGCCTCCAGAGAACGCGGGTGGCCGAAAACGTATCAGAGTGATCGAACGAAAGAAACGTTCACAAACGAAAGCTGCACTCGGTAGGATCGGTCTGTCGAGTCCTAAGGAGCCCCCCAGTGTTCGTCGAGCAACGCCATGAACTCATCCTCCGCGAGGTGCGCGAGCGCGGCTCCGTGCGCCTGGCCGAGCTGGCGGAGAGCCTGGGCGTGTCCATGGTCACGCTGCGCAGGGACGTCGAGCACCTGGCCGGGCGCGGCCTGGTCCACCGGGTGCACGGCGGCATCACGCTGCCGGAGCCGGCCCAGGAGAGCACGCCGCGCGAGACGATGACGATCGGCATGTTGGTCCCCGCCGCGACCTACTACTACCCGAACGTGATCAGGGGCGCCCGCGAGCGCGCCGCCGAGCTGGGCGCACGCCTGGTGCTCGGGGTCTCGCGCTACGACGAGGCCGAGGAGCGCATGCAGGTCAAGCAGCTGATCAACGGCGGGGTCGACGGCCTGCTGCTGACCCTGACCAGGCAGCCCGACGCGAGCCACGCCGGGTGGCTGTCCGGCATCGGCGTGCCCGCCGTCCTGGTGGAGCGCAAGGCGGAGCTGGGCGGGGCGGCCTCGCTGCTCGACGCGGTGGCCTCCGACCATCCCCACGGCGCCTTCCTGGGCGTGCGGCACCTGGCCGAGCTGGGGCATCGCCGCGTGGCCATGGTGACGCGGGTCAGCCCGACCGCGCCGCGCATCCGCGAGGGTTTCCTGGCGGCCGTGCGCGCCTTCGACCTGGACGATCCGGGCGAGCTGGCGATCGATCAGGACGGTCCGACCGACACGCAGGCCGACGCGGTGGTCGAGGCGATCAGGAGCGGCGTCACTGGCCTGCTGGTGCACAACGACGAGGACGCCTTGTTGCTGGTGCAGCACCTGCGGGTGGCCGGGGTGAGGCTGCCGGACGAGGTGTCGATCGTCGCCTACGACGACGAGGTCGCGGCGCTCAGCGATCCGCCGCTCACCGCGGTCGCCCCGCCCAAGGCCGCCGTCGGCCGCCATGCCGTCGACCTGCTGGTTCGCCGGATCCAGGAGGGACCGAGCATGCCCGGCCAGCACCTAGCCTTGCTGCCGGAGCTTCGGGTTCGCGATTCTTCGATCGCTCACGAGTGAAATACTTTCGTTACTGATCGATCACTAGACATTCGATCGAAAGTGAGCGAATGATGTTCCATCGCGATTGATTCCCCCCAAGGAGCAACGATGGGACGCACACTCGCCGTCGCCGCGGCGCTGGCCGGCATGTCTCTTCTCGCCGCTTGCGGAGGCGAGAGCGCCGCTCCCGCCGCCGCGCCGGCCGGACAGCCCGCCACGGTCACCTTCTGGGGCTGGGCCAAGGGCACCCAGCAGGTCGTCGACGCCTTCAACAAGTCGCACAAGGACATCCAGATCACGTTCGAGGAGATCCCCTCGGGCAACGCGGGCGGCTACGCGAAGTTCGCCAACGCGGTGAAGGCCGGCAACGCGCCGGACGTGATGTCGATTGAGTACCCGCAGCTGCCCGACTTCGTCAACCAGGGCGCGCTCCAGGACATCAGCGCCGAGGTCGGCGACGTCAAGGCGAAGTACCCCGCCAACGTCTTCAGCCTGGTCGAACTGGGCGGCAAGGCCTGGTCGCTGCCGATGGACGCCGCCCCGCAGGTCTTCTTCTACCGCAAGGACCTGTTCGAGGCGAACAAGATCGAGGTCCCCAAGACCTGGGACGACTTCCGCGCCGCCGCCGAGAAGGTCAAGAAGGCCGACGGCAAGGCCCGCATCGCCACCTTCTTCCCCGACGACCCCAGCGTGCTCACCGCCCTGTCCTGGCAGGCCGGCGCCAAGTGGTTCGGCGCCGAAGGCGACGCCTGGAAGGTCTCCATCGACGACGAGGCCACCAAGAAGGTCGCCGGCTACTGGCAGGGCCTGGTCGAGGACGACCTCGTCAAGGTGCAGGCCTCCTTCTCCCAGGAGTGGAACGCCGCCTTCGAGGACAACTCGCTGTGGGGCTACGTCGGCGCCAACTGGGGTGCGGGCGTGATGAAGGGCAACCACGCGGGCCAGGCCGGCAAGTGGGCCATCGCACCGGTTCCGAACTGGGGCACGCCCGCCAGCGGCATGCTCGGCGGCACCACCTTCGGCGTCAGCGCCAACAGCAAGAACACCAAGGCCGCCGTCGAGGTCATCAAGTGGCTGACCGGCTCGGAGGAGGCCTGGACCGCCCGCCTGTCGTCGGGCACCTCCAGCGGCTTCCCCGCCATCCCCGGCCTGGTGCCGGTCGCGCAGAAGTCCTTCGACGCCTCCTTCTACGGCGGGCAGGACATCTACGCGCTGTTCACCGAGGCCTACGGCAGCATCCAGCCCGGCTGGACCTGGGGCCCGAGCATGGTCCAGGTGCTGACCGCCTTCAAGGACTCGCTCGGCAAGGTCTCCACCGGCGGGATCACCATCCCCGAAGTGCTGGAGAGCGTCCAGCAGGCCACCGTGGCCGAGATCAAGGGCCGCGGCCTCAACGTCGCCGCCTGACCTCTCGAACCCGCCGCCCGTGCCCGCCGTGAAAGGCGGGCACGCCGGCCGACCCGCCGTAAGGAAACGCATGGCAACCACCGTCGAAGCGCCGCCGCCCACCCGGGACAGGCCGCGACCCTCGCCCCGCCGTACCGAGAGCTGGCGCAGGCGCGGAGCGATCACGCTGTTCACCGCGCCGTTCTTCGTGCTGTTCGCAGGGGTCATCGTGGCTCCGCTGGGCTACGCGCTCTACCTGAGCCTGTTCAGCGAGAAGTCCTCCGGCCTGGGCTTCGGCGGCAAGGAGACGGTCTTCGTCGGGCTGTCGAACTACCTCGACACGCTGGCCGACCGGGCCTTCACCGACGGCTTCCTGGTGGTGGCCGGCTACTGCCTGATCTACATCCCGCTGATGATCGGCGGGGCGCTGGCCCTGGCGCTGCTGCTCGACTCGGGGCTGGCCCGGCTGAGCAGGTTCTTCCAGCTGGCCCTGTTCATGCCGCACGTGGTGCCCGGGGTGATCGCCGGACTGATCTGGCTCTACCTCTACACCCCGGGCATCAGCCCGATCATCGACCTGCTCGGCGACGTCGACTTCCTGGGAGCGAGCAACGTGCTCGGCTCGGTGGTCAACATCGCCCTGTGGGAGTGGATCGGCTACAACATGATCATCTACTTCGCGGCGCTGCAGGCCATCCCGCGCGAGGTGATCGAGGCGGCCACCATCGACGGCGCGGGAGCCTTCAGGACCGCGATCTCGGTGAAGCTGCCGCTCATCAGGGCCGCCGTCATCACCACCGTGCTGTTCACGATCATCGGCTCGCTGCAGCTGTTCACCGAGCCCATGGTGCTCGACAACCCCAGCGACGGCGTGGTCAGCACCTGGACGCCGAACATGTACGCCTACACCGAGGCCTTCGCCAAGAACGACTACGGCCAGGCCGCCGCGTCGAGCCTGATCCTCGCCGGGCTGGCCGCCGCGCTGTCGTTCTTCGTCACGAGGTGGGGGAACAGGACACGATGAACCGCCTGATGTCCAGGGGCGCGGTCAACGCCCTGCTTGTCCTCGCGGCCGCCTACACGCTGCTGCCGCTGAGCTGGCTGCTGTTCTCCTCGACCAAGTCGCTGCCCGACCTCTACGCCACGAGCGGCTTCGCCTTCGGCGACTTCAACCTGGGCGCCAACCTCGCCAAGGTCACGGGGGAGGGTGAAGGGATCTTCTTCCGCTGGTATCTCAACAGCGTGCTGTACGCCGGGGTGGGCGGAGCGATCAGCGCCCTGGTCAGCGTGATGTGCGGCTACGCCTTCGACAAGTACGCCTGGCTGGGCAAGGAGAAGCTGTTCGGGCTGGTGCTGCTCGGCGTGCTGGTGCCCACCACCGCCACCGCGCTGCCGTTGTACCTCCTGGCCTCCAAGGCCGGGCTGGTCAACACCTTCTGGGCGGTCTTCATCCCGGTGCTGGTCCACCCGTTCGGCGTCTACCTGGCCAGGGTGCTGTCGTCCGGCTACGTGCCCGGCGAGGTGCTGGAGGCGGCCCGCTCCGACGGCGCGGGCGAGGTGCGCACCTTCTTCTCGATCGCGCTGCCCATGCTCAAGCCCGCGTTCGTGACGATCTTCCTGTTCCAGTTCACCGCCATCTGGAACAACTTCTTCCTGCCCCTGGTCATGCTGTCGGACCAGAAGCTCTTCCCGCTCAGCCTCGGCCTGTTCTCGTGGAACTCCCAGGCCTACGCCTTCCCGGAGTACCAGACCCTGACGATCACCGGCGCGCTGCTGTCGATCGTGCCGCTGCTGGTGGTCTTCGGCTTCCTGCAGCGGTTCTGGAAGGCCGGCATGACCGCGGGGAGCGTCAAGTGACCACAGCACGACCCAGGACGCTCGTCGCCATGAGCGCCGACGTCGCCGAACGCCTCATCCAGGGGCCCGTCCGCAGCCGCCTGTCCATGATCGCCGACGTCGACCCCGGCCTGGTGGTCACCGACTTCTCCCAGGCGGACCTGGCCGGGGTCGAAGTGCTGTTCACCTCGTGGGGCTGCCCTCAGGTCACCGCCGAGGTGCTCGACCGCGCGCCCCTGCTCAGGGCCGTCGTGCACGCGGCCGGCTCCGTCAAACACCACCTGACCGACGCGGTCTGGCAGCGCGGCATCGCCGTCTCCTCGGCCGCCGCCGCCAACGCCGAACCGGTCGCCGAGTTCACCCTCGCGTCGATCCTGTTCGCCAACAAGCGCGTGATCGACATCGCCCGCACCTACCGCACGGAACGGCGCAACGGCGACTGGGACCGGCTCCACCCCGGCTTCGGCAACTACCGCAAGACCGTCGGCGTCGTCGGCGCCTCCCGCATCGGCCGCCGCGTGATCGAACTACTGCGCCCCTTCGACCTGGAGGTGCTGGTCAGCGACCCGTATCTGCGCGACGACCTCGGGGTGCCCACCGTCGGCCTCGACGAGCTGATCGAACGCTCCGACGTGGTCTCGCTCCACGCGCCCGACCTGCCGGAGACCCGGCACCTCATGGACGCCCGGCGGCTGGCCCGCATGCGCGACGGCGCCACGCTGATCAACACCGCCCGCGCCGCCCTCGTCGACCAGGACGCGCTCACCCGCGAACTGGTCTCCGGGCGCCTGTACGCCGTGCTCGACCACACCGAGCCGGAGTTCCTGCCCGCCGGCTCGCCCCTCTACGACCTGCCCAACGTGCTGGTCACCCCGCACATCGCCGGCTCGCTCGGCGGCGAGCTGGCCAGGATGGCCGACCTGGCCGTGGACGAACTGGCCCGCTACGCGCGCGGGCTCCCCTTCGAGCACGCCGTCGAGCCCGCCAGCCTGTCGCGCTCCGCCTGAGCACGGGCGCCACCGGGGCGTCGCCGCGGCAGAGGTACGGCAGGCATACCCTTGAGTGACGATGGGGGAGTGGTTTCAGCAGGGAATCATCGCGACGGGACGGCTGCCGCTGTTCTGCTTCTTCGCCGCGCTCATCAGCGCCTTCCTCGCCACTCGCGTCAACGTGCGCCTCATCCGCGCCAAGATCGGCTGGTTCCGCAACGTCAACGTGGGTGACATGCACATCCACCACGTCGTCTTCGGCGTGGTGCTCATGCTCGTCGGCGGCGTCACCGGCCTGATGGTCTCAGGCTCCCAAGGCTGGTACGCCGTGGCCGCCACCGTCTTCGGCATCGGCGCCGCGCTCGTGCTCGACGAGTTCGCCCTGATCCTCCACCTGCACGACGTGTACTGGGAGGAGGAGGGCCGCACCTCGGTCGACGCGGTGTTCGTCGCCATCGCCATCACCGGCCTGCTCCTGGTGGGGCTGCGCCCGCTCGTCATCGACTACGGCGGCTTCTTCGCCAGCGCCTGGTTCATGGTCGGCAACCTGTTACTGGCCATCATCACCCTGCTCAAGGGCAAGATCTGGACCGGCCTCGTGGGCCTGTTCGTCCCCCCGCTGCTGCTCGTCGGCGCCGTCCGCCTGGCCCGGCCCGGCTCGCCATGGGCGCACTGGTTCTTCGCCGGAAGGCGCCCGCGCAAGCTCGCCACCGCCATCCACCGCGAGGAACGGTGGCGGCGGCCGGTGATCAGGGCCAAGATCGCCGTCCAGGAGTTCGTCTCCGGGCGCCACGACCTGCCCTCCACCCGCAAACGCCGCGGCCAGACGGGGTGACACCGCCCGTCGAGGAGCGCGTCCTCACCGCGATCCGGCCCCTGCATGACGCCTACGAGCTACTGCTCGCGGGCACCCACGCCCTCCAGGCACACGGCCTCACCGGTCATCCCCACCCTGGCCTCACGTTGGTCATCCCCACACCGCGTGACCTTCGGCCCCCCGCGAACGCCGTAGATGCCGGGGTCGCCGGGGTCGAGGGGGTCGCTGGGATCGGCGGGGTCAACGGGGACGTCATGCACGCCGGGGTTGCCGCGCCTGGCACCGACGCCGCGCTTGGCACCGACGCCGCGCTTGGCACCGACGCCGCGCTTGGCACTGACCCTGCGCTTGGCACCGACGCCGCGCCTGCCACTGACCCTGCGTTTGGCACCGACGCCGCGCCTGCCGTCGGCGCCATCGATGCCATCCACGCCGTCGACGCCATCGCCCAAGCCCTGCTCGCTGACGGCCTCACAGTCGCGCCGTACCGCGACGGCCTGCTCGTGGCCGGGTCGTTCGAGGTCACCGTGATCGCCGTGGCCCTGCGCCACCCGCCCGTGGCCCACGACCCGCTGCCGGTCGTCGCTCTCGACGACGCCGTGGGCCTCGCCGTACGAGCCCTTCACGACCGGGGACTGGCCCGCGACGTGATCGACGTCGCCTCGGCCGCGCACCTGTACAGCTTCCTGGAGCTGGAGGGTTGCGGCCGGGCCCACCACGACTCCTTCTCGGTGCACGAGCTGCTCATGCGCCTGGAGTTCGTGGAGGAGATGGACGACGAACGGCTCGACGGCAAGATACGCGCGCTGGTGCTGTCGTGGATCGAGGAGATCAAGCTGCGCCGGGCCGAGGAGGGCGACATCGACGCCGACGACCCGGACCTTCCCGGGATCGACTAGCCGGTAACGATCTGATCTCGGCGGCTTGGGAGTGACCTGCGCAGATAGCGGAGTGTCATGGTTGCGGGCGCGAGACGGGGCGTGATCATCCCTGCTCGCTTGATATGCGAATACATTTTCGATACATGCCATGGTCACTACCTGTGGATCTTGACCGCGTTCCTCCCGTCTGGCTTGATCAGGACGTTCATCAGTCAGGGGAGAATGCATGCACGGTTTCCGGTCGATTCGTCGGTTAGCGGCTCTTGCCGCCGCGCTCGTCACCACAGTCGGACTTCTGGCGGTCGCCAGCCCGGCCGCCCAGGCCGAGGACACCACCACCGATCTCGGTATCAGCCTGAGCTCCTACAGGCTGGGCGGCGATGTGGCGGCCGGGGGCGGCCACATCTTCGTGTCGGCCGATGACCGGATCATCGCCACCGATGCCGCGGGCCAGTTCGCAGGCGCGTTCCTGTACCTGTCGTACGTGGCGGACCTGGCGACGAACGCGGATGGCACCCGGCTCTACGCCGCTTTGCGAGGATCCAACGAGGTCATCGAGATCAACGCGGCCAACCCCGCCATCCTGCGTCGGATCGACCTGGCCGCCTACCCCTGTCCGAGCCATCTGGCCCTGAAGGGGAGCCGGATGTGGATCGGATACGGGTGCGAGACGCGGGAAGGCGGCGTCGTCAGCCTCGACCTGTCCGATCCGGAGGCCGCTCCCAACCCGCTCGTCAGCGGGAGGTACGGTACGCCCAAGGTCGCCGCGGCCGGAGACCGCCTGGTGTTCGGCGACACCGGAATCAACCCTTCCAGCCTTTTCGTCTATGACGTGAGCGCCGCGTCGCCGACGCTGCTGGGTGAGATCGACGGCCACGACCACAGCCTGTACAACCTCCAGGATCTCGCCCTGTCCCCGGACGGCGCGATGCTCGTCTCGGCCTTCGGCTCGCCCTACCGGCACGACGCGTGGGACACCACCACGCTCACGAAGATCCGCTCGTACGGAGAATCGGATCCCTTCCGCGGTTACCCAGCCGCCGCACGGTTCAGCGCCGACGGGAAACACCTGGCGCTCGGATGGACGCGTGACGCCACTCGGAACATCGAGCTCTACGAGGTCGCCACGGGCGCCATCCTGTCCACGAAGACCAATTCCGCCGGCGACATGGTTGAGGGGAGCATCGCCTTCTCGGGATCCGACATGGTCTCGGTCCTCAGGACCTCCGGCAGCGACGCCCTTCACCTCTGGCGAGCGGAAGGGCCGGGCCGCAAGGCCTCGACCCTGATTCTCAGGGGTCTGTCCGAGGCTCCCGTGCAGCAGCGGCTGGACCTGACCGGCCGGTTGGCGCTGGCAGGGGAGTCCGCTCCGGGTGCGCAGCCTCTCAAGGTGACCCGGCAGCATCCGGATGGCACCACCAGCACGATCGAGGGCGTGACCACGGCGGAGGACGGGAGCTTCACGGTCGAGGACGTCCCCCAGGCCCTGGGCAGGACCACGTACGAGGTGAGCTGGGAAGGAAACGCCGATCACCTGCCGAGCAGCGTCTCGTTCACCGTCACGCTCCGGGCGCAAGAGACGGCGGTCACGCTGACCGGGCCCACTGAGGAAGTGGCCGGACGGCAGCTTCAGCTCTCCGGCAGGCTGACTTTCGAGGGTCAGGCGCCGGGCGCGGGTCACTCGCTGAAGGTGACCCGCACGGTGCAACGTGGTGATCGCACGATCATCCTGAACCTTCCCGCGGTCACCACCGCCGTGGACGGGAGGTTCACCTTCTCCGACACCCCGGCCATCAGAGGGCAGTACACCTACAAGGTCGTGTGGGCGGGCACGGAGCTCGCCCTGTCCGCCGAGGCGAGCCATGCGGTCGCCGTCAGCGGGCGCCTGGGCTGATCGTCCGTCCGACGCGGGGTCCCGGTTGACCGGGGCCCCGCGTTCGGCGTTTCTCAGGGTCCTCAGAACACCCCGGCGGCCGAGCGGATCACCAGGCCGGTGCCGAGGAGGACGACCATGGCGGCGGTGCCGGTGGGGGCCAGGCCGGACAGGCGGGCGGCGAGCTTCATGCCGAAGGCGGCGCGGCGTTCCAGGCGGTCGGCGAGTTTGACGAGCAGCAGGCCGGTGGCGGTGAGGGTGGCGGCCATGCCCAGGCCGTAGGCGGTGACGAGGGCGATGCCGAACCAGGTGCGGCCCAGGGCGATGGCGCCGAGCAGGACGATGAGGGCCGAGGGGCTGGGTACGAGGCCGCCCGCGACGCCCAGGCCGATCAGGCCGGCTCGGCGGCTGCGGTGGGGGCGGCCTTCTTGGGAGGCGTTGTCGTGATCATGGCCGGGGTGGGCGGCGTGATCATGCCCGTGCCCGTGCCCGTGCTCGTGATCATGTCCACGCCCGTGCTCGTGATCATGCTCGTGGCCGTGCCCATGACCGTGCCCATGACCGTGCCCATGACCGTGCCCATGCCCATGCCCGTGCCCATGACCGTCGAGGCCGTGGCCGCGGAGGGCGGACCAGAGGAGGCGGGCGCCGATGAGGACGATGAGGATGCCGCTGGCCACGCCCAGCCACCCCAGCACCGACTCCCCGGCCAGGGAGCTGGCCAGGGTGAGGAGCACGCCCACGGCCAGGACCCCGGCCGTGTGGGTGACCGTGACGGTGGCGCCGACGACGAAGGCGTCGCGGGGGCGGCCGCGGCGGCCGGCGAGGTAGGCGGCCATGACCGTCTTGCCGTGCCCGGGGATGAGCGCGTGGCCCGCCCCGAGGACGGCGGCGAGGGCGACGGCGAGCAGGCCGAGGGGCACGGTGAGCGTGTCGGCGCCGATGAGGCCGGTGAAGACGCGGTCGATGTAGGCGAACAGGTCGCCGAGGAACCAGCCGGAGGGCAGCGAGGGGGCGGACGCGGCCGGCGAGGCGGCGCCGGTGACGGCGATGGTGGCCGAGCGCTGGTCGAGGGGCGAGGAGAGCAGGTCGGCGGGGTAGGAGCGCAGCTCGTCGCTGATGCTCGTCGAGGGCAGGGGGGCGCCGTCGGAGGTCGCCTGCCGTACGAGGGGGCCGACGGCGACGATCTCGCGCCAGCCGATGCGCTCCTGCTCGAACGCGTCGGTGAACTCGATCGTGGACGCCGGCCGTACGGTGGCGACGAGGGAGCAGGTGAGCCGGGAGGTCTCCAGGCCGCCCTGGCCGGGCTGGTAGGAGAACGTCGCGTCGGCCACCCGCCACGGCACCGGCGTGCCGTCGACGACGAGGCGCTGGGCGGAGGCGAGCGTGGCGCACTGTTCGGCGGCGGGGCGCGCGGTGGGCCTGCCCTGCAATGTGGGCAGTTCTGCGGCGTCGACCACGGCGGTGTTCTCGACGCGGTCGGCGAAGACTCGCAGGCCGTTGTAGTGGTTGACGGTGAAGTTGCCTAGCGGGTGCGCCAGCACGAGGGCGACGAGCAGCATTTTCATGAGAACCTCGCGAGCGCGGGCAGGGCGGGGTCGAAGGTCGGGTTGTAGGTGCGGGCCGGTGAGGTGCCGCGCATGCCGAGGGCCTGCTCGATCTCGGCCCGGTGGTGGTGCAGGAGGGCGTTGCGCCAGCCGGTCGCGGTGGCTTTCTCGGCGTACGGCAGAGCCTCGCGTGAGCGGCCCGCCCGGTGCAGCGCCCAGGCGAGCGCGTCGGCGGCGACGGGGTTGGGGTTGCGCCCGTACTCGGCGCGAGCGTGCCGTACGGCCAGCGCCGGGTCGCCGTGGTCGGCCTCGAACTCGGCCAGGGTCAGGTCGTCGAGCACTCCTGATTCGGTGGCCAGGCGCTGCTGGGCGCGCAGGAGGGTCCAGTCGGGGGCGAGTCCGGCCTTGATGCGCACCTCGCCGTACTCCACGAGGTACTGCGGCAGGGGCAGGCGCCCGACGACGGTTTCGTAGAGGGGCAGCGCCGTCTTGAGGTCGCCGGACAGGGCGTGGGCGCGGGCCTGGCCGGCCATGGCCGGGGTGAAGGAGGGCATCGCCTGCAGCGCCTGCCCGTACCACTGCTGCGCCTGGGCGAGCTCGCCCGATCGCAGCGCCAGTTCGCCCAGGTAGAAGCGGCAGTAGGCGAGGTCGGCCGGCTGGTAGGCGTCGGCGAGGGCGTATTCGAGGTGGCGTCGCGCTCCGGCGAGGTCGCCGCGCAGTTCGGCGGCGTAGGAGGCGCGGGTGAAGGCGGCGACGCCGGGACGCAGGGCGATCATGCGCTCGATGGCCTGGTCGGCCTGGGCGTGGTCGCCGAGCTGGGTGCGGGCGTCGGCCAGGACGCCGAAGGCGGTGGAGCCGTAGGGGTTGGCGGCGACGGCCCGTTCGGCGAGCCGTACGGCCTGGGAGAAGTCGTGGCGGGCGGCGGCGAGGGCGGCGCCGGCGGTGAGCACGGTGTCGTCCTGGGGCGCGAGCGCGTTTGCCTTGGTCAGGGCTTGTTCGGCCTTGGGGTAGAAGGCGGGGTTGCCGGTGATGCGGGCCTGCTCGAGGTGGTCGGTGGCGAGTCTGGCCCAGCCGCGGTAGTCGCCGGGCAGGCGCTGGAGGCGGGCTTGGAGGGTTTCGGTGGTGCGGGTGGCCGCGCTCTGCTGGGGCGGCGCGGCCAGGGTGGCGGCGGTGAAGATCAGCGCCCCGGCCAGCACGACGCCGCCTGCCGCGATGAGGACACGCATGAGCTGAGCTCCTTCGGACGGAAAGGGGGGACGGCGGGCTCCGGGGAGACGAGGGAGGGAGCCCGCCGAGTTCTGCTATGGCCTTACTTGGCTCCGGCGGTGTTCACGCCGGAGTTCGAGGGCAGGGCCATGTAGGGGAACGTCGAGCCGAACGGCTTGTCGTTGGCGTCGACCTTGTCGGTCAGGGCCGGGATGAGCTTGCCGGAGGTCGCGGCGCCGGCCAGCGCCTGGAGTTCGATGTCGACCACGTCGTCGGCCAGGCGGCGGCCGTTCGGGAAGCCCTGCAGGTCGCCGGCGAGCACGCCGAGCCGGTTGGGGTCCTTCGAGGGCGGGATCGTCATGTTGAGGCGCAGCATCTCGGCGGGACGCAGCTTGCCCGCGTCCTTGTTGAGGGTCTGCGAGTTCAGGTCGGCCATGATCGGGCCGTTGCCCTTGGCGATGCCGGTCAGGAAGATCTCGACCAGGTCGTTGCGCGGGGTGGCGGGCGCCTTGATGCCGTAGATGGCCTCCAGGAGCTTGGGCACCTCGGGCTCGGTGACGCGCTTGACGACGGCGGGGACGTCGGCGTCCTTGTGCGGGGGCAGCGCGTTGAAGGCGTCCTTCAGTCCTGCGGGCACGACGACCTCGTTGACCAGCGGGTTGCCCAGGCGGGAGACCTGGACATACCCGTCGGGGGTCCACTTGTCGACCGTGGTCCACACGCCGATGACCGGGTTGCGCTTGACGTCGCCCTTGAGGGCCAGGTCCTTGGCGGGCACCTGCACGCCCAGCGTGCTGATGTTGTAGCCGCGGACGCTGTCCTGGCCGACCTCGGACAGGTTGCCGCCGTAGAGCAGGTCGAAGACGCGCAGGTCGAGGAAGAAGGCGTCGTCGGACTGCCCGGCGTAGGTCTTGCCGCCGTTGGGCAGGTTGCGGATGGCCTGGTTCCTGAGCGTGCCGTAGTCGGGGATGGAGGCCGGGCCGACGTTGCTGGGGGCGGCGATCGCGTTGTTGACGAGCGTCTGGGTGCCCGACTCGGTGATCCGCTTGAGCGTGTAGCGCTGCTTGTAGAGCAGGTTGGGGTCGTCGAGCGAGGTCACGGGGCCGTTGTTGTACAGGAATGTGGTGTTGCCGCGCTTGTCGTCGTCGCGGAAGGTCCACTGGTAGCTGATGTCGGGCTTGGCGTCGCCGTCGTTGTCGATCCTGATGTAGTACCGCGAGCGGGTGTCCCAGGTGTAGAAGTTCGGGCCGCCGTTGGGCTCCTGGAAGGGGATCCAGTTGCCGAGCAGCGTGACGGTGTCGGGCTTGTCGGGGCTGACGAACGCGTAGACGTCGGTGTCGTCGTTGCGCGGGTCGCCCGCGATCATCGGGGCTTCGCGGTGTGAGGAAGCCGTGCCGGTGTCGGGCCGGAGGAAGGCGAGCGAGGAGGCGGTCAACGCCACCGCGACGCCTAGCCCGACTACTGCGCGCCGGTTGATCCGGAGCTCCATGGTTGGGTCCTTGTCTCGTGACTGTCGGAGAGAAGAGGTTCCGGCCGGGTTCCTCGACGCTCTATTCGTCGCGAGTGGGCGAGCGGATTGCATCTCCTTCTCAGGGAGTAGAAGTCAACTTTGGTTGACATACTTAGGTCGTCAATTTAGGTTGACCGGTGTAGAACCCGACCCCTGAAACGTTGGAGCAGGCATGAGTCAGGAACGCCCCGAGGGCACCGTCGACCCCGGGCCCAAAGCCCCCCTGCGTGACTTGTTCGCCTATCTGCGCCCCCATCGCTCGATCCTGGTGGTGGGCGGCCTGCTGTCCGTGCTCGGCTCGGGGGCGGCGCTGGCCATCCCCCAGGTGGCCGAGTACATCGTCAACGCCTTCGGCTCCGGCGAACCCGTCGGAGGACTGCTGATCGGATTGACGGTCGCCGTGATCGTGGGTGCGGCGATCATGGCCTTCGGCGGCTACATCATGGAACGCACCGGTGAGGGCATCGTCTACGACGCCCGCCGCAAGCTGGTCGACCGCATGTTCCGCCTGAAGGTCGCCGACGTCGACCGGCTCAAGCCCGGCGACCTGCTGTCGCGGGTCACGGGCGACACGACCCTGTTGCGCACGGTGCTGACCAACGGCCTGATCGAGTCGATCGGCGCCTTCTTCATGCTCATCGGCGCGATCGTGCTGATGGCGCTGAAGGACAGCGTGCTCTTCCTGGTCACCCTGCTGGTGCTGGTCGTGGTCGGCGGCATGGTCGCCACCCTGATGCCGCGCATCCAGAAGGCCCAGTTCAAGGCCCAGGAGGCGGTCGGCGACATGGGCGCGGTCCTCGACCGGGCCCTGCAGGCCTACCGCACGGTCAAGGCCAGCGGCGTGGAGGAGCGCGAGATCGCCATCGTCGGCGACGCCGCGGAACGGGCGCGCAAGCGCGGCGTTCAGGTCGCCGTGTGGGGCTCGCTCGCGGGCGTCTCCACCTGGGTGGCCTTCCAGATCGCCTTCGTGGCGGTCTTCGCCATCGGCGGCGCGCGCGTCGCCTCCGGGGCGCTGGAGGTGGCCGAGCTGATCGCCTTCTTCCTCTACCTGTTCTTCCTGGTCATGCCCATCGGCCAGCTCGTGCAGGGTGCCATCCTGGTCCAGAACGGCCTGGCCGCGCTGCAGCGCATGAAGGAGGTCGAGGACCTGCCCGCCGAGGAGACCGGCGTCGCCGTCGGTACGGCTTCGCACGAGCCCGTCGGGCTGACCTTCCAGGACGTGCACTTCCGCTACGGCGACGACCGGCCCACCGTGCACAACGGCGTCAGCTTCGAGGTGCCGCCCGGCGGCCTGACCGCCCTCGTCGGGCCCTCCGGCGCGGGCAAGTCCACGGTCTTCGCCCTGCTGGAGCGCTTCTACGAGCACCAGGAGGGCACGATCACGGTCGGCGGGCGCGACATCCGCGACTGGCCGCTCAACGACCTGCGCGCCTCGTTCGGCTACGTCGAGCAGGACGCTCCGGTGCTGGCGGGCACGCTCAGGGAGAACCTGCTCTTCGCCGCGAACGACGCCACGGAGGAGGAGCTGAGCCGGGCCATCAGGCGCACCAGGCTCGACGACCTGGTCTCGCGCCTGCCCGAGGGCCTGGAGACCGCGGTCGGCCACCGGGGCGTGCTGCTCTCCGGCGGCGAGCGGCAGCGGGTGGCCATCGCCAGGGCGCTGCTGCGCAAGCCGCGCCTGCTGCTGCTCGACGAGGCCACCTCGCAGCTCGACGCGGTCAACGAGCTGCGGCTGCGCGAGGTGATCGCCGAGGTGGCGGCGGAGACCACGGTGCTGGTGATCGCGCACCGTCTCTCGACCGTGACCAACGCCGACCGCATCGTGGTGATGGAGGGCGGCGCCGTGCGGGCGGTCGGCACCCACGACGAGCTGGTGGGGGAGGACGACCTCTACCGCGAGCTGGCCGCCACCCAGTTCCTGACCGCCTGACGACCGAAGGCCGCCTCTCCGTGTAATCTGCCTTTGAATAGGTTCATTCACGAAGGGGTGGCCATGAGCCGGACCGTCAGAGCACCGCGCGGCACCACGCTGACCGCGAAGGGCTGGCCTCAGGAGGCCGCCCTGCGCATGCTCCAGAACAACCTCGACCCCGAGGTCGCCGAGCACCCCGAGCAGCTGGTCGTCTACGGCGGCTCGGGCAAGGCGGCACGCGACTGGCCGTCGTTCGACGCGCTCGTGCGCACCCTGACCACGCTGGAGGGCGACGAGACCCTGCTGGTGCAGTCGGGCCGCCCGGTCGGCGTGTTCCGCACCCACGAGTGGGCGCCGCGCGTGCTCATCGCCAACTCCAACCTGGTGCCCGACTGGGCCAACTGGGAGGAGTTCCGCAGGCTGGAGGCGGCCGGGCTGACCATGTACGGGCAGATGACCGCCGGCTCGTGGATCTACATCGGCACCCAGGGCATCCTGCAGGGCACCTACGAGACCTTCGCCGCCGTCGCCGCCAAACGCTTCAACGGCACCCTGGCCGGCACGATCACGCTGACCGCCGGCCTCGGCGGCATGGGCGGAGCCCAGCCCCTGGCCGTCACCATGAACGGCGGCGTCGCGATCTGCATCGACTGCGACCCGCGCAGCGTCAAGCGCCGCATCGAGCACCGCTACCTCGACGTCGAGGCCGCCGACCTCGACGAGGCGCTGCGCCTGGCCTACGAAGCCCGCGACCAGCGCCGGCCGCTGTCGATCGGCGTGGTGGCCAACGCGGCGGAGGCGCTGCCCGAGCTGCTGGCCAAGGGCGCCGAGATCGACATCGTCACCGACCAGACCTCGGCGCACGACCCGCTCATGTACCTGCCGGTCGGGGTGGCCTTCGACGACATGGCCGCCGAGCGCGAGAAGGACCCCGCCGGGTTCACGCAGAAGGCGCGCGAGTCCATGGCCAGGCACGTCGAGGCCATGGTCGGCTTCCTCGACGCCGGAGCAGAGGTCTTCGACTACGGCAACAGCATCCGCGGCGAGGCGCAGCTCGCGGGCTACACCAGGGCCTTCGCCTTCCCCGGCTTCGTGCCCGCCTACATCCGGCCGCTGTTCTGCGAGGGCAAGGGCCCCTTCAGATGGGCGGCGCTGTCGGGCGACCCGGCCGACATCGCCAGGACCGACAAGGCGATCCTGGAGCTGTTCCCCGAGAACGAGCAGCTGGCGCGCTGGATCCGCATGGCGGGCGAGCGGGTGCACTTCCAGGGGCTGCCCGCGCGTATCTGCTGGCTCGGGTACGGCGAGCGGCACCTGGCGGGCGAGCGCTTCAACGACATGGTGGCCTCCGGCGAGCTCCAGGCCCCGATCGTGATCGGCCGCGACCACCTCGACTGCGGTTCCGTCGCCTCGCCGTACCGCGAGACCGAGGGCATGGCCGACGGCTCCGACGCCATCGCCGACTGGCCCCTGCTCAACGCGATGCTCAACACCGCGTCCGGCGCCGCGTGGGTCTCCATCCACCACGGCGGCGGGGTCGGCATCGGGCGCTCGATCCACTCCGGCCAGGTCACCGTCGCCGACGGTTCCGCGCTGGCGCGCGAGAAGGTCAGCCGGGTGCTCACCAACGACCCGGGCACCGGCGTGATGCGCCATGTGGATGCCGGGTACGACGAGGCCGTAGAGGTGGCGGAGAATCGAGGGGTGCGCATCCCGATGCGCGAGTCCTGAGAAGGCGGGTGGGGTGATGGGCGGTCTCGGCGGGCTCCTCGACGGGGTACGGCTGTCGCCCGCCCAGCGCAGGATCGCCCTCTACCTCTCCGAACACCTCGACGAGGCGATCTTCCTGTCCAGCGTCGAGCTGGCCGAGCGGGCCGGCGTCAGCCAGCCGTCGGTGACGAGGTTCGCCGTGGCGCTGGGTTTCGCCGGCTATCCGGAGTTGCGCCAGGCGCTCAGGCCGCTGGTGCTGGGCCGTACGGCTGACGCGCCCGGCCTGATCGAGAGCGCGATCGACGGCGAGATCCGCAACCTCGGCCTGCTCCGTTCCCGGCTCGACGGCACCCCTGCCGTGGAAGCCGGCAGCGACGAAGCGCCGCCGGCTCCTCTGCGGATCAAGGAGGCGGGGGAGGCGCTGGCCGCGGCGGACCCGCTGCCGATCTTCGGTCTGCGGGTCTCGGCCGGCCTGGCCACCACGCTCGGCTACTACGCCAGGCTCATCCACCCCGACGTGCGGTTGTTCACCCACGGCGGCTCCGAACTGCTCGACGGGCTGCGCATCGTGCAGCGCGCGGGCGCACAGTGGGTGCTCGCCGTGGTGCTGCCGCGCTATCCCGCCGAGTCGATCCAGGCGCTGGAGTACGCCGACAAGCTGGGGCTCAGGCGCGTGGTGATCACCGACCGGCCGGGCCTGCCCGCCGACATCACGCTCGACGCGCCCGTCGGCGACAGGCTGGTCTTCGACTCGCACGCCGCTCCGCTGGCGGTGGCCATGGCCCTGGTGGAGGCCATGGCCGACGCGGCGCCGCTGCGCACCCAGGCCCGGCTGGAAGACTACGAACGCTCCTCCGACGAGGCCGGCATCTTCCTACCCGGCGAGCCGCCGTAGCCCGCGCACCGACCACGAGATCGTCAGCGCGGCCAGGCCCAGCATGATGACGAAGCCGAGCACCACGTTGAGGTCGCCGAAGTCGCTGGCGAACAGGGCGCGCCCGGCCTCCGTCGGGTGGTAGAACGGCGTGAACCAGGCGACCTTCTCCAGCCAGTCGGGCCCGTAGGCCATCGGCAGCAGCGCGCCCGACAGCAGCATGAGCGGGAGCATGACGAACTGCATGATCGAGCCCATGGCGTTCTCGTCCTTGGTCGCCAGGGCCAGGCCGTAGGCGGCTCCGGCGGCCATCAGCCCGGTCGCGACCATCAGCAGCAGCATCAGCACGAGCGCGAGGACGCCGATCCGCATGCCGAGCACGAAGCCGAGCACCAGGAAGACCGCCGACTGCACCAGCAGCATCACGGTGTCGCGCAGCATGCGGCCCAGCAGGATCGACGGACGCGAGGCGGGGCTGACCGCCAGCCGCTCCAGCACTCCGGACTTCAGCTCCATGATCGTGCCGTAGCCCGCGGTGAAGGAGCTGAAGAGCGCCGTCATGACGAGCATGCCGGGCGCGAAGACGTCGAGCGCCTTGCCCATGTCTCCGTTGAAGGCCTGCCCGGCGAAGAGCGGGGCGAACAGCAGCAGGTAGAGCACCGGCTGCATCAGCCCGAGCAGCGGCCAGACCGGGTTGCGCATGAGCGCGCGCATCTCGTACCCGAAGAACAACCAGGTGTCGCGGATCATGATTCTGCTCCGGTGTCACGCAGCGAACGGCCGGTCTTGGCCAGGAAGACGTCGTCCAGGGTCGCGCTGGTCATGGCGATGGACTTGATCTGGAGATGCTGCTCCTCCAGGGTGCGCAGCAGCGAGGCCAGGGTGTGCTCGCCGTCGTCGACGTAGACGCGCAGCACGTCGTCGTCGACGCGGGTCTCCTTGGCGTGCGGCGTGAGCACCTCGGCGCCGCGGCCGGGGTCGTCAAGGCGCAGCGAGATCACATCGCCCTGGATCTGCCGCTTGAGCTCGGAGGCGGTGCCCTCGGCCACGATCACGCCGTGGTCGACGATCGCCAGCCGGTCGCACAGGGCGTCGGCCTCCTCCAGGTAGTGCGTCGACAGCAGCACGCTGGTGCCCTGCTCGCGCAGCTCGGCGATGCGGTCCCAGAGGTTGGCGCGGTTCTGCGGGTCCAGGCCGGTGGTGGGCTCGTCGAGGAAGAGCAGCGGCGGGCTGTGCACCAGGCCCAGGCCGATGGCCACGCGGCGCTTCTGGCCTCCGGAGAGGGTGCGGGCGGGCCGGTCGGCGAACTCGACCAGGTCGAGGCGCTTGAGGACGCTCTCGACGGCGGTCTCGACGTCGGCGACGCCGTAGATCCTGGCGCCGAAGGTGATCTGGGCGCGGGGGCTGACGTTCTCGTCGACCCCGCCGGCCTGGCTGACGTAGCCCAGGCTGCGCCGTACCAGGCCGGGCTCCTTGAGCAGGTTGTGCCCGGCCACCGTGGCGGTGCCGGAGTCGGGGGTGATGAGCGTGGCCAGCATCCGGATGGTGGTGGTCTTGCCGGCGCCGTTGGGTCCGAGGACGCCGTAGATCTGGCCCTTGTCGACCTGCAGGCTGACCTCTTTGACCGCCTCGACGGTCTGGGTGCCTTTTCTGGATTTAGTAGTGAATGTCTTACGCAGTTTCTGCGCATTGATGATCATCGGGGGGATGTCTCCTCTTGGTTAGGGGAGGTCTTCGTCCTCGACTCGTCCGACCGCCTGCCGGCACCAGGCCAGCTGGGTCTCGAGCATGCCGATGGACAGGCGCAGGTTCTCGTCGACGTGGCGGGGGGCGCCGAAGGCCTGCTTGCCGCCGATGGAACGCTTGTACATCTCGACGGTGAATTCAAGGTGTTTTATCCGCGCGGCCAGCGCGGCGAGCAGGGCCGGGCGCTCCATCCGGTCCATGAACATCAGCGAGACCTGGAACGGGTCGACGATCGGCTGGATCTCGTGCCAGCCGGAGACCAGCATGCGATGGAACTGCAGGCGGCCCATGTCGGTGATGCCGTAGACGGTCTTGCCGCCCTTGCCGACCTCGACGATCTCCAGCAGGCCCTCGTCGGCCATCTTGGCGAGCCCGTGGTAGATCGAGCCGAAGGCCACGTTGGCCCAGCTGTCGGCGCCCCACAATTCCAGGGTCTGACGCACCCTGTAGCCGGTGAGCGGCTCGTCGAGCAGGGTGCCGAGGATCAGCAGGCGCGTCGAGGACATACTCAAATTTGAATACAAACTTGAGTATGATGTCAACCGTGAAGACCGCACTGATCACCGGAGCCTCCCGCGGCGTGGGCGCCGCCCTGGCCCGCGCCCTGGCGCCCACCCACCGGCTCGTCCTGGGCGGCCGTGACCGCGCCGCGCTCGACGCCCTCGCCGCGGAGCTGCCCGGCGCCACCGTCTGGCCCGTGGAGCTGACCTCGGTCACCGCGGCCGACCTGCCCGAGCTCGACCGGCTCGACGTGCTGGTGCACAGCGCCGGCGTGGTGCGCCTGGGCTCCGTCGCCGACACTCCGGCGCGGGTCTGGCGCGACACCTACGAGGTCAACGTGGTCGCCGTCGCCGAGCTGACCCGGCTGCTGCTGCCCGCCCTGCGCGCCGCCTCCGGCCACGTGGTCTGCGTCAACTCGGGCGCCGGGCTCAACGCCAACGCCGGATGGGGGTCGTACGCCGCCTCGAAGTTCGCCATGCGCGCCTTCGCCGACGTGCTGCGGCAGGAGGAGCCGGGTCTGCGGGTGACGACCGTGTACCCCGGGCGCATCGCCACCGACATGCAGCGATCGGTGCGCGAGCAGGAGGGCGAGGAGTTCGAGCCGTCCAACTACCTGGAGGCCGACTCGGTGGCCAGGGCGATCGTGGCCGCGCTGGAGGCGGGACCCGACGCGCACCTCACGGATCTGACGCTGCGCCCGCGCCCGCGGTCCTGACCTCCTCGGCGGGCGTGTGAGCTTCCCGGTGAATGAAGTCATTCACTACAGTGGGATCCATGCTCGAAGACCTGGCCCGCATCGGGCTCGACCCCTCGACCGGCGGCTACGTGCGTGACGCCTGGTCGGCCGCCGACCTGACCCTGCGCGAGTGGTTCCGCGACCAGGCCGCCCGTCGCGGCCTGGACCTGCACGAAGACCGCAACGGCAACCAGTGGGCCTGGTGGGGCGACTCCTCGCGCGAGCCGGGCGTGGTCACCGGCAGCCACCTCGACTCGGTGCGGCAGGGTGGCGCGTTCGACGGGCCGCTCGGCGTCGTCTCCGCCTTCCAGGCGGTCGACCTGCTCAGGGAGCGGGGTTTCACCCCGTCCAAGCCGATCGGCGTCGCCTGCTTCACCGACGAGGAGGGAGCGCGTTTCGGGGTGCCGTGCATGGGTTCGCGGCTGCTGACGGGCGTGCTCGACCCCGAGCGGGCCCGCGGCCTGGCCGACGACGACGGCGACCGGCTCGGCGAGGTGCTGGCCAGGCAGGGACGCAAGCCCGAGGACCTGGGAGCCGACCCCGAGACGCTGGCGCGGATCGGGGTGTTCGTCGAACTCCACGTCGAGCAGGGCCGCGGGCTGGCCGACCACGACTGCCCCGTCGGCGTCGCGTCGGCGATCTGGCCGCACGGGCGCTGGCGCTTCGACTTCCGCGGCCAGGCCAACCACGCCGGGACCACGCGGCTGGAGGACCGCGACGACCCGATGCTCGCCTACGCGGCCAAGGTACTGGCCGCGCGGGAGGCCGCGGTCAAGCACGGCGTGGTGGCGACCTTCGGCAAGCTGCGGGTCTCGCCCAACAACGCCAACGCCATCCCCGGGCTGGTGTCGGCCTGGCTCGACTCGCGCGGCGCCGGCGAGGCCGAGGTGCGCGCGCTGGTCGCCGAGCTGTCCGAGGGGGCCGCGGTCAGCGAGGAGTCGTGGACTCCCGTCGTGGACTTCGACGTCGCCCTCAGGGAGCGGGTGGCGGTCGCCGCCCACCGCGCGCTCGGCGCTCCCGGCGGGCCCGGGATGATGGTGCCCGTGCTGCCGACCGGCGCCGGGCACGACGCCGGGATCCTGGCCGGGGCCGGCGTGCCGAGCGCGATGCTTTTCGTGCGCAACCCGACGGGTATCTCCCACTCTCCTGAGGAACACGCCGAGCGGGCCGACTGCGAGGCGGGTGTCGCCGCGCTGGCGGGCGTGCTCGAGGAGTTGACCCGATGACGACGTACTGGTGCGAACACGCGTGGCTGCCCGACGGGCTCGCGCAGAGCATGCTCATCGAGGTCGAGGGCGAGCGGATCGCCCGGATCGGCCAGGGCGCGCAGGGCAGCGCGGAGAGGCTGGCGGGACTGACGATCCCGGGCCTGGCCAACGCCCACTCCCACGCCTTCCACCGGGCGCTGCGCGGCCACACCCAGGCGGGCAAGGGCGACTTCTGGACCTGGCGCGACCAGATGTACTCGATCGCGGCCACGCTCGACCCCGAGTCGTACCTGAACCTCGCCAGGGCCGTCTACGCGGAGATGGCGCTGGCCGGCGTCACCTGCGTGGGCGAGTTCCACTACCTGCACCACGGTCCCGGCGGCGTGCCGTACCAGGATCCCAACGAGATGGGCCACGCGCTCGTGCGGGCCGCGCGCGACGCCGGCCTGCGCATCACGCTCCTCGACACCTGCTACCTCACCGGAGGCGTCGGCACGGCGCTGGCCGGCGCGCAGCTCAGGTTCGGCGACGGTACGGCGGAGCAGTGGGCGGTCAGGGCCGAGGGGCTCGCCGCCGCCTACACGGGGCAGCACGACGTCGAGATCGGCGCCGCCGTCCACTCGGTCCGCGCGGTGCCGCCCGAGCAGATGCACGTCGTGAGCGAGTTCTCCCACCGCCACGCCGCGCCGCTGCACGCCCACGTCAGCGAGCAGCGCGCCGAGAACGACGCGTGCGTGCGCATGTACTCGGCCACGCCGGTGCAGCTCCTGCACGAGCACGGCGCGCTCGGCCCGCGCTCCACGGCCGTGCACGCCACCCACCTGAGCGAGGTCGACGTGCACCTGCTCGGCCACTCGCGCACCGCGGTGTGCATGTGCCCGACGACCGAGCGCGACCTGGCCGACGGCATCGGGCCCGCCCGCACCCTGTTCGAGCACGGCTCGCCGATCACGCTGGGCTCCGACAGCCACGCGGTGATCGACCTGTTCGAGGAGGCGCGGGCGGTCGAGCTGAACGAGCGGCTGGCCAGCGAGAAGCGCGGCCACTGGCCCGCCGCCGAGCTGCTGGCCGCCGCCACCTCGGCCGGGCACGCCTCGCTCGGCTTCCCCGACGCCGGGATGCTGGTGCCGGGCGCCTGGGCGGACCTGGTGTCCGTGCGCACGGACTCGGTCCGTACGGCGGGCACGGCGGGAGCCGAGGCCGTGGTCTTCGCGGCCACGGCGGCCGACGTGCACAGCGTCGTGTCGGGCGGACGCCGGATCGTCGAGGACGGCCGGCATGTTCTGGGAAACACCGGCCAGGCGCTGGCCGAAGCGATTGGAGCCCTCAGGTGAGCCTGCTCATCGACAACATCGGCCTGCTGTACACCGGCGACCCCGAGCGGGAGGAGCTCACCGGCGCGGCGGTCGTCATCCAGGACGACCGCATCGAGTGGGTGGGAGAGTCGGGCAGGGCCCCCCAGACCGACGAGCGCCACGACGCGCAGGGACGCGCCGTCATCCCCGGCTTCGTCGACAGCCACGCCCACCTGGTCTTCGCGGGCGACCGCACGGCGGAGTTCAACGCCCGCATGTCCGGCCAGAGCTACAGCGCGGGAGGCATCCGCACCACCGTCGCGGCCACCCGCGCCGCCTCCGAGGAGGCACTCGACGCGCGCATGCGGGCGCTCGTCGCCGAGATGCGCGCCCAGGGCACCACCACCGTCGAGATCAAGAGCGGCTACGGGCTCACCGTCGACGACGAGGCCAGGGCGCTGCGCCTGGCCCGGCAGGTCACCGAGGAGACCACCTACCTCGGCGCCCACGTCGTGCCCCAGGGGATCGAGGCCGACGCCTACGTGCGGCTGGTGACCGGCGACATGCTCGCGGCCTGCGCGCCGTACGCGAAGTGGGTCGACGTCTTCTGCGAGCGCGGCGCCTTCGACGGCGACCAGACGCGGGAGATCCTCACCGCGGGGACGAAGGCGGGGCTGCTGCCCCGCGTGCACGCCAACCAGCTCACCGAAGGGCCGGGCGTGCGCATCGCCGTGGAACTCGACGCGGCCAGCGCCGACCACTGCACCCACCTCACCGACGCCGACGTCGAGGCGCTGGCCTCGTCGAACACGGTGGCCACGCTGCTGCCCGGCGCGGAGTTCTCCACCCGCTCGCCCTACCCCGACGCCAGGAGGCTGATCGACGCGGGCGCCACCGTGGCCATCGCCACCGACTGCAATCCCGGTTCGTCGTTCACGTCGTCGATGGCCTTTTGTATCGCGCTCGCCGTACGGGAAATGAGAATGACGCCTTTGGAGGCGATCAGAGCTGCAACGTACGGCGGAGCCAGGGCGCTACGGCGTGACGACATCGGCGTGATCTGCGCCGGCAACCGCGCTGACCTGGTCGTTCTTGACGCGCCGAGTTATGTGCACCTCGCATATCGCCCCGGAGTACCGATGATTACGCGCGTTTTCTCCTCCTGAAGGAGGAGGCGAGAAACCATCCGATCGGCGTAGTTCTTGGGGGAATCTTTGCCCCGGGCCGGACGTTGCCGGGGTATAGAACGCAGCTGCGGGAACGAGGTGCCTGGGGATGGCAAGGCCTACGGGGAATCGCACGCAGGAGCAGGCGGTCGCGGATCGCGATCTGCTTGGGACCTACCTGGCCGAGATCGGGCGGGTCCCGTTGCTCAGTGCCGAGGAGGAGGTAGACCTGGCCAAGCGCATTGAATCGGGGCTTTTCGCCGAGCAGATACTCGACAGCGGGGGCAGCGAGCCGCGCATCGGGGACGCGCTCGACGAGGAGCTCAACGCGCTGGCGGTGTCGGGGCAGCGGGCCAAGGACGAGTTCATCCAGGCCAACCTCCGGCTGGTGGTGGCGGTCGCGCGCAAGTACTCCGGGCGCGGCATGCCGTTGATCGACCTGGTCCAGGAGGGGAACCTGGGCCTGGTGCGCGCGGTGGAGAAGTTCGACTACCGGCGCGGGTACAAGTTCTCGACCTACGCCACGTGGTGGATCAGGCAGTCGGTGGGGCGGGCGATCCACGAGCAGGCGCGGCCGGTGCGGCTGCCCACGCACGCCGGCGAGCAGATGACGCGGCTGATGCGGGTGCGGCGCGACATGCTGGCCGAGTTCGACGTGGAGCCGACCGACGACGACCTGGCAGCGACGCTCGACCTGCCGATCGAGCGGGTGCGCGAGCTGCGCCGCTGGGCCTCCGACCCGGTGTCGCTGCAGCTGGGCGTCGGTGACGAGGACGAGACCGAGCTGGGCGACATGATCGCCGACGAGACGTGGGCGGACCCCGAGCAGCAGGCGATCGACATCCTGGAGCGCGAGCGGCTCGACGAGTGGCTGCACGGGCTGGAGGGCGACACGAGCGAGATGCTGCGCTGGCGTTACGGGCTGGTCGACGGGCGCGAGCACACGCTGACGGAGGTCGGCGAGCGTTACGGCATCGGCCGTGACCGCGCGCGGCGCATCGAGCGCGACGCGCTGGCCAGGCTCAGGAAGATGGCCTCCTCGGCCGCCTGAGCACCACGACGCTCGAATACGCGGAGAGCCCCGCCCGACCCCGGGCGGGGCTCTCCGCGTGTCTCCGGCCTACCGGCTCGGTGTGGTGTCTCCGGTCGATCTGCTCGGCGTACGCGTCTCCGGCCTACCGGTTCGGTGTGCGTGTCTCCGGTCTACCGGTTCGGCGTCGGGCTCACCTGGAAGAAGGCGGCCCTCCACTCCCCGTCCCTGCGCACCAGCACGGTCGTGGCGTACAGCCGCATGGTCATCGGACCGGCGCCTTCCGCCTGGACGTCGATCTCGACGGTGCTGCTGTGCACGAGGCTGTCGTCCGTAAGCCTGACGATCTTGTGGTCGGACTGCTCGGTGCGCGTGTACGGGTTCCGGTTCTCGGCGAACCCGCGCAGGATCGCGTCGCGGTCGGTGACCACGCCCCAGTGCGAGACGCTGATCGCGTCGTCGGTGAGGAACTTGTCGTAGAAGACGGCGTCGCCCCCGCGGTTGGCCTGCCATGCACGATCGGTGAGTTCGATGATCTCGTTGTCCATGACACCAGTTTAACCGGTGTCATAGGATGGTGTCCATGGAGATGGTGCTGACGGGCCGCGACGGCCAGAGCTTCCGCTTCGACGCGGGGACGTTGTGTCTGGAGTTCCTGCTGTCAGGAGTGCTGGAGCCGTGGGAGCAGCTGCACGAGGCCGCGGACCTGGCGGCCTGGATCCCGCGCTCGCGCCTGGGCGTCGAGGGGCCGGTCGAGGTGGGCGAGCACGAGATCGACGGGGCCAAGCGGCTGCGGGCGGCGATCTGGCGGCTGGCCGTGGGGGTGACAGGCGACAAGGAGATCACGCCGCCGATCTCGGGCGAGGCGTATCGGGCGGGGGAGCGCTCAGCGGACCTGGAGACGCTCAACACCTTCGCCGCCGCGCCCCCGCCGGTGCCGGTGATCGACGGGGAGCTGCGGCGGTCGTGGGCGGCGCCGGTCACGGGGGCGCAGTTCCTGTCGGCGGTGGCGCGTGACGCGGTGGAGCTGTTCGGCGGTGATCGGCTGGAGCGGTTGCGGATGTGCGGCGGCGACCGCTGCGCGCTGATATTTCTGGACACGTCACGGCCGGGGGCCCGCCGCTGGTGCTCCATGGACCGCTGCGGCAACCGCCACAAGATGCGCACCCGCCGCACCAGGACCTGAAGCGGCGCCAGAGCCCCGGTCGTGCCACGTCCCGCGCGATCAGGCCCCGGGTCGCACCAGGTCCCGCGCGATCAGCCCCCCGGTCGCGCCACGTCCCGCGCGATCAGAGCCCCAGGTCGTCCAATTCCTTGCGCAACGCCGCACGGGAGTCGGCCGGCGGTGGGGCGGCAGTCCGTGGGCGGTCGCGGAACAGCCAGCCGCCAGCCACGCCCGCCACGAACCCGAACACGTGGGCCTGCCAGCCGATCCCCTCCTGCGGCAGCAGCCCGGTGAAGGTGTAGGCGAAGCACAGCGCCATGACCACGCCCACCACGATGTCGATCAGATGCCGGTCGAAGACGCCGCGCACCAGGATGTAGCCGAAATACCCGAAGACCACGCCGCTGGCCCCGGCGCCGATGCTCATCGGGTCGCTGGTGAACCACGCCCCGAGGCCGCTGACCACGATGATCATCCCGGTCACCCAGAGGAACCTGCCGACCCCCCGGTAGGCGGCGAGGAAGCCGAAGATGAACAGCGGCCCGGAGTTGGCGTGGATGTGCCCCCAGCCCCAGTGCAGGAACGGCGCCGTGGCGATGTCGGGCAGGCTGGCGGGGTTCCACGCCTGGACGCCGAACTCGTGGCTCAGGGCGTAGCCGGCCATCCAGTTGACGATCTGCACCGCCCAGATGAAGGCCAGGAATCCGACCATCACCCAGAAGGCCTTACGCGCCTCCGCGACCATGATCTCCGCTGTCACGCGGTCGAGTATCAGGCCCCTGAGTCACGATCAGGGCTCAGCCCAGGTACTTCTGCAAGTCGTCGAGGATCTTCCCGGCGGCCGTGACGCCGATTCCGGTCATCCAGATCTCGTCGTCGACGTTGTGCTTGGCCGCCTTGAGGTTGCTCCACAGCGGGCCGGCCGTGATCGAGGCCTGCTGGTCCTGGGCCGCCTTGCCGTACGCCGTGTAGAAGAGCACGTCGGCGTCGGCCTGCGCCAGGTTCTCGGGCGACAGCTTGCCGAACCGCTTGTCGTCCTGGCCGGCGAGCAGCTGGGCCTCGGGCCTGGCCACGGCGGCGTCGCCGAGGACGATGCCGCTGAACGACTCGGGGCCGTAGACGCGGATCTCGGTGGGCATGAAGCGGACGATGCTCACCTTCTTGTCCGTCTTGATGGTCTTGGCGCGTGCCTCGTAGTCGGACAGGAGCGTGGCCGCCTGGTCCTTCTTGCCCAGCGCCTCGGCGTCGAGCAGGAAGTTCTCCTTCCAGGTGATGCCGACCTTCTCGGTGAAGACCGTGGGCGCGATCTTGGCGAGCTTGTCGTAGAGGGCGGCCTGGCGGAACTTGCTGCCGAGGATGAGGTCGGGCTTGAGTGCCGCGATGGCTTCCAGGCTGGGCGCCTGCAGCGTGCCGACGGGCTTGGTGTCGTTCAGCGCGGCGCCGAGGTAGGCGGGCCACTTCTGGTTCTCGCCGGCCTGGGCGGCGCCGACCGGGCTGAGCCCGAGCGAGACCATCGTGTCGAGCTTGTCGGTGTCGAGGACCACCACGCGCTTGGGCGTCTTGGGCACCGTGGTCTGGCCCATGGCGTGCTTGACGGTGGGCCCGTCGGCGGTGTTCGCCGGGCCGGTGGAGCCGCACGCGGACAGGGCCAGGACGGGGAGCACGGCCAGGACGGCCAGGCGCAGACGCATTTCTGTGAATCCTCTGTCGGCTAGTTAGGTAAGCCTAAGTATCCCATAAAGGCCCCTGTGAGCTGTCCGAAACATCCGCGAAACACCCTTCCTCCGAGATTCACGAATGCGAAACACACCTGGTCGTGCCCTGAAACGGCGGAAGAACACAGTTCGGTTCAGCGTCAGTGCGCAGCCGGTCGACGAGGCCCTGGAGGCGTCCACTGCGACTCGTGAACAACCGGCCACAGCCAATCTCTGAAGGAGGGTCGCGTCGATGATCGATGGCGGCACTACCACCTGGATGCTGGTATGCACCGCCCTGGTGCTGCTGATGACTCCAGGCCTCGCACTCTTCTACGGGGGCATGACCCGCGCCAAGAGCGTCCTGAACATGATGATGATGTCGTTCGCGAGCATCATCGTGGTCACGATCGCCTGGGTGATCTACGGCTTCTCCCTCTTCTTCGACGCCGCGGGTGACGGCAGCGGGTTCGTCAACAAGCTGGTCGGCGGCCTCGACTACCTCGGCCTGAGCGGCGTGTTCAACGCCGTCTACGAGAACCTCATCGTCGAGGACGCGGCCAAGCAGATCACGGCCGAGGCCGCGGCGGCCGACAACTTCCCGCTGATGGTCTTCTCGGCCTTCCAGCTGACCTTCGCGATCATCACGGTCGCCCTGATCAGCGGCGCGATCGCCGACCGTGCCAAGTTCGGCGCCTGGGTGCTGTTCGCCGGCGTCTGGGTGACGCTCGTCTACTTCCCGGTCGCGCACTGGGTCTGGGGCGGCGGCTGGCTGGGCCAGCTCGGCATCGAGGACTTCGCGGGCGGCACGGTCGTCCACATCAACGCCGGAGCCGCGGCCCTGGCCCTCGCCCTGGTGCTGGGCAAGCGCAAGGGCTGGGGCAAGGAGCCGATGCGCCCGCACAACCTGACCCTGGTCCTGCTCGGCACCGGCATCCTGTGGTTCGGGTGGTTCGGCTTCAACGCCGGCTCCGAGCTGGCTCCCGACCAGACCGCCGGTCTGGCCTTCATGAACACCCAGATCGCCACGGCCGTCGCCGCGGGCACCTGGATCGTCGTGGAGAAGCTGCG
This sequence comes from Nonomuraea sp. NPDC050663, assembly GCF_044456985.1. Classification (NCBI taxonomy): domain Bacteria; kingdom Bacillati; phylum Actinomycetota; class Actinomycetes; order Streptosporangiales; family Streptosporangiaceae; genus Nonomuraea; species Nonomuraea sp. NPDC050663. Next base: position 501,403 of record NZ_JBITGL010000005.1, read on the forward strand.
CGACAAGCACTCGACCACCCTGGGCGTGGCCTCGGGCGCGGTCGCCGGTCTGGTCGCCATCACTCCCGCCTGCGGCTTCGTCGACCCGTGGGCCGCCGCGGTCATCGGCCTGCTGGCCGGCGCCGCCTGCTGCTACGCGGTGGGCTGGAAGAACAAGCTCGGCTACGACGACTCGCTCGACGTGGTCGGCGTGCACCTGGTCGGCGGTGTCGTCGGCGCCGTCTCCCTGGGCTTCGTCGCCAACTACCCGTTCCTGCCCGGCCAGAACAAGGGTGTCCTGATGGAGGGCGGCCAGTGGAGCCAGGTGGGTCTGCAGATCCTCGGCCCGGTCGCCGTCGGTCTCTACTCCTTCGTGATCTCCTGGGTGCTCGGCAAGATCATCGACAAGACCATGGGCTTCCGTATCAGCGAGGAGGCCGAGGTCGCCGGCATCGACATCACGTCGCACGCCGAGACCGGCTACGACCTCGGTAGTGTTCACGCCTCCGGTGTGATCTCCTCCAACGGTCCCGTGAGCACAGTTAAGAAGGTGGACGCATGAGGCTCATCACCGCGGTCATCAAGCCCTTCAAGCTCGATGACGTGAAGGCCGCCCTGGAGCAGTTCGGGGTCAAGGGCATGACGGTCAGCGAGGCCAGCGGCTACGGCCGTCAGAAGGGCCACACCGAGGTCTACCGCGGCGCGGAGTACCAGGTCGACCTGGTGCCGAAGGTCCGTCTGGAGGTGCTGGCCGAGGAGGACGACGCCGAGGACGTGATCGACGTCATCGTCAAGGCCGCGCAGACCGGCAAGATCGGTGACGGCAAGGTCTGGTCCGTCCCGGTCGACACGGTCATCCGCGTCCGCACCGGTGAGCGCGGCCCCGAGGCGCTGTAGTGCAGAGGCTCCCGATGCTCGACGAAGCGCTCGGCGGGTAGCACGGTGCGAGGAGAAGCCCGCTCGTTCGCCGCGGCCCGCAAGGAGCGGGCCGCGGACATCGACCGCTGGCTGAAGGATCTGGCCCGTACGGCAGGCGCGATCGGCAAGGTCGCGCTTGTCGCGGTCGGCTCGCTGGGCCGCTCGGAGCTGGCTCCCGGCAGCGACCTGGACCTGGTCCTGCTGCACGACGGGAGCCAGGACATCGGCCGGGTGGCCGATCGGATCTGGTACCCGATCTGGGACTCGGGGGTCGGCCTCGACCACTCGGTCCGCACGGTCGACGAGGCCGTCAAGGTGGCCCGCCAGGACCTGAAGGCGGTGCTCGGCCTCATCCAGGCCAGGCACGTGGCGGGCGATCCCGAGCTGACCAGGAGCGTGCGCGAGGCGGTGCTGGCCGAGTGGCGCGCCGACTCCCGCCGCCGCCTCGGCGAGCTGCGCGAGGCAGCAGACAAGCGCGCCGAGAGCGCGGGGGAGCTGGCCTTCCTCCTCGAACCCGATCTGAAGGACTGCCGCGGCGGCCTGCGCGACGTGCAGGCGATGCAGGCCGTGGCCGCCGCCTGGGTGGCCTCCGCCCCCGGTCCGCGGGTGCGCGAGGCCTACGAGTTCGTCCTTGATGTACGGCACGCGCTGCACGTGGTGACCACCCGCGGCGCCGACCGGTTGGTGTTGCAGGAGCAGGACGCCGTCGCGGGCACTCTGGGGCTGCTCGACGCCGACGCGCTGATGCGCCGCCTGGCTGAGGCCGGCCGTACCGTCTCCCACGCCTTCGACGGCACCTGGCGCACGGTGGATCGCCTGCTGTCGGGCCCGACGCCGCGCGGGCGCCGGCCGGTCGCCGACGGCGTGGTCGAGCACGGCGGAGAGGTCGTGCTGGCCCGCGGGGTCGACCCGCGCAAGGATCCGGTCCTCGTGTTGCGCGCCGCGGCGGCGGCCGCCGAGGCCGGGCTGCCGCTGGCTCCCGCGACCGTCTCCACCCTGGCCGCCCAGTCGCCGCCCATGCCGGTGCCGTGGCCCACGCAGGCCCGCGACGCGCTGGTGGCGCTGCTGGGCGCGGGCCGCGCGGCGGTTCCGGTGTGGGAGGAGCTCGACCAGGCGGGCGTGCTGGTGAAGCTGCTGCCCGACTGGGAGCGGGTGCGGCACAGGCCGCAGCGCAATCCCATCCACCGTTTCACCGTCGACCGGCACCTGATCGAGGCCGCGGCGAACGCCGCCGCCTACACCCGCGAGGTGTCGCGCCCCGACCTGCTGCTGATCGCGGCGCTCTTCCACGACATCGGCAAGGGCTGGCCGGGCGACCATTCGGAGACCGGCGAGGTGGTCGTGCGCGACATCGGCTCGCGGCTCGGGCTGCCGGCGGCCGACGTGGACACGCTGGCCGCGGTCGTCCGGCACCATCTGCTGCTGCCGGAGACCGCGACCCGGCGCGACCTCGACGATCCGATGACGATCGAGAAGGTGGCCGAGGCGGTCGGTTCGCGCGAGGTGCTGGAGTTGTTGTCGGCGCTCGCGGTGGCCGACGGGCACGCCACCGGCCCGGCGGCGTGGAACAGCTGGAAGGCCGGGCTGGTCTCGGACCTGGTGCGGCGGGTGCGCTCGATGCTGGCGGGGTCGCCGCCGCCCAAGGCGCCCACGTTGTCGGTCGAGCAGACCGCGCTCGCCCGTCACGGGGGAGGGGCGGTGCGCGTGCAGGGGCCCAAGGTCACCGTGGTCGCCCCCGACCGTCCCGGGCTGCTCTGGCGCGCGGCGGGCGTGCTGGCCGCGCACCACCTGGTGATCCGCTCGGCCTCGTCGGCCGCCGCGGGCGACACCGCCGTGATCGAGTTCTCGGTGGTCCCTGAGTACGGCTCGCCGCCTGACCCGGCGACGCTGGAAGCCGATCTCCGCCTGGTGCTGGCCGGGCGCCTCGACATCGAGCAGCGGCTGGCGCGCAGGGCCCGGTCGATCAGGCCCGCGCGCGTGCCGGTGGCGCCTCCGCGCGTCTCGCTTGTTGACGACGCTTCTGCCACGGCGACAGTTGTGGAAGTCAGAGCGCACGACCGACCAGGGCTTTTGTGGCGGATTGGGCGTGCTTTCGGGGAATGTGGGCTTGACGTGAAAGCTGCGCGTGTGGAGACTCTGGGCGCGGAGGCGGTAGACGTCTTCTACGTGGTTGACCGCGCCGGTCGCCCCCTCAGCGACGACGCGCATCGCAGCGAAGTCCGTGACCAGGTGCTTGCCGCACTGCGATAACCGGACATGCACGGTCTGTGGTCACATTTGTAACAATTGTGTCGGTTTTGCCTGGTCATGCATGTGCTGCGGATACCTTGTGGACGACTTAATACCCGTTTTACCACGGGATGATCGAGGGGTAGCGAGCAGCGGTGACAACGCGTAACAACGTGCCGAACCCCGGCACAGGGGGTGCCTGGCCGGACCAAGGTGGGGCCCCCAAGGGCAGGCGCGACCGCCAGAAGCGGTCGATGCCCAAGTTCGCGCTGCGTAACTGGCGCGTGAGATGGCGTCTCACGGCGCTCATCCTGGTTCCCACCATCGCGGGCGTCACCCTCGCCGGCGCACGTGTGGTCACCTCCATCGAGAGCGTCGGCAGCTACACCCGCGTGGCCTCGGCCGCCGAGATGGCCGGACGCCTGCGCGAGACGCTTCAGGCCATCGGGCTGGAGCGTGACACCGTCGGCTGGTACGTGATCTCCGGCAACAACAAGTCACTCCGCGAGCACTCGGAAGCCCGGGTCAAGGACACCGACCGCGCCACCTCCCGGGTCCTGGAGGACCTGGCCACGATCGACGACTCCTACGGCACCCGCGCCGCCGAGCGCGCCAAGAGCGCCGCCGCCTCGCTACGCGGCCTGCCGAGCGTCCGCAAGGAGAAGAACCCCTCCCGCTACTCCGGCGTCGTCGACAACCTCCTGCGTCTGCACGAAGAGCTCAGCCTCATCACCAACGACCCGCAGATCGTCGGCCAGCTGCGTGGCCTGAGCGCGCTCGCCCGCGCCAAGGAGGCCATCTCCCAGCAGCGCATCATGCTGCTGCAGGCCTCCTACCAGGACGGCGCGACCACCGCCCAGCAGGTCGAGGACTTCATCGCGATGCGCGACCGGCAGAAGAGCGCCGTCAGCGCCTTCGGCTCCGAGGCCGGCTCCAAGGCCGCGCTCGACCTCAGCTCCGCGCTGAACCAGGAGAAGTACTACAAGACCGAGCTCACCAAGGCCCGGGCCATCGTGCTCGCAGGCTCCAAGGGCGCCTCGGGCGTGACGCTCCAGAAGCGCCTGATCGCCGACGACGCCAAGGGCATCACCGCCTGGTTCAACGACAACTCGTGGGTCGTCGAGCAGATCCGCACCCAGGTCGAGAAGAAGTACGCCGAGCAGGCCCTCCTGCGCGCCCAGGAACTGCGCGAGGCCGAGGTCCGCAACGCGATCCTCGCCGGTGTCGCGATCCTCGTGCTCCTTCTGCTGGTCCTGCTCCTGACCGTCGCGATCGCCCGCTCCATGGTCACCCCGCTGCGCCGCCTGCGCTCGGAGGCCCTGGAGATCGCCGGAATCCGGCTCCCCGACGTGGTGCGCAACCTGCGCGTCTCCGGCGAGACCACCCCGCCCGACGTGCTGCCCATCCCGATCGACGGCAAGGACGAGATCGGCGAGGTGGCCCAGGCCTTCGACGAGGTCCACCGCCAGGCCGTACGGCTCGCGGCCGAGGAGGCCGAGCTGCGCGGCAACATCAGCGCGATGTTCGTCAACCTCTCCCGCCGGACCCAGACGCTGGTGGAGCGCCAGATCTCCCTGATCGACGGTCTGGAGAAGGGCGAGCAGGACGGCGGCCGCCTGGCCGACCTGTTCAAGCTCGACCACCTGGCCACCCGCATGCGCCGCAACTCCGAGAACCTCCTGGTCCTCGCCGGTCACGAGCCCGCCCGGCGCCGCAGCCAGCCCGCCCGCCTCGTCGACGTCGTCCGCGCGGCGCTGTCGGAGGTCGAGGACTACGAGCGGGTCCAGGTCCGCGTGCACCGCGCCACCATGGTGGTCGGCAGCGCCGCCAACGACCTCGTCCACCTCGTCGCCGAGCTGGTCGAGAACGCCGTGCAGTTCTCGCCGAAGAACTCCCAGGTCGGCGTCTCCAGCAGTGTCATCGAGGGCGGCGGAGCGCTGCTGTCGGTGAGCGACTCCGGCATCTCGATGACCGACGAGGAGATCGCCGAGGCCAACCGGCGCCTGGCCGAGCCGCCCGTCGTGGACGTGTCGGTCTCCCGGCGCATGGGTCTGTTCGTGGTCGGCCGCCTGGCCCTGCGCCACGGCATCCGCGTGCAGCTGCGCAAGGGCGAGGGCAGCGGCCTGATCGCGATGATCCTGCTCCCTCAGTCGCTCATCCCCGACAGCGGCCAGCAGCCCGCGCCCCAGCGCCCCGCGTTCGGCGGCAACCAGAACTACCAGCCCCAGCCCAACGGCGCCTTCCCCTCCTACGGCGACAGCTGGGACACCACCGGCGCCGGTTCGGCGCAGCGCCAGGGTCTGGGCTCCTTCACCGCCGACACGACCGGCTCGTTCTCCCAGCCCAACGCGTTCACCCCCGGCTCGCATCCGAGCTTCCCGAGCAACCCGGGCAGCTACCCGAGCCTGGAGAACGCCGCCTTCCCGAGCCTCGACAACGCGAACTTCCCGAGCTTCCCCAGCGGTGACAATCCGCTTCCCCAGCGGGAGCCGCGTCCCCATGGCGACGGCGCCCAGGGGCAGCCCGGATTCGGCGACCAGCGCCCCGGCTCCGCGTTCCCGTCGTTCGGCTCCAACGACCAGCCCTCCGGCAACCCGTACCCGTCGTTCGGCTCGAACGACCAGGCGGGCGGGTCCTTCTCGTCCTTCGGGCAGAACGAGCCGCAGACGGGCGCCTTCAGCAGGCCCACCGGGGCTTTCCCCAACCCGATGGCCGCGCCGCACTCCACCGGAGAGCTGCGCCGGCCGCCGCACCAGCCCCCGTCGGTCGAGGTCTCGCCGATGGAGCCGGAGCGCGAGGAGTTCCTGCCGATCTTCGCCGCGGTGGAGTCGGCCTGGTTCCGCAGGCCCGACGCGACCAGCGACTCGCAGCGCCCGGCCACGCCGGCCGCGGCCGCCGCTTCCGCGGGACCCGAGGCGCAGAGCTCACCCGCGCCTGCCGTACCCTCTGGCGAGGACGCCTGGCGCACGGCGGCCGACGCCGGCTGGCGCGCGGCCCAGGCGGCCAGTGACCCCAGCCTCGGTGGCATCACCCAGGCTGGACTGCCCCGCCGTACCCCCAAGGCCAACCTGGTTCCTGGCACGGTCAGTCAGTCGGCCCAGCCGCAGCAGCCGCAGCCGGCAGCCCCCGTCCCGCCGCCCTCGGCGGACCGGGTGCGCAGCCGCCTGTCCAGCTTCCAGCAGGGTGTCCGGCGTGGCCGCGCCGAGCTCAACGAGCAGGAGGACTGAGCGTGAGCGAGCTTAAGAACCTGCGCACGCTTGCGATCAAGGAGGAAGTAGCGTGACGACCCTCAGTCATGAGGCTCATCGGTTCGACTGGTTGATCACCGACTTCGTGCGCAACACCCCCGGTGTCGCCCACGCCGTCGTGGTCTCCGCCGACGGACTGTGCCTGGCCGCTTCCGAGGGCTTCCCCCCGGACCGCGCCGACCAGCTCGCCGCGGTCTCGGCCGGGCTGCTCTCGCTCACCGTGGGCGCGTCCCGGGTGTTCGAGGGTGGCGCCGTGACGCAGACGGTCGTGGAGATGCAGCGCGGGCTGCTGCTGGTCATGGCGATCAGCGACGGCTCCGTGCTCACCGTCCTGGCCGCGCCCGACTGTGACATGGGACTGGTGGCCTACCAGATGACCCTGCTGGTCGACCGGGCCGGACAGGCGCTGACGCCGTCGCTCCGGGCCGAGCTGCAGGCCGCGCGGATCCGGTGATGTGATGGTGTACGGCGCCGACGGCGCGGGGGAGGACGAGCCCCTGTTCCGCCCGTATGCGGTGACGGGCGGCCGGTCGGAACCTCGCTATCACCTCGCGATGGAGACCCTGGTCTCCTCGATGTCGATCCCGGACGACGAGCTCGCCCTGCTCACCCCCGAGCAGGAGGCCATCATGCAGCTGTGCAGGACCTTCCGCTCCGTGGCGGAGATCTCGGCTCTGCTGCGTGTCCCCCTGGGGGTGGCCCGCGTGCTGGTCGCGGACATGTCCGACGAAGGACTCGTCCGCCTGCACCAGCCGCAGCTGAAGCAGGGACAGCCAGACCTCACTATGCTCGAAAGGGTGCTCAGTGGACTTCGCAGGCTCTAGCCCCGGGCTGACTTCCACGAAGATCGTGGTGGCCGGTGGCTTCGGCGTCGGCAAGACGACGTTCGTGGGCGCCGTGTCCGAGATCCTCCCGCTGACGACCGAGGCGGTCATGACCGACGCCTCGGCGAGCGTGGACGACCTGTCGCTCACGCCGACCAAGCAGACCACCACGGTCGCGATGGACTTCGGCCGGCTCTCGCTCGACCGTGATCTGATCCTGTACCTGTTCGGCACGCCCGGACAGCACCGGTTCTGGTTCATGTGGGACGACCTGGTGCGCGGTGCGATCGGCGCGGTCGTGCTGGTCGACACCCGCCGCCTGGCCGACAGCTTCCCGGCGATCGACTACTTCGAAGAGGCCAAGCTGCCCTTCGTGATCGCGATCAACGGGTGGGACGGCTCCTTCCTGCACGGCGAGGACGAGGTCCGCGAGGCTCTCGCGCTCTCGCCGCACGTGCCGATCGTGCGCACCGACGCGCGCCACCGCGAGGCGGTCAAGCAGACGCTGATCACGCTCGTGGAGCACGTCGTGCGCATCCGCGCCGCCTACGGGGCGCCGGCCTAGGCACGCACACTTTCCCACCGGTTCCGGCGCTCGCCGGAACCGGTTTTCGGGTTTTCCGGCCGGCGGCCCCCAGGTCCGGCCTGGATAGGGTGAAGGGGCTGATCGAGAGGGGGATCGACGTGCCTCGGGGCAGGTTGAGGGTCTATCTGGGCGCCGCGCCCGGGGTGGGCAAGACCTTCGCCATGCTCGGGGAGGGACGCCGGGCCATGGAGCGCGGGCGCGACGTGGTCGTCGGCTTCGTCGAGACCCACGGCAGGGTGCACACCGCCGAACTGCTCGACGGGCTGGAGGTCGTGCCGCGCGCGCTGGTCCAGCACCGGGGGAGCAGCTTCACCGAGCTCGACGTGCCGGCCGTGCTGGCCCGCGCGCCCAAGGTGGTGCTGATCGACGAGCTGGCCCACACCAACGTGCCTGGCTCGCGCAACGCCAAACGCTGGCAGGACGTCGAGGAGATCCTCGAGGCGGGCGTCAACGTCATCTCGACGCTCAACGTGCAGCACCTGGAGTCGCTCAACGACGTGGTGCACGAGATCACCGGGGTGCAGCAGCGCGAGACCGTCCCCGACGAGGTCGTACGGCGGGCCGACCAGGTCGAGCTCGTCGACATGGCGCCGGAGGCGCTGCGGCGGCGCCTGGCGCACGGCAATGTCTACCCTCCCGAGAAGGTCGACGCCGCGCTGTCCAACTACTTCCGCGAGGGCAACCTCACGGCGCTGCGAGAACTGGCGCTGCTGTGGGTCGCGGGCAAGGTCGACGAGCAGCTCGACCGCTACCGGGCCGACCACGGCATCCGCGGCACCTGGGAGGCGCGCGAGCGGGTCGTGGTGGCGCTGACCGGCGGGCCGGAGGGCGACACGCTCATCAGGCGGGCCGCCAGGGTCGCCGACCGCAGCAAGGGCGCCGATCTGCTGGCCGTCCACGTCACCCGCGCCGACGGGCCGGCGACCGGCGACCCCGCCCACCTGGCACGCCAGCGCGGCCTGGCCGAGTCTCTCGGCGGCACCTACCACCAGGTGGTCGGCGACGACATCCCCAAGGCGCTGCTGGAGTTCGCCTCCGCGGTGAACGCCACCCAGCTGGTGCTGGGGGCCTCGCGGCGAGGGCGCCTGGCCCAGCTGCTGTCGCGCGGCGTCGGGGTGGAGACGATCGCCCAGTCGGGCTCCATCGACGTCCACATGATCACGCACGCCGAGGCCAAGCGGGGCAGGCGGCGCCGCCAGCGGTCCAGGGCCGCGCTGACCCGGCGGCGACGGCTGACCGGCTGGGCGATGGCGGTGCTGGGCATGCCGGGCCTGGCCGCCGCCCTGATCCCGGCCCGCGAGGAGCTGTCGCTGCCCAGCCAGATCCTCTTCTTCCTGGTGATGACCATCGCGGTCGCGCTGGTCGGCGGCATGTGGCCGGCGGTCACCGCGGCGGTGGCGGGCTCGGTGCTGCTCAACTACTACTTCACCTCGCCGCTGCACGAGTTCATGATCAGCAGTCCCGACAACTTCTTCGCGCTGGTGGTGTTCGTGCTGGTGGCGGTCGCGGTGAGCAGCATCGTCGACACCGCTGCCCGCCGTACGAGAGAGGCCGCGCAGGCCGGCGCCGACGCCGAGATCCTGGCCACGCTGGCCGGACACGTCCTGCGCGGGGAGTCGGCGCTGCCGTCGCTGCTGGCCCGCCTGCGCGAGACCTTCGGCCTGAGCGCCGCGACCCTGCTCGAACGCTCCGCCGACCAGGAGTGGCGGATCGTCGCCACCTCCGGCGGGCCGCCGTGCGCCACCCCCGCGCAGGGCGACACCGACGTGGTGATCGACGAGAACCTGGTGCTCGCCGCCAGGGGCGAGCCGCTGGAGGCCGCCGACCGCCGGGTCCTGGAGGCCTTCGCCGCCGAGATCGCGGTGGCGCTGCGCCACCAGCGGCTGGCCGAGGCGGCCTCGCGCGCCCAGCCGCTGGCCGAGGCCGATCGGATGCGCACGGCGCTGCTCGCTGCCGTCAGCCACGACCTGCGCACCCCGCTGGCCTCCGCCAAGGCCGCGGTCGACTCGCTGCTGTCGACGGAGGTCGACTGGTCGCCAGGCGACCGGCGCGAACTGCTGGCCACCGCGGAGGAGTCGCTGGCCAAGCTGAACCAGCTGGTCGTCAACCTGCTCGACATGAGCAGGCTGCAGGCGGGCGTGCTCGGGGTGGCCGCGCAGCCGGTGGCGCTGGAGGAGATCGTGCCCCGCGCGGTCGACGAGCTGGGCCCGCTGGCCGACCGGGTCGAGGGCGACATCTCCTTCGAGCTGCCCGAGGTGGTGGCCGACCCGGCGCTGCTCGAACGGGTCCTGGTCAACCTGATGGCCAACGCGGTCCGATACAGTCCGGCCGACCGCACCGTGCTGGTGAGCGCCAGCCGGCACGGGGGCCAGGTGGAGATCCGCGTGGCCGACCGCGGTCCCGGCATCCCGCCGGAGGCTCACGAGCGGGTCTTCCAGCCCTTCCAGCGGCTGGGCGACCGCGACAACCACAGCGGCGTCGGGCTGGGGCTGGCCCTGTCGCGTGGCCTGACCGAGGCCATGGGCGGCACCCTGACGCCGGAGGAGACACCCGGGGGAGGCCTCACCATGACCCTGACACTGCCGATCGAGGAAAGACCATGACCCGCGTCCTCGTCGTCGACGACGAACCGCAGATCCTGCGCGCGTTGCGCATCAACCTGGCCGCCAGGCACTACGAGGTGGCCGAGGCCGCCGACGGCGGCCAGGCGCTGCGGCTGGCCGCGGAGTTCCGCCCTGACGTGGTCGTCCTCGACCTCGGCCTGCCCGACATCGACGGGGTCGACGTGATCCACGGCATCAGGGGCTGGAGCTCGATGCCGATCCTGGTCCTCTCGGGGCGTGCGGGCAACCAGGACAAGGTCGAGGCCCTCGACGCGGGCGCCGACGACTACGTCACCAAGCCGTTCAACATCGAGGAGCTGCTGGCGCGCCTGCGGGCGGTGACCCGGCGCATGGTGCTGCACGAGGAGGGGCTGTCCAAGATCAAGATCGGTGACCATCTCGTCGACCTGACCGGCAAGACGGTCTCGGGCGACGTACGGCTGACGCCGACCGAGTGGCACATTCTGGAGATCCTCCTGCACAACCCCGGCAAGCTGGTCAGCCAGCGGCAGCTGCTGACCGAGGTGTGGGGAGCCAAGTACCTCAGGGAGACCCACTACCTGCGCCAGTATCTGGGGCAGCTGCGGCGCAAGCTGGAGCGTGATCCCGCGCACCCGGTCCACCTGATCACCGAGCCCGGGATGGGCTACCGCTTCCAGCCCTGAGCCCCGGGTCTCAGGCGCGCACCAGCGCCGCGACGCCGTCGAGGATGCGCTCCAGGCCGAACTCGAAGGCGTGGTCGGGGTCGTAGGCCGCCTGGTGGGCCTCGCCCGCCGCCTGGCCGACGCGGGCGGCGACCGGGTAGCGGGTGGTGTCGGCGATGCGCGCGAGGAACGGCGCGTGCGCGGCCCACCACTGCTCGTCCGACAATCCGGTGGCCTGTTCGGCGCGGGCGACGTCGACGGCGCCGCGCGCGCTGCCGTGCACGAAGTCGGTGACGAGCGTCAGCACGGAGTCCATCTCGATGTCGGTCAGGCCGATGCCGTCGATGGCGCGCAGCTCGTATTCGTACTTGGCCGTCACGTTGGGCCCGAGCACCGGCCGGTTGCTGGCGACCTGGAGCAGCCAGGGGTGTCGCAGGTAGAGCGCCCAGTTCTCGCGGGCGATGTGGCGGAGGCGGTCGCGCCAGTCGCCCGGCACGTCCTCGGGCCGGTCGGTCTCGCCGTAGACGGTGTCGAGCATGACGTCGAGCAGCTCCGGCTTGCCCGGCACGTAGGTGTACAGGGACATGGTGCCGACGCCGAGCTTCTCGGCGACCCGGCGCATCGACAGCGCCTGCAGGCTCTCCTCGTCGGCGATGGCGATGGCCGCGCGGACGATGCGGTCGACGTTGAGCTCCGGCTTGCCCTTGCGGCTGGGCTTCTCGCTGGTGCGCCAGAGCAGCGCCAGGCTGCGGGCGGGGTCGCCCTTGCCTGAGTACTCGGTGGTCATGATTCGTACGGTACACCGTACGCTTGCCTGTCATGAACCGTATGCTGTACGGTACAGCGTATGATTAACGCGCAGGGCTTGAGAAAGGTCTACGGCGACCGGGCCGCGCTCGACGGGTTCGACCTCGAGGTGCGCGAAGGCACCGTCTGCGGCCTCCTCGGTCCGAACGGAGCGGGCAAGACGACGGCGGTGCGCATCCTGACCACGCTCCTGCGGCCCGACGGCGGCCGGGCCGAGGTGGCCGGGTTCGACGTGACCCGCCAGGGCGGCCAGGTGCGCCGGAGCATCGGCCTGGTCGGCCAGAACGCGGCCCTCGACGAGCTGCTCAGCGGCCGGCAGAACCTGGAGATGTTCGGCCGCCTCTACCACCTGGGCGCCAGGCGGGCGCGAGCCAGGGCACTGGAGCTGCTGGAACGTTTCGGTCTCGACGACACCGGCGGCAAGCCGGTGAAGAACTACTCGGGCGGCATGCGCCGCCGCCTCGACCTGGCCGCGGGGATGATCCTCTCGCCGCCGGTGCTCTTCCTCGACGAGCCCACGACCGGCCTGGACCCGCGCAGCCGCAGCGAGGTATGGAAGGCCGTGCGCGGCCTGGTCGCACAGGGCGCCACGGTGCTGCTGACCACGCAGTACCTGGAGGAAGCCGACCAGCTCGCCGACCGCATCTCGGTGATCGACGCCGGTCGCGTGGTCGCCGAGGGCACGCCGGACCAGCTCAAGTCCGACCTGGGCGGCGACCGGCTCGACGTGGTCGTCCGGCACGCGGGCCAGGTGGGCGAGGCGGCGGCGGTGCTGGAACGGATCGCGGGAGCCGCAGCCGACCTCGACGTCGACACCCGCCATGTCAGCGTCGTGGTGAACGACCGCATCGCCGCCCTGACCGAGGCTGCCGCGGCGCTGAAGTCCATCGAGATCGAGGACCTGGCGGTGCGGCGCCCGACCCTCGACGAGGTGTTCCTCAGGAAGGTGCAGAAATGATCACCGACGTACGCTGGGCGCTGGCCGACGGGTGGACGGTGGCCAGGCGCGACCTGCTCCACTGGGTGGTGCAACCCGCCTCCGCGATCTTCGGGCTGATCTTCCCCGTCATGATCACGCTGGTCTTCGGCTACCTGTTCGGCGGAGCCGTGGCCGTGCCGGAGGGCGCGAACTACTTCGACTTCCTCATGCCGGGCATGTACGGCATGACGATGCTCTTCGGCCTGTCGGCCACGATGGTCGCGGTGACCACCGACGCCTCCAAGGGCGTCACCGACCGCTTCCGCTCGATGCCCATGTCACCCTCGGCCGTCCTGCTCGGGCGCAGCATCGCCGACCTGCTGCACTCGGCGCTGCTGCTGGCCCTCATGCTCGGCACCGGCCTGGCCGTCGGCTGGCGGCCGGTGAACGGCGCGGGCCAGGCACTGGCCGCCGTCGGCCTGCTCCTGCTGCTGCGCCTGGCGCTGCTGTGGGCAGGCATCTACCTGGGCCTGCTGGTCAGGGACCCGGGCGCCGTCGTGGCGGTGCAGACCCTGGAGTTCCCGATCGGCTTCCTGTCGAACGCCTTCGTCGCGCCGGGCAGCATGCCGGGCTGGCTGGGCGCGATCGCGGAGTGGAACCCGCTGTCGTCCACGGTCGCCGCCGTGCGGGAGCTGTTCGGCAACCCGTCGTGGGGCGGCGAGTCATGGGTGGCCCAGCACCCGGTGCTCATGGCCGTCGTGTGGCCGGTGGTGCTGCTGGCGATCTTCTTCCCGCTGTCCGTGCGCGCCTACCGTCAGCTGGAACGGCGGTAGAACTCCAGCGGCTCGGGCGCCAGCGGGGTGTTGCCCAGGATGAGGTCGGCCGACTTCTCGGCCAGCATCATCACCGGCGCGTAGATGTTGCCGTTCGTCACGTACGGCATGGCCGAGGCGTCGACCACCCGCAGCCCCTCCAGGCCGTGCACCCGCATGGTCTCCGGGTCGAGCACCGACAGCTCGTCCACGCCCATGCGTGCCGTACAGGAGGGGTGCAGAGCGGTCTCGCCGTCGCGGCGCACCCAGTCGAGGATCTCCTCGTCGGTCTCCACGCCGGGGCCCGGGCTGATCTCGCCACCGTTGAGATCGGCCCAGGCGGGCTGCGACAGGATGCGCCTGGCGTGGCGGATCGCCTCGACCCACTCGCGGCGGTCCTGGTCGGTGGAGAGGTAGTTGAAGCGCAGTTCGGGCTTGACGGCGACATCTCCGGACTTGATACGAACCGAACCCCTCGAATCGCTGTACATCGGTCCGATGTGGAGCTGGTAGCCGTGCCCTCCGGCCGGCGCCGACCCGTCGTAGCGCACGGCGATCGGCAGGAAGTGGATCATCAGGTTCGGATAGGCCACCTCGTCGTTCGAGCACAGGAAACCGCCCGCCTCGAAGTGGTTGGTCGCCCCGGGACCCCTGCGCCTGAACAGCCAGTCGGCCCCGATGAAGGGCCGCCGCCACATGGCCAGCGACGGCTGCTGCGAGACCGGCTTGAGGCAGGCGTGCTGCACGTAGACCTCCAGGTGGTCCTGGAGGTTCTCGCCCACGCCCGGCAGGTCGTGCACCACCCGCACGCCCGCCGCCTCCAGCGCCGCGCGCGGTCCGACGCCGGAGACCTGGAGCAGCTGGGGCGTGTTGATCGCCCCGCCGCACAGGATGATCTCCTTGCCGCGGATCACCGACCCGCCGACCTCGACGCCGACCGCCCGCATGCCCTCGAACACGATGCGCGAGACCATCGCGCGGGTGCGCACGGTCAGGTTCTTCCTGCCGCGCACGGGGTGCAGGTAGGCCCGGGCGGCGCTAAGCCGGCGCCCGCGGTGCAGGTTGCGGTCGAAGGCGGCGAAGCCCTCCTGCCGGAAGCCGTTCACGTCGTCGGTCAGCTCGTGCCCCGCCTCGCGCACGGCGGCGAAGAACGCGTCGAACAGCGGGCCCTTCGCCGGCCCGCGCTCCAGCTTGAGCGGCCCCGACGACCCGCGGAAGGGCGAGGCGGGGTCGGCCAGGCAGTTCTCCATCTTCCTGAAGTACGGCAGGCAGTGGGCGTAGTCCCAGCTCTTCATCCCGGGATCGGCCGCCCAGCGCTCGTAGTCGAGGGGGTTGCCGCGCTGGAAGATCATGCCGTTGATGCTGCTGGAGCCGCCGAGCACCTTGCCGCGCGCGTGGTAGACGCGCCGCTCGCCCATGTGCGGCTCCGGCTCGGACTCGTACTTCCAGTCGTAGAAGCGGCTGCCGATCGGGAACATCAGCGCGGCGGGCATGTGGATGAAGACGTCCCACGGGTAGTCGGGCCGCCCGGCCTCCAGCACCAGCACGCGCGCGGAGGCGCTCAGCCGGTTGGCCAGGGCGCTCCCGGCGGACCCTCCACCGACGACGATGTAGTCCCACGTGGTCACCGGGGCATCCAGTCCTTCCAGACGATCTTGTTTTCCTCGACCCACTTCTTGGCCGCCTGGTCGGCCGTCATGCCGCCGTTGACGATGTCGCTGGCGACCTTGTTCTGGTGGTCGTTGCTCCAGGAGAAGTTGCGCACCAGCTCGTAGGCGCGCCCGCCCTCGCGGGCGAACTTGGCGCTGACGACCTTGTCGAGCAGGTAGGGCGGGTAGTCGCAGGCCACCTTGGCCGCGTCGGCGTCGCAGCCGATGGCGTAGGGCGGCAGCGTCACCTTGGCCAGTTTGACCTTGGTGAACAGCCATTGCGGCTCGTAGAAGTACATGAGCAGCGGCGTGCGGTTCTTGGTGGCGTCCTGGGCCGCCTTGATCAAAGCGTCCTCGCTGCCCGCGTAAACGACCTTGAAATCGAGGCCGAGATTGGTCACCAGGGCCTTGTCGTTGGTGACGAAGCTCGGATCGCCATCAAGTAACTGACCGAAATTCCCGGATTTCGCGGTCCGGAATAGGGCGGCGCGCTTTTTGAGGTTCCGCCAATCGGTGATCCCCGGGTATTGCTCGGTCATCCATTGAGGGACGTACCACCCGATGATCCCTTTGTTGCCATTAAGTCCCGCCGACAGCGCGACCTTCTTGTCCTCGATGTAGATCTTCTTGAGATCGTCGTGTCCCCAGTTCTCGACGATCACATCGGTCTGCCCGTTCTCGAATCCGGGCCACGACTTCTTCTCGTCGGCCACCGGGCGGCGCACCACCTTGTAGCCGAGCTCGTGTTGCAGCAGGTAGGCCATGACGGCCGCGGTGGCCTCGTAGCCCAGCCAGCCGTGCACGTCGATGCGCACGGTGTAGTCGGTCGCCTCCGCCGTGGTCGACGTCTGCTCGGGGCTGCACGCCACCAGCAGGACGACCGCCAGGGGTACGGCAAGCAGTCTGCGATTCATAGGGGAGCTCCATGCCCGGGGCCGGAGGGGCCCCGGGCGGTCAGCGGAAGATCACTTGGGGATCCAGGCCTGCCACTTGGTGGCGTTTGCCTCGATCCACTTCTTGGCGGCTTCCTCCGGCGTCATGCCGTCGTTGATGTCCATGGCGACCTGGTTCTGGTCCGCGTTGGTCCAGCTGAAGTTCTTGACCAGGTCGTAGGCCTTGCCACCGGTGTCGGCGAACTTCTTGCTCACGATCTTGTCGAGGTCCAGCTCGGCGTAGTCGCAGGCGACCTTCTTGGGGTCGGCGTCGCAGCCCTCGGTGTAGGCGGGCAGGTTCACGCGGACGAGCTCGGTCTTGCTGAACAGCCAGTGCGGGTCCCAGAAGTAGAACAGCAGGGGCTTCTGCTGCTCCTGGGCCTGCTGGGCGCCCTTGATGAGGGCGGCCTCTGAACCGCCGGTGACGACCTTGAAGTCGAGCTTGAGGTTCTTGATCAGCGCTTCCTCGTTGCTGACGTACGACGGGTCGCCGAACAGCAGCGCGCCCTTGCCGCCGGACTCCGAGGTCTTGAACAGGTCGGCGTACTTGTTGAGGTTCTTCCAGTCGGTGATGTCCGGGTACTTGTCGGCCATCCACTTGGGCACGTACCAGCCGATGACGCCCTTGTTGCCGGTCGATCCGGCCTCGACGGCGACGCCGTCCGTCTCGATGTACTTCTTCTTGAGGTCGTCGTGACCCCAGTTCTCGATGATGACGTCGACCTGGCCGTTGGCGAAGCCCTCCCAGGCGAGCTGCTCCTTGATCTCGGGCAGCTCGACGGTGTAGCCCAGCTCGTTCTTCATCAGATAGGCCACGACGGCCGCGCTGGCCTCGTAACCGACCCACGGGTTGATCGCGATCTTGACGGTGCCGCCGGCCGACGGCTGGGCGCTGGCACTGGCCGAACCCGAGGGGGCCGGCGCTGCGCTCGGGGTGTCCTCCACCTTGGCGCCGCCGCACCCCGCGAGGGCGACACCGAGCATGAGGACGCCCGCGAGCAGGCGAATCTTCATAGCGATTTCCTTCTCAAGGGGGGAGGGCGCCTGTCGGCGCCCTGCGTGATCCGGTCGAGCATGATTCCGAGCAGCACGATCGCGACACCGGCGGCGAAGCCCATGCCGAAGTCCGTGCGCTGGGAGAAGCCCGACACGACGTCGTAGCCGAGCGCGCCGCCACCGACCAGCGCGCCCAGCACGACCATGGCGAGTGTCATGACGATGCCCTGGTTGGCCGCCAGCAGGATGGCCTTGCGTGCCATCGGCAGCTGTACCTTCCAGAGCAACTGGCGGGGCGTGGACCCCGCCGACAGCGCCGCCTCCACCACGGTGGGCGGCACGTTGCGAATGCCCTCCTCGACCAGGCGCACCACCGGCGGCACCGCGTAGATCACCGAGGCGAAGATCGCGGTGAACCTGGTCGCGCCGAACAGCGCCAGCGCGGGCAGCAGGTAGACGAAGGCGGGCAGGGTCTGCGCGGCGTCGAGCAGCGGCCGCTGGAGGGCGGAGAACCGGGCGGAGCGGGCGGCCAGGATGCCGAGCGAGACGCCGACGGCCAGGGTGGCGGCCACCGCCACGATCACCATGGCCAGGGTGACCATGCTGTGCTCCCAGAGGGCCAGCAGCACGATCGCCGCGACGCACACCGCCACCGTCACCGCCGGCCGTACGCCGCCGATCCGCCACGCGAGGGCCAGCAGCGCCACCGCCACCAGCCACCACGGGGCCGAGGTCAGCACCCCTTCCAGCGGGTTGAGCAGGTAGAGGCTGACGGCTTCCTTGATCGCGTCGGTGACCTCGAACCACGAACGTTCGGCCCAGCGCACCGCCTCGTTGACCGGCTGGGCCGTACGCAGCACCCACGGCCACTCGGCGGGCAGCACGAAGGTCAGGCCGATCCCGGCCAGGCCGGCCACCACGGCGTACGGCACCCGCGAGGGCCGGAACCGCTGCCGCGAGGCGGCCATGGTGGTGCGGTCGAGGGCGATGCCGATGAGCACGATGGCCAGGCCCGCGGGCAGCATGAGCCCGACGTTCTCGCGTGACAGGCCCTTGATGATGTCGGAGCCGAGGCCGGGGGAGTTGATCAGGTTGGCGATGACGACCATCGACAGCGCCATCATGATCGTCTGGTTGATCGCCAGCCCCATCGTCGAGCGGGCCAGCGGCAGGTAGACCTTCGTGAGGGTCTGCCGGGGCGTGGCGCCCAGCGACGCCGAGGCCTCCACGGCGGTGGGGGAGACCTGCTCGATGGCCAGCGCGGTGATGCGGATCGCGGGCGGGATGGAGTAGATCATCGTGGCCGCCACCCCCGCCGGTGCGCCGATCTGGAAGAACAGCACCATTGGCGCGAGGTAGGCGAAGGTCGGCATGATCTGCATGAAGTCGAGCACCGGGCCGAGCGCCCTGCGCAGGCGCGGGGAGCGTCCCGCCCACACGCCCAGCGGCAGCCCGATCGCCAGCGACAGCAGCACCGACGCGCCCACCAGGGCGAGGGTGTCGACGGTGAGGGTCCACACGCCCAGCACGCCGCAGGCGGCCAGGCTCGCCATCGCCAGCACGCCGATCCTCCAGCCGCCGGCCAGCCAGCCGAGGGCGCCCATGACGCCGATGAGGCCGGCCCAGCCCAGGCCGTGCAGCGAGGTCTGGAGCAGGACGAACAGGCCGCCGATGAAGAGGCGGACATAGTTGACGAAGTAGAGGAAGAGCGGGCTGTCGTTCTTGTGGGCGTCGACCCACTCGCGCATCTCGGTGATCGCGGTGAACGGGGGCGCGTCGTCGTCGTGGGGGAGCGTTCCTGAGCCGCGCAGCAGAAGGTAGGCCAGCACGAGGACGAGCGTGAAGGCGGCGGGCGCGGCCCAGCGTGGTAACCGGAAGGCGGGCGGCGGGGCGAGGGTGGGCTCAGCGGCCATGACACCTCCGTCCCCCTCGGGTGCCGGCGCTCATGCCGTCACCTGCTGACGAGGCGCCATGGCGGCCAGGATGTCGACCCGGTCGACCACCCCCACGAGCCGCTCGCCGTCGGTCACCCTGATGGGCAGCGCGGTGGCGGTGGCGACCTGCACCGCGTCCTTGATGAGGGTCGAGGCGGGTAACGGCGGACCCTCCATCGAGTCGTGCTCGTCGGGTTCGCGGCAGATCCAGCGCAGCGAGAGCACGTCGCTGCGCGGCACGTCGCGCACGAAGTCGGCCACGTAGTCGTCGGCGGGCGCGCCCACGAGCTCCTCCGGCGTGCCGAGCTGGACGATCGAGCCGTCGCGCATGATCGCGATGCGTTCGCCCAGCTTCAGCGCCTCGGCCAGGTCGTGGGTGATGAAGACCATGGTCTTGCCCACCTCGCGGTGCAGCCGGACGACCTCGGCCTGCATGTCGCGGCGGATGAGCGGGTCGAGCGCGCTGAACGGCTCGTCGAACAGCATCACCTGCGGCTCGACCGCCAGCGCCCTGGCCAGGCCGACCCGCTGCTGCATGCCGCCGGACAGCTGGTCGGGGTAGGAGTCTGCGTGGCCGTCGAGGCCGACCAGGGTGAGGATCTCGCGCGCACGCGCGTGCCGCGCGTTCTTGCCGACGCCTTGGACTTCCAGCCCGTAGGCGACGTTGTCGATCACGCGGCGGTGGGGGAGCAGGCCGAAGTGCTGGAAGACCATGCTGACCCGGTGCCGGCGCAGCTCGCGCAGACCGGCGGGGGTGGCGCGCAGGACGTCGTCGCCGCCGATGGAGATCTGGCCCGCGGTCGGCTCGATGAGCCGGGTCAGGCAGCGCACCAGGGTGGACTTGCCGCTGCCCGACAGGCCCATGACGACGAACACCTCGCCGGGCCGTACCTCGAAGCTCACGTCGCGGACGGCGGCGGTGCAGCCGGTCCTCTCGCGCAGGGCGGCGGGTTCCAGGAGGCGGTCATCGCTCGTCAGGACACGTTCGGCCTTCGGGCCGAAGATCTTCCACAGTCCCTTGACCTCGATGCCAGCACTTTCTGGACCAATCCGCACAATTCCCTCCAGAAGGTCGCAGCATGCTGGGGCACAACATATGACCTGAATAGAGGCTTCCTCAACGTCGTGACCTGCTGGAGCCCTGACTGTTACGTAATGGAACGGGCCAATCGCCCATGGTCGGACAGTAAACGTATTAAGGGAATAAGAGGGACGGAAGTGGGGGCTCCAGCTTTCTTCTCGCCTGCCCCATAGCTCGACTTTTGTCGCGTAATGTGTGCTTGGCCGAGCTGGTAGTGATTGTTGAATATTCTCCCAAGGACATTGAGATGGGTGACAGGCGGCCTCGAGCGAGGGATGTCGGTGGATGGCGCTTACGAAACTGGCGAGTCCGAGCCCGGCTTGTCGCGCTCATCCTGGTTCCGACAGCAGCGGCCGTCCTCCTGGGCGGCGTGCAACTCCTCAGCTCCAGCAGCGCAGCGGCTGACTACGCGCGGACCAGCAGGCTGGCCCAGCTGTCGTCGCAGACAGGACTGCTGGTCCACCGCCTGGCCGAGGAACGCGCCCGCGTGGCCTGGTTCATCGCGCTGGGTCGCCCCTCCGGCTTCCGCGAAGCGGTCGAGCGGCAGCGGGGCGAGACCGACGCGGCCGTCCTCGACGTGCGCGACGCCATCGCCGAGCTCGGGGGCGACGTCACGGGCCGCACCGCCGACGAGGTCGAGGCCATGACAGCCCGCCTCGACGACCTGACGGGACTGCGCCGCCAGGCCTTCGACGGCGACCTGCTGCCCGCCGCCGCGGTCGACTCCTACGGCACGATCGTCAAGGACCTGCTCACCATCCACGACGAGGTCAGCAAGGGCGCCACCGACGACGCGCTGTTCCGCCAGACCCGCGTGCTGCACTCCCTGGCCCTGGCCAAGGAGAGCTTCTCGATCCAGCAGGCGCTGATCACCACCGCCGTCGTGGCGGGCAGGATCGACGAGGACCAGCTCAAGCGCCTGCTCGGCGAGCTGGCCACCGAGCAGAACGAGCGCAGGGCCTTCGCCGCGGAGGCCACCGCCGACGAGCGCCGCGTGTTCGACGAGAAGGTCAGCACGCGCGCCGCCGACCAGGCGTTGTTCCTGCGCGAGCTGGTGCTCACGCGGGCGACCGCGGGCGTCGCGCTCAACGACCTCGACCTGACCCAGAGCGACGACCCGCGCCAGTGGTTCGAGGCGAGCAAGGTGATCGTCGACTCCCTGCGCGAGGTCGAGTCCGCCCACGCCGCCGGGATCGTGCTGCGCAGCGAGCAGCTCAGCTCCACCGAACGCGGGCGCGCCATGGTCGTGGCCGTCGCCGTGCTCGCCCTGCTCGTGGCGGTCCTGCTGATCACCACCGGGGTGGCGCGCTCGCTCGTGCGCCCGCTGCGCCGCCTGCGCCGCGACGCCCTGGAGGTCGCCGGGCGCCGCCTGCCGGACTTCGTCCAGCGGCTGCGCGAGGGCGCCGCCTTCGACCCGGCCATGCTGCCTGCGGGCGGCCACTACGCCCAGGACGAGGTCGGCGAGGTCGCGCGGGCCTTCGACGAGGTGCACAGGGAGGCCGTACGGCTGGCGGGCGAGGAGGCGCGCCTGCGCTCCAACGTCAACGCCATGTTCGTCAACCTCTCCCGGCGCTCCCAGACCCTGGTCGAGCGCCAGCTCACCCTCATCGAACGGCTGGAGCGCGGCGAACGCGACGACACCCGCCTGGGCGACCTGTTCAAGCTCGACCACCTGGCCACCCGCATGCGCCGCAACAGCGAGAACCTCCTGGTCCTGGCCGGGCAGGAGACCTCGCGCAAGTGGAGCGAGCCCGTCGAGCTGCTCGACGTCGTGCGCGCCGCGCTGGGCGAGGTCGACGGCTACGACCGCGTCAGCGTGCAGATCCAGTCGGACGTGGCGATCGCCGGTCAGGCCGTCAACGACGTGGTGCACCTGCTGGCCGAGCTCATCGAGAACGCCGTCTCCTTCTCCCGGCACGACAGCCGGGTCAGCGTCACCAGCAACCGCGTCGACGGCGGCTCGCTCATGCTCTCGGTCACCGACCACGGGATCGGCATGAGCGCTGAGGAGCTCGCCCAGGCCAACTGGCGCCTGGCCAACCCGCCCGTCGTGGACGTCTCCGTCGCCCGGCGCATGGGCCTGTTCGTGGTCGGCCGGCTGGCGCTGCGCCACCAGATCCGGGTCCAGCTGCGCCAGCAGGACGTGGGCGGGCTGGCGGCGATGGTGCTGCTGCCCGACCGGATGCTCACCGAGGTGGCGGCGCACGTGCCGCCCGCGCCGCCGATCGGCATGCTGCCGCCCGACCCCTTCGGCCACGGGCATCCTTCCCTCGCTCACGGGCACCCGCCGTACGGCCACGGGCACCCGTCCTTCGACCCGATGCCCACGGTCGACACCCTCGACAGGATCGAGGCGTCGGGCTCGTGGTTCACCAAGACGCCGAGCCCGAGCGACTACTCGCTGGCCGAGATGACGGGGCCGCTGGAGCGCGTGGAGACCGGTGCCGCCGCCGCGACGCCCCCGGTGCCCGAGGTCACCGAGGTGCCGGTGATCTCCCAGGCCCAGGCGCTGTCGATGGAGCCGCCCGCGGCGCGGGAGGAACCTCCCAGCAGCTGGTTCGTGAAGTCGGGCCGGCCGGGCGAGCCGCAGCCCCAGGACGGCTGGCGCACCCCCGAGCCGGGCGGCGCCATGCGCACGGCCGAGGTCGCCGGCCAGCCGCTCCTGGGAGGAACCACGTCCGCGGGCTTGCCGAGACGCACACCGAAGGCGAATCTGGTTCCGGGAACCGCCGCGCAGGAGTCGGCCGCCCCGCCGCCCGCCGTGCCCGTCTCGCCCGACGAGCTGCGTGACCGGTTCTCCAACTTCCAGCAGGGCGTCAGGAAAGGCCGTGCGGAGATTGAGGAGGAGCCCCAATGAGAGAGATGAGCCAGGCCGCCCGCGACGTGAACTGGCTGGTGACGGGATTCGTCGATGACGTGCCCGGCGTGGCGCACGCCGTGGTGGTCTCCTCCGACGGCTTGCCGATGGCCTTCTCCCGCGGGTTCCCCAAGGACCGGGCCGACCAGCTGGCGGCGATCGCCGCGGGATTGATCAGTCTGACGCAGGGCGCCGCGCGGGTCTTCGAGGGAGGCCCGGTCAACCAGACCCTTGTAGAGATGCAGCGTGGCCTGCTCCTGGTGATGTCGATCAGCGACGGCTCCTGCCTGGCGGTGCTGGCCGCGCCCGACTGTGACATGGGCCTGGTGGCCTACCAGATGACCGTGCTGGTGGAGCGGGCGGGACAGGTGCTCACCCCGGCTGTCCGGGCGGAACTGTCGGCCTCGCGCCCTTGGTGATGGGAGGCGGCCGATGACCTCGTGGAATGAGGAACGCAGCTCGCTGGTGCGGATGTACGCCGTCACCGGCGGGCGCACCACGCCGCGGACCAACCTGGCCATGGAGGCTCTCGTCTCCTCGGCCACGTCGGCCCAGCTCGGCCCGACCTACTCGCGCGAGTATCGCGCGATCAGCGAGTTGTGCCGCCAGGTGCGCTCGGTGGCCGAGGTCTCGGCGCTGCTGGCCGTCCCGATCGGGGTGGCCAGGGTGCTGATCGCCGACATGGAGGCCGAGGGGCTGGTGCGGATCTACCAGCCGCAGCTGGAGGCCGGAGCGCCGCAGCTGAACCTGCTGGAAAGGGTGCTCAGTGGACTACGCAGGCTCTAGCCCCGGGCTCACCTCGACCAAGATCGTGGTCGCGGGGGGCTTCGGGGTCGGCAAGACCACCTTCGTCGGCTCGGTGTCGGAGATCATGCCGCTGACGACGGAGGCGGTCATGACCGACGCCTCCGTCGGCGTCGACGATCTGGGCATGACGCCGCTGAAGTCGACCACGACGGTGGCGATGGACTTCGGGCGTGTCTCGCTCGACCGTGACCTGATCCTGTACCTGTTCGGCACGCCGGGGCAGCACCGGTTCTGGTTCATGTGGGACGACCTGGTGCGCGGTGCGATCGGCGCGGTCGTGCTGGTCGACACCCGCCGCCTGGCCGACAGCTTCCCTGCGATCGACTACTTCGAGGAGGCCCGCCTGCCGTTCGTGGTCGGCATCAACGGCTGGGACGGGCAGTTCGTCTACGGGGAGAACGACGTCAGGGACGCCCTGGCGCTGCCTCCGCACGTCCCCGTGGTCCGCACCGACGCCAGGCGCCGCGACGCGGTCAAGGGCACGCTCATCACCCTGGTCGAGCACGCCCTGCGCATCCGCGCCGCGCAGCAGGTCTACTGATTCCACCAGGTCGCGGCCACCAGCTCCGCCACCAGCGTCTCCGTCAGCAGGGCGACGTCGGGATCGTCGTCGTGGCGGTAGCGCAGGTCCCCGCCCACGGTGAGCACGGTCGAGCCGCGCTGCCGTACCCACTCCATTGCCTGCTCGTCGTAGGCGCTGCCGGGGAACAGGATCGCCCGGTAGTCGAGGGTCTTGGTCAGGTAGACGTCGACGTGCGACCAGTCGCCGCTCTCGCAGGCGTCGGCCGGGCGCCGCGGGCCCTCGCGGAACATCAGCGCCGACTGCTGCGCCGACGACAGGCGCTCGGCGGGGGCGATCGTGTAGACGCCGTTGGGGCCGTCGAGCAGCTCGCAGGTCTTGGGCAGCCACTCGTCCCGGCGTCGCAGCAGGTCGTCGGCGGCCTCGGCGGCCTTCCTGACCAGGGCGGGCAGGTCACGCCCGCCGCCGGTCAGCCGCTCCTCCAGCGCCATCAGCTGGACCAGCGTGTGCTGGAAGGTACGGCAGGCGACGCCGCCGCGCTCCTGGCCTGCCTCCATCAGGACCACCTCGCGCGCTGCCCCGGCGATGGCGGAGTCGGGGTTGTTGGTCAGCGCCACGACGTCGTCGTAGTGCGCGAGGACGTCGAGGGTCTCGCGGCTGCCGCCGGTGGCCGAGATCGCCACCACCAGCAGGTCGTCGCTCGGAGGGAGCGGCCGGGCGGCGGAGGCGTATTCGGCGTGCGCGTCGACGCCCAGGGCGCGCAGGCGGCGCGCCGCCACCCCCGCGGCGTACTTGGAGCTGCCCATGCCGAGGAACAGGACCCTGCGGTGGCCGCCGCGCCACGGGTTGCCCCGCTCCAGACCGGCGGCCAGCGCCTCCAGGGCCTGGGGCTTGGCCTCCAGGTCGGCGAGGAAGAGGTCGGGGTGCACTCAGTATCGTCCTTTCAGCACGCCCATCGGGGCGTATCGCCAGCGGGGCAGGTGGCGGGCGGCGTAGATGAGCTCGCGGCACTCCTGCTCGACTTCGTACGGCTTGAGCAGGCCCTCGTCCAGCGGCAGCCGCTCGCGGTAGGCCGTCAGGAACCGCTCGCGCGCCTCGCCCGCCCACGCGCGCGCCCGTTCGGTGGGTGTTTCCCTGCGCTTGATCGCCACCTGGGCCACGTGCTCCAGGCTCGTGGTCATCTGGGCGACGTCGCGCTCCCTGGGCTGGTACGGCTCCGCGCCGTCGAGGGTGGGGTTGCCGTCGAAGTCGATCACCGCGTAGCCGCCGTCCCACTGGAGGATCTGGCCCACGTGGAAGTCGCCGTGGATGCGGATCGGGTCGGGGGTCGTCTCGGGCATGGCGAGGTCGGCTCTCATCCTGGCGGCGACGCTCGCCAGCCACTCGCCGTCCTCGCCGCCGGTGAGCTCCAGAGCTTCCGCCAGGGCTCGTTCAGCCCTGGCCGCGCCGCCTCCCGATGCCCATGAGCGGCCGCCTGCCGGAGAGGGCAGGGTGGCCAGGGCGGCGTGCAGGTCGGCCGCGAGGGCGCCGAGGCGGGTGGCGAAGGCAGCCTCGCCGGCCTCGCAGAAGTCGACGCACCACTCCCACCCGTCACGCGCCCCCGGCAGGAAACCGGTCACCAGCGCCACCAGGTGGGAGCCCGTCGTCACCGCGGCGTACGGCGGAGCGGTGTCGGTGAACCCGGCTCTCACCAGGTGTCCCAGCACGTCCGGAGCCGGGTGGGGCAGGGGCGCCGGGGGCGTCAGCCACTTGACCACGACCCGCTCGTCGACCACGACGGACAGGTTCGTCTGGTCGACCGTGATGGCCCGCTCGGAGGGGCCGGCGGCGGGCAGGGGCGCGAACCGCTCGACGGCGAAGGGCGCCGGCGCCTCACCGGACAGGGCCGCGAGGAGTGCGGAGGAGAGCCCGCGTTCGCTTGTGGTAATCGGGTTCTCACCTACGGCGAGCAAGCGGGACCAAACTGAAGCTGACTTCAAGAACTGACCAAACTTCCAGGCAGCACAACGTTCGTTAGTGTTGCTCAAGTTTAAAAGTTCTGCAAAAGTCCTACCCTGGCCTGATCTATCAGCACTTGCATCGAGGAGTACCGGTCGTGTTCCGTACCCGATTCACCCGTCGCCTCCCGGCCGCTGTAGCGGTCGCCGGACTCGCGCTGGCCGCAGCGGCGTGCGGCGGTGAGTCGTCGAACAACAGCGCGGCGAGCGCGCCCGCCACCACCGCGGCCCAGCTCAACCCGCAGGCGGACCTGTCCAAGCAGAGCGTCACCATCACGGTCTGGGACGGCTACACGCCCAAGGAACTGCCGGAGAAGGCCAAGGCGGCCCTGAAGATCTCCAACATCGAGATCGGTCTGCACGACACCAACGAGAAGGCCATGGCCAAGCTGACCGCCTCCGGCGACAGCGGTGTCGACGTGGCGTTCGTCTCCGGTCAGTACGCCCAGGCGCTCAACGACGCCGGCCTCCTGGAGCCGATCCACCCCGAGCTGATCCCGAACCTGGCCAACCTCTACCCCGAGGCCACCCAGCTGTCCTACGACAAGGGCAACAAGTTCTCCGTGCCCTACACCTGGGGCACCACGGGCATCTGCTACCGCAAGGACCTGCTGAAGGCCGCGCCGACGAGCTGGAACGACCTGCTCAACCCGCCGGCCGAGGCGGTCAAGAAGGTCACCATGATGACCACCGAGCGCTGGCTGGCGCTGCCCGCCATCAAGGCGCTGGGCCTGAGCGTCAACACCGAGAAGGACGAGGACATCGCCAAGGTCAAGGAGCTGCTGCTCAAGGCCAAGCCGAACCTCCTGGGCTACGACGACACCACCTTCGGCGAGAAGCTGAAGAGCGGCGAGGCCGTCATGGTCGAGGCCTGGGACGGCTGGTGCCCGACCTCCGAGAAGAACATCGGCTGGGTCGTGCCCAAGGAGGGCTCCGACCTGTGGGTGGACACCATGGTCATCATGAAGTCGTCCAAGAACAAGGAAGCCGCCCACGCGCTGATCAACTACATCCTCGACCCGGAGATCCACAGCTGGGCCGCGGTCAACATCGGCTACAAGGTGCCGAACAAGGCCGCCATGGACAAGGTCGAGATCACCGAGGGCTCCCTGCTCGGCATCACCCCCGCCGAGCTGCTGCAGGGTGAGTCCATCATCGACCTCGGCCAGGCCTCGACCAAGTACACCCGCCTGGCAAGCGAGGTCGCGGCGCAGCAATGACACGCACGTCCAGGCCGCGCCGGACAGCCACGCGGTGGCTGTCCGGCGCGGCTTTCCTGGGACCAGGGCTGATCTACCTGATCGTGCTCATGCTGATCCCGCTGGCCCTGGTCCTGGGTTACACGGTTTTCCAGCGCGGCCGCTTCGGCGGGATCGTCTACGAGTTCACCACCGAGAACTTCGCCCGGCTGATCGATCCGCTCTACCTCGACGTCGTGCTGGATTCGCTCAAGCTGGCCACCATCACCACGGTGATCGCGCTGCTGCTGGGCTACCCCACGGCCTATGTGATCGCGAACCTGCCGCGCAAGTGGAAGACGATCGCGCTGGTCGCGATCGTGCTGCCGTTCTGGACCAGCTTCATCATCCGCATGTACGCCCTGACCATCCTCATGAGCGGCCCCGGCCTGATCAACTCGCTGCTGGGCACCGAGTTCGAGCTGCTCTACAACGAGGGCGCCATCGTGGTCGGCCTGCTCTACTCCTACCTCCCGCTGATGGTGCTGCCGCTCTACAGCTCGATCGAGCGGCTCGACCCCCAGCTGCTGGAGGCCTCGGCCAACCTGGGCGCCTCCAGGGCGACGACCTTCCGCCGCGTGACGCTGCCGATGACGTTGCCGGGCGCCATGACGGGCGCGCTGTTCGTGTTCGTGCCGAGCTTCGGCAATTTCGTCATCCCCGAGCTGCTGGGCGGCGGCAAGAGCCTCATGGTGGGCAACCTGATCCAGACCGAGTTCCTCAAGGCTCGCGACTGGCCGTTCGGCTCCACCCTGGCGCTCGCGCTGATCGCGGTGCTGCTGGTGCTCCTGCTCGTCCAGGCGAGGGTGGCGCGCCGTGCTTAGGGTTCCGTTCTGGCTGACCTACGTCTTCCTCTACCTGCCCATCGCGGTGCTGGTGTGGATGTCGTTCAACTCGGGTGACTCGCCCTACGTCTTCGAGGGCTTCAGCCTGAAGTGGTACGGGGAGTTCCTCACCAACGAGCGCATCGCCGAGGGCCTGGTCAACACGCTCTTCGTGGCGGTGGGCTCGACGGTGCTCGCCACGGTGCTGGGCACACTGCTGGCGGTGGGCCTGGCCAGGCACACGCGCTCCAAGGTCCTCGACGCGGTCGCGCTCATGCCCGCGATCCTGCCCGACCTGGTGCTGGCGATCGGCCTGCTGGCCTTCTACGCGCTGGTCCAGGTCACGCTGGGCCTGTGGTCGGTGATGCTCTCGCACGCCGTCTTCTCGATGGCCTTCGTGGCCGCGGTCGTGCGCACCAGGCTCACCCACGCCGACCCCTCCCTGGAGGAGGCCTCGCGCGACCTGGGCGCGGGAGCCGTACGGACCTTCGTGAAGATCACGCTGCCGCAGCTGGCGCCGGGCATCGTGGCCGGCGCGCTGCTGGCGTTCACGCTGTCGCTCGACGAGTTCGTGATCGCCTTCTTCACCATCGGGCCGACGGAGCAGACGTTGCCCATCGTGATCTATTCGATGCTCAGGTTCGGCGTGAAGCCGGAGGCCAACGCGCTGGCCACGGTCCTGCTGCTGATCAGCTTCACCGCGGTGATCGCGGGCCAGCGCCTCACCAAGATCGGAGAACGTGGTGCTCACGATTGACCGGGTCAGCCGTCGCTTCGGTGAGGTCACCGCGCTCGACGAGGTCAGCCTCACCATCGGCCAGGGCGAGTTCTTCGCCCTGCTCGGGCCGAGCGGCTGCGGTAAGACGACGCTGCTGCGCATCCTGGCGGGCTTCGAGACCCCCGACAGCGGCGACGTCACGCTCGACGGCGCCGACCTGCTGGCCCTGAAGCCCGAGCGCCGGCCGATCAACCTGATGTTCCAGTCGTACGCGCTGTTCCCGCACATGACCGTGGCCAAGAACGTCGCCTACGGCCTGGAGCAGGAGCGGCTCGGCAGGGACGAGATCCGTCAGCGGGTCGGCGAGGTCCTGGAGACCGTGGGCCTGTCGTCGATGGCCGGGCGCAAGCCCCAGCAGCTGTCAGGCGGCCAGCGCCAGCGCGTCGCCCTGGCCCGCGCGATCGTCAAGCGCCCGCGCCTGCTGCTGCTCGACGAGCCGCTGTCTGCGCTCGACAAGAAGGTCCGCGCGGACATGCAGCTGGAGCTCAAGCGGCTGCAGAACGAGGTCGGCATCACCTTCGTCGTGGTCACCCACGACCAGGAGGAGGCCATGTCGCTCGCCGACCGCATCGCGGTGTTCGAGGCGGGCAGGGTCTGCCAGGTCGACGCGCCCATCGCGCTGTACGAGCGGCCCGGCTCGCGGTTCGTGGCCGACTTCGTCGGCGCCAACAACCTCTTCGAGGGCACCGCGAGCGCCAGGGGCCTGAGCAACGGCCACTTCGGCACGCTGCCTGCCGAGGGGGAGCTGCCCGAGGGCTCTCCCGCGCTGCTGGCCGTACGGCCCGAGAAGATCAGCCTGGCCGCCGATCGCGGCCTGGCGGGCACGGTCGCCGACGTGAGCTTCTACGGCGGCGTCTCCCACGTCTCGGTGGACGTGGCAGGACACCCCAAGCCCGTGCTCGTCGCGGTCCAGGGAGCCAGCCAGGTACGGCCCGGCGAGCGGGTCAGGCTGGGCTGGCGCCCGGAGGACGCGGTGCTCATCAGTGGATGAGCTCGCAGCCCGTCGCCGTGCGGGCGTACGACATGATCAGCTCGGCCGCCTCGGCCGGGCCGATCGCGGGATGCCTGGCGGTGATGCGATAGCCGTAGGCGTCCTCCAGAGCCACCAGGTTGCGCGCGACCGCGATCGGCTCGGCGGTGAGCGTGAAGACCCCCAGGGCGGCTCCGGTGTCGAGGATCGACTGGTACATCGCCACCTGACGGTCGTAAAGGGCGGTCAGCATCAGGCCGTACATCCGGTTGCGCCCGGCCGCCCCTCCGCATTCGTTGAGCAGCCGGACATCCGGGTCCTCCGGTCCGGTCGGAAGGCCGGCGCGGATGGTGGTGACGAGCTTTTCCACCGGGTCCGTGAGGTCGGCGATGCGCCTGACTCGCTGCTCGTAGAAACGCTCCAATCCCGCCTGCTGGGCGTCGATCAGCAATTCGGACAGCTCGGGGTAGTGGTAGAGCACCGCACCGGAGGTCAGTCCGGCCTCTTCGGCGACGTGAGCGAGCTGCACGCGATCGATGCCGTGTCGCACGATGGCGCGACGGGCGGCCTCGATGAGGTCGATTCGTCGGTCAGATCGACTTTTACGCTGCGTCACGGGTGCCATAGTGCCGCGAAGATGACCTTTCCGCCAGATGATGTTGTGAAGCGAAATTCAAGCCCCCGGAGATGACTATGTCGCTAACCATCCTTTTCATGCCCGAGAGTGCTTACGGGCCCACGAACAATTGCATCGGCATCGGCGACATCCTGCGCAAGCGCGGACACCGGGTGGTCTTCGCCGCCGAGGCCTCCTGGAAGGGCAAGCTGGAGGCGCTCGGGTTCGAGGAGGACCTGGTCGACCTCGCGCCCCCGGCCGAGGACGCCGAGGAGCAGGACCCGGGCCAGTTCTGGAAGGACTTCATCCGCGAGACCGCGCCTGAGTACCGCAAGACCACGCTGGAGCAGCTCTCCACGGTCACCAAGCCGATCTGGGACTCCCTCATCGACGGCGCCAAGTACTGCGAGCCGCAGCTCAAGGCGATCATCGAGCGCGTGCGGCCGGACGTCATCGTCGAGGACAACGTCATCACCTTCCCTGCGCTGCTGACCGCGGGCAAGCCGTTCGTGCGCATCGTCTCGTGCAACCCGCTGGAGGTGCGCGGCCAGGACATCGCCCCGGTCTTCTCCGGCCTGCCCGCCGACGACCGCTCCGAGTGGGAGGCCTTCCGCGCGGAGTACGACCGCACCCACCGCGAGGTCTGGAGCGCCTTCAACGAGTGGAGCGTGGAGCAGGGCACCGAGCCGCTGCCCGACCTCGACTTCATCCACTCCGGCGCGCTCAACCTCTACGTCTACCCCGAGGCGCTCGACTACGTCGCCGAGCGGCCGCTGGACGCCGGCTGGCACCGGCTCGACTCCTCGGTGCGCGAGACCGACGAGGAGTTCGAGCTGCCCTTCGAGCGCCGCGAGGGCGCCTCGCTGGTCTACTTCTCGCTCGGCTCGCTGGGCTCCTCCGACGTGGAGCTGATGCAGCGCGTGATCGACGTGCTGGGCACCACGCAGCACCAGTACATCGTCTCCAAGGGCCCGCTGCACGCCGAGATCAAGCTCGCCGACAACATGTGGGGCGCGGAGTTCGTGCCGCAGACGAAGATCATCCCGCTCTGCGACCTGGTCATCACCCACGGCGGCAACAACACCACCACCGAGGCGATGCACTTCGGCAAGCCGATGATCCTGCTGCCCCTCTTCTGGGACCAGTACGACAACGCCCAGCGTGTGCACGAGCTCGGCTACGGCGTGCGCCTGTCCACCTACACCTTCACCGACGAGGAGCTGACCGGCGCGGTCGCCACGCTCCTGGGCGACACCGGGCTGCGCGCCCGCCTGTCCGCCACGGGTGAGGAGATCCGCGGTCGCGACGGCCTGCGCAAGGCCGCCGACCTCATCGAACAGCTCGGAGCCTAGGTCCTGTCATGCCCCAACTGATCAACCCCGCCACCGGCCGGCCGATCGAGCAGGTCGCCGACACGCAGATCGAGGCCGTGGCCCATGCCGTACAGCGGGCCCGCCAGGCCTTCGCCGAGTGGTCGCAGGCCACCCCCGGCGAGCGCGCCAGGGTGCTGCTGCGCCTGGCCGACCTGGTGGAGGCCGACGCCGATGAGCTGACCAGGCTCGAGGTCGAGGAGACCGGCAAGCCCGCCGCCGTCTTTCGCGACGGCGAGCTGCCCTTCGCCGTCGACAACCTGCGCTTCTTCGCCGGTGCCGCCCGCTCGCTGGAGGGCTCGGGGGCGGGGGTGTTCAGCCAGGGCTACACCTCGGTCATGCTGCGCCGCCCGGTCGGCGTGGTCGGCTCGATCGCACCGTGGAACTTCCCCTTCATCATGGCGGTCTGGAAGATCGCTCCCGCTCTAGCCGCGGGCAACGCCGTGGTGATCAAACCGGCGCCGATGACCCCGCGCAGCACGCTGCGCCTGCGCGAGTTGTGCGTGCGGGCGGGGGCGCCGGTGGAAGTCGTGCTCGGCGGCGGTGACGTCGGCCAGGCCCTGGTCACCGACCCGGGCGTCGACATGGTCAGCGTCACCGGTTCCACCGAGACCGGGCGCGCGGTCATGACCGGCGCGGCCGCCACCCTGAAGCGGGTGCACCTGGAGCTCGGCGGCAAGGCGCCGGCGCTGGTGTTCGCCGACGCCGACCTGACCGAGATGGCCAGGGGCGTGGCGATGGGCGCGACCTACAACACCGGCCAGGACTGCACGGCCGCGACGCGCGTCTACGTGGACCGGCAGGTGTACGGCGAGGCGGTCGAGGCGATCCGCGAGACCATCGCCAAGATCGTCTACGGCGACCCCTGGGACGCCTCGACCGACATCGGCCCGCTGATCTCCGCCGCGCACCGCGACCGGGTGCACGGCTTCGTCTCGGGCAACGTGGTGCACGGAGGGTTCGTCCCGGAGGGTCCCGGCTTCTACTACCCGCCCACGCTGGTCACCGACGTGGCGCAGTCCAGCGAGGTGGTCCAGGGCGAGATTTTCGGTCCGGTGCTGGTCGTGCTCCCCTTCGACGGGGAGGACGAGGCGGTGCGGCTGGCCAACGACACCAGGTACGGCCTGGCCTCGTCGGTCTGGTCGCGCGACGTCTCCCGGGCGATGCGCGTGTCGCACCGCCTCGACGTCGGCGTGACCTGGATCAACGACCACCTGCCGATCGCCAGCGAGGCTCCGCACGGCGGGGTCAAGGGAAGCGGGTTCGGCAAGGACATGAGCCAGGAGGCGGTCCAGGAGTACTCCGTGACCCGTCATCTCATGATCAAGCACGCGGCACCGGCCGAACGAGACTCGTTCCGGCCTGCCTAAAAAGCACGTTTTGGGCGTTTTCTAGGGAAAAGGTCGGTTCGCCGATTTGGTAGGGGCTGTGTTCCAATTGCCCTGCCCAAATCTTCCCCCATGCGCCCCACACGTGTCAGTTTCGAGCACACGTTACGGCGAGAGGTTGCGTACAAAGTGAGGAAGGAAAACCCCAAGCGCGTCGCGCCAGGGGAGCACACCGGCGGACGGTTCCAGCTGGGGAACTGGCGCGTGCGCTCACGGCTCGTGGCGCTGATCCTCATCCCCACGGTCGTGGGCGTGCTCCTCGCCGCCATCCAGCTGACCAACGCCATCGGCACCAGCGCCGAGTACCGGCGGCTGACCCAGGTGGCCGAGCTCGTGCAGCGCCTGTCCACGCTCTCGCACGAGCTGGGCAAGGAACGTTCGCTGACCGCCTGGCTGGTGGCCGACCACCGGGCCAGCGCCCACCTGGTCAAGCTGCGCGACCAGCAGAAGGTCGTCGACGCCGCCCGAGCCAAGGTGATCGACGCCACGGCCGCCATCGACGCCGAGCACCAGCCGCGTGTGCGCCAGGCGACCGACGAGATCCGCCGCTGGCTCAACGGTCTGCCGTCGCTGCGCTCCTCGGTCGTCGGCCAGAGCGCGCCTCCCCGCGCCGCCATCCGCACCTACACCAGCCTGATCCAGGTGCTGCGCGGCCTGCAGGGCGAGCTGGGCACCGTGGGCGACGACGACCAGCTCGTCGGCGACTCGGCCGCCTTCGGCGCGCTGCACCAGGCCAAGGAGGAGGTCTCCCGGCAGCAGGCCATCCTCGTGGTGGCCCTGGTCGAGCGCCGCCTCGACTACGACGACCTGTCCGACTTCCTCGGCTCCTGGGACCGCCAGCAGGCCGAGCTCGACACCTTCACGGCCGAGGCCGCCGCCACCGAGGCCGCGCTGTACAAGAAGAACGTGCGCGGCCAGTCCGTCGACCGCGCCGACGCCATGCGCCAGCGGGCCCTGTCCCAGCTGCGTGAGTACCGCACCATCCGCGACCTCGACATCACCACCAAGCGTGACCTCAACGTCTGGCACGCCAGCACCACCGTCACGGTGGACGCGATGCGCAAGGTCGAGATGGTCCTGGCCGACAAGATCGTGAAGCGGACCGAGGAGCTGAGCGACACCGAGCTCCGCTACGCGATCATCTCCGCCGCGGTCATCCTCGTCCTGCTCCTCCTCGTGCTGCTCATCACCGCCTGGGTGGCCGGCTCGCTGGTCCGCCCGCTGCGCACCCTGCGCTCCGAGGCGCTGGAGATCGCCGGCTTCCGCCTGCCCGACACCGTGCGGACCCTGCGCGAGAGCGGCGAGACCGCGACGCCGAAGATCACCTCGATCGGCGTGGGAACCCGCGACGAGATCGGGGAAGTGGCCAGGGCCTTCGACGAGGTCCACCGCGAGGCGGTCCGGCTGGCCGGCGACGAGGCCAAGCTGCGCGCCAACGTCAACGCGATGTTCGTCAACCTCTCCCGGCGCTCCCAGACCCTGGTCGAGCGGCAGCTGCAGCTGATCGAGGACCTGGAGCACGGCGAGGAGGACGAGTCGAGGCTCGGGAACCTGTTCCGCCTCGACCACCTGGCCACCCGCATGCGCCGTAACAGCGAGAACCTCCTGGTCCTGGCCGGCCACGAGAGCGCGCGCCGCTGGAGCGAGCCGGTCGCGCTCGTCGACGTCGCCCGCGCCTCGCTGTCCGAGGTCGAGAACTACGAGCGGGTCAGCATCCAGATCCCCTCCGACGTCGAGATCGTCGGCCCGGCCGTCACCGACACCGTGCACCTGCTGGCCGAGCTGATCGAGAATGCCATCTCCTTCTCGCCCCGCGAGACCAAGGTCGTGGTGACCACCGCCCCCGCCCCGGGCGGCATGATCGTCTCCGTCACCGACCAGGGCATCGGCCTGACCGCCGAGGAGCTCACCGAGCTCAACTGGCGCCTGGCCAACCCGCCGGTCGTGGATGTCTCCGTCGCCCGCCGCATGGGCCTGTTCGTGGTCGGCCGGTTGGCCCTGCGCCACGGCGTCCAGGTCCAGCTGCGCTCGCGGCAGGAGGGTCCAGGACTGATCGCGATGGTGCTGCTCCCCGCGGTCCTCATCGCCCCGTCCAACGCGCCCACCCAGCAGATCCCGGCGATGGCCGCCGCCTTCCAGGGCGAGGGCCCGGCCTCCCTGGCCGGCGGCCCGTCTCGCGGTGGTTTCGCCGAGGCTCCCTCGTCGGACCTGTTCTCCTCGGCCACGCCCTTCCCCAGGGCCGAGCCCGGTCAGCCGGCCGGCGCCCCCGCGGGCGCCGGGGTCATGCACACTCCGTGGCCCGACACCCTGCCGCCGCCCGGAGGCGGCTGGCCCTCGGTGTCGGGGGAGGAGCCCGAGCTGTTCACCGAGCGGCCCGCGCGCCTGGCCGACGAGCCCGCGAACGACGACCCCTGGTCGGCGCTTCCCCCGGCCGAGGACGCCTGGTCGGCCCGCCCCGGCGCGCCGTCCGCGCGTGCCGCGGCGCCCGACACCGCCTCGCGCCCCGGCGACCTGTGGACGCCGCGCTCGGCCGATTCCTGGTCGACCGGCTCGCAGGGCCCGGACTCCTGGTCCACCGGCTCCCAGGGCTCGGACACCTCGTGGTCCACCGGCTCGCAGGGCTCGGACACCTCGTGGTCCACCGGTTCCCAGCAGGGTTCCGACACCTCCTGGCCCGCCTTCGACCAGCCGAACCCCAGCGAGCTGACCGGACCGCTGCCCGTCTTCCGCGACTCGCCCATGGAGGAGCGGGACGAGGAGTTCCTGCCGATCTTCGAGCAGGTGCAGACCTCGGACTGGTTCACCAAGCCGGCGATCCTGGCCAAGCCCGGCCCGCCGGAGCCCGCTCAGCAGGCCTTCCAGACGCCGGAGGTCTCCGCCCCGGCGGCGATGCCCGGCCAGGGCCTGCCCCAGCGCCAGCCGTCGCCGGTCACCGCCTCCGGGCTTCCGCAGCGCGACCCCTCCGGCGGCGGCCAGCCCCCGTACGAGGGACTGCCCCAGCGTGACCCGAGCCGGGGCGCCCTGCCCCAGCGCGACCCGGCCCCGGGCGGCGGACTGCCGCAGCGCGACCCCAGCGGGGGTGGCGGACTGCCGCAGCGCCTTCCCTCCGGAGGCGGCCTGCCGCCCGGCGGCCCCCTGACCCCCGGCGGCCCGCTGACGGGCGGACCGTCCGAGCAGGCCTCGTCCGGGCAGACCCAGAGCGGCCTGCCCCGCCGCGTGCCCAAGGCCAACCTGGTGCCAGGATCGGTGCCGACCTCCGGTTCGTTGTTCGGCGAGCCGGCCGAGCCGGTCTCCCCCGACCGGCTGCGCAGCCGGTTGTCCAGCTACCAGCAAGGTGTACGGCAGGGCCGTGAAGAAATTGGAGAGGAATGACCATGAGAGAACTGAGCCAGGGCGCGCGCGGGATCAGCTGGTTGATCACTGATTTCGTCAACAACGTGCCGGGCGTGGCGCACACCGTGGTGGTCTCCGCCGACGGCCTGCCGCTCGCCTACTCCGAGGGCTTCCCGAAGGACCGGGCCGACCAGCTGGCCGCGGTGGCCTCCGGCGTGGTCAGCCTCACCGCGGGCGCGGCCCGGGTGTTCGAGGGCGGCGCGGTCAGCCAGACCGTGATCGAGATGCAGCGCGGCCTGTTGATGATCATGTCGATCAGCGATGGATCCAGCCTGGCCGTGCTCGCCTCGGCCGACTGCGACATGGGACTGGTCGCCTACCAGATGACGCTGCTCGTGGAGCGCGCCGGGCAGGTGCTCACGCCTGCCGTACGAGCGGAATTGCAGGCCTCGCGGCCGCACTAGTCGGCGCCGACGGGAGACAAGACAGTGTCAGATCAGGGTTGGACGGGTGATAACAGCCCCACCTCGGACGGCGTGCGGCGCAAGTCGAGCTCGCTGGTGCGGCCGTATGCCGTGACCGGCGGGCGCACGGCTCCGCGCATCAAGTTCGCGATGGAGGCGTTGGTATCGCTTCCGGCTGAATTGACAGCCGCGCATCAAGACATTTCACTAGTCAGTCCGGAGTATCAGACGATCATCCAGCTGGCTCGCCAGGTGCGGTCGGTCGCCGAGATCTCCGCACTTTTACGACAGCCGCTCGGCGTGGTCCGAGTTCTGATCGCCGACATGGCGGCAGAGGGTCTGATCCGTGTCCACCAGCCTGCGCTGGAATCGGGTAGCCCGGACCTCAACCTGCTCGAAAGGGTGCTCAGTGGACTTCGCAGGCTCTAGGGGCCTCTCCTCGACGAAGATCGTCGTCGCGGGAGGCTTCGGCGTGGGCAAGACGACCTTCGTGGGGGCGGTGTCGGAGATCCTTCCGCTCACCACCGAGGCCGTGATGACCGACGCCTCGGCGGGCGTGGACGACCTGTCGCTCACGCCCACCAAGACGACGACCACCGTCGCGATGGACTTCGGCCGTGTCTCGCTCGACCAGGACCTGATCCTGTACCTGTTCGGCACGCCGGGGCAGCACCGGTTCTGGTTCATGTGGGACGACCTGGTGCGCGGCGCCATCGGCGCGGTGGTCCTGGTCGACACCCGCCGCCTGGCCGACAGCTTCCCCGCGATCGACTACTTCGAAGAGGCGGGGCTGCCGTTCGTCATCGGCATCAACGGGTGGGACGGCGCCTTCCCGCACCAGGGCGAGGAGGTCCGCGAGGCCCTGTCGCTCTCGCCGCAGGTGCCGATCGTGACGCTGGACGCGCGTTCGCGTGACGCGGTCAAGCAGACCCTCATCACGCTCGTCGAGCACGCCCTGACCCGGCACATGACGACCAGCGCCTGACGTGTCCCCGGCTGCGGGCGATCACCCCGCCCGCAGCTGCGGTGGCTGCTGCGCCATCAGCGGTGCCACGTCCAGCCTCGCCTTCAGGTGGCCGAACTCCGTCATGAAGTCGGCGACCCTCTGGACACGCTTGACGTCGAGCGTGATCGGGTAGGCCGGCAGGACCATCGCGGCCGCCGTGGCGGCGTCGATCCCCGCGTAGGCGGGCAGCACGTCCTGCACGGCCCTGCGGTCGCCCGCGGCCAGCTTCTGCGCCTTCAGCAGGGCGCGCTGGAAGGCCGCCATCGTCCGCGGATGCTTGGCCGCCCACTCGTCGGCGGCCACCCAGCCGGCGACCGGGAAGTCCGCGGTGGGCCCGGCGACGGTGTCGGCGAGCTTGATCCCGCCCGCCTTCTCCACGGCGGTCACGTAGGGCTCCC
This sequence comes from Nonomuraea sp. NPDC050663, assembly GCF_044456985.1. Lineage (NCBI taxonomy): Bacteria > Bacillati > Actinomycetota > Actinomycetes > Streptosporangiales > Streptosporangiaceae > Nonomuraea > Nonomuraea sp. NPDC050663. The sequence goes on from NZ_JBITGL010000005.1 coordinate 540,130, forward strand.
AGGCGTTGGAGGCGTCGGCCCGGCCGTCGTTCAGGGCCCGCGCGTGGTCGGGGTACGGCACACGCACCATGGTGACGTCGTCCGGTTCCATGCCGTTGGCCTTCAGCGTCACCTCCACCAGCAACGTGCCGATCCCGGCGGGGGCGGCGACCTTCATGCCCCTGAGCTCCTGGATCGTGGTGACGCCCGAGCCCTTCTGGGCCATGAGCGCGGCCGTGCCGGGGCCGGCCTGGGAGGCGTCGGCCACGACCCTGAGCCTGGCGCCCTTGTCGACGAGGCCGAAGACGGTCATGTAGTCGGCGATGGCCAGGTCGAGCTCGCCCGCGGCGAGCCTGGGCACCGCGCGCGTGCTGTCATCGACGATCTCGGCCCTGACGGTGAGCCCTTCGTCGTCGAAGAGGTCCCTCTGGAGGGCGATGTAGAGGGGAGCGGCGTCGGGGATCGGCAGGACGGCGACGCGCAGTTCGGTCTTCTCCGGAGCGTCGCCGGAGCCGGGGCCGGAACAGGCGGACACCACCAGCGTCAGGCCGGCCAGGACGGCGCCCCATCTCATGGGCGATCACCCTAGTCCCAGGCGATCGGGCCCGGTAGCGCCCCGGGTGGCCTTGACCCCCGGTTCGGAACCAGGCGACCCCCTTTACCAGCCAATATGCGCAGCTCTAACGGAAAATCCCGCTTTCCAGGTATATGCTCAGGTTGCTCTCACCCCTCCGGCGTTTCGGTGCATGCATGCGATTAGCCCTGCGGAATTGGCGCGTGCGCTGGCGACTCATCGCGATCATCATCGTGCCCGCGGTCGCCGCGCTCGTCATGGGCGGGCTGCAGGTGGCCGGCTCCATGCGGCAGGCCGGGCAGTACCAGCTCGTCATGGACCGGGCCCAGCTCGGCGAGACGATCTACGAGCTGATCCACAACCTGTCGGCCGAACGCGACCAGGCGGTGCGCTACATCTCCGCCTCGCGCGCCGAGACCAGGCTCGCCTCGCTCCAGCGGGCCTTCGGGCGGGTGGACACGATCGTCGCGACGGTGGCCACGCAGGCCGCCCGCCTCGATCCGCCCTCGGAGCCCGCCGGCCGCATCGTGGCCAGACTGGGGCAGCTCCCGCTCGTCCGCGACCTCGTGATGACCAGCGAGCTTCCCGCCTTGTCGGCGATGGCGCGCTACGACGATCTCGTCACCGTGCTGCAGGAGTTCAACCAGGAGATCGCCCGCGACAGCCCGGAAGGCCAGATCAAGAACACCACCCTGGCCCTGGCCGCGTTGTCGCGGGCCAAGGACCAGGCGGCCAGGCTGCGCTCGGTCATGACCGGGGTCCTGCTGGCAGGAGAGTTGCGCCCGGCCCAGCTGAACGTCCTCATCGGCGCCCAGGCGCGCGTCGAGGGTGAGGTCGCCACCTACCGGCAGCTGGCCACCGTCGAGCAGCGCCAGCTCTACCACGACACCGTCACGGGCCAGAAGATCGACCAGGCCGAGCTGTACCGGATGCTGGCGCTGACCCAGGCCCAGAACGGCCGGAGCGCCCTCGACCTGGTGCCGGACAGCAACCGCGACGCCGAGCTGTGGTCGGAGGCCGCCTGCGCCAAGGTCGACGCGATGCGCCTGCTGGAACAGCACCTGATGCAGTCGATCCACGTGCACACCCTGGCGCTGCGCTCCCAGGCCCACCGCGACGGCGGCATCGCCGCGCTCGCCACCGGCGCCATGATCCTGCTCGTCCTGCTGGTCGCCCTGGCCATGGCCCAGTCGCTGGTGCAGCCGCTGCGGCGGCTGCGCGGCGAGGCCCTGCAGATCGCCAACGAGCGGCTGCCCGAGACCGTCCGGCTGCTGCGCGAGCACGGCGAGCACGCCACGCCGCCGGTGGAACCCATCGGCGTGCACGGCGACGATGAGGTCGGCGATCTCGCACGCGCCTTCGACGAGGTCCACCGCGAGGCCGTACGGCTGGCGCAGGAGGAAGCGGGCGTGCGGGCCAACGTCAACGCCATGTTCGTCAACCTCTCCCGCCGATCGCAGGCGCTGGTCGAGCGGCAGATCACCCTCATCGACAGCCTCGAACAGGGGGAGTGGCAGCCCGACACGCTCACCAAGCTCGACCTGCTGGCCACCCGCATGCGACGCAACGGCGACAACCTGCTGGTGCTGGCCGGGCAGGATCCGGTCAGGCGCTGGACGCAGCCGGTCACGTTGAGCGACATCGCCATGGCCGTCCTGGAGGAGGTGGAGGACTCCGACCGGGTCTCGGCGCACATGCCCGACGGGGTCGCGGTCAGCGGCGAGGCCGCCAACGACCTGGCGCACCTGCTGGCCGAGCTCACCGAGAACGCGCTGGCCTACTCGCCGCTGGCCAGCCCGGTGACGATGGCCGGCAGCCGCTTCGACGGCGGCGGCATCATGGTCGCGCTGTCGGACGTGGGCATCGGCATGACGCCCGACGAGGTGATGCAGGCCAACCAGCGCCTGGCGCACGCCGCGGCGATGGACGTGACGGCCTCGCGGCGCATGGGGCACTTCGTGGTCGCCCGCCTGGCCAGGCGGCACCGCATCCGTGTCCAGGTGCGCGCCAACGAGGAGGGCGGGCTGACGGCGCTCGTCCTGCTGCCCTCCGCGATCCTCACCAGCCCCGTGGAGGGCGGCCTGCGGGTCAGGCTCAGGCCGCGGGTGAGGCCGGTGACGCCGCCGTGGCCTCCCGACACCACGGCGGGGCTCGCGGACCTGTCGCTACCGCTGGGCGCCCACCCGCTGGTGCCCGAGCCGGGGGGATCGGAGGACGACTTCCTGCCGATCTTCGCCTCCGTGCAGTCCGCCTGGTTCGGCCCGGACGGCGAGTGGGGCTCGGCCAAGACCGACGAGGGCTGGAACGCGGCGGCGGTCGTGGGCAACCCCGTGAAGGACCCTCCGACCGCGGCGGGGCTGCCCAAGCGGGTGCCCAAGGCCAACCTGGTGCCCGGCTCCGCGCCCAGCGGGGCGATGCCCAGAGGCGTGACGCCCACCCCGACGCACGCGCCCGCCTCGCTGGTGCGCAGCAGGCTGAACAGTTTCCAGGAGGGCGTGCGGGCCGCCAAGGCGGACATCAGCGAGGGGCGGCTCTGACAGGGCGCCTGACAGCGCAGGGCGCCGCCTCCCGCCCGGGGGTTCTGCGGCCTGGGGGATCAGGCGCCCGGCAGATCAGGCGCCCGGGGGATCAGGCGTGGGTGCGCTCGACGCCCCGCACCAGGCGGCCCACCTCGGCGCGCAGGTGCACGAAGTCGGGGTGCTCGCGCGTGGTGATCTGGTCGCGCGGCGCCGGCAGGTCCACCTTCAGGTCGCCGACCACGCGCGCCGGGGCCTTCGACAGCACCACGACCCGGTCGCCGACGTAGACGCTCTCGTCGATGTCGTGGGTGATGAGCACGATGGTCATCGTGTGGTGCCCGCGCACCTGCAGGACCAGGTCCTCCAGGTCCTCGCGGGTCTGGGCGTCGACCGAGCCGAAGGGCTCGTCCATGAGCATCAGGGTCGGGCGGTAGGCCAGCGCCCTGGCGATGGAGACCCGCTGCTGCATGCCTCCGGACAGCTGGAAGGGGTACTTCTTGCCCGCGTCGGCCAGGCCCACGGACTCCAGGGCCTCCTGGGCGGCGGCCCTGCGCTGGGCCTTGTCCATGGTGCGCCGCCGCAGGGGCATGGCGACGTTGTCGGCCACCGTCATCCAGGGGAACAACGAGCGGCTGTAGTCCTGGAAGACCACCGCCAGGTCGTCGGGGGTCTTGGTGACGGTGCGCCCCCCGATGGCGATCTGGCCGCCGGTGGGCTTGATGAGCCCGGCGATCGAGCGCAGGAGGGTGGACTTCCCGCAGCCGGAAGGGCCCACGATGCACAGCAGTTCGCCCTCGGCCACGCTGAGGCTCAGCCCGTCGATGGCGTGGTGGGCGGAGGGGCCGCTGCCGTATGTGTGCGTGAGGTTCGAAATCTCGAGCAAGCTGGATCCTTGAGGCGCGAGCTACCTGAGCATGGGGACTCTATCCGACCATTGATCCGGGAGCCACGCGAGTGCACCAATTACCGACAAAATGGGTCAAATGCACTTTTCGGGAGGCTTGCAACTTTAGTTAACAACGCCGGGATATCATCTCACCTGCCTCGTTGACATCGCTTCGCTGAAGATGGTCGGATTTTCCAGCCGCTTCACCCCTCCCCTCACTGGAGATTCGATGAACAAGCGTTTAGCCACGTCAATCGCGATGTGCGTGGTGATGCTCGCCTCCACGGGCACCGCCGCCGTGGCCGAGGAGACCTCCGACCCCACTCATCCGGGACCGGTCTACATCCAGGTCACCGACCAGGCCGCCAAGCTCGCGCTGCAGACGTACGGCCGGCCCGACGGGGAGGACATGGTCTTCCGCATCTCCGGTTCGGTCTACGCCAACGTCGAGGGCAACGCCCTGGCCCCCGGCATCGTGCACGGGCAGAAGCTCTTCAACATCGAGGGCTACAACATCCGGCAGCTGTACCGGGTGCCCAACACCAACCAGCTCTACCAGCTCTCGCGCGAGATCGTCTTCTACACCGACCCGAACAACCCCACGCAGATCCTGACGCAGTGGACCAACCCGATCGACGGCAAGACCTACCCGGTCGTCCCGATCAACAACGCCAACGTGAACTTCGGTCCGTTCAACGTCACCTCCAGCTTCGTCGGCCCGGCCCTGCGCACGATGCACGACGAGGTCGAGTGGACCAGCGACATCCCGGTCCGCACCAACTTCGGCACCACGCTGGGCGAGAGCTTCGGGCTGAAGAACGGCACCTACTCGGCGATGGAGATGTTCGACTTCTACGTCGACCTCGACGAGGTGTACGCCCGGGCCACCGGCAACGGCTGGTACCCCGGCGGCCACATGAAGACCAAGATCAGCTGGGCGCGCACGAGCCCGTGGGCGCCGTTCATGTGCCTGCCCGAGACGAGTGTCCAGGGCCAGCTCACCTACCACGCCCGCAGCTGGTCGCTGGCGGGCTACTCCAGCCTGGAGCCGTGGATCCGCACCGCCGTCGACGCCAGCTGGCCGCTGTACAAGACCAGCCCCAGCGCCCCCGGCACGAGCGAGAACTCCTGGACCTCCTTCTACAACAAGCAGCTGGGCGGTGGCACCTCCACCTGGGCCCAGTGGTGCGCGACCAACGGAGCGTAGCTGTATGACACAGGTCAGGAACCCGCTGACCGGGAAGCCCGACCACGTGCTGTCCCCGCCGTCCGCCGCGCAGCTCGCGTCGGCGGCGGCGGGGCTGCGCGAGGCGGCCGCCGCCTGGCGGGCGACGGACAGGGGTCCTGCCCTGACCCGGCTGGCTCAGGCCATCGCGACCGACGAGGCCCTGCTGGAAGCCCTGGTGGCCGACACGGGGCGGACGGGCGAGTCGTTGCTGGAACGGCAGATCGTGGCCGGGCTGATCCACCGCTGGGTGGCCCAGGCCCCGGCCCTGCTCGCCGCGCCCGACGACTCCCCGGCCTCGCTGCCGGGGATCGTCGTCGGCGGCGAGGCCGTGCCGTACGAGCTGGTCGGGGTGATCAGCCCGTGGAACCTGCCGCTGCTGCTCGGCATGATCGACGCGGTTCCCGCCCTGGCCGCGGGGTGCGCCGTGATCGTCAAGCCGAGCGAGGTCACCCCGCGCTTCATCGAGCCGCTGATGCGCCTGGTGCCGGAGGAGGTGCCGCTGCTGCTGGTCGAGGGCGACGGCGCCACAGGAGCCGAGATGGTGCCGCTGGTCGACGCCCTGGTCTTCACCGGCAGCGTCCCCACCGGCAGGAAGGTCGGCGAGGCCGCCGCCCGCGCCTTCGTGCCGGCCTTCCTCGAACTCGGCGGCAAGGACCCGGCGATCGTGCTGGAAGGCGCCGACCTCGACAGGACCGCCTCGGCGATCCTGTGGGGCGCCACCGCCAACGCCGGGCAGTCGTGCCAGTCGATCGAGCGCATCTACGTCGAGCGGTCGGTCCACGACGAGTTCCTGGACCTGCTCGCCGCCAAGGCCGGCGCGGTCGGGCTCACCTGCGAGGGCGGGCCCATCGGCCCGATCATCGCGGCCGACCAGGTCGAGGTCATCGAGCGGCACCTGGCCGACGCCGTCGAGCGCGGCGCCCGCGTGCACACCGGCGGCGTGATCGAGGAGCACGGCGGCGGCCTGTGGTGCCGCCCGACCGTCCTGTCCGGCGTCGACCACTCGATGCTCGTCATGACCGAGGAGACCTTCGGGCCGCTGCTGCCGGTCATGCCGGTGGCCGACGCCGACGAGGCGGTGGCCATGGCCAACGAGTCCGCCTACGGCCTGTCGGCGGCGGTCTTCGCCGCCGACGAGGCCGGCGCCAGGGCCGTCGCGGCGCGTCTGCAGGTGGGCGCGGTGAGCGTCAACGACGCCTCGCTGACCGCCCTGGTCCACGAGGGGGAGAAGAACTCCTTCAAGCTGTCGGGCCTGGGCGGCTCGCGCATGGGCAAGGCCTCGATCCAGCGCTTCGTGCGGCGCCGGTCCTACCTGGTCAACCGATCCCAAGGAGCCGATCCTTGGTGGCACAACACTGAGAAGGGCGAGAACTGATGGGACTGCGCGAGGACATGCCGCTGCTGGCACGGCACGAGGGCGAGTGGGAGGGCACCTACACCCACCTCGACGGCGAGGGAAACCTCATCGACCGGCACCGCTCGCACCTGACCTGCCGGATCGTCGATGACGTGACCTACCACCAGACCAACCGCTACACCTGGGACGACGGTCGCACGGAGGTCCTGGAGTTCCCCGGTACCTACCTGGGCGACGGTCGCTGCGGTTTCGACACCGAGCGCATCAGGGGCACCTTCTGGGAGCTCGACGACTCCACGATCTACCTGCACTGGATCTACAAGGCCGAGGGCGAGGACATGCGGCTGTTCGAGCTGATCGTGCTGAGTGACGACGGCAAGAGCAAGAGCCGGGTGTGGCAGTGGATCAGGAACGGGGAGTGCGTCAAGCGCACCCTCATCGACGAGAAGCGCGTGGCCTAGACAGCGGAAGGGGGAGGCGGGTCGCACCCGCCTCCCCCTTCTTCTTGGCCTGCCTACAGCTCGGAGGCGGCTTTCCTGGACTGGTGGTGCCACGAGAGCACCACGCGCTCCACGGCAATGAAGGCCGAGTTGAGCACGATGCCCAGCACGCCGAGCAGGACGATGCCCGCCCACATGGCGGGGATGTCGAACTCGCTCTGGGCCTCCAGCAGCCGGTGGCCGATGCCCTCGCTGCTGCCCACCAGCTCGGAGACGACCATCATGATCAGCGCCAGGGAGACGCTGAGCCGCAGTCCCGCGAAGATCTTGGGCGCCGCGGCGGGAAGGATGATGCGCAGGATCCGCTGGCTCGTGCTGACCCGGAAGACGGTGCCCGTCTCGATGTACTGACGGTCGACGTAGCGCGCGCCGTCCATCGAGTTGATCAGCACCGGCCAGATGACGCCGTAGACGATCGACGCCACCTGCATCGGGGTGCCGATCTTGAACAGCAGCAGGAACACCGGCAGCAGCGTGGAGGGCGGCACCGAGCGTCCGAAGTGCAGCAGTGGCTCCACGAGCGCCGCCAGCCGGGCCGAGCGGCCCAGCATCAGCCCCACGACCACCCCGGCGGCCGCCGCGGCGGCCCAGCCCACGAAGAGCCTGGTCAGGCTGGGCACGAGGTCGTCGAGCGCCTCGTCGGTCAGGAACGCCTGCGACAGCGGCCCGGAGAACCACATCTCGTGCAGGCGGACCACGATCACCGACGGCGGCGGGAAGTAGACGGCCTCCAGCTGCCTGGTGGTCACCTCCCAGACGACCGCGGTCACCGGGATCAGCCAGTACCACAGCAGGCCGGTGCCGAAGCGGCTGACGCGGCCGCGTCGTGCTGCGAGGGTCATCCGGCCACCCCCGCCCTGGCCTGGTGCCAGCGGAAGACCCTGCGCTCGCCCATGGTGAACAGCATGTTGACGGCCAGGCCGATGATGCCCGCCCACACCGTCGCCGCGAGCATGCGGTCGACGCGGTTGGCGCCGCCGGCCAGCGAGATGAAGGTGCCCAGGCCGCCGTCGCCCGCGGCGATGAGCTCCACGCTGACCGCGACGATGAGCGTCACCGAGACCGCGATGCGGATGCCGGTGGCGATGAACGGGGCGGCGCTCGGCAGGTTCACCCGCAGGACGACGGCCAGCGGGCCGAAGCCGAAGCTGCGCAGCGTCTCCTTGGCGAGCGGGTCGACGTCCGCCAGGCCGTACATGGTGTTGATCAGCAGGGGCCAGGCGCAGGTGTAGGCCACCAGCGCCGTCTTGGCGTCCTGGCTGGCCGGGAAGAGGAACATGGCCAGCGGGATCAGCGAGACCGACGGGATCGGGCGCAGGAACTCCACCAGCGGACGCACCGAGCGCTCCACGACCGGCACCGTTCCCAGGAGCAGGCCCGCGGGGACGGCCGTGATCAGGGCGATCAGCAGGCCCAGCGCGCAGGCCTCCAGCGTGGCCAGCACGTCGGTCAGGAACTTCTCTTCGAAGGGAAGGCCGGCGGCCGCGATCAGCACGTCCGACACATAAGGGAGCAGGCCGGGATCGATCAGTCCGACCCGGCCCGCCAGCTCAACGAGGACGAGGAACCCCAGGACACCACAGGCGCCCAGGATTCCTCGTCTGTAACGCGAAGGGGTCATCCGGAAATGTTGGCGACGTACGTAGAGACGTCCGGCTTGGCCTTGATGTAGCCCAGGCCGGTCAGCAGGTCGGCCAGCGCCTGGAACTTGGTCTTGTCGACCTCGGCGGAGAAGACGCCGAGCTTCATGGCCTTGGCGGCCTCGGCCGGGATCTGGGTGTAGGTCGGCACGACCTCGTCGATGACGGTGCGGTCACTGCCGGCCAGCGCCTGGGCCTTGGCCAGCGCGCGCTGGAAGGCGGCGGCGGTCTTCGGGTTCTTGGCGACCCACTCCTCGGTGACGCCCCAGCCGTCGATCGGGAAGGAGGCGGTCGGGCCGGACATCGTGTCGATCACCTGGGTCGCGCCGAGCTGCTGCTGGGCGGCGGTCAGGAACGGCTCCACCAGCCAGGCGGCGTCGACCTTGCCAGAGGCCAGCGCGCCGAGCTGGTCGGCGAACTGCACCGCGACGTACTTGACGTCCTGGTCGGGGGTGAGGCCGGCGGCCTGCAGGTGGGCGTTGGTGACGGCCTGGCCCATGGCCTTGAGGGCGTTGACCGCGATGGTCTTGCCCTTCAGGTCCGCGGCGGTCTTGACCGCCGAGCCCTTCGGCACGACGACCCCGGCGACGCCGGGCGCGCCCTCCTGGACGTGCTGGATCAGGCGGACCTTGGCCGCGCCCGAGTCGTTGATCGCGATGAGCGACACGTAGCTGGTGAGGAAGGCGTCCATGCTGCCGTTGAGAATCTTCGGCATGACCGCCTGCGGAGCCTGGATGATCTCCGTCTTGACGGTCAGGCCCTCCTCCTTGAAGAAGCCCTTCTTCTCGGCGATGAAGAGCGGGGCCGACGACGGCACCGGTACGACACCGACGAGCAACTCCGTCTTCTCGAGACCGCCGCCGGCCGGAGCGGCGGAGGCCGAGCCGGCGGGCGAAGCCGTCGAGGTGGCAGTCTGGTTGCCACCGGACCCACAGGCGGTGATGGTCAGCGCAGTGGCCAACCCCGCGACGAATATCTGAGTCAGCCTTCTCATTGCGCTGCTCCCTGGAAAATCATTGACTCGACGTCGATCTTGTTCTTCAGATAGCCGAAGTCGTACATGAGGTCGGCCACCCGCTGGATCCGGCTCGCGTTGAGCGAGGTCGGGAAGGTCCCCATGGCCATCGTCATGACGGCCTCCTTGGGGATCTGGGTGTAGCTGGGGACCACTTCCGCGAGCGCGGAGCGGTCCGTCGCCGCCAGTCGCTGGGCCTTGGTGACGGCCCGCTGGAAGGCGGCGGCGGTCTTGGGGTGTTTGGCCGCCCAGTCTTCTGTGGTGCCCCAGCCGTCGATCGGCAGGGCGTCGGTCGGCCCGGAGTTGGTGTCGAGCAGAAGCCGCGCGCCCTCCTGCTGGGCGGCGGTGAGGAAGGGCTCCACGAGCCAGGCGGCGTCCACCTGGCCGCCGAACAGAGCCGGGATCTGCTTGTCGAAGTTGAAGGGGACGAACTTCACGTCCGTCGGGGCCAGGCTGTTGATCTGCAGGTGGGCGGAGACGGACAGCTCGCCGAGGTTCTTCAGCGAGTTGACCGCGATGGTCTTGCCCTTGAGGTCCTCGGCGGTCTGGATCCGCGAGCCCTTGGCGACCACGACGCCGGCGATGCCGGGGGCGCCCTGCAGGGTGTCGGAGAGGATCTTGAGCTTCTGGCCCGCGTCCTGGATGTTGAGCATCGACACGTAGCTGCCCTTGAAGATGTCCATGCTGCCGTTGGCGACCAGGGGCATCGCGGCCTGCGGCGCCTGAATGATCGTCGTCTTGACGGTCAGCCCCTCATCCTTGAAGAAGTTCCTCTTCATGGCGATGAAGACCGGGGCGGAGGACGGCGTCGGAGTGATCCCGATGTTCAGCGTGGTCTTCTCCAGCGGACCGCTGGCCGCGCCGGCGGACTCACTCGGCGCGCTGTTGCTGCAGGCGGCGAGGGTTAACGCCACCAATCCGATAACGGACGCACGTGCGAGAGGCCCGAAAATCATGACTCTCCTTGGGGGAGGGGAAGTTGTACGCGCGCGGGGCCCGAGGGGTAGGGGGGCATAGCCGTGCGGACAGGACGGAGATCGTACAGGACCTTATCCGTCAATGGCCATGAATCATTTCGTTCTGGACACACCACTTGTTGGGAATTGAAGAGGTATGTCCGCTTTATAGCTTCTTGACACCGGATGTCGGATGAATTGAGGCTTATGAGGCTAATGTTCTGTTGGCCTGACAGGTCAGGATGTGCTCAAATTACTTCTTGCCTCAAGAGGAACGTCGTGGATCCCCATTAACCCGAGGCTGCTCGTGGGACGGGCACCGGCCCTGTCAGGCCAGTCAGAGCGAGACCTGGATCAGGCGACAGAAGGGCGAAAGGCGTGAAGAGCGGCAGGTTCGCACTGCGCAACTGGCGAGTTCGATGGCGTCTCATCGCCCTCATCGCGGTGCCGACGGTGGTAAGCGTCCTGGTAGGAGCCTTACAGATCGTCGACTCCATCTCGCGGGTCAACGAATACCAGCGCAGCCTGGAGAAGGCCGAGCTCAGTGCCGCCATCGCGGAACTGGCCGACGCGCTCGAGCTCGAACGCGACCGGGCGGTCGCCTTCGTCGGCGCGGGCCGTACGGAGAAGTTGCGCGAGCTCTACAGCAACGCCTTCCCGATGGTCGACGAGGCCATGGCGAAGGTGACGACGAGAGCCGCGATCATCGACGGCTCGCACGGTGAGGCCGCCGATACCCTGGCCGGGACGGCCGTGGGCCGCCTCGCCGAAGTAAAGATCGTCCGGGACCAGGCGACGAAGAACAACTTCCTCGCGCTCCCCACGCTGAAGAAGTACTCACAGATCATCGACGTGCTGGAGACCTTCCACGACGAGGTCGACCAGGGAGCGCTGGACGAGTCGCTCAGCAAGTCCATCCAGGCCATGGCGGCGCTCAACCGCGCCAAGGACCACGCCTCCACCATGCGCGCCCTGCTGTCGGCCGCGGTCCTCACCGGCAGCTTCAAGACCGAGGAGTACGACGCCTTCGTCGCCGCCTACGCCCAGCGGGAGAGCGAGGTCAACTCCTTCAAGGCCCTGGCCTCCATCGACCACCGGCAGGCCTACGACGACACCGTCACCGGCGCCAAGGTCGACCGCGCCGAGCTGTACCGCCTCGTCGCCCAGACCCAGCACCTCAAGGGGCTCAGGACACTCGACCTGGATCCGAAGGTCCGCCAGGACGCCGACCGCTGGTTCGACGTCATCAGCTCCACCATCGGCGGCATGCGCACGGTGGAGAAGCAGCTGTCGGACTCGATCATCCAGCAGATCCAGACCCTCCAGGACTCCGCGCAGCGCTCGGCGCTGCTGGCCGCCGGCGGCAGCGGCCTGCTCCTGCTGCTGGTCCTGCTCGTCACCACCCTCATGGCCCGCTCGCTGGTCCGCCCGCTGCGCCGGCTGCGCAGCGAAGCGCTCCAGATCGCCGGCACCGGCCTGCCCGAGACGGTCCGCGTCCTGCGCGAGACGGGCGAGCCCGCCGCGGGCTCGGTCACGCCGATCGGCGTCGACTCCGAGGACGAGATCGGTGAAGTGGCACGGGCCTTCGACGAGGTCCACCGCGAGGCGGTACGGCTGGCCGGCGAGGAAGCCCGCCTGCGCGCCAACGTCAACGCGATGTTCGTCAACCTCTCCCGGCGCTCCCAGACCCTGGTCGAGCGCCAGATCACCCTCATCGACGGCCTGGAGCAGGGCGAGCAGGACGAGCAGCGGCTCGGCAACCTGTTCAAGCTCGACCACCTCGCCACCCGCATGCGCCGCAACAGCGAGAACCTCCTGGTCCTGGCCGGCCAGGAGCCGCCGCGCCGCTGGAGCCAGCCGGTGCAGCTGGTCGACGTGGCCCGCGCCTCGCTGTCGGAGGTCGAGAACTACGAGCGGGTCGTCCTGCAGGTGCCCGGCGGCGTCGCCGTCGCCGGCCAGGCGGTCAACGACATCATCCACCTGCTCGCCGAGCTGGTGGAGAACGCGCTGTCCTTCTCCCCGCGCGAGACCCGCGTCACCGTGTCGGGCAGCAGGATCGACGGCGGCGGCATGATGGTCGCGATCACCGACCAGGGCATCGGCATGACCCAGGAGGAGCTCGCCCACGCCAACGAGCGGCTGGAGCACAGCCCCGACGTCGACGTGTCGGTCTCCCGGCGCATGGGCCTGTTCGTGGTCGCCAGGCTGGCCCACCGCCACGGCGTGCGCGTTCAGCTGCGCCCGCACGGCGCGGGCGGCCTGACCGCGATGGTGCTGCTCCCCGAATCGCTGCTGGGCGCGCCGCTCGCCACGGGCGCACCCTCCACCGGCTTCGAGACCGACTCCTTCGCCGCGGTGCAGGCGCCGATCAACCGCTTCGCCGGCGGACCCGCCGACCCGTTCCCGTCGCAGGACCCCTTCGCCGGGGGGGCGCAGGCGCCGGGCTGGGGCACGCCCGCCGTACCCGACCAGGTGGCCGGGTCGTGGCCGAGCGCTCCGCAGTGGCCCTCCGACCCCGGGCCCTCGTGGCCGTCGGAGCCACAGGTCGCCACCGGCGGATTCGACACCCAGGACCCGTGGTTGTCGTCGCGCGGCTGGAACGCCCCCGCGCAGGCGCCGCCGGAGGAGCCCGCTCCCTCCTCGTGGTCGTTCGGCGAGCCCCCGCCCGCCAGACGGCAGCGCTACGACTTCCCCAACCCCGACGAGGCCGCGCCGCTCCCACGCCGCTCCTTCGGCTTCCCCGAGACGGAGTCGGCCGCGACCGGCCCCATCCCGGTGGTCAAGCCCGCTGCGGGCGACGAGTTCCTGCCGATCTTCGCCTCGGTCGAGTCCGCCTGGTTCGAGCAGGGTGGCGGCGACAGCGCCTCCTGGGGATCGACCAAGGCCGACGCCGGATGGACCGCCGCCGCGGCGGCACGCGAGCCGGTCGCCGACGCGCCGACCTCCGCGGGCCTGCCCAAACGAGTGCCGAAGGCGAACCTGGTGCCCGGCTCGGCCGGTGCGTCCGCCGCTCCGGCCGCGGCCCCGGTCGCGGCGCCCAAGGCGCCCATGCCGATGCCGGCGCCGACCTACGCCCCCGATCGCGTCAGGAGCCGGTTGTCCAGTTTCCAGCAGGGATTCCGCGCGGCCCGCGCGGATCTCACCGAGGGCCGGGCGTATCCCGCGGGCCCCGGCCACGTTGAAAGCAGGGAGGAGGGCCAATGAACGATCTGAGTCACGCGGCTCGTGGAGTCGACTGGTTGATCACAGACTTCGTCTCCGGTGTGCCAGGTGTCGCGCACGCCGTGGTCGTCTCCTCTGACGGCCTGCCACTGGCGTCCTCGTCGGGCTTTCCGCCCGACCGCGCCGACCAGCTCGCCGCGATCGCCTCCGGCCTGATCAGCCTCACCCAGGGCGCCGCCAGGGTCTTCGAGGGAGGCGCGGTCAACCAGACGATCGTGGAGATGCAGCGCGGGCTGATGCTGATCATGGCGATCAGCGACGGCTCGTGCATGGCGGTGCTGGCCGCACCGGACTGCGACATGGGACTGGTGGCCTACCAGATGACGTTGATGGTCGAGCGGGCGGGCCAGGTGCTGACGCCTGCCGTACGCGCCGAGCTTCGCGCCAGCCAGACCAGGTGAGCCGATGACGGATCCCCGGTGGAACAGCGGTGGGTGGGACCCGCTGCCCCAACCCCCTCCCCAATCCGATCCCGCCTCGCCGGTGCGCCCCTACGCGGTCACCGGCGGACGTACGGCCCCGCGGATGAAGCTGGCGATGGAGGCCCTGGTCTCCTCGGCGACGGCCGAGCGCAGGGAACTCACGCACATGACTCCGGAGTACCAGGCGATCAGCCAGTTATGCAGGCAGGTCCGCTCGGTCGCCGAAGTCTCCGCGCTGCTGCGGATCCCGCTGGGCGTGGTCAGAGTGCTGATCGCCGACATGGCGGCAGAAGGTCTGGTCCGAGTGCACCAGCCTGAATTGAACTCGGGCAGGCCCAACCGGGTGCTGCTGGAAAGGGTACTCAGTGGACTTCGCAGGCTTTGAGACGACCTCCGCGAAGATCGTGGTGGCCGGTGGCTTCGGAGTCGGCAAGACGACCTTCGTCGGGGCGGTCTCCGAGATCATGCCGCTGACCACGGAGGCGGTCATGACCGACGCGTCCGTAGGCGTCGACGACCTGGCCATGACGCCACTGAAGTCGACCACGACGGTGGCCATGGACTTCGGCCGTGTCTCGCTCGACCGCGACCTGCTGCTCTACCTGTTCGGCACACCTGGCCAGCAGCGGTTCTGGTTCATGTGGGACGACCTGGTGCGCGGCGCCATCGGCGCCATCGTCCTGGTCGACAGCCGTCGTCTGGCCGACAGCTTCTCGGCCATCGACTATTTCGAGGAAGCCCAGCTGCCTTTTGTGATCGGTCTCAACGGCTGGGACGGCAAGTTCGCCCACGGTGACACCGAGGTGCGCGAGGCTCTGACCTTGTCTCCCTCCGTCCCGCTGGTACGGCTGGACGCGCGTGAACGCGGCTCGGTGAAGGCCTCTTTGATCACGCTTGTGGAGCACGCGCTCAACGTCGACGCCGCGGTCTCCGGTTGGGGATAGGCTGGAAGCCAAGCCTAAATATCCCGAGGACTGGTCCACCACGTGTTCGAGACGCTATCCGACCGCCTGACATCGGTCTTCTCCTCCCTCCGGTCGAAGGGACGCCTTTCCGAGGCCGACATCGACGCGACGTGCCGCGAGATCCGCATCGCACTGCTCGAGGCCGATGTCGCGCTCCCCGTGGTCAGGGCGTTCGTCGCCCAGGTCAAGGAGCGCGCCCGCGGCGCGGAGGTCTCCCAGGCGCTCAACCCCGCCCAGCAGGTCGTCAAGATCGTCAACGACGAGCTCATCGCGATCCTGGGTGGCGAGACGCGCCGGCTGCGCTACGCCAAGACGCCGCCCACGGTCATCATGCTCGCGGGTCTGCAGGGTGCCGGTAAGACCACCCTGGCCGGCAAGCTGGCCAAGTGGCTGGTCGGCCAGAACCACGTGCCCCTGCTCGTCGCCGCCGACCTCCAGCGCCCCAACGCCGTGCAGCAGCTGCAGGTCATGGGCCAGCGCGCCGGAGTGGCCGTCTACGCGCCCTTCGAGGGCAACGGCGTCGGCGACCCGGTGAAGGCCGCGCGCGACTCGATCGAGTACGCCAAGCGCCAGCAGCACGACATCGTCATCATCGACACCGCCGGCCGCCTGGGCATCGACTCCGAGCTGATGAAGCAGGCCGCCGACATCCGCGACGCGGTCTCGCCCGACGAGGTCCTGTTCGTCGTCGACGCCATGATCGGCCAAGACGCCGTGACCACGGCGCAGGCCTTCATGGAGGGCGTCGGCTTCGACGGCGTGGTGCTCACCAAGCTCGACGGCGACGCCCGGGGCGGCGCCGCGCTCTCGGTGCGCCACATCACCGGCAAGCCGATCATGTTCGCGTCGACCGGTGAGAAGCTCGAAGACTTCGACGCCTTCCACCCCGACCGCATGGCCTCCCGCATCCTCGACATGGGTGACATCCTCACCCTGATCGAGCAGGCCCAGAAGACCTTCGACGAGGAGCAGGCCGCCAAGATGGCGGGCAAGCTCACCTCGGGCGAGGACTTCACGCTCGAAGACTTCCTCGAGCAGATGATGATGGTCCGCAAGATGGGACCGATCAAGAACCTGCTCGGCATGATGCCCGGCATGGGCCAGATGCGCGACCAGCTCAACTCCATCGACGAGCGCGACCTCGACCGCATCCAGGCGATCATCCGGTCGATGACGCCCGGCGAGCGCGCCGACCCCAAGATGATCAACGGCTCCCGCCGCGCGCGCATCGCCCGCGGCTCCGGCGTCGAGGTCTCCGCCGTCAACAACCTCGTCACGCGCTTCTTCGAGGCGCAGAAGATGATGAAGAAGATGGCCAGCGGCATCGGCATCCCCGGCATGCCGGGGCGCGGTGGCAAGCAGGGCAAGCAGTCCAAGAAGGCCAAGGGCCGCCGCGTCAGCGGCGACCCGCGCAAGGCCGCGCTGGGCAAGGCCAAGCCGGAGGCCGCCGACGACGAGCCGAAGCCCGCCAAGGGCGGCGCCCTGGGCAACCTGCGCCTGCCGCCGGGGATGCAGCTGCCGCCCGGGTTCGATCCTTCCAAGTTGAATCTGCCGGACCAGAAGTGAAACCGCGGCGAGCCGGATGGTGGGCCAGGCTCCGGGCGTTCGCCGGGAGCCTGGTGAACGGCTCGCGGCGGTCTCGGATGGTGATCGCGGTGCTCGTGCTGGCGATCGCGGTGCTGTATGCGATGCAGGTATGGGGGATCATTCCTCGCGCATAGGGATGATCCCTTAGGCCGTGCCCCGAGAGATCGGGGCACGGCCTTTTTCGTTGCGCGCCCTGTCTGCCTACCTTGTCGGCTGGGGCTCGCCGCTTCGTCCTCCGGCGCCGCGTTCATGTGAGCCGTCCGGGGTGTCTCCTGGACGGCGCCTTCTCGTCGCCGGCAGCGCGGCCAGCAGGACGACGGTCAGTGCCGCCACCCCGAGGAAGGCCCGCTGCACGCCGAAGGCGTCCGCGAGCATCCCGAAGTACGCAGGACCGCCGAGAAAGCCGACGTAGGCGGCCGTGGAGATGACCGAAGCCGCCCGGCCACGCGACCCGTCGGGAACTCCGCGCAAGCCGTACGACAGCAGGGTGGGGAAGAGGATCGAGGTGCCCGCGGCGGCGAGGACGATCCCGGCCAGCGCCAGGGGCAGCGTGGCGGCCGACGCCGTCACCACCCCTCCGGCCGTGGCGATCACGCTGCCGCCGACCAGCGTGGCGATCGGACGGCTCAGCGTGAGGGGCGCGGCGGCGAACCGGAGCACGGCGGCCGTCGTGGCGAAGAGCGCGGGCGCGGCCGAGGCCAGCAGGGGAGAGGCGGCGAACGAGTCGGTCAGCAGGACGGCGCCCCAGGACTGGTAGGCGTTCTCCGAGGCGAACGCCAGCGCGCCGATCGCGCCGATGAGGAGCGGGACGGCCCACCACACCACCCGCCGCCCCGCGCGCGGCGGCACGGCAGGCTCGCGACCGGGCGCCGGGATCGAGCGTGTCGAGACGACGACGGCCGAGCCCAGCGCGACGGCGATCACCGCGGCGGCGCCGAAGTTCACCGGCAGGCTGCCCGCCAGGCCGGCGAGGGCGCCCGCTCCCAGGCTGGAGAGCGCGACGGCGGCGGAGAAGGCGGCGTGCGAGCGCGACACCACGGGCCGCCCCGTGCGCTTCTCGACCGTCGCCGCCAGCGTGTTGATCGCCACGTCGGCCGCTCCCGAGGCCGCTCCCACCAGGAGGATCCCCGCGCACAACGTCACGAGGTCACCCGGAGCGAAGGCGAGCACGACACCCGAGACGCCCAGCAGCGCGAGCAGCACCCCGGCCACCCGCAACCCGAGCCTGTCGACGAGGTGGCCGGTCGCGAGCATCGCGGGCAGCGCCCCCGCGGCCACGAAGAGCAGGGCGAGGCCGAATTCGGTGTCGCTCACTCCGGCTTGGGCGCGCAGGAGGGGGAGGGTCGCGCCCCATACGCCCCAGAAAGCGCCGAATCCGGCAAATCCGAGGAGGGGTGCCAGGTGGGGCATACGCATATGTGTAACGCTACACAACTAGCATGGGTTCGTGCGAAAACGTGTGACGCTGAAGGACGTGGCGGATCGGGCGGGTGTGTCCCTCATGACCGCCTCCTACGCCTTCACGCGCCCCTCGCGCGTGGCCGACGCCACCCGCGAACGCGTCCACCAGGCCGCCGGCGAGCTGGGCTACCACCCCAACGCCATGGGCCGCGCGCTGAAGTACGGCCGCACCCGCCAGCTCGGCGTGGTGTTCGGCGAGCACCTGGCCTACGCCTTCGACGACCCCCAGGCCGCGCAGTTCCTGGCCGGGGTCGCCGAGGTCTGCGTCGAAGAAGGGCTCGGCCTGACGCTGATCCCCACCCGCGGCGACGACGCCGACGCCGACCGCGTGCTCTCCGCCGCGGTCGACGCGTTCGTGCTCTGGACCACGGCCGAGGACGACCCCGTACTGGCGGCGGTCGCCGACGACCCCCGCCCCGCCGCCATCCAAGGCGGCCCACGACGCGAAGGGATCGCGTGCGTCACCCAGGACGACCACGCCGCCGCCCTCGCCATGGCCTCGCTCGGGCTGCGCGACGGCAGGTCGCCGGTGGTGATCTCCTTCCCGCTCGACCGCGGGCGGGAGCCCGGCCTGACGACGGGCGCCCACGTGCCAGAACGCGTGACCTTCCACGTCACCAACGCCCGCATGCGCGGCTTCCGCGACGCGATCGCGGGGGCGGGGCTCGACTGGGCGGCCACTCCCGTGGCCGTCGTGGCGCGCAACTCCCGGCAGCACGGGCACGCCGCCGCCCGGCTGCTCGCGCCTCACCTCGCCGGCGGTGGGGTCGTCATGGCCATGAGCGACGAGCTCGCCCTGGGGGCGCGGCAGGCATTGCGCGACAACCACCCGGACCTGGTCTACCTGGGGTGGGACGCGTCGCAGGAAGGGCGGCGGGCGGGCATCGTGTCCGTCACCAACCCGCTGCGGGAGCAGGGGCGCCGGTGTGCGGAGCTCGCGGTGAAGGAGGACGACCGGCACGCCGGCGACGATATCCCGTGGAGTGTCGTGGGCGGCGTGCGGTAAGGCGCCGCGGCACCGGTCCCGGCGCCTACCGGCGCCGGTGTGGTGGCTTCGGTCTCGTCGGTTGTCCTGGCCGCTGCCGCGGCATCGATCTCAGCGCCTGCCGTCGCCGCTGTTGCGGCCTCTGCCTCGGCGCCCGTCCTCGTCGCCGTGCCGGCTGCGGTCTCAGCGCCGGGTCTCGACGCCATGGCGGCCCGCCGTACGGTGCCCTCCTGCCGTACGGCGGCGCGGTGCCGTACGGCAGGAGGGCACCGTACGGCAGGGCTGGGCCCTACGGCAGGCCGGGCCGTACGCCGGGCGCGGGTGTGCGCCCGGCTTCACGGGACGGTCAGCGGCGGCGGGCCATGTAGCGGGCCGTCAGACCGAGCGCGATCGCGGCCAGCGCGGCCAGCGGCCAGACGAGCTGGAGGCCCGTGAAGGGCAGTTCGTCGCGGCCCGAGACCATCGACATGTCCCCGTCATCGCCACCGCCGTGAGGCGGCCTGGGCGACGGGTTGTCGTCGGGCGTCGGCGAGGGGGAGTTCGTCGGCGGCTCCGTCGGCGGTTCTGTCGGGCTGGGCGACGTCGATGTGGGCGTGGGCGTCGTGGGTGTCGGCGTCGGAGTGGTGGGTGTCTCGGTCGGGCTCGGAGTCGGTGTGGTCGGGGTGGGTGTCGGGGTGGTGGGCGTCTCGGTCGGGCTCGGGGTCGGAGTGGTGGGCGTGGGTGTGGGCGTCGTGGGGGTGGGCGTCGGAGTGGTGGGCGTGGGCGTTGGAGTGGTGGGCGTCTCGGTCGGGCACGGGGTCGTGGTCGTCGGGGTGGGCGTCGGAGTGGTGGGTGTCGGCGTGGGAACCGAGTTGCAGTTCGCCTCGGTCCTGGCCAGGACGAGGAAGGCCAGGTCGCCCGAATAGATCACTTCGCCCGCCTCGTCGCGCAGGACGGCGGTGAAGGTCACCTCAGTGCGCGCCTCGGCAGGAAGCGTTCCCGGAGGGGTGACGACATCGGTCCTGCTCGCGGTGATGTCCCCGCTCGCCACGCTGGGAAGGCCGAGCTCCGCCCCGGTCAGCGTCATGGTCACGTCGCCGCCGTTCTCCAGGGCTGTTCCACCGGCCGGAGCTTCCCCGAAGACGCGGACCGTGCCCGGCGCCGTCTGCACGGCGGCGAATCCGTCGGCCTGCTCGGTGCACTGCGCGAAGGTGCTGACGTTGCCCGTGAACAGCAGCGGGATCTGACCGGAGGGCGAGAGCTGGAACTGGTCGACGACCAGGTTGGACGAGCCTCGCCACGCGTCGGGCGAGTCCACTCCCGTCGCCTCGAGCGTCCCGTTGGCGAGGCTCATGTACTGCGTCACGCCGTCAGGGTCGGGCCACGTCGGATGGGTGGCGCTGTCGGTCCCCGGTGTGTCGTCGACGGCGACCGAGCCCCAGGTCCCCTGGAAGGCAGGCTGCCCGATCGCAGGGATCGCGGGGAGGGTGAGTTCCACGCCATTGGCATGCCCGTAATCGCCGGGAGTCGCCCTCGCCGAGAAGGTGAGCAGCGCACCGACCGACACGGTCGCCACGGCTGCCGTCAGCAGCGCGCGAGACTTGAGTGTGATGGTCACGTGTGAAATTGGCAGGTAAGAAGGCATGACGCCCCCTGCTGGACACACCGTGCTTGCCGATGCTTTGTGAACGCCTGCCGTACCTGGTCGTATGCAGTGCTGGCCATCTGGCACAATGACATGTTGGAACACCGTGACTGTGTGGGTGCCCTCTCATCTCCCGCCTGTCGCGCCTGTCCCTTCGAGCGGCTTCGCATCGTGCCCCACTCGATGAGATGTCGTTCACCCGCGCTCTAATGCAGGAGAGACCACACCCGTGGCAGTCAAGATCAAGCTCAAGCGGCTCGGCATGATCCGCAACCCGCAGTACCGTGTCATCGTCGCCGACAGCCGCACCAAGCGTGACGGACGGGCGATCGAGGAGATCGGCCTGTACCACCCGAAGGAGAACCCTTCGGTCATCCAGATCGACGCCGAGCGCGCCGCTTACTGGCTGGGTGTCGGCGCGCAGCCGACCGAGCCGGTTCTCAAGCTGCTCAAGCTCACCGGCGACTGGCAGAAGTTCAAGGGTGAGCCGGCTCCGGCCCCGCTGCAGGTGGCCGAGCCCAAGGCCGACCGTCACGCGATCTACGAGGCCGCGGCCAAGGAGGCCATGTCCGGTGGCGACACCGGCTCCTCCACCGCCACCACGCCGAGGAAGGCCAAGCCGAAGAAGGAAGAGGCTCCCGCCGAGGAGGCCTCCACCGAGACTCCGGCCGAGGCCTGACATGCTCGAGGAGGCACTCGAGCACCTCGTGAAGGGCATCGTCGAACATCCCGACGACGTCCGGGTCCGTGCCCGCCGCATCCGCAGCGGGAGCGTGCTCGAGGTCCGGGTGCATCCCGACGACCTCGGCAAGGTCATCGGCCGCAACGGCCGCACCGCCAAGGCGCTGCGCACTGTCGTCAACGCCCTGTCCGGAGGGAAGCGCGTCCAGGTCGATCTTCGTGACCTGTACGAAGTGGCCCGCTAGCGGAAGTTTCGTCTGAACGCGCCCTCATCGGTTTCGTGCCGGTGGGGGTGCGGTCGTTTCTGAGGAGTTCATGTGGAGCTAGCCGTCGGCCGCATCGGCCGTCCCCACGGGGTGCGCGGCGAGGTGACCGTCGAGGTGCTCACCGACGACCCGGAGGCCCGTTTCCAGCCGGGCACCGCTTTCGGCGACCTCGTGGTGGAGGGGGCGCGCTGGCACAAGGACGTGCTGCTGCTCCGGATCGAGGGGGTCGGCTCCCGCGACGAGGCGGAGGAGCTGCGCGACACGATGCTGTTCATCGACTCCGCCGACGTGCCGGCCCCTGACGACCCCGACGAGTTCCACGACCACCAGCTCATCGGGCTGCGCGTGGTGACCGTCGCGGGGCAGGAGGTCGGCGAGGTGACCGACGTGCTGCATCACGGGCAGGACCTGCTGGTGGTGGGCAAGGACGTGTTCATCCCGTTCGTCAAGGCGCTCGTCCCGGTCGTCGACCTGGAGGGCGGCAAGCTCGTCGTCGACCCGCCCGAGGGGCTGCTGGAGCCGTGAGAGCCGACATCGTCTCGATCTTCCCCGAGTACTTCTCGCCGCTCGAGGTCTCCCTCATCGGCAAGGCCCGCACGTCGGGCACCCTCGACGTGCGGCTGCACCAGCTGCGCGACTGGGCGCACGACGTGCACAAGACCGTCGACGACACCCCGTACGGCGGCGGCCCTGGCATGGTGATGAAGCCGGAGATCTGGGGAGCGGCGCTCGACGACATCGCCGGCGACGGCTCGCCCGTCCTGGTCGTGCCGACGCCGAGCGGCCGCCCCTTCACCCAGGCGATGGCGCAGGAGCTGGCCGCCGAGCCGTGGCTGGTGTTCGCGTGCGGACGCTACGAGGGCATCGACTCGCGGGTCATGGCGGAGTACGGCAAGCGCATGCGGGTCGTGGAGGTCAGCATCGGCGACTACGTCCTGGCCGGGGGCGAGGTCGCGGTCCTGGTGATGATCGAGGCGATCGGCCGGCTGCTGCCCGGGGTGCTGGGCAACGCCAACTCCGTGGTGGACGACTCCTTCGCTCCCGGGGCGATGGAGAACCTCCTGGAGGGTCCCGTCTACACCAAGCCGCCCGTCTGGCGCGGCCATGCCGTACCCGATGTGCTTCTGTCCGGCCATCACGGCAAGGTGGCGCGGTGGCGGCGCGACCAGGCGCTGCGCCGTACGGTCGACAACCGGCCCGATCTCGCGGCGCGCCTGACCGGCCTTGACAAGCATGATCGGGCGCTGCTCGAGGAGCTGTCGTTTCGCTTCGGGCCGGAAGATATGGCACACTGAATCGCTGGCCCGGTTGACCGGGTCTTGTCATCATGCACGCGTGTCCCCCTCGAGCCGAGGCCGGGTGGACCTCCGGGTGCTCATCGAAACGTTGAGGAACTGCTGTCATGCACACGAAGATCCAGGAGCTCGACAAGGCGGGCCTGCGCAGCGACGTCCCGGACTTCCGTCCCGGCGACACGCTCGAGGTTCACGTGCGAGTCGTCGAAGGTAACCGCTCGCGTATCCAGGTCTTCAAGGGCTTCGTGCTCCGCCGTCAGGGCGCCGGCGTCCGCGAGACCTTCACGGTCCGCAAGGTCAGCTACGGTGTCGGCGTCGAGCGCACCTTCCCGGTGCACAGCCCGGTCATCGAGAAGGTCGTTCTCGTGACTCGCGGTGACGTCCGTCGCGCCAAGCTCTACTACATGCGCGACCTGCGCGGCAAGGCCGCCCGTATCCGCGAGAAGCGCGACAACACCTCCAGGTAACGCCAGGTGTCCGAAATGACCCGGTACGGCACAGCCGTACCGGGTCATTTCCTTTATCTTGAGGCGACGCGTGACGGGTGTAGCGTCGGTCCAGGCTTGTCGCGCACGCGCATCATCTAGGCTCGGGTAGCGATGAGTAGCGAGAGCCAGGACAACGAGGTGGACGTGGTCGCGGAAGACACCCAGAAGCCCGCCAAGGACAAGAAGGACAAAAAGGGTTCGTTCTGGAAGGAACTCCCCGTCCTGGTGGTCGTGGCGCTGGTCCTGGCCCTGATCATCAAGACCTTCGTCGTGCAGGCGTTCTACATCCCGTCGGAGTCGATGGAGAACACCCTGCTCGTCAACGACCGGGTCCTGGTCAACAAGCTCGTCTACCACACGCGTGACATCGAGCGCGGCGACATCGTGGTCTTCAACGGCATCGACTCGTGGGACTCCGAGGTCTTCTACGAGGAGCCCTCGAACCCCGTGGTCGGCTTCTTCCGCTGGATCGGCACCGCCTTCGGCGTCATCCCCGGCGAGAAGGACTACATCAAACGCGTCATCGGCGTCGGCGGAGACCGGGTCAAGTGTTGCGACTCCAAGGGCCGCGTCACCGTCAACGGCGTCGCGATCGACGAGAAGAGCTACCTGTATCCGGGTGACGTGCCGTCGCTGACGTTCTTCGACGTCAAGGTGCCCGAGGGTGCGCTGTGGGTGATGGGCGACCACCGCTCGGTCTCCCAGGACTCCCGCAGTCACCAGGGCGAGCCCGGTGGCGGTACGATCCCTGTCGATCACGTGGTCGGACGCGCCTTCGTGATCGTGTGGCCCTTCTCCCGGGCCACCGTGCTGCCCATCCCAGAAACGTTCGCCCAGCCCGCCCTGCAGGCCATGGGCGGCGCCATACCGCTGCTCGCGGGTTTCGCGGGCGCGGTCCCCCTTGTGTTGCTGCGCCGGAGGTTGTTGTTTTGGCGGAAGAAGAAGTGACGGAACCTGCCAAGAAGAAGAAAAAGGGCGGCGGGTTCCGCGAGACGATCTTCCTCTTGGCCGGTGGCGTCGGACTGGCGCTGCTGCTGCAGGCTTTCGTGGTCGGCTCGTTCTACATCCCCTCGGAGTCGATGGAGAACACCCTGCTCGTCAACGACAGGGTGTTCGTCAACAAGCTCGACCCCTCCGTCGACCGCGGCGAGATCGTGGTGTTCAAGGGGTGGAACGGTGAGGACACCATCAAACGGGTGATCGCCGTGGGTGGTGACAAGGTGGTGTGCTGCGACTCCAAGCGGCGGATCACGGTCAACGGGGTGGCGTTGGACGAGCCTTACCTGTATCCGGACGACTTTCCGTCGGGCGACGAGTTCAGCGTGACGGTGCCGCCTGGGAAGTTGTGGCTGATGGGGGACCATCGGTCGGCTTCGGCGGACTCTCGGGCGCATTACGAGCGGTCGGAGGGGTGGATCTCGGAGGATGACGTGATCGGGACGGCTGTGTTGCGGTATTGGCCGCTCAACCGGATCTCTACGTTCTCTACGCCGGAGACGTTCTCGAAGGTTCGCTGAGACGGCGGGTGGTTTGGCTGGGCCTGGGGGTGATGCTCCCGGGCCCTTGGCGTTTGCCGGGTTGGGCTCGTGCTGTATTCGCGCCTTTTGGGGCCGTGGCACGGACCGCTCGTCTGCTCTCCGCCTCGCGCTCGCCTCGCGCTCCGCCAGGCCCGCTTCCTTCCGCTCCTGGCCTCCTCCGGCGTTCCTGGCGCAGCGAGGTCCCCTCGGCGGGTCCGCACTTCGTCTCGCCCTCCGCCCCGTGCTCCGTCTCGCCCCCGTCTCGCATCCGCCTCATGCTCGCCTCGCGCTCCGCCAGGCCCGCTTCCTTCCGCTCCTGGCCTCCTCCGACCTTCCTGGCGCAGCGACGTCCCCCCGGCGGGTCCGCACTCCCTCTCGCCCATCGCAGGAGGTCAGAGGCGCCTCCCGCCCACTCCCACCTGCGCCCCCAACCCTCCCCTCCCACCCCATCCCCACCTCGGCCACCGCTCCCGCACGCCTCGGCGGTTCGGCTCAGCGCGCATTTGGTCGCGGGTTGCGGCATATGGGGCGTACGCTGCCTCTGTCATGACATTTTCGTTCCGCCCCCGGCCGAGCGTCGTCCGCCGCGACTCCGGGCTCTACGCCTACGAGCGGGCTCTGGCTCGGCGCGGCCTGACGCCGGTGGCCGGGGTCGACGAGGCAGGGCGGGGCGCCTGCGCAGGGCCGCTGGTGGTCTCGGCCGTGGTCCTGCGGCGCGAGATCCCCGGCCTGGGCGACTCCAAACTCCTGACGCCTGCCGTACGAGAGCGCCTGTTCACCCTGATCATGAAGTTCGCCCACGTCGAGACCGTGATCATCCCGCCCGAGGTGATCGACACGCGCGGCTTGCACAAGTGCAACGTCGAGGGAATGCGGCGCGCGATCGCGAGGTTGTCATTCGTCCCGGAGTACATCCTTACGGACGGTTTCCCGGTGCCGGGCCTCCCCGCTCCGTCACTGGCCGTATGGAAGGGCGACCAGGTCGCCGCCTGCGTCGCGGCGGCGTCGATCGTGGCGAAGGTGACCAGGGACCGCATCATGACTTCGCTCGACGCGGAATTCCCGCAGTACGGCTTCGCCGAACACAAGGGGTATACAACGCTTCAGCACCGATTGGCGCTGCAGGAGCACGGGCCGTGCGATCACCATCGCTTCTCCTTCGTCACGGTCAGTAGACGGATACGCGAGAATGGAGATGTGGGGGCGGCATGACGGGCGCGACAGGAGGGACTCGATGAGCGCAGAGGATCTCGAGAAGTACGAGACCGAGATGGAGCTGCAGCTTTACCGCGAGTACCGCGACGTTGTCGGCTTGTTCACATACGTCGTGGAGACCGAGCGGCGCTTCTATCTCACCAACTCGGTGGACCTGGAGGTCCGCACGGCCGAGAACGGCGACGTGTTCTTCGACGTGAAGATGCAGGACGCGTGGGTGTGGGACATGTACCGTCCGGCACGGTTCGTGAAGAACGTGCGGGTGGTGACGTTCAAGGACGTTAACGTCGAGGAACTGGCCAAGAGCGATCTCGAGATGCCCAAGGAAGGCTTCTCCGGCTGACCGCGGGCCGTACTCCCGTCGACCCGGGCGCCGACTCCGAGGCGGGAGTCGGCGCCCAGGTCGTATTCGGCCACGACCCTTTGCCGAGGCCGACACTGACGCCAGCCTCCGCGCACACCTTCGCCCCACCGCGATGACGTCGGCCTCCACCTCGACGCGGACCCACGTCCGCCCCGGCTTCGACGGCACCACGTCCGCCCCGGCTTCGGCCCCCTCCCGCTTCTGCCCTCGACTTCGGGCCAGCCCCCATCACCACTCCCGGCCCCGCCCGGCTTCGACCACGCACGGCGACGGCCTTTCCTGCTCTCCGTATGCGGCCTTGGCGCTCCACCGCCGGCACCACTCCCGGCCTCCGCCCCCCGCGTGGCTGCCCCATCGCCAGCGCCACCTGGCCTCCCGTCCTAACCTCGACCGTCCACGCTGCCGCTCTCGCATCCACCTCCGGCAGCAGGCAGCCTCAGCACCCTTTCCCCCACCTTCGCCCTCAAGCTGCCCCACATCCACCTCCGCTTCGGCGCCGGACAGCAGCGCAGCAAGTCCCACTCCGCCACCGAGCTCCCCCTTATCCACAGAACCAGTTTCACCCCCTCCCCAACCCCACCCCCTCCGCGAAGGTCTTCCCCGGAGGTGGTCCCCATGGCCGCGAAAGACGATCTCGGCAGGCACGGCGAGCAACTGGCCGCCGATTACCTGACCGCCGCAGGCATGCGGATCCTGGAACGCAACTGGCGCTCCAGAAGGGGCGAGATCGACATCCTCGCCCGCGACGGCGCGGACCTAGTCGTCGTCGAGGTGAAGACCCGATCGAGCCGCTCACACGGCACGCCGCTCGAATCCGTACGGCCCGCGAAGCTGGCCCGCCTGCGCACACTCGCCGCCCAATGGCTGTCCACCCAGCCCTCGACGTTCCGCACCGTCCGCATCGACGTGATCGCCCTGGAGCGCTTCGCAGGCGACTACTCCCTGCGCCACATCCGCGGCGTGGTGGTCTGAATGGCCGTCGCTCGCACCAGAAGCGTCGCCCTCATCGGCGTCACAGCCCGCGGCATCGAGGTCGAGGCCGACGTCGGCAACGGCCTGGCGGGCATCCACCTGATCGGCCTCCCCGACACCTCACTCAGCGAGGCCAGAGACCGCGTCAGGTCGGCGATGGTCAACAGCCACTATCCCTGGCCCGACGCCCGGATCACCGTCAGCCTCTTCCCCGCCACCCTGCCCAAACGTGGCAGCCACTTCGACCTGGCCATCGCGGTCGCCATCCTCGGCGCCGCGGGCGCCGTGCCGGCCGACCGCATCGCCACGCCCTTCTTCCTCGGCGAACTGGGTCTGGACGGCAGGCTCCGCCCCGTCCGCGGCATCCTGCCCTCCGTCCTGGGCGCGGCCAAGACCGGCGAGGCCACCGTGGTCGTACCCGCGTCCAACGCCGCAGAGGCGGCCCTCGTCCCCGACGTCCGAGTGGTGCCGGTCCACGACCTGCGCCAGCTGGTGGAGTGGCTCCGCAGCGGCGAGGAACCACCAGAGCCCGATGAGCCCGAGACCACCCCGATCCCCGTCACCGAGCCTTCGTCCCTCGACCTGTCAGACGTGGCCGGACAGCCCCTGGCCCGCCGCGCCCTGGAGGTGTGCGCGGCCGGCGGCCACAACCTCTGGCTCCACGGCCCGCCAGGCACCGGCAAGACCCTCCTCGCGGAACGCCTCCCCACCCTGCTGCCCGACCTGGAGATTGACCACGCCCTCGAAGTCACCGCGATCCACTCGGTAGCCGGCGTCCTCCCGCCCAGCAGCCCCATGATCACCCGGCCGCCCTTCGTCGCCCCACACCACACCGCCACGGCCGCCGCCCTGGTGGGCGGCGGCAGCGCCGTCATCCGCCCCGGCGCGGTCTCCTTGGCCCACCGCGGCACCCTCTTCCTCGACGAGGCCCCCGAGTTCCCCCGCCACGTCCTCGACTGCCTCCGGCAGCCCCTGGAGTCGGGCAACGTCAACGTCTCCCGCGCCGCGGGCACCGTGACCTTCCCGGCCCGCTTCATGCTGATCCTCGCCGCCAACCCCTGCCCTTGCGCCTACCCGGCCGACAAGAGCGACGTCTGCGAGTGCTCCCCGTCCATGCGCCGCCGCTACCAGGGCCGCCTCTCGGGCCCCCTCCAGGACCGCATCGACCTCAAGGTCACCGTCGCCCGCTCCAACAAGCGAGAACTGATGGCCGACCGCAAGTTCGTGGAAACCAGCTCCACGGTGGCCGCCCGCGTCCTCCACGCCCGCCAACGCGCCGCCAAGCGCCTCGACAACACTCCGTGGCGCACCAACGCTGAGATCCCGTCAATGGCGCTGCACGGCGAATTCCGACTGTCGGAGGCGGCCATGAAGCCCATCGCATCGTGCCTCGACTCAGGCTCGCTCACCGCACGCGGACTCGATCGCGTGGTGCGCGTGTCCTGGACCATCGCCGACCTCGCCGACAAGGACACGCCAGGCGAAGAGGACACGGCCCAGGCCCTCGCGCTCTGGCTGGGGGTGGGGGCATGAACGAGCTGACGGCTCGTGTGATCCTCATGCGCATCGCGGAGGTGGGAGACCCGGTCATGGGCTGGCTGGTCGAGCAGTACGGCGCCATCGAGGCGGTGAACATCGTCCGCGCAGGCTCCGCACCCAGCTCCGTCTCCGACCGCACCCCAGACTTCGCGGGGAACAGCCCTCTAGCGACATCTGTGACAATCGGCCAGCGAGCTACGGCATCCCAGACGTCTGATTGCCGAGGTACGGCATATGCGACGTCTGATTGCCGAGGTACGGCATCCGCGACGTCCGACTGCCAAGCAACGGCATCCGAGACGTCCGACTGCCGAGGTACGGCATGCGCGACGTCTGATTACCGAGCCACGCCATCTGCTGATCCTGCAACGGAGCATTCATCAGCCACCCGAGGCGCACCCTCAACAGCCAACCCCGCCTCAGCCCTCAGCCCTTCGTCCTCACCGCCGGGAGCCGCTGCCACCCCAACCTCCGATGACCGCCTGGGGGCGACCCTGAACAGGCGCCTAGCAACCTGGCAGGCCCGCCTCCCTCAAACCGACCCCGCAGCCGACCTGGCTGCAGGCGAGCGCGCAGGAGCCCGATTGGTGACTCCTGGCGCCCCGGAATGGCCCACCCAACTCTCCGATCTCGGCCACGGCGTCCCGCTCGGCCTCTGGCTCCGAGGTTCCGCCGACCTGCGCTTCTCCTGCCTACGCTCGGTAGCCGTCGTCGGCGCCCGCGCCGCCACCGCCTACGGCGTCCACGTAGCCTCCGACTTCGCCGTCGAACTGAGCGACGCGGGCTGGACCGTGGTCTCCGGCGGCGCGTACGGCATCGACGGCGCAGCCCACCGCGGCGCCCTGATCGGCGGCTCTCCAACGATCGCCGTCCTCGCCAACGGCGTCGACGTCTGCTACCCCACCGGCCACACCCAGCTGTTCGACGCCATCCGCGAGCAGGGAGTCCTGGTCAGCGAATGTCCTCCAGCCACCCACCCGACGCGCTCCCGCTTCCTCATCCGCAACCGCCTCATCGCCGCCCTGTCGCGCGGCACCGTGGTCATAGAAGCAGCCGTACGCAGCGGCGCCCTCAACACCGCCGGCCACGCGGTGACCCTGCAACGCCCCCTGGCTGCGGTCCCCGGCTCGATCACCTCGGAGGTCTCCGCCGGCTGCCACCGCCTGATCCGCGAAGGCCGAGCGGTCTGCGTCACCAGCCATGAGCAGGTGGTCGAGCTTGTGGGCGAGCTAGGCACCGACCTCGCGACGGAGGCTCGCGGCCCCGTCCTGCCCCGGGACGACCTGAGCGAGACCACCCGCCGAGTCCTCGACGCCGTGCCCACGAGGGGAGGAGCCGGGACCGCCTCCATCGCTGTGAGCGCCGGAGTGGACCTCAGCACAGCGCTGAGCAGCCTGGGAAGCCTTGCGGCGGCGGGTTTCGTTGAGCGGTGCACGAAGGGCTGGCGGGTCCGCCGCCGATCGTGAATGGGCGACGTCTGCGAGCCGCAGTCGGACGCGAGTGCTGCTGGGCGCGGTAAGACCTGAAGCTGGTGGCGCCCAGGCTGGCGGCGAGCCTTGCTCGGTGGGCTCGGTGGGCTTGGTGGGCTTGGTGGGCTTGGTGGGCTTGGTGGGCTTGGTGGGCTTGGTGTGGGCGACTGAGTGGTGAGGCACGGCGCGGCGGCTCGGCGCGGCGGCGTTCGATGTGGCTGAGGGCGATGTGGCTGAGGGCGAGGTGGCGGGGCGCGAGGTGGCGGGGCGCGAGGTGGCAAGGTCGCCCAAGGTTGCGGAACGCGAGGTAGCGGGGTCCGAGGTGGCGAGGCCGCCCGAGGTGGCGGGGGCCGAGGTGGCGCTGTCCTGACGTTACGGATGGGGCTGGCCAAGCTCCAGGGCTTCTGAGGCGAGCCGGGTCCTGTCCCGCTGGATCCCGGCCCTGGCGGGGCAGCGAACCGGCGCCGAGTGAGTGGATCGTCTTGGCAGCTGTGGTTGGGAATGCGCCCAGTGCGGGTCCGATGCTGCCGATCGGCGTCGTCTTCACAGAGGGTGGACACTGGGGTGATCGGGGTAGATCAGACAAGCTGAACGGCAAGCGGCTTCAGTGAGTGGCGAGCGGAGGTTCGCGGTGGGGGTTCGTCGAGGCGATAACACCAGCCCGCGGGGTGAGGCCGGAGCGGGAGGAGGGCGTCGCTCAGCTACTGGCGGTTCCGCGCAGGGTTTTGAAGGTCGTTCCTCGAGGGCGGGAAGCGCGGAGACGATCATCGCGGAGTTCGAGCGCCACCTGCGCTACGAGCGCGACCTCAGTCCTCACACGGTGCGTGCTTACCTGACCGATCTGGGGAGTTTGCTCGCGCATCTGGACGACGGTGGGGTGGACGGGCTGGATATCTCCACGTTGCGGGCCTGGCTGGGGGAGCAGCACGCGGCTGGCTTGTCGAGGGCGACGTTGGCGAGGCGTACGGCATGCGCTCGGAGCTTCACTGCCTACTGCTATCGGCGGGGGTGGCTGGCGAATGATCCGGGGCTGCTGTTGGGGAGTGCGAAGTCTCCTCGATCGTTGCCTGCCGTGCTGGATCAGGAGCAGGCTCGGGCCGCCCTGGAGACTCGGGGGGAGGGGGAGCCGGTTGATCTCAGGGATCAGGCGATGCTTGAGCTGCTCTATGCGACAGGGATTCGGGTGAGTGAGCTTTGCCAGCTTGATGTGGATGACGTGGATCGGGGGCGGCGGGTCGTCCGGGTGCTGGGGAAGGGGCGTAAGGAGCGGGCGGTGCCGTTCGGGGTGCCGGCGTTGCATGCTCTTGATCGGTGGTGTGTCTATGGGCGGGCGCTTTGGATCAAGGAGGGGACGGGGGCGGCGCTTTTTCTGGGGGTGCGGGGTGGTCGTATCGATCAGGGGACGGTGCGGCGTGTCGTTCATGCGCGGCTGCGGCAGGTCGAGGGGGCGCCTGATCTGAGTCCGCATGGGTTGCGGCACAGTGCTGCGACGCATTTGCTGGAGGGCGGGGCGGATCTTCGGAGCGTGCAGGAGTTGTTGGGGCATGCTTCGCTGAACACCACGCAGATCTATACCCATGTGTCGATCGAGCGGCTGCGGGCTGCGTTTCGGCAGGCTCATCCTCGCGCTTGAGGGCGGGAGCCGTCCGGGAGCCGTCCGGGAGTCTTCGCTGCTAGCGCGCGGGTGGGGGCGGCGTAGTGAGGAGGAAGGCGGGTGGGGTGGCCTGCCACTCCTCGGCTCGGAGTGAGTTGAGGGCCGACACGATGCGCTTCTCCTCGTATACGAAGTGCGTCTCGATCAGGGCTGCCAGGCCGTTCAGCTCTCCTCGGATCCGTTGCGCCTCGGTGGGGGTGGGTGCGTCGGCGAGGGTGTCCAGGAGTGCTTGGAGCTTGTGCATGCTGTCGGTGACGATCTCGTGGTCGCGGCCGAGTTCCTCCAGGATCGGGCGGAGCTCGGGGAACTGCTTGGCCAGTGCTGGGAAGGCGTTCGTGTCCTCGCCGGTGTGGTGGCGGGTGAGGGCTGAGCAGAAGGTCAGGCAGTGGGCCTGGAGGTCTTGCGGGCGGGTGCCTTCGCCGGCGAGGTAGGCGTCCACGTCGTCGCGGAGTTGGGTCAGTTGGTCTCGTAGCCAGATGTGGACGTTGATCAGCTGGTTGCCGAGCGTTTCCAGGCGGGCGGTTGGTGAGTTTTGCGTTCCCATATGTCCGTTCATGATGCCATGCGGTTGCTTGGTGGGCTGCTCGGCGGTGATGGCCAGTGGGGGAACAGACGGACCTGGCCGAAGCCGATGAGGAGCAGGGGGTCCAGGTATTGGCGGGTGCGGATCAGGCCCCAGTGGAGGCAGGAGACGCGGCAGTGGCCTGGGGCGTCTTGGAGCACACCTAGGAGGGTGCCGGTGGTGACCTGTTGGCCTGGCCGGACGGAGGGCTGGACGGGGAGGTAGGTGGTGCGGAGGCCGTTGGGGTGGATGACCGTCACCACGCTGCGGTCGGCAATGGGGCCCGCGTGGCCGATGGT
The DNA here is from genome assembly GCF_044456985.1 of Nonomuraea sp. NPDC050663. NCBI lineage: Bacteria > Bacillati > Actinomycetota > Actinomycetes > Streptosporangiales > Streptosporangiaceae > Nonomuraea > Nonomuraea sp. NPDC050663. The sequence goes on from NZ_JBITGL010000005.1 coordinate 573,371, forward strand.
GCCGGGGCCGGCGGACAGGACCGGGGTGCCGGGGGCGGCGGCGAGGTCGGTGCCGCGGTGGCCGGAGAGCCAGGGGGCTGGTGGGGGTGTGAAGGCGCGCAGGATGTGGGGGCGGGTGGGGAGGGGCCAGGACCAGGTGTGAGGGATAGGGCGAGCTTGGGGGCGGGGGAGAGCTCCGGGCCAGGTGTGGGGGCTGGGAAGTGTCCGAGATTCGGTGGGGGGTGGGGGGCGGAGGTGCGGCTCGGTGGGGGTGGGCTGCGGGGTGGGCTGCGGCTCGGTGGAGGTGGGCTGCGGGGTGGGCGGAGGCTGCGGAACGGCTGTTGCTTGCGGGATGGCGAGTGGCTGCGGGGTGGCCGGCGTTTGCGGGATGGCGAGTGTCTGCCGGGTGGCCAGGGGCTGTGGGATGGCGAGTGTCTGCGGGGTGCCCGGTGTCTGGGGGATGGCTGGCGGTTGGGGGGTCAGCCACATGATCGTGGTGGTGAGGAGGAGGGCGGCTAGGCGGGTGGCCATGCGGCGTCGGGTGGCGCTGGATGGTGGGGAATCGCGCATGGCGGCATGGTGGCTGGGGCGGTCACGGCTGGGGTGGGCCGAATGCGGTTCTGTGGATGGGGGCCTGCGGACAACCGGGACGGTGATGGGCGGGCCGTGGCATGCTGCTCGGCGTTCGGCGTTCGGCGTTCGGCGTTCGGCGTTCGGCGTTCGGCGTTCGGGGTCGAGGGCTGGGGTTTGAGGTTGGGTGGGCTCGTGGGAGCCGGAAGGAAGGGGCGATCGGTGTTCGAGCGGGAGATCGCGGAGCTGGCTTCTTCGGTGCAGGTCGAGCTGGCGCCCGTGCGGATAGTGGATGACGGGGCCCGGTTGCCCTCCACGTTCAAGGTCGAAGAGGCCGCTGCGGTGTCCGTGGGGGCGGCGTTGGGGGCCGCGGCGGGGCTGGTGGGTGGCGAGGGTGAGTTGGAGATGCGGGAGGCCCTGGCCGCGTTTCAAGATGAGCGGTTCTTCAGGATCAACAACAAGGCGCCCTTGATGTGGGCGCCCTTCTCCGGTGACTATCGGGCCGCCGATGGGTGGGTGCGGCTTCACTGCAACTTCGACCATCACCGCGAGGCCGTACTGCGGGCTTTGGGGTTGAGGCCGAAGGCTGAGCGCGAGGAGGTCGAGGAGGCTTGCGCCGGCCGTACGGCTCGGGAGGTCGAGGACGCGGTGACGGCGGAGGGCGGGTGCGCGGGGGCGCTGCGGACGATGGAGGAGTGGGCCGCGCATCCGCAGGCGCGGGCCGTACGGGAACTGCCGCTTGTGGGGATGGAGCGGGTGGGGGACGCACCTGCGGGGGGCGGGCGACGGCGTGATGGGGAGCGGCCGTTGGAAGGGGTGAGGGTCTTGGATCTCACCCGGGTGATCGCGGGGCCCGTGGCGACCCGGACGTTGGCCGCTTATGGGGCGAAGGTGCTGCGGGTGGGGGCTCCGGCGTTGCCGGAGGTGGCGGGGCTGGTGGTCAGTACGGCTTTCGGGAAGCGGTCGACCTTGCTTGATCTCCGGGCGGAGAAGGGGGCGAGGCGGTTTCGGGAGTTGGTGGCGGGGGCCGATGTGATTGTGCGGGGGTATCGGCCGGGGGCGTTGGAGGGGCTGGGGTTCGGGGTCGGGGAGCTGGCGGGTCTCCGGCCGGGGGTGGTTTGTGTTGATATTTCGGCGTACGGGGGGCGGGGGCCCTGGGGGATGCGGCGCGGGTTCGACAGTCTGGTGCAGATGGTGACCGGTATCGCCTACGGGGACGAGCCGGCGCCGTTGCCTGCTCAGGTGCTTGATCATGCGACCGGCTATCTGGCGGCCTTCGGGGCTATGGGGGCTCTGGCTCGTCAGCGGCGGGAAGGCGGGTCCTGGCGGGTGGAGTTGTCGCTGGCCAGGACCGCGCAGTGGCTGGTGGCGATGGGGCAGGCCGCTCCGGTTGACCGGTTCCGGATGGATGGGCTGCTGGGCGAGATGGAGTCCACCTTCGGGGAGCTGACCTACGTGCTGCCGCCCGGGCGGATCGACGGGCGGCGGCCCGGGTGGACCGGTCCTCCGCCGATGAAGGGGCAGCATCATCCCGAGTGGTGGTGACGGCGGGCGTCAACGGAGCCACGGCTTGGCGAGCGTGAGGGCGACGAGGGCGGAGGGGACGGTGGCCGTCGTGGTGCCGGGGGTCGGCGTTAAGGGGGACGTCGCGCGGTCGTACAGCCAGGAGAGGCGGCGGGTGGAGGTGCTCATGGGAGGTTCCTTCGGTATCGGTCAGTGGCGGTGGGACGTGCGCAGGGGCGAGGCCCAGATCCATACGCTGCTCAGGGCGATGCCGGCGGCGCAGATCCAGATGACGGGGCGAAGCCCGATCAGCTCGGCGAGCAGGCCGCCGAGGAGGCCGCCGAGGGCCATGACGCCCTGAGTGGCGAAGTTGATCGTGGAGTTCACGCGGCCGCGCACCTCGACGGGGGCGTCGCGGAGGATGACCGCGCCGAGGCTGGTGGCGAAGGCGACCACGATGCCGCCGGTGATCAGGCCGGTGCTGAGCAGCATCGTGAGCTTCCACCACAGCGACCCGTCGATCACGGCGACGGTGACGATGCTGAGCGGGAAGAACAGGACGGAACCGAGCAGGATGCGGTTCTCGCCGAAGCGCCTGACCAGACGGGTGGTGACCCAGGCGCCGAGCAGGCCGCCCGCGCCGGAGACCGCGGTGAGCAGGCCGAGCAGGCCCTCCGGGATGTCCAGGACCTTGACCATGAAGAGCATGTGAACGGCCGTGTAGGCCATCGCGAAGAAGTTGATCGTCGTGCCCGAGCCGAGGAGGGCGCGCAGTGTCGGGTCGGTGATCGTCGCGCGCAGGCCCTCGGCGACGTCGCGGGTCAGGCCGCGTGAGGGGGCGGGCTCGTTGCGCTCCGGAGTCCTGATCGAGCGCAGGAGGAAGGCCGAGGCCAGGAAGGACACGCCCTCGACGAGTACCGCGATCGGCGCGGTGAGGAACTGGACCAGCGCTCCCGCGAGTCCGGGGCCGGCGACCGAGGCGACGGAGTAGGAGGCGTGGAAGCCCGCGAGGGCCTCGGTGCGCTGGTCGGCGTGGACCACCGCGGCCAGGTGGGGGAAGTTTGCGGCCTTGAACAGCGTCGCCGCCGTCCCGATGACCAGGGCCACCACGATGAGCCAGGTGACCGACAGGGCGCCCATGAGCCACGCGGCGGGCACCGAGAGGGCGGCCAGGGCCGAGACCAGCTCGCATCCGATCATCAGCGGCCGGTGACGGCGCAGCCGGTCGGCGATGGCGCCCGCGTGCAGGCCCAGGAGCAGGGTCGGAACGAAGGCGGCGGCCGTCAGCACACCCATCTGGGCCGGGGAGGCGGACAGCAGGGTGATGGCGGTGAGCGGGATGGCCAGCCGGGAGACCTCGGAGCCGGTGATCGAGGTGGTCCTGGCCGACCAGAGGAGGCGGTAGTCGCGCTGCTTGCGCAGGGGGATCGGCTGGAACACGGGGGGCTCCGAGGGGGAGTCGGTCGAGTCGTGAAGGGTTTCCTTCATGACTCTGAAGGTAATCCTTCAGAACTATGAAAGCAACCCTTCAGATTGATACTCTTCTCGCATGACGGAACGTCACCCGCCCCTGAGCGACCCCAAGGCCATGCGCGCGCTCGCCCATCCGGCCAGGTTGTCGATGCTCAACCACCTCGCGGTGGTGGGTACGGCGACGGCCACAGAACTGGCCGAGATCGTCGGGGTCAGCCCGAGCGCGGCCAGCTATCACATGCGGATGCTGGAGAAGTACGGCTTCGCGGCCGACGCGCCCGCGCGCAGCGACGGCAGGGAACGGGTGTGGAAGCACCTCTCCACAGGCATCACGCTGTCGCACGAGCCCGGCGAGCCGGGGGAGACGCGGGCCGCCAGGGATCTGCTCGTGGACGCGATCTGGAACGACGCCGAGCTGGAGGCGCGACGCGCGCTCGCCCAGGTGGAGCAGACGCCCGAAGAGTGGAGAAAGGCGACCGTCTTCGCCCGCGGCACGCTGATCGTCACGGCGGAGGAGCTGAGAGGGCTCACCGAGGAGATCGAGAAGCTCGTGGAGCCCTATCTGGCCAAGCACCGCCATGGAGAGGCCAGGCCCGAAGGGGCCCGGGTGGCCGAGGCGCAGTACCGGTTGTTCCCGCGGGCGGAACGCCGTACGCCAGGGCTTCCGACCGAGGACCACGACGCGCGCGTCGCGGGCGACGAGGCCTGAGAGCACGGCGGTTCCTGGGGTCCGTGAGGCGCGGGGTGGCGTCGCGCGAGGGCTCGTGAGCAGGCAGGAGCGGTGACGCGGGTCAAGGCCGCCCGGTCAGGAGGTACACTTTTCGATGGCCTGTAACTACGGCCAACTTCGCATGCCCCACTGCGAGCCGGTCCCTCGGTCCTGGTGAAAACCAGGCTGGAGCGGCTCAGGGGCATCAGGGCGGGAGCCGCGAGGCGCCCGCAGCACAACCGAGAACCGCGCAGCGATGCGCGCCGACCTGGAGGACCAGCACATGGCCCCCGTCGTAACCATGCGACAGCTGCTCGAGAGCGGCGTTCACTTCGGCCACCAGACCCGCCGGTGGAACCCGAAGATGAAGCGCTTCATCTTCACCGAGCGCAACGGTATCTACATCATCGACCTGCAGAAGTCGCTGTCGTTCATCGACCGCGCCTTCGACTTCGTCAAGGAGACCGTCGCCCACGGCGGCACCATCCTGTTCATCGGCACGAAGAAGCAGGCCCAGGAGGCCATCGCCGAGCAGGCCACCCGCGTCGGCATGCCGTACGTCAACCAGCGCTGGCTGGGCGGCATGCTCACCAACTTCTCCACCGTGCACAAGCGGCTTCAGCGTCTGAAGGAGCTCGAGGAGCTCGACTTCGACAACGTCGCCGGCTCGGGGCTCACCAAGAAGGAGCTCCTCATGCGCCGTCGCGAGAAGGAGAAGCTGGAGCGCACCCTCGGCGGTATCCGTGACATGGGCCGCGTGCCCAGCGCGGTGTGGGTCGTCGACACCAAGAAGGAGCACATCGCGATCAGCGAGGCTCGCAAGCTGAACATCCCGGTCGTCGCGATCCTCGACACCAACTGCGACCCCGACGAGGTCGACTACCCGATCCCGGGCAACGACGACGCCATCCGCGCCGTCGGCCTGCTGACCCGCGTCGTCGCCGACGGTGTCGCCGCCGGTCTCATGGCCCGCTCCGGCGCCGCTCGCGGTGACGAGAAGCCCGCTGCCGCCGAGCCGCTGGCCGAGTGGGAGCGCGAGCTCATCGAGGGCGCCGAGGCCGCCGCTCCGGCCGCCGCCGCTGCCGAGGTCGCCGAGGCCCCCGCCGCTGAGGCTGAGGCCGAGGTCGTCGAGGCTCCGGCCGCCGAGGCTGAGGTCGCCGAGACCGAGGTCGCCGAGGTCGCTGAGGCTCCGGCCGCCGAGGAGGCCGCCGAGGCCCCCGCCGCCGACGCCGACGCCGAGGGCGACAAGGCCTAAGGCCGGCTGACGCCACCAGGGCAAGCAACAGGCCACCGCCGGCGAACCCCGGCCGTGCCGGGCAGAGGCTTCAGGCCGAAACCGGGTACGGCCGGCGCCGCGCGAGAAAGGCCGGGAGCGGCCGGGCCGGAACGTGATTCCGGCCCGCGCGGGCCAGGTGGCCGGGTGAGCCCAGGGCTTGCCGGTACGGCAGGAGCCGCGAGGCGACGGCCGCACCACAGCCGGAATGGCGACAGCCAGGCCGGCATCGAGGCTTCACGGGCCGGCGTCCGACGAGGACGCGGGCCCGAACACACGACGACATCCCACGAGGAAAAGCAAAATGGCTTCCGTGAACATGGCCGACGTCAAGCGGCTTCGTGAGCTGACCGCCGCGGGCATGATGGACTGCAAGAAGGCGCTCGAGGAGTCCGAGGGCGACTTCGACCGCGCCGTCGAGATCCTGCGTCTCAAGGGCGCCAAGGACGTCGGCAAGCGCGAGTCGCGCACCGCCTCCAACGGCCTCATCGCCGTCAAGCAGGACGGCGAGTCCGCCGCGGCGCTGCTCGAGCTCAACTGCGAGACCGACTTCGTCGCCAAGGGCGAGCGTTTCCAGGAGCTGGCGGCCGAGGTCGTCGAGCACATCCTGGCCAGCAAGCCCGCCGACGTCCCGGCGCTGCTGGTCTCCGAGTACGCCGGCAAGTCGGTCCAGAACCACCTCGACGAGGCCAACGCCGCGCTGGGTGAGAAGATCGAGATCCGCCGCTTCGCGGTGCTCGAGGGCGGCTACATCGGCGCCTACATGCACAAGACCGACCCGCAGCTGCCGCCGGCCGTGGGTGTGCTCGTGCAGCTCGACAAGCCGAACGCCGACGTCGCCAAGGACATCGCGCAGCACGCCGCCGCCATGGCGCCGAAGTACCTCAACGCCGAGGCCGTCCCGGCCGAGGTCGTCGAGAAGGAGCGCGCGCTCTTCGAGGAGATGACTCGCGACGAGGGCAAGCCCGAGGCCGCGATCGCCAAGATCGTCGAGGGTCGGGTCAACGGCTGGTACAAGGACTTCACCCTGCTCCAGCAGGCGTTCGTCAAGGACAACAAGAAGTCGATCGCCAAGTACGCGGACGAGAACGGCGTCGAGGTGCTGGCCTTTGTTCGTTTCAAGGTCGGTCAGGCTTAGTCTCAGTCCCGAGGGACGTCAGAACCAACCAACGAGGAGGCCGCCGTCGTGCAGGAGAACCAGGAGCCAGCTACGTCGGCGGCTTCGTCGTATGCAGAACAGGGCAGGGCCCCGCTCCGGTGGAAGCGGGTGATGTTGAAGCTGTCCGGCGAGGCGTTCGCCGGCGGCGAGCCGCTCGGCATCGACGCCGCGGTGGTGGGCCAGCTGGCCGACTCCATCGCCGACGCGGTGCAGGAGGGCGTGCAGGTCTCCGTCGTGGTCGGCGGCGGCAACATGTTCCGCGGCGCCGCGCTGTCCAAGCAGGGCTTGGACCGCGCCAGGGCCGACTACATGGGCATGCTCGGCACCGTGATCAACTGCCTGGCCCTCCAGGACTTCCTGGAGAAGCGGGGCATCGACACCCGGGTCCAGACCGCCATCACCATGCAGCAGGTCGCCGAGCCCTTCCTGCCGCGCCGCGCCATCCGGCACCTGGAGAAGGGCCGTGTGGTGATCTTCGGCGCCGGACTCGGCTCGCCGTACTTCTCCACCGACACCTGCGCCGCCCAGAGAGCGCTGGAAATCGGTGCGGAGGCGCTGCTGAAGGGCACTCAGGTGGATGGAGTCTATGACTCGGATCCGCGCAAGAACCCCGATGCGGTCAGGTTCGACCACCTCGACTACGCCGAGGTCCTGGTGCGCGACCTCGCTGTCATGGACCAGACCGCGATCAGCCTGTGCAGGGAGAACGACCTGCCGATCGTCGTGTTCGACCTGATGGGCGAGGGCAACATCCTGCGCGCTGTCCGCGGTGAGAAGATCGGCACGCTGGTGAGTCCGGCAGGGAAGTAGGAGCGAACCCGACGAGCGAGCTTCGCGATGTTTCGCGAGGCAAGTACGGAAAGGTGAGCGACGGGAGGCAGGGAGCCGCTGTGATCGACGAAACTCTCCTCGAAGCCGAGGAAAAGATGGACAAGGCCGTGTCGGTCGCGAAGGAGGACTTCGCGAACATCCGGACGGGCCGCGTCACCCCGCAGATGTTCAACAAGATCAACGCCGAGTACTACGGGACCCCGACGCCGATCCAGCAGTTGGCCTCGTTCTCGGTGCCCGAGGCCCGGATGGTCATCATCCAGGCCTTCGACCGCGGTTCGGTCACGGCGATCGTCAAGGCGATCCGCGAGTCCGACCTCGGCGTGAACCCCACCGACGACGGTGCGACCATCCGCGTGGTCTTCCCCGAGCTGTCGGAGGAGCGCCGCAAGGAGTACATCAAGGTCGCGCGGACCAAGGCCGAGCACGGCAAGGTCTCCGTCCGCAACATCCGGCGCTCGGCCAAGGAAGTCCTTGACAAGATGATCAAGGACGGCGAGGCCGGCGAGGACGAGGTGCGCCGCGCCGAGAAGGAACTCGACGACATCACCCAGCGCCACGTCGCCAAGATCGACGAGCTGCTGAAGCACAAGGAAGCCGAGCTGCTCGAGGTCTGAGCGGCCGGCTGTCGCCAGGTCCCCGCACCCTCGTGGTGCGGGGACTCTCGCGTAGCTCGGGCGAGATCACGAAACGACCGGGTGTTTCGTGCTGCCAGGTGAGGGCGAGGCCGTCGAGGGCAGTGGTACGGCAGGCGTGCCGTACGAAGATGACGCTGGGACGTGTCCCAGATGAAGCGTGCGTAACAGGTAGGGTGCGTGAGGTGCTCGCCGCTGGGCCGGGCGCACGCGTGTGAAACGTCCAGGACCCTGGGCGAGCAAGAACGTGCCGGGAGTTTTCGTGGAAGAACCTACGGCTGGCACCGGCCCGAGCGGCGGCAGCCGTACCGGCCGGAACCTGCCCGCCGCGATCGCCGTGGGCGTGGGCCTGGGCGCGCTGGTCATCGTCTCGCTCTTCACCGTCAAGGAGATCTTCCTCGCGGTGGTCCTGGGCGCGGTCGGCGTGGGCGTGGTGGAGCTGGTCCAGGCCTTCGCGACGCGTGACATCAAGGTGCCCATGATCCCGGTGCTGGCCGGCATGGCGGCGATGATCTGCGGCGCCTACTGGGGCGGGCCGGGCTGGCTGGTCGGCTCGTTCGCGATCTTCACGTTCGTGGTGCTGATCTGGCGCATGTTCGCCGCGGGCACCGACGGATACGTCCGCGACTCCACGGCCTCGGTCTTCACCCTGGTCTATCCGGCGCTGCTGGCCGCCTTCGTGGCGTTGCTGCTGCAGCCGGACGACGGCCACTACCGGGTGCTGATCTTCGTCGCGGTGACCGTCGCCAGCGACATCGGCGGGTACGCGGCCGGGGTGCTGTTCGGCAGGCACAAGATGTCGATCATCAGTCCGAAGAAGACCTGGGAGGGATTCGCCGGGTCCGTCCTCGCCTGCGTGGGTGTGGGGGCATGGCTGGTGGTCTGGCTGATGGGCGGCCAGATCTGGCAGGGCGCGCTGATCGGCGCGCTGGTCGCGGTGCTGGCCACGCTGGGCGACCTGATCGAGTCGATGATCAAGCGCGACCTCGGGATCAAGGACCTGGGGTCGATCCTGCCGGGGCACGGCGGCCTGATGGACCGCCTCGACTCGCTCGTGGCCACGCTGATCCCGGTCTACGTGCTCCTGAGCTGGTTCTTCTAGGAAAGAGCTAACGCCAGGGCTGCAGCCACAACCATCGGACGGCCTCGCCGCCGAAGGCGAAGCCTGACATGTCGGGCATGTCGGGGGGTTCGGCGTCGAGCATCACCCCGCTGAACTCCGGCCCGAACGGGAATGTCTCCGGCTCGTGATACCACTTGGCGGTGTGTCCATGCCCGAGCCAGGTGACCGAATGCCAGGGATACTGCGCCAGCCACACCAGCAGCAGCGCCGCCTCCCGCGGATCGTCGTGCGTGGCCACCGCCAGCTCGATGCGCGCGTAGGCGTCGGGACGATCGATCCACTGCTCGACCGTCGGCATGCGCTGGCAGCTCATCCCCACCGTCGACAAGACGGTGACCTCCCGGTCCCCGTGCGGGGGCCGCTCGGTGATGCCCACTGTGGGCATGCGCTCGCCGCTGGCGTCCCAATATCTGCCCGCGGGGCCGAGGGCGCCGTCCAGGTGGCCCATCACGAACTGCTGGAACGACGCCCAGCTGCCCTCCGCGTGCCGCCACTGCCAGTAGGACCTGGCCTTCTCGACGCGAGGCGCCAGGCCCTCCAGGGCCTCGTCGAGCGCCCAGGCGAAGGGCGTCTCGCCGATCGCGTCCCTCGCGTAGCCGGGCATGCCCCGGCTCATGTCCGCCCAGCCAGGAATGACCGCGAGAAGGTCGTCGTTCTCATACAGGGCGACGCCGTCACCCTCCTCGAACCAGAGGGGGGTCAGCTGGCCGAGAGGTCTGCGTCCGGCCGGATGGCCGGTGTTCGCCCTGGGCATCAGCGGCGGCCGGCCGGCGTTGACCCGGCCCAGGTCGATGACCGCGGGAGCACTGCGGTGGTTGGCCAGCCAGACGGCTCCATGGACGGTGCCGTCGGGCGAGCACAGGTAAGCTACCGAGGACTCCTCGTCACGCTCCACGACCAGCGTGCGGCTTCCGTAGGGGTTGCCGGCAGTGAGGACGACCTCGGTAAGCCCCTCGCCTGTGTCTCCGGAGAGTCCGGAACCCAAGGCCGGCCGGAAAATCGCCATACATCTGGATACTTTAGATCGTCCCGGAGTGTTACGTGAGTCAGAAGACCGGAGCCACCGCGCCAGAGTCGGTTGCGGCCGGGAAGCAGCAGCCCCCGGCCAAGGAGCGGCCGCTGCTGCAGTTCGTCGCGCCGCGGCGAGCCAAGCCCGCCCGCCACCTGGCCGATCTGACGATGGCCGAGCGCCGCGCCGCCGTCGCCGAGCTGGGCGAGAAGCCCTTCCGCGCCGACCAGCTCTCACGCCACTACTTCACCCACCTGACCACCGACGTGGCCGCCATGACCGACCTTCCGGCGGCGGCCCGCGAGAAGCTCTCCGCGCTGATGCCGCCGCTGCTCACCTCGGTGCGCGAGATGACCACCGACGCGGGCACCACGCGCAAGACGCTGTGGCGGCTGTTCGACGGCGCGCTGGTCGAGTCCGTGCTGATGCGCTACACCGACCGCGTCACCATGTGCGTCTCCTCCCAGGCCGGCTGCGGCATGAACTGCCCCTTCTGCGCCACCGGACAGGCGGGACTGACCCGCAACATGTCCACGGCCGAGATCGTCGAGCAGGTGGTCGCCGGCGGGCGGGCGCTGGCCAACGGCGAGGTGCCGGGCGGAGCCGGGCGGGTCAGCAACATCGTCTTCATGGGCATGGGCGAGCCGCTGGCCAACTACAAGGCCGTCATGGGGGCCGTGCGCCGCATCACCGACCCCGCCCCCGACGGGCTGGGGATCTCCGCGCGCAACGTGACCGTGTCGACCGTCGGGCTGGTGCCCGCGATCGCCAAGCTCGCCGACGAAGGACTCCCGGTGACGCTGGCGCTGTCGCTGCACGCGCCCGACGACGAGCTGCGCGACACGCTGGTGCCGATCAACACGCGCTGGAAGGTCGCCGAGGTGCTCGACGCGGCCTGGGCCTACGCGGCCAAGACCAAGCGGCGGGTGTCGATCGAGTACGCGCTGATCAAGGACATCAACGATCAGGAGTGGCGGGCCGACCTGCTCGGGAAGCTGATCAAGAACAAGCTCGTGCATGTGAACCTGATTCCGCTGAACCCGACACCGGGGTCGAAGTGGACGGCGTCACGGCCGGAGGACGAGCGGGCGTTCGTACGGCGGCTGGAGTTCCACGGCGTGCCGGTGACCGTCCGCGACACGCGGGGCCGCGACATCGACGGCGCCTGCGGCCAGCTGGCGGCCGCCGAGTAGCGGGCGAGGGGTCGTCAGGCGCGGGGCGGAACACGGCCCGCGCCGCTGCACGGTGGGAACATGGCGCGCAAGGCACGGCGCCGGGTCGAGGGGCGTGTACCGCGGCGCGTGGTGGGTCGCGGGTACGGCGGCGCGTGGCCCGTCAGGGGCGGGTACGGCGGAGCCAGGCGTAGCCGGTGAAGGCCACCGCCACCCACAGCACCGAGACCCCCGCGATCAACGGCAGCTGCTCCACCAGCCGGTTGTCGTTGGCCGCCTTCATCCACCCCGTCACCGGCACCGTCAGCCAGTACACCGAACTGCGTCCCACCAGCAGCATCACGATGTACCCCAGGATCAGCACCATGATGGAGACCGCCGGGCTGGGCAGGATGGGGCGGCTGGTCAGCGCGCCCAATGCGGTGCCCGTGAGGGCGGCGATCAGGTGCAGCGCGACCCCGGCGGCCAGGACCGGCCCGGTGATGGGCGTGGCGATGCCGATCACCAGGGCGGCGGCCAGTGCGACGGCGGCGAAGAGCACGTTGGCGCCGAGCGCCGCGAGCAGTCCGGCGGCGACCTCTCGTGCGGGGCCGCCGACGGAGGTGGCCGAGATGACGCGCTGGCCGTCGGGCTCGGTGTCGAGGAGGCTGCGGGTGGCCCAGGCCAGGAAGGGGATCATGAGTGCTGCGGAGTCCGCGAGCACGGCGGCTTCCTTGCCGGCGGGGGCGACGTTGCTGTGCAGGATCGCCAGCATGATCAGGATGGGCAGGAGCGCCTGGTAGATGCGGTGGGAGCGTACGTAGGCGGTGAGGCGGAAGCGGGTCAGGGCGATCATCGTTCGGCCTCGTATCCCGCCTGGCGCATCTTCGCCACGAAGGCGTCGGCTTCGTCGGCGGGCAGGGTGACCCGCACCGTCGCCCGCGACTCGGAGTCCGCATCCCCCGAGCCCCTCATGGCAGGCTCCGCGCTGCCCTCCTTCACGCGCCCGTCCACCACCGACCACCGGCGGACCGAGGGCACGTCCTGGAGGCCGCCCTGGTGGTCGCTGGCGACCACGATGCCCGAGCGGGCGCGCACCTCGGCGATGATCGCCGGCAGCGCGTCCCGCGTGGTGACGTCGAGCCCCGCGAACGGCTCGTCGAGGATCAGCAGCCCGGGAGCGCACATGAGCGCCTGCACCAGCCCGACCTTGTGCGCGCTGCCCTTGGACAGCTCGCCGAGCCGTACGGACAGCAGCGGGTCGAGGCCGAGGCGGGCGCACCAGGGCTTCCAGGAGGCGGTGCCGCGGACGCGGGCCAGGTGGGTGAGGTAGCCGGCGACGGTGAAGGGCTGGTCGGCGGGGAAGCGGTCGGGGGCGAAGCCGACCACGGAGGGCCGGTCGAGGATCGTGCCGCCGGTGGGGCGGGTGATGCCCGCGAGCAGCCGGAGCAGGGTCGACTTGCCTGCGCCGTTGGCGCCCACGACTTCGATCACGTCGCCGGGCGCGAGCCGTACGCCGACGTCGCGCAGGACGGAGGGCCCGCGACGGCGGTAGGAGAAGGAGACGTTCGACAGCTGCATGACACTTGTAACCGTATAGGCACAACTCGCCGGTAGCCCCGTGAGAGTCGGGACAATGGACGGGACATCAGCCCGCAGCAGGAGGACCAGGCTTGAATCGCTTTCCGCGCGTCACGGGTTTGCGGTCAGGCTACGACCCTCTCGAAGTCGACACGCTGATCGCCCGCATCGAGGCCACGCTGGGCAGGGGGCCGCAGGAGCTGCGCCCGGTGACGGCCGACGAGGTGCGGCGGGCGACTTTCGCCGTGCGCCGCCGCGGCTACAAGGAGATGGCGGTCGACTTCGCCCTGGAGGCGTTCGTCGTGGCGCTGGAGACCAAGCAGCGGGCTCCGGTCCGGCTGGCGTTCACCGAGCCGACGGAGCATCTGCGCAGGGAGCAGTGGTTCGAGGAGCAGGCGGCCAGGGTGGAGCGGGTGGCGTTCCGGCCGGGTCGCATGGGCGGCGGCTACAGCGAGGACTCGGTCGACGCCTTCCTCGACCGCATCGTGGCAACGCTGCGCGGCACGACCGATCAGCCGCTGCGGCCGGAGGAGCTGCGGGAGGCGAGTTTCCCCACGGTGATGGTGCGCCCCGGCTATCTGATCCAGGACGTCGACGCCTTCCTGGCCGAGATCGGCGAGGTGCTCGAGCAGCGCTGGCCGTCGCGCGGACTGGTCCGCTGAGCCGGCACCGGCGCCGCTGAACAGCTAGACCGGCGCCGGGGATGCCCCGGCCGGCCCGCTCTCGCGGCTCCTGACGAGCGCCACCGCCGCCGAGGCGATGGGTGCGGCGAGGAAGGCTCCGGTGATCCCCGCGAGCACGCTGCCGACCGCGATGGCGATGAGGATGACGGCTCCCGGCAGGTCCAGCGCGCGCCCGTAGATCTGCGGCGCGAGCACGTGCCCCTCGATCTGCTGCACGGCGATGGTCACGGCGACGACGATGAGCGCCACCACCCAGCCGTGGGCGGCGAACGCGACGGCGGCGGCCAGGAGCCCGGCGACGAAGGCTCCGACGATCGGCAGGAAGGCGCCGATGAAGGTGAGCACGGCCAGCGGCAGGGCGATGGGCACCTTGAGGATCCACAGGGCCAGGCCGATGAAGAACCCGTCGACGAGCCCGACGAGGGCGACGCCGCGGATGTAGCGGCCGATCACGTCGAAGACGAGCGCGCCGCCGTCACGGGCCTGGGGGCGCGCCCGCATCGGCAGCAGGTCCACCAGCCAGGCGTAGAGGCGGTCGCCTCCGTGGGTGAAGTAGATCGCCAGGATGACGGCGAGCACCGCGCCGATGACGACTTCGCCGACGACCTTGGCCCCCGTGAGCGCACCGGTGGCGATGGTCTGGGTCTGCTGGGTGATGTACTGCCTGGTCTGCTCGACCAGGTTGTTGAGCGTCTTGTCGTCGAGCCCGAGCGAGACCGCGAGCTGGTGGAGCTGGTCGACGGCCACGCCGACGCTGTCGCGCAGCTGGGCGACGCCGTCGATGGTGGGCTGCACCAGCAGTGCGATGAACGCCCCTCCGAGCACCACTCCGCCCAGGCAGACGAGCGTGGTGGACAGCCCGCGTCCCATGCCGCGCGATCGCAGCCAGCGTGCGGGCGGCAGGAACAGTGTGGTCAGGAACATGCCGAGGATGATCGGGATGACGACGGAGCGCAGGTACCACAGGAACAGGGCGATCGCCACGATGAGGGCGATCACCCCAAGTGCGCGCCACGCCCTGGTTGTGGTGACCATAGGGCGATCTTTCCCCCGTGGGCCGGACGCGACACTAGTGCTGTTCGCGCTTCGCCTCCAGATAGGCGCCATGACCTGCGCTGTCCTCCGCGACGGGCACGTCCCACCAGGCCTCGGAGGAGGGCGAGTCGACCATCGGGTCGGTGCGCACGTAGACGACCGTCGTGTCCGAGGACGCCCGCGCCGTCTCCAGCGCCTTGCGCAGGTCGTCGACGGTCTCTGCGCGCAGGACCACCGCTCCGAGCGAGGCCGCGTTGGCGGCCAGGTCGACCGGCAGCGGCCCGCCGTCGTAGCGTCCGCCCCCGCGATAGGCGTAGGAGGTGCCGAGCCGTTCGGCGCCGACGCTCTCCGACAGGCGCCCGATCGAGGCGAATCCGGCGTTGTCAACCAGCACGACCGTGAGCTTGACGCCCTCGGCGACCGCGGTGACCAGCTCCTGCGCCATCATCAGATAGGAGCCGTCGCCCACCATCACGAAGACCTCGCGGTCGGGGCGCGCCATCTTCACGCCCAGCCCGCCGGCGATCTCGTAGCCCATGCAGCTGTAGCCGTACTCCACGTGGTAGCTGCCCGGACCGCTCGGCCGCCACAGTTTGTGCAGGTCGCCGGGCATGGACCCGGCGGCGCAGACGACCACGCCGTCGTCGCCGGCGGCCGCGTTGACCGCGCCGATGACGGCCGGCTGGGGCAGTACGGGCGAGGAGTCCAGGGCGTAGGCGGCGTCGACCGCGGCGTTCCAGTCGCGGTTGAGCTCGCCGACGCGGGAGCGGTACGCCTCGGAGGTCGACCAGCCCTCGCAGGCGAGCGTGAGGTCGGCCAGCCCCGCCCGCGCGTCGGCGACCAGCGGCAGCCCGGTCAGCTTGCCCGCGTCGAAGGCGGCCACGTTGAGGTTGACCACGGCGGCCGAGGCGGGGAAGAGCGAGCGGGAGGCGGTGGTGAAGTCGCTGTAGCGGGTGCCGACGCCGATGATCAGGTCGGCCTCGCGGGCCAGCGTGTTGGCCGCGGTCGTCCCGGTCGCGCCGACCGCTCCGACCGCGAGCGGGTGACCGTACGGCAGAGCGCCCTTGCCCGCCTGCGTCTCGGCGACGGGGATGCCGTGCTTGTCGGCGAAGGCCAGCAGGGCCTCACCGGCCTCGCTGTAGATCACCCCGCCGCCGGCGACGATCAGCGGCCGGGCCGAGCCCTTGACGAGCGCGGCGGCCCGCTCCAGGACGGCCTGTTCCGGCCGGGGACGCGGGATGTGCCACACGCGGCGCCCGAACAGCTCCTCCGGCCAGTCGAAGCCCTCCGCCTGGACGTCCTGCGGCAGGGCGAGGGTGACCGCGCCGGTCTCCACCGGGTCGGTGAGCACCCGCATCGCGGCCAGCAGCGCCGACGGCAGCTGCTCGGGCCGGTTGATCCGGTCCCAGTAGCGCGAGACCGGCTTGAAGCAGTCGTTGACGGAGACGTCGTACGAGCGGGGATCCTCCAGCTCCTGGAGCACGGGGCTCGCCACGCGGGTGGAGAAGATGTCGCCGGGCAGCAGCAGCACCGGCAGCCGGTTGATCGTCGCGCCCGCCGCCCCGGTGACCATGTTCGTGGCGCCGGGCCCGATCGAGGTGGTGCACGCCAGCGTGGCCAGGCGGTTGCTCGCCCTGGCGTAGGCGGCGGCGGTGTGCACCATCGCCTGCTCGTTGCGCGCCAGGTGGTAGGGCAGGTCGCCGTTGACCGCCAGGGCCTGGCCGAGCCCGGCCACGTTGCCGTGGCCGAAGATGCCGAACAGCCCGCCGAAGAAGGGGCGCTCGACGCCGTCGCGCTCGGAGTGCTGCGCGGCGAGGAAGCGGGTGACGGCCTGCGCGACCGACAGCCTGATCATGAGGTCCTCCCGAAGGGCAGCCGGGGATCGGTCTCCTGTCCGGCCCAGGTGCCCCTGATCCAGGCGTGCTCGGGGTCGTCGCAGAAGGCCATGGATCGTTCGTCGGCCGGGCCGGCCAGGACGTTCAGGTAGTACAGGTCGTATCCGGGCGCCGCCATCGACGGCCCGTGGTAGCCGTAGGGGACCAGCACCACGTCGCCCGACGAGACCTCGGCCAGGGTGTCGATGTGGCCGCGCTCGGAGCTGTAGACACGTTGGTATCCGGGCCCGCCCTCGAAGTAGTAGATCTCCTCCAGCACGGCCTCGCCCTCGTGCGCGGTGTCGTGCTTGTGCGGGGGATAGGAGGACCAGTTGCCGGCGGGCGTGAGCACCTCGACGGCGACGAGCTTGTCGCACTCGAAGACGCCGGGGGCGGCGAAGTTGTTGACCTGGCGGGTGGCCTGGCCGGCCCCTCTGAGCTCGACGGGTACGGCGGAGGCGGGCTGGTGGCGGGGCGGCAGCGCCCTGGTCGCGCGGGCCGCGGGCAGGGCGATCCGGCCCGAGCCGGTGAGCGTGACCGCGGCGTCGATCGGCAGGTAGGCGAAGTCGGTGGGGCCCGAGAAGACCGATTCGCGCCCGGCCAAGCGGAAGACCGCAGGATCACCGGCCGATGAACGCGAGGTGATCGTCACCGTGCACGAGCCCGAGAGCGGGACGACGAGCATCTCCTCCGCCCCGGTCGAGAAGGTGACCGTGCCCGACAACTCCACGATCCGCAGCCCGGAGTAGGTCCATCCGGCCAGCTCGGGTGTGATCTCCACGGACCAGGGTGACGAGGCGGCTTTGCCGTACGGAATGAACGTCATCGAGAATCCTCCCTGACCAGAGCGGCGGCGGCGTCCACCGCGGCGGCGACGTCGTCGTCTGGAGGGTAGAGCAGCGCGCGCCCCACGACGAGCCCGCGCACCCCCGGCAGGCGCAGAGCCCGCTCCCAGGACGCCAGCGCGGAGTCGAGGTGCGGCGGGTCGCCGCCGAGCAGGAGCGCGGGCAGCGTGGTGGCGGCCATGACGGCCTCCATCTCGGGCAGGCAGGGGATCTTGAGCCAGGTGTAGGCCGAGGTGGTGCCGAGTGCCTGGGCGACGGAGACGGCCCTGATGACGGCCTCGACGGACAGGTCGTTGCGCAGGGAGCCGGAGACGCGCGAGGACCAGAAGGGCTCGACCATGGCCAGCAGCCCGCGTCTGGCCAGCGCGCTGACGGCCTGCGAGCACGCCTCCAGGGTGGAGGCGGTGGCGGGGTCGCCCGGGTCGATGCGGCACAACATCTTGCCGCCGTCGAGACGTAAATCGAGCAGGGCGCCGGCGTCGAAGGCGGTGAAACGGTCGTCGGCCTCGAAGACGGTGCCGGGCAGGCCGCCGCGGTTCATGGAGCCGATGACGATCTTGCCGTCGAGCGCGCCGAGCAGCAGCAGGTCCTCGATCACGTCGGGCGCGGCGAGCACGCCGTCGACGCCGGGACGCGACAGCGCCAGCCGGAGGCGGTCGAGCAGGTCGTGGCGGCTGGCCATCGCCAGGGGCCGGTCGCGTACGGCGAGCGAGCCGCGGGCCGGGTGGTCGGCCGCCAGGAGGAAGAGCCGGTCTTTCAGGACGCCGGGAACGCGCCGGGATGCGGCCTCGGCGATGAGCGACGGCCTGGTGGCCCGGATGTGAGTCAGCCGGTCGTACCCGCTCATCGTGATGTCCAAGGCGCCTCCCTAGAAACACAGTATGTCATGACATCATGCCTTAGATTGTGACAGGACCGTAATCGCTGTCCATGACATCTCCCCGTCACATCGAGTGGAATCGTTTACTGACCGCGAAACCGCAGCGTAAGCCAGACCCACGAGTTGATAACAGGTCTTTACGTCGTCTTCATGTCATGACATATTAGGCGCCCTGATGCCTCCCATTTCGGACAGCCCCGGAGGGTATGCATGAAGAGATCAGTGGTCGCAGTGCTCGCCGCTTCGGGCCTGGCCTTAACTGCCTGCGGCAGCGGAGGTTCGGGCGAATCCGGCAGCGGCACGATCGAGCTGACCATCACCCAGAACGCGATCGCGGGTGGCAAGAACGCCAACGCCGCCGATCACCTGACCAAGTGGATCATCCCCGAGTTCGAGAAGACGCACCCGAACGTCAAGGTGAAGTTCGTCCCGAACGGCGTGGACGACGAGCAGTACAAGACCAAGCTGGCACTGGACCTCAAGTCCGGCAAGGGCGCCGACATCATGGACATCGACGGCATCTGGGCCGGAGAGTTCGCCGAGGCCGGCTACATCAAGCCGCTGGCCGAGGTGGCGCCCGACAGCGAGAAGTGGGACGGCTGGGCCCAGATCCCCGAAGCCGTCCAGGGCCTGACCACCTTCAACGGCAAGAAGTACGCCCTGCCGATCGGCACCGACGGCCGGGTTCTCTACTTCAACAAGACCCTCTTCTCCAAGGCCGGCCTGCCCGCCGACTGGCAGCCCGTCAGCTGGCAGGAGGTGCTCGACGCCGGGCAGAAGCTCAAGGACTCCGGCGTCCCCGTGCCGATCCAGATCAACGCGGGCACCGCCATGGGCGAGGCCACCACCATGCAGGGCGTGCTGCCGCTGCTGGCGGGGGCCGGCGGCGAGGTCTACAAGGACGGCAAGTGGTCCGGCGCGACCCAGCCGCTCAAGGACGCGCTCACGCTCTACCAGAAGATCTACGGCGGCAGCGGGCTCGGCGACCCCAAGCTCCAGCAGGAGGCCAAGGGCCGCGACAAGTCGTTCGCCCAGTTCGCGGAAGGCAAGATCGGCATCCTGATGGAGGGCGACTACTTCTGGCGAGGCGTCGTCAACCCCACGGACGGCGTGGCCAAGATGGCCGACCGCGACACGGTCGTCGGATTCGCCAAGATCCCGGCGATCGAGGCTGGCAAGGGCATCCGCGGCCAGGACTTCGTGAGCATGTCGGGTGGCGCGCTGCGCACGCTCAACCCGAACACCAAGCACCCGAAGGAGGCCTTCGAACTGCTGGCCTTCACCCTGTCGCCCGAGGCGCTGAAGCAGGAGACGAAGACCGCGGTGCGCATCACGCCGCGCAACGACGTCAACAAGGAGATCCTCACCGGTGACCCGCTGCTCGGCTTCATCTCGGAGAACGTGCTGCCGGTGACCGCCTACCGGCCCCCGCTCGCGGTCTACCCGCAGGTGTCGGTGGCGCTCCAGGAGGCGTCCGCGGCGGTGATCAACGGCACGGCGCCCGACCAGGCGGCTGCCGACTACGCCAAGAAGCTCGAAGGACTCGTTGGTGGCGCTGACAAGATCGCAAGCTGACGAGGACAAGGGGACACCCGGCCACGGCGCTCAGGCGCCGCGGCCGGGTGCGGCCCGGTTCGCCACCGACGCGGCGGGTCTCGGGGTCGGCAGGGCGGCGGCGTTCATCGCGCCCGCGCTGATCCTCATCGCGATCTTCCTGGTCTTCCCGGCCCTGTGGGTGATCCTGCTGGGCCTGTCGAACTACAGCCTGACCGGCGCGGCGGCGGCCAACCCGGAGTTCGTCGGCCTCGACTACTTCGCCAAGGCCCTGACCGACGGCAGGTTCGGCAACTCCACCTGGCTGACCTTCCAGTTCGTGCTCGGCTCGGCGGTCATCGGCCAGGCGGTGCTCGGGTTCATCCTCGCGAAGGTGCTGCACGGCCGGATCAAGCGGCTGGTCGAAGGCCTGGTCATCCTGGCCTGGATCCTGCCCAGCGCGGTGGTGTCGTTCCTGTGGGTGGCGCTGCTCGACCGCGACAGCGGCACGCTCAACGCGCTGCTCGGCATCCCCGGCTTCGCCTGGCTGATCGACCACCCGATGTTGTCGATCATCATCTTCAACACCTGGCGCGGCACCGCCTTCTCGATGATGTTGTACGGCGCGGCCCTCGGGAACGTGCCGCCCAGCCACCTGGAGAGCGCCCGCCTGGCCGGGGCCAACGCCTGGCAGCAGCTGCGCGACGTGATCTTCCCGCACATCCGCGGCCACATCCTCACGAACCTGCTGTTGATCAGCCTGTGGACCTTCAACGACTTCTCGCCGTTCCTGCTCACCGCGGGAGGCCCCGACGGCAAGTCGGAGGTGCTGGCCGTGTTCGTCTACAAGGTGGCGCTGTTCGGCGGTGAGCTCGGGTACGGCGCGGCCGTCTCCACAGTCATCCTGCTGATCAACCTGGTGGTTGCCGTCTTCTATCTCAGAATGCTCAGAAAACGATGACCCGATTCGTCCTGGGCCGCATCGGCTTCTATACCTTCGTCGCGGTGGTGCTGGCCTTCTTCAGCGTCCCGCTGCTGTGGTTGCTGACCGCGCCCTTCACCGACACCCCCACCTATCGCGTGAAATTTCCGGACTTCACGGTCGCGAACTTCGCCGCCATGTGGGAGCACCCCTACGCCCTCGGCTCGCTGGGCAACTCCCTGATCCTGGCGATCGGCACGGCGGTCATCGTCGTGGCGCTGGCCGCCCTGGCCGCCTACGCGCTCAGCCGGGTCCGCATGCCCGGCCGCGACGCGCTGCTCTACACCCTGCTCCTGCTCTCCTCGATCATCACGGGCACCGCGGCGATGGTCCCGCTCTTCCAGCTCGCGGTCACCGTCGGGCTGATCGACTCGCAGTTCGGGCTGATCCTCATCATGACCGGCGGCCTGCTGCCCGCCGCGATCTTCATGCTGAAGGACTTCATGGACTCCACGCCCAAGTCCTACGAGGAGTCGGCCCGCGTCTTCGGGGCCTCGCCGCTGCAGATCGTGCGGCACGTGGTGGTGCCGCTGGTCAGGCCGGGCCTGGCCACCATCGCGGTGTGGGCGGTCGCCAACGTCTGGGGCAACTTCCTCATGCCCTACCTGCTCCTCAGCGACGTGGAGAAGCAGCCCGCCGCGGTGATCATGTACACGCTCTACACCGAGGGCGGCCAGGCCAACCTGCGCCTGCTGTCCACGTTCGGGTTGCTCTACTCCATCCCCGTGGTGCTCATGTATCTGTTCGTCAGCAAGAAGTACGGCTTCCGCTTCCACGGAGGGATCAAGCGGTGATCGAGCTCAAGAGCCTGACCAAGGTCTATCCGGGCGGGGTGAAGGCGCTCGACGCCCTCGACCTGGAGATCCGCGACGGCGAGTTCTTCGCGCTGCTCGGCCCCTCGGGCTGCGGCAAGACCACCCTGCTGCGCACGATCGCCGGACTGGAGACGGCCACCTCCGGCCAGGTGGTGATCGGCTCCAAGGACGTCACCCACGTCCAGCCGGGCGCGCGCGACGTGGCGATGGTCTTCCAGGACTACGCGCTGTTCCCGCACATGGACGTCACCGACAACATCTCCTACCCGCTGCGCATCAAGAAGGTCGCCAAGCCCGCGCGCACCGCGAAGGCCGCCGAGGTCGGCGCGCGGCTGGGCCTGGAGGGCCTGATGGACCGCAGGCCGGGGCAGCTGTCGGGCGGCCAGCAGCAGCGTGTCGCGCTCGCCCGCGTCATGGCCACCCAGGCGCAGGCCTTCCTGTTCGACGAGCCGCTGTCGAACCTCGACGCGCGGCTGCGCCTGGAGGCCCGCACCTTCCTCAAGAAGCTCCAGCGCGAGCTGGGCGTGACCACCGTCTTCGTCACCCACGACCAGGCCGAGGCCCTGGCCATGGCCGACCGCATGGCGGTCATGGAGGCCGGGCACATCCGGCAGATCGGTACTCCCGCCGAGGTCTTCCAGCGCCCGGCGAACACCTTCGTCGCCGGGTTCATCGGCTCGACCCCGATGAACCTGCTTGACGGGACCGTTCGCGGCGACACCCTGGAGGTGGCAGGGTGCAAGGTGCCCGCCCCGGCCGCCGGTCTCAAGGACGGAGAGAAGATCGTGTACGGCGTGCGCCCCGAGTACGTCACCTACTCCGTCGAACCCGTCGACGGCTCCATCGCGGGGAAGGTCGTGCTCTCCGAGAGCCTGGGGGCCTCCCACCTCATCACGCTCGAAGCGGCGGGTGAGACGGTGCAGGTCATCGTGCCGGAAGGCGACGAACCCGCGCTGGGCGACGAGGGCTACGCGGTGCCCAGGACCGACCGGGCGCTGATCTACCGAGACGGGGAGCTGGTGTGAGGTCACGCTGGACGCTGGACGACCGGCTGGAGCGCATCCTGCGCGAGGTGCCCTTCGAGGTGCCCGATGGGACGGCCGCGGTGACGGTGAGGCTGCGTTATGACCGCTCGCAGGGGGTGCTCGACCTCGGGTGCGGCTCGCCGTCCGGCTTCCGCGGCTGGTCGGGCGGCGCGCGCGACGAGTACACCGTCACCCGCGAGTGGGCCACGCCCGGCTACCTGCCGGGCGAGATCCAGCCGGGGGTGTGGCAGGTCTGGCTGCGGCTGCACCGCATCCCGCCGGGCGGCCTCGACTTCGAGCTCGACATCACCACCTCCGCCGACGTGCCGGCCAGGCCCGCCGATCCCGTCGTCCCGATGGCGGAACGGCCGCCCGCGCGCGACATCCCGGCGGTCGGCGCGCTGCGATGGTGGGCGGGCGACTTCCACGCCCACACCGTGCACAGCGACGGCTCCCTGACCGTGCCCCAGCTGGCCCAGCTGGCCAGGAGCCGCGGCCTGGACTTCCTGGCCGTCACCGACCACAACACCGTCAGCCACCACCCCGAGCTGCCGCAGGCCGAAGGCATCACGCTGCTGCCCGGCCAGGAGGTCACCACCGACCGCGGGCACGCCAACGTCTTCGGCGACGTCGGCTGGGTCGACTTCCGCCAGGACGCCGACTCCTGGACCGAGCGCGGCCTGATGTCGATCAACCACCCGCTCGGCGGCGACTGCGCCTGGCTGCAGCCGATCAAGAACCGGCCGCAGGTCGCCGAGATCTGGCACTCCGGCTGGTGGGACCGCCGCTGGGGCGCCCCGCTGGCCTGGGCCGAGGCCTGGCGCGACGACGTGATCCCGATCGGCGGCAGCGACTTCCACCGCGACGGCAGCGACGGCCTGCCGGGCGCGCCCACGACGTGGGTGCTGGCCGAGGACCCGACGCTGGTCTTCGACGCCGTACGGCAGGGCCGCACCGCGATCTCGGCCGGGCCGGACGCGCCGCTGCTGCTGAGGCTCGGCGACGAACTGCTCGCCCTCGACGCCGACGGCCTGGTGCTGGTGCGCCCCGACGGCCGGCGGCAGGTGATCCGCGGCGAGCGGGTCCTGGTGCCCGCCGGGACGGGCATGCACCGTCTGGAGACCCACGAGAACGAGGTGATGGCGCTGTGCGCCTGATCGCGAACGCGCCGGTGAGCTTCGGCGTCTTCGAGCCGGGAGCGCCGCCGCTCGCGGCGCAGGAGATGGTCGCCGCCCTGTCGGAGGCGGGGTACGACGGCATCGATCTGGGCCCGCTGGGCTACCTCGACCTCGGCAGGCTCGGGGGGCTGCGGCTGGCGGGCGGCTGGGCGGACGTGCCGGGGGAGTCCTTCGACGATCTCGACGCCACGCTCGACGCCTTCGACCGCGCGCCCTCGGCGCCCTTCAAGCCGGTGCCCACGCTGGGGCCCCCGTCGATGCCCGCCCGCTTCGCCCGGCCCGGGCACGGCGAGCCGGAGATGACGGACTGGCCGGCGTTCGCGGCCCGGGTCCAGGCCGCCGCCGACCGGTGCAGGGAGCGCGGCTACGAGGCGGCGCTCCACCACCACCTCGGCCACGCCGTCGAGACGCCCGACGAGATCGAGCGCCTGCTGGAGCTCACCGACGTCAAGCTCTGCCTCGACACCGGCCACCTCCTGCTGGCTGGCGGAGACCCGGTCAAGGCGCTGGACGACTGGTCGGACCGCGTCGGCCAGGTGCACGTCAAGGACGCCTCGTTCGCCCTCATGGACGGCGACCTGCGCTCCATGATGGGCGCGGGCGTCTTCACCCCGCTCGGCGAGGGCGACCTCGACCTGCCGGGTGTCGTCGCCGCGCTGCGCGACTACGAGGGCTGGATCGTCGTCGAGCAGGACACCCTGCCCGCGCACCGCCGCACCGGCGACATCGTCGCCGACCAGGCCGCGAACCTGAGGAAGCTGAAGGAGCTGGGACTGTGAGGATTGCTCTCGTCGGATGCGGGGCCGTGACGCAGGCCGTCTACGTGCCGCTGCTGTCCAGGCGGCGCGAGCTGTTCGAGGTGCGGGCCGTCTGCGACCTGTCGCAGACCCTCGCCGACGCCGTCGCCGACCGGCTGGGCGCCCCGGGACGCTACACCTCGCTGCAGGCCATGCTCGCCGACGGCGGCTTCGACGCCGTGCTCGTGCTGGCCTCCGGCTCGCACGGCGAGACCGTGCGGCTGGCGCTCGAAGCCGGTTACGCGGTCTTCTGCGAGAAGCCGCTGGCCCTGACCAGGGCCGAGGTGGCCGCGCTGCCGCCGGGCAGGCTGATGGTCGGCTACATGAAGCAGTACGACCCGGCGGTCCTGCGCGCCGTCGAGCTGCTGCGCGGGGTGGAGATCCGCTCGGTCGAGGTCACCGTGCTGCACCCGAGCGGCGAGTCGCAGCTCGCCTTCGCCAACCTCGTCCACGCGGCCGACGCCGACCTGACGCAGGTGCGCAAGGCCGAGCAGGCGCTGCTCGACCAGGCGCTGGGCGCCGACGCTTCGGAGAGCGTGCGCTCGGTCTACGCCGTCAGCCTCGGCTCCATCTGCCACGACCTGTCGCTGCTGCGGCGTTTCACCGGCTCGCCCACGGCCATCGAGCACGTGGCGACCTGGGGTCCGGCGCCCGGCTCCGTGGAGATCTCGGGGCAGCTGCCCGGATCCGCCCGTTTCTCCATCCGGTGGCACTACCTGGAGGACTACCCGGCCTACCGGGAGACCGTCGCGATCCACCACTCGGAAGGCACGCTGGAGCTGGCCTTCCCCTCGCCGTACCTGATGAACGCCCCGACCGTGCTGACCGTCGTCGCGCCCGGAGAGGCGCGCACCGAGTGGCGTGACGTCACCGAGGCCTTCGAGACGCAGCTCCTGGCCTTCCACGCGGGCGAGGAACCGCTGACCGGGGCCGACGGGGCGCTCGAAGACATCGTCACCGCGCAACGCATCGCCGCCCGCTTCGCCGTACAGAACGCACTTCCTCTCGGAGGGGAAGCCCGTGAGCAGCTCTGAGATCGTCGTCGTCCCGCACACCCACTGGGACCGTGAGTGGTACGAGCCCTTCCAGCGGTTCAGGCTGCGCCTGGTCGCCCTGCTCGACGAGGTGCTCGACCGCATGGAGGCCGACCCCGGCTACCACTTCACCCTCGACGGGCAGATGGCCTGCGTCGACGACTACCTGGAGGTGCGGCCGGAGAACCAGGGCCGCATCGAGGCGCTGGTGCTGCAGGGCCGGCTGGCGATCGGGCCGTGGCAGATCCTGCTCGACGAGTTCCTGTGTTCCGGCGAGACCATCGTGCGCAACCTGGAGATCGGCATGGACCGGGCCGACAAGCTCGGCGGGCACATGCCGGTCGGCTACCTGCCCGACATGTTCGGCCACACCGCCCAGATGCCGCAGATCCTGCGACTGGCGGGCCTGGAGCACGCGTGTGTGTACCGCGGCGTGCCCTCCTCGGTCGTGACCTCGGCCTTCTCGTGGGTCGCGCCCGACGGCACTCCCATCCGCACGCAGTACCTCCCCGAGGGCGGCTACGGCAACGGCGCCCACCTGTTCGAGGTGCCCGGCGAGCTCGACAGGCGTGCCGCCGAGTTCGTCGAGCGCATGGCGCGCTGGGGGAGCGGGCCGTTCCTGGCCATGTACGGCGCCGACCACTCCGCTCCGGTCGCGGGCCTGCCCGCGATGGTGGCGGCGCTGGGCGCCCGCATGGACACCCTGTCCGGATTCGTCGGCGGAACGGCCGACGGCCTGCCGGTCGTCGCCGGCGAGCTGCGCTCGCACGCCCGCGCCAACATCCTGCCCGGCGTCATCTCGGTCCGCGCGCACGTCAAGCAGGCCATGGGCCGCGCCGAGCGCATGGTCGAGCGGTACGCGGAACCCCTGGCGGCCCTGTGGGGAGCCGACTGGCCGGGACGTTTCCTCGACATGGCCTGGTGGCGCCTGGTCGACGCCTCGGGGCACGACTCCGTCACCGGCTGCGGCGTCGACGAGACCGCCCAGCAGGTCGCCGCCCGCATCGCGGAGGCGGAGCACCTCGGCCAGGCGGTGCGCGACATGGTCACCGCCCGGCTGGCTGCCGCAGTTCCCGCGGGGGCGGTGCTCGTCGTCAACCCGACGCCCGCCGTACGGCAGAGCGTCGTGTTCTTCGAGGTCGCCGGGCTCGACCCGCTGCCGGTGCCCTCCCAGACCCTCGAATACGCGCCGACGCTCCTGCTCGATGAGGAGATGGAGCCCTCGGTCGCGCTGAGCTTCATCCACGGCACCGAGCTGTACGGCCAGCACATCACCGGCTGGTCGGTCGAGGACGGCGTGCTCGCCTTCACCGTCGCCCGCGACTCCGACGTGGCGTTCAACGTCGCCGAGCTGCGCGGCCACCTGGAGGGCGTCACCCGCGTCCGCATCGAGGCCGAGCCCCGCCGCACGGTGGCGGCGCTGGTCGAGCTGCCGCCCCTGGGTCACGTGGCGCTCGCTCCGGCGCCGTCCTCCTCCGGGCAGGCCCCGGCCGCGCCGGTACGACGGGACGACACGACCCTCACCAACGGCCTGCTCACCGTGGAGCTCGCAGACGACGGCACCCTGACCCTCACCGGCCAGGACGGCGTCGCCATCACCGGCGCCGGGCGGATCGTCGACGGCGGCGACGTGGGCGACACCTACAACCACGCCCCTCCCGTCCACGACTTCCTGGTCGACCGGCCCGCCGAGGTCGAGGTCGAACCCGTCTGTTCGGGTCCGGTCGTCGCCGCGTTCGACGTGCGCCGGATCTACCACTGGCCCCGGTTCGGCGGCCACCGCACCGGCGACCCCGACCCCCGCTCCTGGGCCGACGCGCCGCCGGAGCAGGGCCCCGAGGGCACCGAGGAGACCGTCGTCACCACCCGCGTCGAGCTGAGGGCGGGCGAGCCGTTCGTGCGCCTGACCGTCACCTTCGACAACCGCTCGGTCGACCACCGGGTGCGCCTGCACGTCCCCCTGCCCGAGCGGGCCACGGGCTCCCTCGCCGAGGGCCAGTTCGCCGTGGTCGAGCGCCCGCTGACGAGCGAAGGAGGGTGCGGCGAGACCCCGCTGCCGACCTTCCCCGCCTCCGGCTGGGTGGCCGCGGGCGGCGCGGCGGTGCTGCTGGAGCACGTCACGGAGTACGAGGTCACCGACGACAACGAGCTGGCGCTGACCCTGCTGCGCTCGGCCGGCTACCTGTCGCGCAACCGCAACGGGCTGCGCCCCGAGCCCGCGGGCCCGCAGCTGGCGACCCCCGCTGCCCAGTCGCGCGGGGTGAGGCAGGTGAGCCTGGCGCTCATGCCGTACGGGCCGCAGGTCGCGCGGGCGGCGGAGGTCTTCCGCCACGACCTGCTCGCCGTGCCCGGCTCGGGTCCGCGCGAGCTGGACCTGCCGGAACCGGGCACCGGGCTGGAGGTGAGCGGGGCCGTCATGACCTCGCTCAGGAGGCGTGAAGGCTGGCTGGAGCTGCGCATGCTCGCCCACGAGGCGGGCGAGGCGGTCGTGTCGGGCGCCCTCACCGCCGCCCGCCGCGCGGACCTGCGCGGACGGCCGGGCGAGGACCTGCCCGTGGCCGAAGGCACGCTGCGGTTGCCGGTGCGCGCCTGGGAGATCGTCACGGTGCAGCTGCTGCGGTGATCACTTCTGGAGCGCGGCCACCTTCTCGATGAGGGACCACCCGTCGACCTGCAATGTCGTGGGGTCGACGGGGTCCCAGCCGCCCGCGATCACCTCGTCGAGCAGGGCACGGACGGTGCCGGGCAGGTGCAGGTTCAGCCAGGCGCCGTCGGTGGCCACCGAGCCCGAGGGCATGTAGAAGCCGCCCGACACCACCCGGCCCTCGCCCGACCGGAAGACGACCTGCGCGCGCCCGCGTGTCCCGTCGCGGCGCAAGGTGAGGGTCTCGCGGCAGTCGCGCCCCTTGTCGTGCGCGTGCCTGACCGTCCAGATGTAGGTCTCCTCGCCCACCACGAGCCGTCGCGGTTTCCGGTCGTTTCGCACCATGACGACCAACCTAGTCCTGCATGCCGAGCTGGCGCGCGGCCCTGATCGCCAGCCACACCTCGGCGAAGGCCTCGGTCGACGACAGGTCACGCCCGGTCAGCGCCGAGAACCGCCGCAGCCGGTAGGCCAGGGTGTTGGGATGCACGTGCAGCGCTGACGCGGCCTCCTCGGTGCGCCTGTCGCGCTCCATCCAGGTGCGCACGGAGGTCACCAGCTGCGAGCCGTGCGCGGAGTCGTAGGCGAGCACCTCGCCCAGCACGTGCTCGACCAGGGCGGTCAGGGTCCACGGGTCGTCGGGCAGCCAGCGTCCGGTCGTGTCCTCTCCGTAGCGCACCAGCGGCCGGCCCGACTCCGCCGCCCGGGAGGCCGCCCATCCGGCCTCCCGCTGGGCCACGCGGGTCGACTCGCCCGCCGGGAAGGGCCGTGAGGCCCCGGCCGACACGCCGGGCACCGAGGCGACCGCCTCGCAGAGCGACTCGGGGCCGAGCACGTGATGGTCGTCGCCCCGGCGCAGCAGCAGATGGGGCAGGTCGTCGAGGGCGCGGCGCAGCTGGTCGTCGGGGACACCCCGCACGACCAGCAGCACCACGTCCGCCTCCAGGCCCAGGCGGGCCAGGCGGCGGCGCGCGGTCGCCGGGTCGAGCACGTCCTGCAGCAGCTCGGCCAGGGTTTCGGCGCTCTCGCGTCGCAGCGTCTCACGATCGTGGCGCGCCATGGCCACCTGCAGGGCCGCCACGGTCGCGATGTGCTGGGCGACCGCGAGTCCGGCGGGCTGGGCGCCGTCGCGGGCCAGCGCCACGATGAACCCGGCGGGACCGCCCGGCGCGGGCACCGGCAGCACGAAGCCGCCGGGGATGGTCGGCGGGGCGTCCGGCTCGGCCGGGATCACCGCCGGATCGGGGACCGGCACGCCGGGCAGCAGCGGTCGGCCCGCGGGCGTGCACGCGAAGACGTCGTAGCCGGACAGCCGCTCCAGCCGCCGGAAGAGCGAGGCCGTGTCGAGATCCTCGGCGGCCAGCCAGCGCAGCGCGCCGAACACCTGCAACTGCGCGCCGAGCCGCTGCCTGGCGTCCTCCTGCACGGCCGCCGCCACCTCCTGGGCGATGGCGATGAACGGCACCGCCAGCGGCACCTCCAGCACCGGCATGCCGCGCTCGCCCGCCACCTCGAAGAAGGCCGCGTGCAGCGGGGGCACATGCAGCTGGGCCGACAGGGCCAGGGCCGAAACCCCGGCGTCGTCGAGGCGCTCCAGATAGGCGCGCTGGGCCGCCGCCGTACGGGGGATCGCGATCCCGGTCGTCATGATCACCTCGGCGCCCAGCAACCACGGCGTCGGGTCGTCGAGCTCGCTGACGTGCGCCCACGACACCGGGCGCGACAATCCGGACTCCCCGGCGAGAACCCGCAGCTGGAGAGCGGGGGAGCGGACAAGATCCTCCACCGAGACTTTTGTGGCCACCCACAAAGCATAGGAACCACTTTCATGGCGAGCACAATTGTCCCCCGGCGGCGCGGCTTGCACACTCTGCGTCATGACACGAGGACCCGTCGACTCCAGCAAGATCCCCCGGTTCGCCGGACCGGCCACCTTCGCCCGGCTGCCACGCCTGGACGAGGTCGGGCGGGCCGACGTGACCGTGATCGGCGTGCCCTTCGACAGCGGCGTCTCCTACCGGCCGGGTGCCAGGTTCGGCCCGTCGGCGGTCCGCGAGGCCTCCCGGCTGCTGCGGCCCTACCACCCGGGCCTCGACGTCTCGCCGTTCGAGCGGGTCCAGGTCGCCGACGGCGGCGACATCGCGTGCAACCCGTTCGACATCGAGGAGGCGGTCGAGACCATCGACGCGGCCGCGTCGTCCATCGACTCCCGCCTGGTCACCATCGGCGGCGACCACACGATCGCGCTGCCGCTGCTGCGCGCCGCCGCCCGCAAGCACGGACCCGTCGCACTGCTGCACTTCGACGCCCACCTCGACACCTGGGACACCTACTTCGGCGCCGCCTACACCCACGGCACCCCGTTCCGCCGGGCGGTCGAGGAGGGCCTCCTCGACACCGAGGCGCTCAGCCACGTCGGCATCCGCGGCCCCCTGTACGGCAAGCGCGACCTGGAGGAGGACCGCCGCCTCGGCTTCGGCATCGTCACCTCCGCCGACGTCATGCGCCGTGGCGTCGACGAGGTGACCGACGCGCTGCGCCAGCGTATCGGCGGCCGCCCCCTGTACGTCTCGGTCGACATCGACGTGCTCGACCCCGCCCACGCGCCCGGCACCGGCACCCCGGAGGCGGGCGGCATGACCAGCCGGGAACTGCTGGAGATCCTGCGCGGCCTGGCCGGGTGCGACCTCGTCGGCGCGGACGTGGTGGAGGTCGCCCCCGCCTACGACCACGCCGAGATCACCTCCATCGCCGCCTCGCACGTGGCCTACGACCTGGTCAGCCTCCTAGCCCTCCGGGAGAACAAGTGAGCACCCCCATCACCGAAGTCGAGACCTACGGCGTCGAGCGCATCCCCGACGCCGACCGGACCGCCACCCCGTTCGACCTGTTCAGGGTGGCGTTCGGCGGCGCCAACACCTTCGCCACCTGCGTGCTCGGCGCCTTCCCCATCCTGTTCGGACTGTCGTTCTGGCAGGGCCTGGCCGCCACCGTGCTCGGCCTGGTCGTCGGCGCGCTGATCCTGGCGCCGATGTCGTTGTTCGGCCCGCTCAACGGCACCAACAACGCCGTCTCCTCCAGCGCCCACCTGGGCGTGCACGGCCGGGTCGTCGGCTCGTTCCTGTCGCTGCTGACCGCGATCGCCTTCTTCTCCATCTCCGTCTGGTCGTCGGGCGACGCCCTGGTCGGCGGCGCGCACCGGCTGATCGGCCTGCCGGAGAACGACCTGATGTACGGCCTGGCCTACGCGGTGTTCGCCGGGCTCGTGCTGATCGTGTGCGTGTACGGCTTCCGGTTCATGCTCTTCGTCAACAAGATCGCCGTCGCCGCCGCCTCCCTGCTGTTCGTGCTGGGCGCCTTCGCGTTCGCCGGAGACTTCGACCCCTCCTACGCGGGATCCGTGACGCCCGAGCTGTTCTGGCCCTCCTTCATCGGAGCGGCGCTGATCGTGCTGTCCAACCCGGTCTCCTTCGGCGCCTTCCTCGGCGACTGGTCGCGCTACATCCCCGCCTCGACGCCCCGCCGCAAGGTCATGGCGGCGGCGTTCCTGTCGCAGATCGCCACGATCATCCCCTTCACCTTCGGCCTGGCCACCGCGTCGATCGCCGCCGTCAAGGCCCCCGACTACGGCGCCAACTACGTCGGCGGCCTGCTGGCCGTCTCCCCGGCCTGGTTCTTCGTCCCGGTCTGCCTCATCGCCCTGATCGGCGGCATGTCCACGGGCACGACCTCGCTGTACGGCACCGGCCTGGACTTCTCCAGCGTCTTCCCGCGCTTCTCCCGGGTGCAGGCGACGCTGTTCATCGGCATCCTGTCGATCGTCTTCATCTTCGTCGGCCGCTTCGCCGCCAACCTGACCGCGAGCATCTCCACCTTCGCCACGCTGATCATCACCTGCACCGCCCCCTGGATGATCATCATGACGCTCGGCTACGTCACCCGGCGCGGCTGGTACGACCCGGAGGCGCTGCAGGTGTTCAACCGCCGCCAGCGCGGCGGGCGCTACTGGTTCGCGCACGGCTGGAACTGGCGCGGCCTGACCGCCTGGATCACCGCGGCCCTGGTCGCGCTGCTCTTCGTCAACCTGCCCGGCCAGTTCGTCGGGCCGTTCGGCGAACTCGCCGGAGGCGTCGACATCTCGCTGCCGCTCGGCCTGGCCCTGGCCGCGTTGCTCTACCTGGCGCTGCTGACGCTCTTCCCCGAGCCCCGCGAGGTGTTCGGCCCGCAGGGACCCCGGTGGGTCAGGAGCGCCGACACCCCCGTACCGCCCATCGTGCCTGTCACAGTAGAGGTGTGATGCTGATCGACCTGTCCGTGCCCATCACCAGCGGCATGCCCGTCTACCCGGGCGATCCCGAGGTGCTGGTCACCCCGGCGCTCACCGTGGCGGCCGACGGGGTCAACGTGCTCGCCCTCCACCTGGGCTCGCAGTCCGGCACGCACGTCGACGCCCCGTTCCACATCGACGACTCGCTGCCCGACCTCGACGAGCTGCCGCTGTCGCGCTTCATGGGCCCGGCCGTGGTGGTGGACGTGCGCGGCATGCCGCCGCGCTCGGCCATCCCGGCCTCGGCCTTCTCCGAGGTGCCTCCCGACGTGCTGGTGCTGGTCGCCACCGGCTGGTCGGCGTACTGGGGGACCGAACGTTACCTGGAGCACCCGTACCTGAGCTGGGGCGCCGCCGCCCTGCTCGTGGCGCGCCGCACGCGGGCGGTGGCAATCGACGCGCTGAGCGTCGACCCCACGCCCGCCCAGGCTTTCCCCGCCCACCGGGAGCTCTGCGGGGCGCACGTGGTGATCGGGGAGAACCTCACCAACCTGGAGCCGGTGATCGCCGCTCAGCGGGCGGGGCGGCCGATCGAGCTGTCGCTGCTGCCGATCAAGATCGACTCGGCGGACGGTGCTCCGGTGCGGGCGGTCGCCCGGGTGGTCTAGCTGCCCTTGCAGGAACCTGCAACCGAGATCCAAGACGACTCGGAAAACCTCACCAGGCGGTTGAAGACCAACCGCCCAATCGAATGGAGGTTCTCCTTGTTCGGCAACGCGACTCCGGCAGGGCTCTTCGGTCAGACTCCGGCGCAGGTGGCCGTGGCTCCCCAGCTGAGCGACTGGCAGCGGCGGCTGCAGGGCGACGTCATGCCCGGCTACCTGATCACCGCCCGCGACGAGCAGAACCCCGACATCGCCTACTGCTTCTGCGGCGACGTCGGCGCGGACGACTGCTACAGCTGGCCGCGCAACACGTGATGAGCTGACGGGAAAGGAGCGCGCTCATGCGTGTCCCAAGGATCGCGATCATCACGCATGAGCGTGACCTCCACGCCTTCGCCGTGCAGCACCGCCTGCGCGAGCGCTTCGGCGTGGGAGCCCACATCGTCGAGACCGACCACTTCTATCGCAGCCCCGGCCTGAGCTGGACTCCCGAGGGGGTGGGAGTGCTGCCGGGCCGCGACGGCGAGGCCGTCGAGATGGCGGAGATGGACCTGATCTGGTTCCGCCGGGTGGGCAACGGCAGGACCACGGCGCTGCCCGAGGTCACCGATCCCGACTACCGCGATGTGATCTTCTCCGACAGCGCCACCGCCGCCATCGGCATGGTGATGGCGGGCTACCGAGGCAACGTGGTGGACCACCCGCAGGCGGTCCACCTGGCCCAGAGCAAGGTCCTGCAGCTTCGTATCGCCCACGACGTGGGCTGGCGGCTGCCGCAGACGCTGATCAGCCAGTCGCCCGAGCGGATCAGGGCCTTCTGCGAGGCGATGGGCGGCGCGGCGATCGTCAAGGTCGTCGGCGGCTCGTCGGCCAGGACCGCCGCCACCACGGTGGTCAGCAAGGAACTGCTCGCCGACGAGGCGTCGCTGTCCCTGGCGCCCGCCATCTACCAGGAGCTCATCCCCGGTTCACGGCATCTGCGGGTCCAGGTCTTCGGCGACCGCGTCCACGCCGCGCTGTTCGAGGTGGACGAGCTGGACTGGCGATTCGACCTGAACTTCCCGGCCAGGGAGTACCCCCTGCCGGACGAAGTGGCCAAGAACCTGCACGAGGTGTTGCGCCGGCTCGACCTCAAGATGGGGATCTTCGACCTGAAGCTCACCGACGCCGGGGAGTACGTCTGGCTGGAGATCAACCCGCAGGGCCAGTGGCTGTTCGTCGAAGGCATGACCGGCATGCCGCTGCTCGAGTCGTTCAGCACCTTCCTGTACGGCGAGGCGACGGCCCGCTGGTGAAGCGGCTCCTGCGGTTGTTCAGGCCCCACCGCGCACGGATCGTGCTGATCAGCCTCCTGATCGTGGGTTCGTCCGCGCTGGGCGTCGGGGTCCCGCTCCTGCTGCAGGTGATGCTCGACGACGGGCTGATGCGGCCGGGCGGTCCCGACGTTGCGGTGCTGGTCACCGTGCTCGGCCTCATGGCGGGCGTGCTGCTGCTGACGTCGCTGCTGGGCGTCGTCGAGGCCTACGAGACCCACCGCATGGGCCACCGGGTGATGGAGGCGCTGCGGGTCGGCGTCTACTCCAACCTCCAGCGCATGTCGATGAGCTTCTTCACGCGCACGAGGTCGGGCGAGATCCAGTCGAGGCTGGCCAACGACGTCGGCAGCGTGCAGGACGTCGTCGGCTCGACCTTCCCCTCGATGATCGCCGCGGCCGTGACCTCGGTGACGATGCTGGTGACCATGGGGTGGCTCTCCTGGCGGCTGACCCTCGTCTCGCTGGTGCTGCTGCCGCTGGTCTGCTGGCTGACCGCCCGCGCCGCCGACTACCAGCGCAAGCTGGCGACCGCGCTGATGACCACCAAGGCCGACATGTCGGTGATCGTGGAGGAGACCCTGTCGGTCTCCGGCGTCCTGCTGGCCAAGGTGTTCGGCCGTTCCGACCACGGCCTGCGCCGCTTCGGCCGCGAGAGCCGCCGCCTGTCCCGGCTGCAGCTCAAGGCCGCCCTCGCCGCCCACGCCATGCTCAACGCCATGCAGGGCACCTTCGCGCTCATCCCCGCGGCGATCTATCTCGCGGTCGGGATCGGCGAGCCGATGACGTACGGCGAGCTGACCGCCTTCGTCGCCCTGCAGTCGAAGTTCTTCATGCCCGTCGGGCGGCTGCTCCAGATCTCGGTCCAGCTGCGATCGGCCACGGCGCTGTTCGAGCGCATCCACGAATACCTGGACCTGGTCCCCGACATCGTCGACCGCCCGGGCGCGCTCGCCGTACGCCCCGATGAGGTGAAGGGCTGCGTGCAACTGTCCGGGGTCAGCTTCGGCTACGGCGAGGCGCCGGCCCTGGAGCAGGTGAGCCTGACGATCCGGCCCGGCCAGTTCGCGGCGATCGTCGGCGGGAGCGGGTCGGGCAAGACCACCCTCGCCCACCTGCTGCTGCGCCTGTACGACCCGGACCGGGGCGCGGTGCTGATCGACGGCATGGACCTGCGCGACCTGACCGCCGCCTCGGTGTCGGGCCTGTTCGGCGTCGTCACCCAGGAGACGCACCTCTTCCACGCCTCCATCGCCGAGAATCTGCGCTTCGGCAAGCCGCAGGCCACGGAGGCGGAGATCCAGGACGCCTGCCGCGCGGCGATGATCCACGATCGGATCATGGCGCTGCCCGAGGGATACGACACCGTCGTGGGGGAGCGGGGCTTCCTGCTGTCCGGCGGGGAACGGCAGCGGCTGGCGATCGCCAGGGCCGTCCTCAGGAGCCCGCGGATCCTCCTGCTCGACGAGGCCACCTCGGCGCTGGACCCGGAGAACGAGCGCCTGGTGCAGGCGGCGCTGCGTCCGCTGATGGCGGGGCGCACGACGATCGCGATCGCGCACCGGCTCTCGACCGTCGCCGCAGCCGACGTGATCTTCGTGCTGGACCGCGGCCGGCTGGTCGAGCACGGCACGCACGCCGAGCTGGTGGCGGCGGGCGGGCGTTACGCCGAGCTGCACGCGAGCACACGTTCCAGCGCATCGCCCCGGAGGCTCCGCGAGCCTAGGGCGTGCGCTTGAGCAGATCGAGCATGAGCGTGATCTGGTCCTTGCGCGAAAGCTCCACCTGCTTGGCCCAGTCCTTCACCTCGGGGTTGGCGCCGGCGAAGCCTTCCTTGACCGCCAGCTGGGCGGCGTCGTCCTGGTGGGCGATGAGCAGGTTGAGCAGGTCGCGGTCGAAGTTCTTCGACCTGCGCAAGGAGGTGATCTTCTGCAGGTCGGTCTCGGGGACCTCGTGCCCGGCATGGGCGTCCGACGGGGCCGTGAGCGGCTGCTGCCACCCGTGCAGCCACCGGGTCATCCGGGTGATCTCTTCCGTCTGAGTGCTCTCGATCGCCGCGGCCAGGGTCTTGAGCTCGGCACTCCTGGCCTGGTCCCGCCCCAGCCTGACGATCTCCACGCCCTGCTTGTGATGGGGGATCATCATCTGCAGGAACATGACGTCGTCGGCGTTGACGGGATCGGCGGCGGCCTGCCCGGCCGCCCCGCACCCCGAGAGGAGCAGGACGGCCAGGAGGAACACGACAGCTTTCATCAGACCTTGCGCCACAGCGCCGGGACGTTCGGCGGCTCCCAGCCGGTCAGCGCGGTGTGCGGCTGCAGGCACTCGTAGGTGGAGCCGTTGTAGGTGACACGGTCACCGGCCCGGTAGGCCGTGCCCGCCGCCCAGGTCCCGCCCGGCTGGGTGACCGTCGGGGTGGGTGTCGGGCTGGAGGTCGGCGAGACCGTCACGGTCGGCGTGGGCGACGGCGACGGGTTCGTGCCGCCGCCGAAGTTCACGTCGGAGCAGGTGTAGAAGGCCTCGTTGCTGCCCACCACGCGCTGCCAGATGGAGTACAGGATGTGCCTGCCGCTGCGCTGGGGCAGGTTGATCGTCCAGTTGGTGAAGGTCGACGGGTTCTGGTTGTTGAAGGTCTGGATGTGCACCAGGTCCGACCACTTCAACGGCATCGTCGGGTTCCAGCCCTCGCGGGTGATGTAGAACTCGAAGTTGCTGTTGGAATGCGGCGCCGACGCGTGGTAGGTCAGCGTGAAGGCGCCGGAGCGCACATTCGTGGCCGGCCAGTCCGAACGCTGCAGATCGAGGCCGCGATACTTGTCGCGTCCCGCGCTGCACAACTTGCCATCGGGGATCAACTGGCGATGCCGCCCGCCGGCCTCCAGCAGCGACACCTCGTTCCAGTCGTAGTAGGCCTGCGTTCCTCCGGCCGCCACGGCGGCCTTGCAGGCGTCGGACTTGGGGGTCTCGGGGCCTTCGTTCTTGCAGACGTAGACCCTGCTGGGCGGATTGGACATCGTGCCGTGTGCGTGGGCGGCACTAGCGGGAAGCAGGACGACCGCTCCCGTGACCGCAGCGGCTGCGGCCAGAAGTGTTTTGCGCACCTCAACTCCTGGGGGGTGAACAGGAATTAAAAGGAAACCTTCCTAAGAATTAATCACCCCACCACCGGCACGCAAGGCTCTTATGCGGCTCTTAAGGAAAATTGGGCCCCCTCAGGGGTTCAGCGGGCGCCCCAGGAGTAGGTCTGCTTGCGCAGCTTCAGGTAGACAAACGACTCCGTGGCCCGTACGGCCGGGATGGCCCGGATCTTGCTGAGGATCTCCAGCAGGTGCGGGTCGCCCTCGCACACCACCTCGACGATGACGTCGAAGGACCCGGCCGTCAGCACGACGTAGTCGATCTCGGTGATGGCCGCGAGCTCGTCGGCGACCGCCTCCAGGTCGCCCTCGCAGTTGATGCCGATCATCGCCTGCCGCGGGAAGCCGAGCGTGAGCGGATCGGTGACCGCCACGATCTGCATGACGCCCGTGTCCTGCAGTCGCTGGACGCGCTGCCGTACCGCGGCCTCAGAGAGCCCGACCGCCTTGCCGATGGCGGCGTACGGCATGCGGCCGTCGGATTGCAGCTGTTCGATGATCTGCTTGGAGAGGTCGTCGAGCACGACGGGTCCCGCCACAGCGTCGTTCCCCCGGCGTGCCTTTGGCGGTGTCGTCATGGATCACCTTCCGCAAGCGTCGTTGGTGCGACATGTTGTCAGTTCTCCGGCCTCTGTCAAGCGAATTCGTAGCATTTTGGTATCGTCGCAACGGAATCCCTTGTCGAGGCCAGGTTGCTCTGTCAGAGTCGCGGCAACCCAGCCCACCTCACCAGGAGGTCACATCTTGAATCGTCTGCAGAACTTCATCAACGGGAAGTTCGTGGATGCCAAGAGCGGCCGCTACTCCGATGTCATCGATCCGTGCACCGGTGAGGCCTATCTCCAGGCACCCGTCTCCGGCCAGGAGGACGTCGACGCGGCCTACGCCGCCGCGGCCGCCGCCTTCGAGACCTGGGGGGCGACCACTCCCGGCGAGCGCGCCAACCTCCTGCTGAAGGTGGCCGACGCCATCGAGGCGCGCGCGGATGAGATCAACGACGCCGAGTGCCGCAACACCGGCAAGCCGCGCGCCCGCATGGCCGAGGACGAGACGCCGGTCGCCGCCGACCACTTCCGCTTCTTCGCGGGTGCGGCCCGCACGCTGGAGGGCCCGACCGCGGGAGAGTTCCTCGCCGAGCACACCAGCGTCATCCGGCACGAGCCGGTCGGCGTGATCGGCCAGGTCACCCCGTGGAACTACCCGATGATGATGGCGGTGTGGAAGATCGCTCCGGCGATCGCCGCGGGCAACACGGTCGTGCTCAAGCCGTCCGACACCACCCCGGCCTCCACCGTGAAGCTCGCCGAGATCATCGGTGAGGTCCTGCCGGCCGGCGTCTTCAACGTCGTC
This sequence comes from Nonomuraea sp. NPDC050663, assembly GCF_044456985.1. Lineage (NCBI taxonomy): Bacteria > Bacillati > Actinomycetota > Actinomycetes > Streptosporangiales > Streptosporangiaceae > Nonomuraea > Nonomuraea sp. NPDC050663. The sequence continues at coordinate 612,424 of NZ_JBITGL010000005.1, forward strand.
ACCGGCGACCGCGAGACCGGCGCGCTGGTGGTCGGCCACCCGACCGCCTCGATGGTGGCCATCACGGGCAGCGTCGGCGCGGGCATGGCGGTCGCCAAGAGCGCCGCCGACGACCTCAAGCGCGTGCATCTGGAGCTCGGCGGCAAGGCGCCCGTCGTGGTCTTCGAGGACGTCAAGGACATCGCCGACGTCGCGGGCAAGATCGCCACGGCCGGGCTCTACAACGCCGGCCAGGACTGCACCGCCGCCTGCCGCGTGCTGGTGCACGAGAGCATCCACGACGAGTTCGTGGCCGCGCTGAGCGAGGCCGCGTCGGGCACCGTCACCGGCGACCTGTCCGACGAGGACGCCCTGTACGGCCCGCTGAACAACGAGAACCAGCTGGCCAGGGTCAGCGGTTTCTTCGAGCGCCTGCCCGGTCACGCCAAGGTCCTCACCGGCGGCCACCGCGTCGGCGACAAGGGCTACTTCTTCGCTCCCACGATCGTCGACGGCCTCAAGCAGGACGACGAGATGGTGCAGAACGAGGTCTTCGGCCCGGTCATCACCGTGCAGACCTTCTCCGACGAGGCCGACGCGCTGGCCAAGGCCAACGGCGTGCAGTACGGCCTGAGCGGCTCGGTGTGGACCTCCGACCACGGTCGGGCCATGCGCATGTCGAACCGCCTCGACTTCGGCGTGGTCTGGGTCAACACTCACATACCCTTCGTGAGCGAGATGCCGCACGGCGGCTTCAAGCACTCTGGTTACGGCAAGGACCTGTCGGTGTTCGGCCTGCACGACTACACCCGGGTCAAGCACGTCATGCACTACATCGGAGACTAGGTTTGCACGCGATCCAGCTTGACGGCGTCGTCAAGGAATACACGTCACACGGCGAGGTCGTCCAGGCTGTGAAGGGCGTCACGCTGGATATCGCCGAGGGGGAGTTCTTCTCCCTCCTCGGCCCCTCCGGGTGTGGCAAGACCACGACGATGCGCATGATCGCGGGCTTCGAGGAGCCCACGCGCGGATCGGTGCGCCTGCACGGCGAGGACGTCACCAACGTTCCGCCGAACAAGCGCGACGTGAACATGGTCTTCCAGTCCTACGCGCTGTTCCCGCACATGAACGTCTGGGACAACGTCGCCTTCGGGCTGAAGCAGAAGAAGGTGCCCTCCGCCGAGATCCAGCGCCGGGTGAGCGAGATCCTGGAGATCGTCGACCTCAAGGGCCGCGAGAAGCGCCGCCCGCGCGAGATGTCCGGCGGGCAGCAGCAGCGCGTGGCCCTGGCCAGGGCCCTGGTCAACCACCCGCGGGCCCTTCTGCTCGACGAGCCGCTCGGCGCGCTCGACCTGAAGCTGCGCCAGGCGATGCAGCTCGAACTCAAGCGCATCCAGCGCGAGGTGGGCATCACCTTCGTCTACGTCACCCACGACCAGAGCGAGGCGCTCACCATGAGCGACCGCATCGCGGTGATGAACGACGGCCTGGTGGAGCAGCTCGCCGACCCGCGCACGATCTACGAGCGGCCCGCCAGTCCGTTCGTGGCCGGATTTATCGGCACATCCAATCTCTTGTCGGGTACGGCAGTTGCGGGCGTGTTGAAGCTCGGCGAGGGCAGGGTGCTGGTACCCGGCCAGGACGGGGACGTCACCGTCACCGTGCGACCCGAGAAGATCACCATCTGCCCGGACCGGCCGGATGGTGAAGTTTCGGCCGTGCCCGGAAAGGTGGATGAAGTGGTCTACCTGGGCACATATAACAGTTACACGGTGCGTCTCGCTGACGGGGCCGAGGTCACCGTGTTCCAGCAGAACGCTCTGGATGCCACTTTGACAGCGGAGCGGGGCGACTCCGTCTGGTTGTCGTGGCAGCCGCAGCACTCGTACGTGATTGGAAGTTGATGGACCCTCTGCTCCTCCGTGGGATGACCACGCCCCGTACGCGGCGAAATGTCCTGAAGCTCGGCGGTTTGTCGGCTGCCGCTCTCGCCCTCGCCGCCTGCGGCGTGCAGGGCCAGAAGCAGGCCGCTCCCAAACCGGACGCGGTCAAGGACTTCTGGGCCAAGCAGAAGAAGAACGGCAAGGTCGTCTTCGCCAACTGGCCTGAGTACATGCCCGAGGACCAGGCGCCGCTCAAGGCCTTCAGCCAGGCCAGCGGCATCTCCTACGAGTACAAGGAAGTCATCCAGGAGAACGCCGAGTTCTTCGGCAAGTCGCGTCCCGTCCTGGCCGCCGGCCAGTCGCTCGGCTACGACATCGTCGTCATGACCAACGGCGTCCAGCTGCAGCACATGATCGAGCTCGGCTACGCCGTAGCGCTCGACCACGCGCAGCTGCCCAACTTCGCCGCCAACGCCGGCGAGAAGTACAAGCAGCGCGCCTACGACCCGGGCAACCAGTACACCGTGCCCTACACCTCGGGCATCACCGGCATCGCCTACAACACCGACCACGTCAAGGAAGCTCCCACGAGCATCCAGGCGCTGTTCGACGCCAAGTACAAAGGTCGCGTCGGCATGCACAGCGACGCCCAGGAGATCGGCAACTTCGGCATGTTCGCCATCGGCGTCGACCCGGAGAAGTCGACCGAGGCCGACTGGCGCAAGGCCGGCGAGCTGCTGAAGAAGCAGCGCGAAGACGGCATCGTGCGCAAGTACTACGAGCAGAACTACATCGACGCCGTCTCCAAGGGCGACGTCTGGCTGACCATGGGCTGGTCGGGCGACGTCTTCCAGCGTCAGCTCGCCGGTGAGCCGGTCGGCTTCGTCGTGCCGGAAGAGGGCGGCACGATCTGGACCGACAACATGCTCATCCCCAAGGGCGCGGCCAACCCCGTCGACGCGCTGATGCTGATGGACTACCTCTACCAGCCGGCCGCCGCCGCGCAGCTGGAGGAGTACATCCAGTACATCTCGCCCGTCCCGGCGGTCAAGGACATCCTCACCCAGAAGCTCGGCACCGCCGAGGGCGAGGACAAGGAAGGCCTGCAGGCGATGGTCGACAGCCCGCTGATCTTCCCGACCGACGCCGACTACGCCAAGCTCCGCGCCTACCGCAGCCTTACCACCGCCGAGGAGCAGGTCTACAACGGCATCTTCCAGTCGATCACCCAGGCCTGACCCATGCGCAGCCGCCTCACCCCCTACCTGCTGGCGTTGCCGAGCTGGATCTGGCTCGGCGCCTTCCTGGTCGTGCCCCTCGCGGCCATGGCGTCGGTGTCCACCCAGTCCGGCAACGTCATCGACGGTTTCGTCCAGACCTTCAGCTTCGGCAACTACGCGGACGCCATCAGTCAGTACAGCCCGCAGCTGGTCAGATCGTTGTGGTACGGCGGGGCGGCCACGATCGCGATGGTGCTGATCGGGTATCCGGTGGCCTACTGGATCGCCTTCCGGGGCGGCAACCGGAAGGCCACCTACCTGTTCCTGCTGCTGCTGCCGTTCTTCGTGTCGTTCGTGCTGCGCACCATCTCCTGGAACTTCATGCTCTCCGGAGACGGCATCCTGCTCGGGCCGCTGAAGGACTGGGGCCTGCTGCCGAACGACTTCCAGATCACCGCGACGGCGTTCGCGGTGATCTCCGGGCTGACCTACAACTGGCTGCCGTTCATGATCCTGCCGATCTACGTCAGCCTGGAGCGGGTGGACCCGAGGGTCATGGAGGCCGCCCACGACCTCTACGCCTCGCGCACCACCGTCTTCCGCAAGATCGTGCTGCCGCTGTCGCTGCCCGGCGTCTTCGCCGGAGTGCTGATGACCTTCGTGCCCGCCGTCGCCGACCCGATCAACGCGGCCGTGCTCGGCGGCACCAACAACACGATGATCGGCAACATCATCTCGACGCTCTACCTGACCAACGCCAACTACCCGGCCGCCGCCGCGCTGTCCTTCAGCCTCATGGCGGTGCTGCTGGTCGGCATCTTCGTCTACGCCAGGGCGCTGGGCACCGAGAACGTCCTGGAGGCGGCGGCCCGATGAAGCTGCTCAAGGCCTACACCTGGCTCGTCATCCTCTGGCTCGCCTCGCCGATCTTCGTGATGATCCTGTTCGGCTTCAACGACACGCCGAGCAAGTCGAACACCTCCTGGCACGGCTTCACGCTCAAGTGGTACCGCGAGCTGTTCGCCATCGACGGCCTCACCGACGCGCTGATCACCTCGCTGCTCATCGCGGTGGTCTCGACGATCATCACCGTCGTCATCGGCACGATGCTCGGCCTCGCGCTGGGCAAGCACCGCTTCAAGGGGCAGGGCGCGACCAACTTCCTGGTCTTCGCCGCCATCTCCACGCCCGAACTGGTGATGGGCGCCTCCCTGCTGTCGCTGTTCGTCTCGGCCAACCTGCCGCGCGACTCGATCACGATCATCATCGCGCACGTGCTGTTCTCGCTCGCCTTCGTGACGGTGACCGTACGAGCCCGCGTGCTGACGCTCGACCCCTCCCTCGAAGAGGCCGCCAAGGACCTGGGAGCCTCCCCCTGGGGCACCTTCCGCCAGGTCACCCTGCCCGCCATCCTCCCGGGCGTACTGGCGGGGGCCATGCTGGCCTTCGCCCTCTCCATCGACGACTACGTGGTGACGAGCTTCGTCAACGGCTCGACGATCACCTTCCCGCTGTGGATCGTAGGATCGGTGAAGACTGGGATCCCACCCCAGGTCAACGTGATGGGGACACTCATCTTCGGCATCGGTGTGCTGATCGCGATCTCGCAGTCGATCGCGGCCCGGCGCCGGGGCTAGGTTTCTGCAAAGAACAGGGAGGCGAGATCGGATCTAGGCGGGGGGAACCCGCGCTTGGTCAACTGACTGATCGGGCAATCAATCAAATGTCTGAATTTTGACTCACGAGGGAAGTGAGATTTGTGGATCCGCTGAAGGCTCTTGCTGATGCGGAGCGCAAGCCGTACTGGCTGGACGAAGATCCGGCCGAGCCCGAACCCCTGCCTCGCCTGTTCGGGCGGACCACCGCCGACCTGGCCATCGTCGGCGGCGGATTCTCGGGTCTGTGGACCGCGCTGCTGGCCAAGGAACGCGACCCCAAACGCGACGTCGTGCTGCTCGAAGCACAGACCGTCGGCTGGGCCGCATCGGGACGCAACGGGGGCTTCTGCCACGCGTCGCTCACACACGGCCTGGAGAACGGCCTCGAACGCTGGCCGCAGGAGATCTCCACGCTCTACCGGCTCGGCATCGAGAACCTCGACGAGATCGAGGAGACCATCCGCCGCTACGACATCGACTGCTCATGGGAACGCACCGGCGAGATGAACGTGGCCACCGAGCCATGGCAGCTCGACGGCATGGAGGAGGCGTACACGATAGGGCGTGAGCTGGGCATGGACATCCAGTTCCTGGACGCCACGCAAGCACGCGCCGAAGTCAACTCACCCACCTACCTCGGCGGGCTGTGGGAGCGCGGCGACTGCGCCATGCTCGACCCCGCCCGCCTCGCCTGGGGACTGCGCCAGGCGTGCCTGTCGCTGGGGGTGCGCATCTACGAACACTCGCGCGTCCTCGGCATGGACCGCGACGGCACCTCGATGGAACTGACCACGCAGTACGGCACGCTTCACGCCGCCCGCGTCGTCCTCGGCACGGGAGTCTTCTCACCGCTGCTCAAGCGGCTGAAGTACTACCTCGTGCCCGTCTACGACTACGCCCTGATGACCGAGCCGCTCTCGGCCGCCCAGCGCGAGTCGATCGGCTGGCACAACCGCCAGGGCATGGGCGACAACGCCTACCAGTTCCACTACTACCGGATCACCGACGACAACAGCATCCTGTGGGGCGGCTACGACGCCATCTACTACAGCGGAGGCAAGATCAAGTCGTCGTACGACCAGCGCGACACCACCTTCCTCAAACTCGCCGAGCAGTTCTACGACACCTTCCCGCAGCTGGAGGACGTCAAGTTCTCCCACCGGTGGGGCGGCGTCATCGACACCTGCAGCCGCTACTCGGCCTTCTACGGCACGGCGTACGGCTCGCGGGTCGCCTACGCGGTCGGCTACACCGGACTCGGCGTCGCCGCCACCCGGTTCGGCGCGAACGTCATGCTCGACCTCCTCGACGGCAGGGAAACCGAGCGGACGCGGCTGCAGATGGTGAAGGAGAAGCCCATCCCCTTCCCGCCCGAACCGTTCCGGTCGGCGGCCATCCAGCTCACCCGATGGTCGATCGCCCAGGCGGACCGCAAGGAGGGCAAGCGCAACCTCTGGCTCCGCACCCTGGACCGGGTGGGGCTGGGGTTCGACTCGTAGAGTTCTGTAGCAGCGGGCGGCTCGGGGCACACCTCGTGCCCCGAGCCACCCTCTGCGGGATGAGATGGGGGAAAGATGAACGACTACGCGATCGGCGACACCGTGCAGGTGACGGGCGCCGCCATGACCGGCAACGTGGGCACGATCGTCTCGATCGACGACAAACGCGGCAAGTACCTGGTCCGCATCGGCGCCGTCACCCAGAACTACTTCACCGCCGAAGAACTGAAGCCCTTCTCGCCCTAGTCGTCGTGTTCAACGGGGAACACGTCGTCAAGTGAGTCCGCGGTGGCGGCCAGCCGGGTCCAGCCTTCGAGCCGCTCGGGGTCGGTGCAGGCGGTGATCCGGGCCGCCACCTGGGAGGTGACGGGCAGGCCGCGAGCTTCTAGCACCAGGGCCAGCATCTTCGCGGCCTCCTGGGCCTTGCCCTCGGCCTGGCCTTCTGCCTTGCCGCGGCCGTAGTACTCCTGGCCGAACGAGCTGACGATCGGCACCTCGGTGGACTTCATGGCCCTCCTAGGCGTCGCTTTCCGTGGGGAAGACGTCGTCGAGGGAGTCCGCGGTGGCGGCCAGGCGGGTCCAGCCTTCGAGCCGCTCGGGGTCGGTGCAGGCGGTGATCCGGGCCGCCACCTGGGGAGTGACGGGCAGGCCGCGAGCTTCGAGCACGAGGGCCAGCATCTTCGCGGCCTCCTCGGCCTTGCCCTCCGCCTTGCCTTTTGCTCTTCCCTCGGCCTGGCCCTCCGCCTTGCCGCGGCCGTAGTACTCCTGGCCGAACGAGCTGACGATCGGCACCTCGGTGGACTTCATGTACTCCTCCAGAAGAATCTTCCCCTCAGGGCCCGCGATGGCGCACGCGCGCTCGAACGCTTCATACCCCCGACGCGGCGGCAACTGCGCCACGCCCGACGCGAAAGTCTCCACCACCCCGGGGACCTTCCAGTGCATCGCCAGGCTGATGCTCGCCTGCTCCGGCTGCTCCACCACGAACCGCGGCGACGTCACCGGCCCCACCTGGGCCGGCCCGACGACGTGGCACCGGTAGTCGAACCCCGTGAGACCGGTCCTGATAGCCCGACTGTAATGCGTGGCCGTCTTCTCGTCCGGGCAGATGAGCAGCACGATGGCGTCGCATCTGAGCATCAGCCACATCGACGCCGCGTACCGGGCGAACTGGACGGGATCCTTGTTCCTGTCCCGCTGGACCTCGATGGCGATGCCGAGCGACGGCTCGTGCGGTGGCCCGAGCACCAGGGTCCCGTCGGTCTCGATGTCGTCCGAGTTCCGCGTGTTGAACGTGGGACTCTCGACCCTGATGAGCGGCGTCTCGGGCAGTTCGACGGCGAGGAGGTCGCGCAGCACCTCGATCGCCAGCTCCGGCCGATCGAGGAACAGCTGCCGCAGAGCGTCATGCTGAGGGGTTGGCATGTCGCCTATTGTGACATCACGACCGCAAGAAGTTACGAAAACCGAGCAGTTGCCCGCGCACGCGTTCGAGATTCCGGCACGATCATCGGCGTCCCCGTCTGCGGGTCGGGGATCACCTCGCACCTCACCTCGAACACCTCCTCCACGAGCCCAGGCGTGACGATCTCCGTGGGATCCCCCTCGGCCACGATCCGCCCCTCGCGCATGGCGATCAGGTGCGTCGCGTACCGGCACGCCTGGTTCAGGTCGTGCAGCACCGCGACCAGTGTCCGTCCCTCCTCGTGGAGGTCGGCGCACAGGTCAAGCACCTCGATCTGGTGGGAGATGTCCAGGAACGTCGTCGGCTCGTCCAGCAGCAGGATGGGCGTCTCCTGTGCCAGCGCCATGGCGAGCCAGGCTCGCTGGCGCTGGCCGCCCGACAGTTCGTCGACGCGGCGTTCGGCCAGGTCGGTGACGTCGGTGGCGGCCATGGCGGAGGCGACGGCGGCGGCGTCGGCCGACGACCACTGGCGCATGAGCCGCTGGTGCGGGTAGCGGCCCCGGCCGACGAGGTCGGCGACGGTGATGCCGTCGGGGACGACGGCGCTCTGGGGGAGCAGGCCCAGGCGCCTGGCGACCTCCTTGGTCGGCAGGGCGGTGATGAGCTGCCCGTCGAGGTGGACGGTGCCGGCCTTGGGCTTGAGCATGCGGGCCAGGGCGCGGAGCAGGGTGGACTTGCCGCAGGCGTTGGGTCCGATGATGACGGTGAAGGACCCGTCGGGGATCTCCACGGACAGGTCGGAAGCGACCAGGCGGTTGTCGTAGGCCAGGGTCAGGCCTTCGCCGGACAGTCTCACCGGGGGTCCTTTCGCAGCAGGTACAGCAGGTACAGGCCGCCGAGGGCGCCGGTCATCACGCCGACGGGCAGCTGGACGGGGTCGAGCAGCCGCTGGGCGGCCAGGTCGGAGAGGGTGACCAGCAGGGCGCCGGTGAGGGCGGAGGCGGTCAGGACCACGCCGGCCGAGCCGGTGAGGCGGCGGGCGAGCTGGGGGGCGGCGAGGGCGACGAAGACGATGGGGCCGGCGGTGGCGGTGGCGGCCCCGCACAGCAGGACTCCGGCGGCGATGGCGGCGCCGCGCACCGGTTCGACGCGGACGCCGACGGCGCGGGCGGAATCGTCGCCGAGCTCCATCATGCGCATCGGGCGTGACAGCACGGCGCACACGGGGATCAGGACGGCGAGCGTGGCCAGCATGGGGAGCGCGTGGTCCCAGGTGCGCCCGCCGAGGCTGCCGGTCAGCCAGGCGGCGGCGGAGGCGGATTCCCAGAGGTTGGCCCTGGTGAGCAGGTAGTTGTTGGCCGCGACGAGCAGCGCGCTGGTGCCGATGCCGACGAGGACGAGCCGGTAGCCCTGGACGCCGCCGCCGCGGGCCGACAGCACGTAGATGACGACGGCGCAGGCGATGCAGCCCAGCATCGACCCGCCGGCGATCTGCCAGGCCGTACCTCCGAAGATGACCGCGACGATGCCGCCGGTGGCCGCGCCGGAGGTGAAGCCGATGAAGTCGGGGCTGCCGAGCGGGTTGCGGGTGAGGCTCTGGAAGATCGCGCCGCTGAGGCCGAAGGCGGCGCCGACGGCGATGCCGGTGACGACGCGGGGGGCGCGCAGCTTGTTGACGATGAGCTCGGCGACGGGGGTGCTCTGGCCGAAGACGGCGGTCATGACGTCGCCGATGGGCACGTTGAACTCGCCTACGGAGATGGCCACGATCGCCGCGCAGAAGGTCAGGGCGGCCAGCGCGGTGACGACGAGCACGGTGCGCGGCGCCAGGCGCAGCGACCACGAGCCGGCGCTGACCGACGGCGGGTTCCAGGCGGGTGCGCTCACAACGCCACCAGCCTTCTGCGCCGCGCCAGCAGGATGAAGACCGGCGCCCCCAGGAAGGCGGCCATGATGCCGACCTGGACCTCGCCGGGCAGGGCGATCACGCGCCCGGCGACGTCGGCGGCCAGCAGCAGGACGGGCGCCAGAACGGCGGTGTACGGCAGCAGCCACCGCTGGTCGGCGCCGACCACGGCGCGCACGGCATGGGGTACGGCCAGCCCGACGAACCAGATGGGTCCCGCCGCGGCGGTGGCCGAGCCGCACAGCAGGGTGACGGCCAGGGCGGTCAGCCCGCGAGTCCAGCCGACGTTGACGCCCACGGCGCGCCCCGCCTCCTCGCCGAGTGCCAGCCCGTTGTGTGGCCGGGCGAGCAGCAGGCCCAGGACCAGCCCGACGATCATGAAGGGTGCCAGCCGTACGAGCACGTCTCCTGTCTGGGCGGCGAGCGATCCGGTCAGCCAGAAGCGCATCTTGTCGTAGGTCTTGGTGTCGATGCGCAGGATGGCCTGCGCCACGGCCAGCAGCACCATGCCGACGGCGACCCCGGCCAGCGCGAGCCGTACGGGGCTGGCGCCGCTGCGGTTGGCGGTGCCGATGGAGTAGACGAGCACCGACGCGAGCGCGGCGCCGGCGAAGGCGAACCAGACGTAGAGTGCCGGGTCGGTGAGGCCGAGCAGCGCGATGGCGATGGTGACGCCGACGGCGGCGCCCTCGCTGATGCCCAGCAGGCCGGGGTCGGCCAGCGGGTTGCGGGTCAGGCTCTGGATGAGGGCGCCGGCCAGGCCGAGGCAGGCGCCGACGCCGATGCCGAGGAGCGTGCGGGGGATGCGGACCTCGCGGATGACCGTGTGGTCGGTGGAGCCGTCGGGCGCCGTGAGGGCGTCGAGCACGGTGGGCAGCGGGATCGAGCGCGCGCCCACCGCGACGCTGACGAGGGCGGCCGCCACCAGCAGCGCCAGGGCCAGGACGAGCCCCGTGGCCAGCGGGACCTGTCGCCCTCGCCGAGCGGGCGGGGATGAGACGGACACGGACTCCTCTTTCCGGGTATTGCATCGGTAAGGCTAACCTAATCACATCTTCAATTAGGTAAGGCTAGCCTTAGGAGTCGCCATGACCCCGGATCACCCCCTGCCCAGGCGCGGCTTCCTCGCCGCCACGGGTGCCATGCTCTTCCTCGCCGGCTGCGGCACGAGCCAGGGCGCCAGCGAGAGCACGGGCACCGCGAGCTCCGGCCCCAGTCAGGCGGCCGGCCCCTGGAGCTACACCGACGACCGGGGCAAGAAGATCGAGCTGCCGCAGCGCCCCACCCGCATTGTCACGCAGGTCAGCGCCGGCGCCGCGCTGTGGGACTTCGGCGTCCGCCCGATCGGCCTGTTCGGCCCGCACAAGCTCGCCGACGGCGGCAGGGACCCCGAGGCCGGCGAGATCGACGTCAGCACCGTCCAGACGATCGGCAACGTCTGGGACGAGTTCAACATCGAGAAGTACATCTCGCTGCAGCCCGAGCTGCTGGTCAGCGGCATGTACATCAAGGACCAGCTCTGGTACGTGCCGGAGAAATCCAAGGAGCAGATCGAGGCCGTCGCGCCCACGGTCGGCATCAACTTCGCCGGCCGCAGCGGCGAGGAGGTCATCGGCAAGTACTCCGAGCTGGCGGGGCTGCTCGGCGCCGACCTCGGCGCGCCCGCGATCACCGAGGCGAAGGCCCGCTACGACAAGGCGCTGGCCGAGCTGAAGGCCTTCGCGGCGGCGCAGGGCGAGCTGAAGATCCTGTTCGCCGGCGCCAGCCCCGACCTGTTCTACATCTGCCACCCGCCGGAGTTCCCCGACCTCAAGCTGGTGACCGAGGGCGCCGGGGTGAAGCTGATCGTGCCGGAGACGGTCGACCAGGGCGGCTACTACGAGTCGATCAGCTGGGAGAAGATCGACAAGTACGCCGCCGACGCGCTCTTCATCGACGCCCGCGCGCAGTCGATGAAGGTCGAGGAGATGGCCAAGAAGCCCACCTGGGGCAAGCTGCCCGCGGTGAAGGCGGGCCAGGTCTACCCGTGGAGGGCCGAGGCGCGCTACAGCTACCAGGGCTACGCGATCATGCTGGAGGAGCTGGTCGCCAACCTGAAGAAGGTCAAGCGGGTGCTCTGAAGCACTGGTTCTCCGCGGCCGCCGGCTTCGGGGGAGCCGGCACGGGGGTGGGCGCTTCCAGGGGTGCCGGCCGCTCCAGTGGCCGCTCGCTCGTGGCGGGTTCGGGTCTGCGCTTGGCCGTGCCGTACAGCTTGACCTTGGTGCGCTGCACGCGGCCCGGCTCCAGCTCCAGGTCGAGCACCGTGCGGCGGGAGCCGTACGCGTCGCTCACCCGCAGGTCGAAGCGCTTGCCCGCGCCCTTGGTACTGACCCAGTAGTTGTCGGTGCCGCGCCGCAGGTCGAGCCAGTCGTCGCCGTCGCGCAGCTCCACCAGCTTGACCGGGTTGCCGTGGTCGATGACCTGCACCGCGGCCCAGCTCGTCGACGAGCCGGGTTTGACGCGGAAGGACAGCGCCTTGGCGGGCGAGGGGTCGCGGATCTGCCGGTAGGCGATGCTCTCGACGCCCTTGCCCCGGTCGGTGATGCGCTCGAAGGCGGCCTGGTTGAGGTCGAGGTCGCCCAGCCGGCAGCCGGGACACTGGTCGACGACCTGCACCCTGACGATGCCGCGCGGCCCGGCCACGGCCAGGAAGGTTCCGCAGGCCCTGGAGCCCGCGTACTCCTGCGGCGAGACCGAGGCGAACAACGTGCCCTTGGCGGCTCCGGCCAGCGAGCAGTTGCCCGTGCCGGTGTTCATGGTGAACAGGTAGGCCTTGCCCGTCCTGGTCGGCGCCGGTGTCGGGTCGGCGCAGGCCGAATCCTGGTGAATGGCGAAGAGTGTCACGCTGACCGCGGTGACCAGGGACATCCCCGTCACGCCGCGGCGGCGTCTCCTTCTGTGTTCCCCCATGGTGGATACATAGGGGAATCAACCGACTACGTTACGTACCCCGCTTTGAGCTCGGGTCGCGCGGCCGGGAGACTGTGCACCATGAGAATCGAGTTCGCGAGCGACGGCGTCACGCTCGTCGGCGACCTGCGCGTGCCCTCCGGCGACGGACCGTTCCCCGCGCTGGTCTTCACCGGCCCGTTCACCGGCGTGCGCGACCAGGTCACCGGGCTCTACGCGGAGCGCCTGACCGCCGAGGGCTACGTCACCCTCGCCTTCGACCACCGCAACTGGGGCGAGTCGGGCGGGCAGCCGCGCAACCACGAGGACGTCCAGGGCAAGCTCCACGACCTGCGCGCCGCCGTGTCGCTGCTGCGCGCCCGCCCCGAGGTCGACGGCTCGCGCATCGGCGCCGTGGGGATCTGCCTCGGCGGCGGCTACGCCCTCAAGTTCGCCGCCTTCGACCCGCGCGTGCGGACCTTCGTCGGCATCGCCGGCGCCTACAACAACCCGTACGGCATGCGCGCGGGCATGGACTACCAGGGCGCCCTGGCGGGCTTCACCGAGGTGCTGGAGCGCCAGGACCAGGGCGGGGAGGTGGAATACCTCCCGGCGGTGGCACCGGAGGGCGAGGCGGCCATGCCGGGCGACGAACCCCACGCGTACTACGGCTCGACCACCTCGCCGAACTGGGACAACCGCGTCACCCGCGCGAGCATCCGCGAGCTGGTCACAATGGACAACATGATGGGCGCCGACTTCCTGTCGCCCAAGCCCGCCCTGATCGTGCACGGAGTGATCGACCGGTTCTGCTCGCCGGAGGGGGCCGAGGAGGCGTTCAAGCGGCTCGACGAGCCGAAGAAGCTCGTGTGGCTCGACGCGCGCAAGCACATCGACCTCTACGACGGTGAGCCGTACGTCACCCAGGCCATCGAGGCGACCAGCGTTTTCCTGCGCGAGCATCTCTGAGAGTCGTCGGACTTAAACGGCATTATCGGGTTGGTAGATAAGCGCATTTAGTGGAGTGATTGCCGTACATCGCCGCCATTCGTGATATTCACCAGAACCGTGGACATCATCAGCGAGTGGGCCGTCGACATCGCCAGGACCGTGGCACCGCACGAGATCGACTTCGCCGCCGAGGTGGGAGCCGCCTACGCCGCGGGCGGCACGCGGCGTGGCGAGCTGTTCGGCTCCGCTCGGCCGGGCGAGCCGGGTGGATTCGGCGGAGGGGGAGCAGGCCAGCTCCCGATCATTCTCGACGGCGTGCGCGCGTCGGCGGATTATCTGTATCCGCTGCTTTCCAGTGGCCTGCTCGGCAATGCGCTCGCTGTTTATGCGCTTATCCAAGCAAAACGCAATAAACAGCCCATTCCTCCAGAATTACCGGCGGAAGCCGACCGGCTGATGGATCAGGCCATCTCCTCGCTGATCCGGCGAGGCGAGAGCTACGGCATGAAAGGGCAGGAAGCGGAGGCCTGGGCGTTTCTCACCTTGGAGACGGCCGTCCCACCCGGCAGCCCCGACGAGGTCGTGCGAGCACGGCTCGCCGGGATGATCGACACCGAGCCCGCCCTTCCCCTGCCACGCTGTTCCGGCACCGTCTCCCGCTCGTGGATGCTGCCCCCGTGGATCTGGTACTACCTGGCCGCCTTCCTCCTCATCGGGGTCGCCGGTTACACGCGCGAGTGGATCCGCCAGGCCGACGACTACCGGCGGCTGATCGTCGAGGGGCCCGGGGAGGATCGCACCGCCGCGATCCTCCTGATCGTCGGCAGCGTCGCGAATCTCTTCCCCGTCGTGCTCTTCATGGCCGCCGTCGCGAGCTTGCTGCTTCCCCGATGGCACTGCTCTCGCGCGGAACGCACGCACGCCCTGTTTCGGAGCGACAAGCCGGTGATCAAGGACATCGAACGGTTCGTCGCCGGCCACGAACCGGGCCTCGTCATCACCTCCAGCGACCACGGCGGGCGGCTGGCGCGTGTCTATCCCGGGGGTTGGGGCGAGGTGCGCCTGGGGGTCTTCCGCGACCTGGTGTCTCTCTGGAACGCGGACCGCTCCGCCGCCGAGGCGGTGGTGCTGCACGAGATCGCCCACGCGCGCCAGAAGGACCATCCGGTCGTGGGGCTGGGTAGCCCGTTCGCCGACATCGTCACCCGATGGGCGCCGGTGTTCCTGCTGGTCTCCTTTCTGCCGATCCTCTTCTACGGCCACCTGGGCGGTTTGGCGGCCTCATCCATGTTCGCCCAACTCCTGGCCAATCTGACCACCCTGCCCGCCCTGCTGATGGCGCCGGTGGCGGCGCTGTGGCTGGCGGAGTTCGGCGCCGACCGGCTGGCCGTACAGGAACGAGGGGCCGAGGCGCTGCGACGGGCACTGGCCTGGGGCTCGACCACTCGCCCGCCGAGCGGGCTCAAGGGCGGGCTCAAACGCGGGCTGGACCTCCTCGCCCACCCGCCGGCGAGGTTGCGCCGCGCCGTCGCCGGGGCGGGAGAGGGCGCGATGGCCGTGCTGCTCCTGGCCTGGCCCGCGGCTCTGCTGGCGCAGCGGGCGCTGGCCTCGATCGTCGCCTTCCCCGCCTTCATGCTCAACGGCGAGACGCCCCTCCAGGCCGCCGAGCACGTGGCCAGGGCGGTGTGGCGCTCCTTCGGCGCCGACGGCCTCGTCTTTCTGGGCGCGGCCGTCCTGGTGCTCGTCTGGCCGCTGGTCATCAAGCCGCGCACCGGCGGGGAACCCGGCGTGCGCTGGCGCCCGTACCTGCTCGCGGCACTCCTGCCGCTCGGGCTCGCCGTGCTGGGCGCGTTCGCGCCGGAGCAGTGAGCCGCCGGAACGTGCGGGCGTCTCCAAAGACGAGGGTGCCTACATCGATCGATGTAGGCCCGACTTCGCCCGCTGTGCCGAGGTTCGCGGCCGATCCGCTTGCGACGCTGGAGGTATGAAGCGGATCGATGCGCTCGACGTGCTCCGCGGCGTCGCGATTCTCGGCACCCTGGGCACCAACATCTGGATCTTCACCGCTCCCGGCGGTCCGGCCGACCTGCTGGGCACGTCCACGGGGGCGGCCGAGACCTTCCTGCGCTTCCTGACCAACGGCAAGTTCCTGGGCCTGCTGACGCTGCTGTTCGGCGTCGGGCTGGAGCTGCAGTACCGCAGCGCGGTCCGTAAGGGCCTGCGCTGGCCGGGCCGTTATCTGTGGCGGGCGAGCCTGCTGTTCGTCGAGGGGCTGCTGCACTACATCCTGATCTTCGAGTTCGACGTGCTCATGGGCTACGCGATCACCTCGATGATCGTCGCGTATCTCATCGGGCGCAGCGATCGCGTCGTGCGCGGCTGGATGATCGGCGCGGGCGCGGTCCACCTGGTGATCGTCGGCCTGATCACGCTCGCGCTGCTCTACGCGCCGCCGCAGGCGCCCTCCGGCAGCACGTTGTTCAGCGAGGGCAGCTGGCTGGATCAGGTGCAGTCGCGCCTGCAGAACCCCGGCGTGTACCGGCTCGAGCTCATCTTCATCATCCCGATGGGCATCGTGCTCTTCCTGGCGGGCTCCCGCCTGCTGCGGGCCGGGGTCTTCGAGCCGGAGGGCGAGGTCCTGCGCCGCCGTCTGATGATCGCCGGGCTGGGTGTGGCCGCGCCGCTGAATCTGCTGACGTCGTTCGCCGGTCCCGGGTGGTTCGCCGTCGACCGCTACATCCTGCCGCCGCTGGTGGCGCTGGGCCTGCTCGGGCTGATCACCTCGGTGGTGCTGCGCCTGCGCGGCGAGCCCGGCGTGTTCCGGCGGGGCCTGACGAACGTCGGGCGGACCGCCCTGTCGTGCTACGTCTTCCAGAACCTCGTCGCGAGCTTCCTGTGCTACGGCTGGGGGCTGGGCCTGGCCGCGCGGCTCGACTGGCTGCGCCCGTGGTGGGTGCCGGTGGCCTGGGCGGGCATCTGCTTGCTGTTCATGGTGCTGGCCTCGTTGTGGCTGCGGCGCTTCTCTCGCGGACCGGCCGAGCTGGCCTGGCAATGGGCATACATGGCGCCATTCCGAAAGAGTGTGACGAGCGTGGCAAGCGGGAAATGATCCCTCCGTACCCCCGAATACGGATCTTTTCGGGGGTACGGCATGCGGATCGCCATCGTGGGACTCGTCGGACTTGTGGCTGCTTGTTCCGCCACGCCCTCGCCGCCCGTCACCCTCATGAAGGTCCGCGACGTGCCCGCCACCTGCGAGATCACCTACCGCGACAAGGCCGCCGAGCGCACCGCCCGCACCCGCCTGGCCCGCGACCTGACACGCTACGTCTCCCGCCAGCCGGGCCGCGTCGCCTTCGCCGCCCACGACCTGGTCACCGGCGTCACCTTCGGCCACCGCGAGCACGAGAACGGCATGATCACCGCCAGCGGTTCCAAGGTCGACATCCTCACCGCCCTGATGCTGCGCCGCGACCGGCTCGGCGAATACGAGCGCGACCTGGCCACCCGCATGATCCGCGAGAGCGACAACCGCGCCGCCGACGCCCTGTGGTGGCGGGTCGGCGGCGGCTACGGCATGGGCCGCTTCTACCGGCAGGCCGGGCTGCGCGAGACCGTGCCGGGACCCTCGCGCTTCTGGGGAGGCACCAACACCAGCCCCTTCGACCGGATCCGGCTGCTGAAGCTGCTGGCCCGCGGCGGCAAGGGACTCACCGCCGGCGACCGCTCGCTCATCCTGTCGCTCATGGGGCGCGTCGTGCCCGACCAGGCCTGGGGCGTCAGCGCCGCCGCCCGGCCGGGCGACACGGTCGCGCTCAAGAACGGGTGGACGCCCCGGCCGTTCATCCACAACACCTGGGCGGTGACGAGTTACGGCCGCATCACCGGGCCCGGCCGCGACCTGCTGCTCGCCGTACAGACCGACCTGCAGTCGGGGGAGGGGCGCGGCATCCAGACCATCGAGGGGCTCTCGCGGCTGCTCGGCCACCGCCTCGACGGCCTGCGCGCCACCCGCACCGTGGTGTGCCGCGGACGGCTCTGACTCGGTCTCCCGATCTTCAGCAAGATCTCCTGTAGGGGTGCTGGGGTCGACTCGACGTGTCCAAACGGGGGCCACGTGCGCGGTCGGGATCACGGCGGCCTGCCCCCTGATCGACGACTAGGAGCATCTGTGCGAAGAAGATCGTCGTTGTTCGCCGCGGTCCTCGCGGCCGCGCTCTGCGTTTTACCAGCCGCGCCGGTGTCGGCCGAGCCGGCGGGCGCCATCACCTGGGCGCCGTGCGAGGAGGAGCCCACCACCGAGTGCGGCACGCTGGCCGTACCCATCGACTGGTCCCGTCCTGACGGGCCCACCATCGACATGGCCGTGGCCCGACGCAAGGCCACCGACCCGTCGGCCCGCGTCGGCACCCTGGTGATCAACCCGGGCGGTCCCGGCGGATCGGGCGTGGAGGCCGTCTACGGCGCTCCCGACTTCTTCACCGAGGAGCTGCGCAAGCGGTTCGACATCGTCGGGTTCGACCCGCGCGGCGTCGGCCGCAGCCACCCGGTGATCTGCTCGGCGTCGGTGTACAACCGCATGCCGCACGCCGTCATGAAGAGCCACGCCGACTTCCTGCGCTGGACCGTCTACGCCAAGATCCTGCGCGCCGACTGCCGCGCCCGCACCGGCCCGCTGTACGACCACGTCGACTCCCGCAACGTCGCCCGTGACATGGACGCGCTGCGCGCCGCCCTCGGCGAGGAGAAGCTCAACTACTACGGCATCTCGTACGGCACGCTGATCGGCCAGATGTACGCCGAGCTGTTCCCGAGCCGCATCCGCGCCATGGCGCTCGACAGCAACATGGACCACAGCCTGGGCGTCAAGGCCTTCCTCGACACCGAGGCCGCGGGGGTCGAGGACGCCTTCGACCAGTTTGTCGGCTGGTGTGACCAGGAGCCGAGCTGCGCGTTGTACGGCAAGGACGTGCGCGCGGTCTGGGAGCGCATCCTGGCCAAGGCTCGCGCGGGCACGTTGTACTGGCCCGGCGCCGAGGACCGGCCGGTGACCGAGCTGCAGGTGCTCTACAACGGCGTGCTCGGCACGGAAGGACCCGCCTGGCAGCTGCTGAGCGAGGTGATGCGCATGCTCGACGGCGGCGAGCCCCCGTCGTGGATCCCGCCGCTGCCCGGCCGCCAGCCCGTGTCTGGGCCGGTCGCCGAGCTGCCGACCGCGGTGCTCTGCCAGGACTACAACCTCACGGTGCGCAGCTACCGGGAGTACGCGTCACTGCTGCGCAGCTCCAAGCGGCTCGCGCCCGACATGCGCTACAACCCGATGCCGATCGAGGACCTGCCGGTCTGCCTCAACCATCCCACCACCAACCCGCAGCACCGGCTGAACTACACCGGCGAGGCCACGATCCTGCTCGCCTCGTCGCTGCACGACCCCTCCACGCCGTACGCCTGGACCGCCAACGTGGCCAGGCAGCTCGGCTCGAAGGCGCGCCTGCTCACCTACGAGGGCTGGGGTCACCGGATCTACGGCAAGGAGGAGTGCAGCACCGTCCCGATCGACAACTACCTGATCTCGCTCACCCTGCCTCCCGAGGGATACCGCTGCGAGGTCGGCGGTCGCGTGGAGATGAAGTCGAGCAAGCAGCAGCGCGAGTTGTGGCCTACGGACGGGCTGCCTTTCTAGCCACCAGGTTGACGGCCGGGAACCCTCTCTTGGGATCCTCGGCCCCGGCGTGGACGAGCCGGGCGACCTCGGTCAGCCCGGCCTCGGCCAGCAACGCCGAGACCTGGTCGGGTGACCACCGGTAGGCGGTGGTCACCGCGTGGTCGTACGGCTCCGGCGGCGCTCCCGGATCGTCGTGCCCGGCGAAACAGACGAGCAGATGCCCGCCCGGAGCCAGCACCCGGCCGAACTCGGCGAAGATCGCGGGCACCCCGGCGGGCGGCGTGTGGATGATCGACCAGTGCGACAACACGCCGCCCACCGACTCTCCTGCCAGGTCGAGCGCCGAGAGCTCGCCGACCTCGAAGCGCATGCCCGGGTAGGCCTCGCGCGCCAGCCGGATCATCTCGGGCGACAGGTCGACACCGAAGGCGTCGAGCCCGAGCGAGCGCAGGTGGGCGGTGAGGTATCCGGGCCCGCACCCGAGGTCGGCCACGGGGCCGCCGGACACGAGCTCGGCGAAGGCGGCCAGGAGGCCCCGGTCGAGGGGGCGGTCGCGCAGCATGTCGCCGAACCGCTCGGCGTACAGGGCGGAGACCTCGTCGTAGGAGGTGCGGGTGACGGTGAGGTGGGCGGAGTCGATCACGGCACAGCACGCTAGCCGGTGGCACCGACAGGACTCGGGGCGGCCGCTATCCTGCTCGCCGTCCGACCTGCTCGGAGGCGGCCCACGAACGGCTGTTCCGCGACATCGCGGCGATCATGCCGGTCCCGCCCGCCGTACGGCCTGCTTGAACTCGGGGCACTCCACCACCGGGTCGTGGTCGCAGACGGCTACGTGGCGCAGGCTGTCTCGTAGCCGGGTGAGCTGCGCGATGCGGGCGTCGACCTCGCGCTCCTTGGCGGCGATGTGGGCGCGGAGCGTGGTGTCGGAGGGGCGGACGCTGAGGAACGACGCGATCTGGCCGAGGGTGAACCCGGCGTCGCGGGCGCAGCGGATCAGCTCCAGGCGTTCGATCACGCCGGGATCGTAGGCGCGGCGCAGGCCGTTGCGGGCGTCGGCGGCGATCAAGCCCTTGCGCTCGTAGAAGCGCAGGGCCGAGGGCGCCAGGCCGGAGAGGCGGGCGACTTCGGCGATGTCGAGGAAGGCCATTGACTTGAAGCGTAGTTCAAGTTGCACGCTTGTCGCCATGCGGATTCATCACCTGAACCTCGGTTCCATGCGGAAGATCGACCCGACCTACGACGCGCTCAGCCCCGCGCCCGCCGTCTGCCACGCCTTGCTCATCGAAACCGCCGCCGACGGGCTGGTCCTCGTCGAGACCGGCTTGGGACGAGACGACGTGGAGCGCCCCAGGGAGCTGCTCGACCACGAGTGGACCGACCAGGTCCAGCCCGCCCTGCTGGCGGACGAGACCGGCGTGGAGCAGGTCGCGGGCCTCGGCTTCGACGCCGGCGACGTGCGGCACATCGTGCTGACGCACCTGGACGTCGACCACAGCGGCGGACTGCCCGACTTCCCGGGGGCCGAGGTACACGTCATGGCCGCCGAACTGGCGGCCGCCCGCGCGGAGGCGCCCAGCCGCCGCTACCGGCCCGGCCACTGGGCGCACGGGCCGCGGTGGACCACCTACGAGGAGGAGGGCGAGGACTGGCTCGGCTTCGAACGTGTCCAGCCCCTGCGCGGGCTGCGGGAGGAACTGCTGTTCGTCCCCCTCGGCGGCCACTCCGCCGGCCACGCCGGGCTCGCCGTACGGCAGGGCGACCGCTGGCTGCTCCACGCCGGCGACGCCTACACCTACCACCGCGAACTCGACCAGACCGACCCTCACCCGCACCCGCTCATGGACTTCGTCGCCCAGCTCGCCCAGGTCGACGCCGAACTGCGGCTGGCCAACCTGCAGCGGATGCGCGAGCTGCCGAAGGACCGGGTGAACGTGATCTCCGCTCACGACCCGTGGGAGTTCGAGATTGCGCAGCGATCATCGGGTGTGATGCGCTGACCGCGTGACATCGGTTCAGGGGGCGCGCGAGGAGCTGGACCGGGCGCGCGACTGGCTCCACGAGCAGATGCGGGCGCTGGCCACCGAACTCACCGGTGACCCCGCGCCGAGCATCCGCACACCGGAGCGGCCGCAGATCGGGGCCTGGGAGGAGAACGGCGAGGCCATCCGGTTCACCTACGCGCTGCACGCGCAGGACCTGACGCCCCGGCCCGGCCTCGGCGACCCGGTCGCGGCGGCCGCGTCATGGCTGCGCCTCGCCGGCTGGGAGGTGGTCGTCCGGCGGAACGTCGACGCGGAACGCCGGGGCTGCCGCGTCCACGTGTACGCCGGTCAGGAGCCGGGGGCGTTCGTGCTGCGGGGGACCACGCCGACCGTCATGCTGCACGAGCCGCGCAGCGATAACCCCGCCCCACCGGCCTGCCCGGGCTGCGGGCAGCCCCTGCGGTGGATCCCCCTGCGCAACCCCCGTGCCCAGCGGCGCCTCAGACCGGAGGTGTGGTGGAGCTGCCAGGGCTGCGCGTGGGTGGGCCACCAGGCGCACGAGGGCGAGGAACTCGTGCGGATGCGGCACCTGGAGGGGGAGGGCTGTCACCGGTGCGGGGAGGAGGGGGCGCTCGTCGCGACGGAACCGGTGCGGGACGAGGCGGGACAGTTGTGCGACTGGGTGGTGTGCCTGGACTGCGGCGTAAGCGACGGACGGCGCTGGGCGGGGGGTGGGTCGACGGGGTAACGGAATGACATCGCCTATGATGGTTGTTTGTCCTGCTAGACCGCACGGCGGCCGATATCTCGGTATCTACCCCGGTCGAACACCCCACCGACCAGGGAATCCAAGCCGTGAAGCACTACCTCGACGTCCTTGCCACGCCCGGCGCCTGGCGCTTTCTCGCGCCCGCGCTGCTGGCCCGTCTCCCCTATGCCATGCTCCAGCTGGGCGTGCTGCTGCTCGTCGAGTGGTCGACCGGGTCCTACGGCGCCGCCGGGATCGCCGCTGCTGCGGCGGCGGTGGCGCAGGCGCTGGTGGGACCGCAGACCGGGAAGCTGGCCGACCGGTTCGGTCAGGCCAGGGTGCTGCTGCCGCAGCTGATCGTCCATGCCGTCGCGCTCGGCTCCCTGCTCCTGCTGGCCGCCTCGCGTGCCGCCGTGCCGTACCTGGTGCTGGTCGCGGCGCTGGCCGGGGCGACGGTGCCGCAGGTGGCGGCGATGGTGAGGGCGCGCTGGTCGCACACGTTGAGCGGTTCGAGCAAGCTCGGCACCGCCTTCGCCGTGGAGTCGATCACCGATGAGCTGACCTTCACGATCGCCCCGATGTTGCTGGTGGCGCTGTCGACGGGCTTCAGCCCGGTGGTGGCGTTGCTGGGCGCGCTGGGGCTGATCGTGGTGGGCACGGCGGTGTTCGCGCTGGTGAAGCAGGGTGCGCCGGAGCCGATGCCGGTCAAGGTGCGGGCGAGTAAGGGCGTGCTGCGGGCGCGCGGGGTGGCGCTGCTGGCGGCGGCGTTCCTGGCGACGGGCGCGGTGTTCGGCAGCATGCAGGTGGGCATCACGGCGATCGCGGGTGCGCAGGCGGGCACGGTCTACGGCACGTTCTCGGCGGCCAGCATGGCGGGCGGCCTGCTGTACGGCGTGATCAGGTGGCGGGTGCCGCTCAACGTACGGCTCGGCGCGGGCCTGGCGATCCTGGCCGCCGCGACGACCGCGCTGTCGTTCGCCGACTCGACCGCCACCCTGTACGGCGCGGCGGCGCTGGCGGGTGTGATCATCGCCCCCGTGGTGATCACCGGTTACACGATCATCGACAGCCTGGTGCCCGCCGAGGTGCGGACGGAGGCGTTCACGTGGCTCAACGGCGCGATCGGCCTGGGCATCGCCACGGGCGCGGCGGTGGCCGGTCAGCTGGTGGACCGTTTCGGGCCTGATCTGGCCTTCGTGGTGCCGCCGTTGATGACCGGCCTGGCCGCTGTGCTGGTGTTCGCCCGGATGCGGAGCCTGACCGCCGCCGGCATCCAGGACGCCGCAGGCACCGAGGACGCCGAGGACCTCGGTGAGGCCGGGGTCAGGACACGCGAGCAGACAGGATCTCCTCGGGGATGACCTTGGGCACGCCGCGCAGCCCCATGAAGGCGAGCGCGGCGACGACGGCCAGGGTGGCCGCGGTCACCAGCCCGGTGACGTGCACGCCCTCGACGAAGGCGAGGCGCGCGGCGTCGATGATGGGCCGGGCCTCGTCGGCGGGCAGGGTGCCCGCGTAGGCGAGCGCCCCCGCGATGGACTCGCGTGCCTGCGCGGGCCCGGTCATGGCCGAGGTGTACACCGAGTTGAGCACGGTGCCCAGGACGGCGATGCCGAGCGCGCCGCCGAGCTCGAAGGCGGTCTCGGAGATCGCCGCGGCGGCTCCGGCCCGCTCGCGGGGCGCGGTGGCCAGCACGTTGTCGTTGTTGACGGTGAAGGTCAGCCCGATGCCGACGCCGCCGACCATCATGACGGGCAGCATCACCAGGTAGGTGAGCGAGGTGCCGAGGCTGGAGTAGTACAGGAAGGACAGGGCGGTCAGCAGCAGGCCGAGGGCGACGACGCCGTTCCTGCCGAGGTAGGCGATGAGCTTGGCGGCGAGCATGCCGCCGATGGCGCCGGCCAGGCCTCCGGGCAGCCCGGCCAGGCCGGCCTGCAGCGGCGACCAGCCCAGGACGAGCTGGAAGTACCAGGCGAAGATCAGCGACATCGACATCATGGTGAACATGGCCAGCACGTTGGTGCCGATGGAGGCGCTGAAGGCGCGGTGGCGGAAGAGCCGCACGTCGATGAGCGGTTCGGCGAGCCGGGTCTGGCGCCAGACGAACAGGGCGAGCAGGGCCACGCCGGCGGCGAAGATCCAGCCGTAGGACCCTTCCTTGACGGCGTAGATGACGCCCACGATGCCCGCGCACGACAGCAGCACGCTGGCCACGTCGATGCGCCCGGCGTTCTCGTTACGCGATTCGGGCAGCACGAGCCAGCCGCCGATCAGCACGGCGGCCATGATGGGCACGTTGATGAGGAAGACGGAGCCCCACCAGAAGTGGTCGAGCAGCAGTCCGCCGACGACCGGGCCGACGGCGAAGCCGGCCGCGCTCATGCCGCTCCAGATGCCGATCGCGGTGGTGCGCTCGGTGGCGTCGGTGAAGACGTTGCGGATGATCGACAGGGTGGAGGGCATGATCGTGGCGCCCGCGACGCCCAGCAGCACGCGGGCGGCGATGAGCAGCTCGGGGCTGGGCGCGTACGCGGTCACCACCGAGGCGGCGCCGAAGGCGGCGGAGCCGATCAGCAGGAGTTTCTTGCGCCCGATGCGGTCACCGACGTTGCCCATCGTGATGAGCAGCCCGGCGACGGCGAATCCGTAGGCGTCGCCGATCCACAACAACTGGGTGGAGGAGGCCCCCAGGTCCCCGACGAGCTGGGGGAGTGCCAGGTGCAGGACGGTCAGGTCCAGCGACAGCAGGAGCGTGGCGGTGCACGCGATGGCCAGGCAGGCCCACTTGTTCTTCATGCGGACACTGTGCGAGGGCCCGCTGACCGCGCGCCTACCGCGCGCTGACCATCTCCAGCGCCTCGACGGGCGAGGCGGTCAGCAGCCGCTCGGCCAGCGCGCGGTCGCCTTGGCGCCCGGCCACCTCGGCCAGCCCGCGCACGGCCTGGTGGGCGGTGGGCACGATGTTCTCGGCGCACCGGCGCAGCAGGCCGAGGTAGCGCGTGTAAGCGCCGGCCAGGTCGCCGCGTTCGGCCGCCAGCCTGGCGAGCGCCAGCTCCGCCCTGGCCTGGATGAACACCGAGGAGTACCAATCGGCGGGGTTGTGGGCCATCGCCTGCGAGATCAGCTCTTCTGCCCGGTCGAGGTCGCCGGAGCGCAGGGCCAGCTCGCCCAGGCCGAGGATCGCCCGCGAGAGGCTCTCGACGGAGCCCGCGCGCCGCGACAGGTCGGCCGAGCGGTGGTAGCACGACTCGGCCTGGGCGGGTTCTCCCAGCTCGGCCAGGCAGTCGGCGCGGCGGCACAGGTATTCGGCCACGTCCGCTACGGAGCCGATCTGCTCCGACAACGCCAGGGCCTCGTCGGCCAGGGCCAGCGCCCCGGCGTGGTGGCCCTCCTCGAACTCCAGGTCGATCATCCCGGACAGCGCGAGCGTGATGCCCCAGCGGTCGCCCACCGCCCTGAAGCCCTCCAGCCCGCGCTGGAATCCCTGCCGGGCCAGGACGTGCTGGCCGAGGTTGAACCAGACGAACGCCGGGCCCATGTGGGTGAGGGCGCCCACCCACGGTGCGAGTCCTTCGCGAGGGAAGGACGCCATCTCCTCCACGTCCAGGTCGGCGGGCGGGCCGACGAAGACCGACATGAGCATGTTCAGGATGTCGATGGAGTACGGGAAGTGGGCCATGGACGCAGCGAAGGGCCGCAGCCCGTCGAGCCGCTCGCGCAGTTCGCCGGTGACGCCCGCCCACGAGGCCACCAGCACGCACAGGGCGTACTCCTCCCACGCCTGCCCGTCCGGAGGGGGCACCTGGAGCAGCAGGTCGGCCGCCAGCGTGGCGCTGGTCACCCGGTGGCCGCGCAGCCACCAGTAGCACGCCAGGTTGGCCACCAGCCGCAGGCCGAAGGCGGTCTGCCCTTCCTCGATCGCCCAGCGCAGCGCGGCGTTGAGGTCGTCGCGCTCCTCGTCGAGCAGCGCGAGCGCCCGCAACTGGTCGGCCCCGCGCAGCGTCGCCTCGGTCGATTCGGCCAGGCGCAGGTAGTGGTCGGCATGCGCCTGCCGTACGGCGTCGACCTCGGCGGCGGCGACGAGCTCCTCGGCGCAGAAGGCCCTGATGGTCTCCAGCATGCGGTAGCGCCCGTCGAGCTCCTCCACCAGCGACTTGTCGACCAGGGAGAGCAGCACCTCCTCGGGCAGGCCGCAGACCTCGGTGGCCGCCGCGAGCCGGGCGCCGCCGACGAACACGGTCAGCCGCCGCGCCATCGCCTGCTCCTCGGCGTCGAGCAGTTCCCAGCTCCACGCGACGACCGCGCGCAGCGTCTGGTGCCGTGGCATGGCCGTACGGCTGCCGCGGGCCAGCAGCCGGAAGCGGTCGTCGAGCCGGGTGGCCAGCTCGGCGGGCGGCAGGGTGCGCAGCCGGGCGGCGGCCAGTTCGATGGCCAGCGGCAGCCCGTCGAGGGCGCGGCAGATGCGCAGGACGACCTCGACGTTGCCCCCGTCGAGGGCGAAACCCTGGCGCGCGGCGGCGGCCCGGTCGGCGAACAGCCGGACGGCGGGGTAGTCGAGCGCCTGCTCGGCGGGGGTGCCTGAGGCGGGCACCCGCAGCGGGGTGACGGGGTAGATGGCCTCGCCCGTGATGCCGAGAGCCTCGCGGCTGGTGGCCAGGACGCGCAGCGAGGGGCAGGCCGACAGCAGCCGGTCGGCCAGCTCGGCGGCGGCGCCGACCAGGTGCTCGCAGTTGTCGAGGACGAGGAGCAGCTTGCGCTCGGCCAGCGCGGTGACCAGCCGGGCGGTGGGGTCGAGCACCGATCGTCCGGCGGTGCCCACGGCGGCCTCGCGGATGCCGAGCGCCTCCAGGACGGCGACGGGGACCTCGGCGTCGTCGAGGACGGTCGCCAGTTCCACCACGCAGACGTCGCCCGGTGCGCGCCCGGCGGCCTCGACGGCGAGCCGGGTCTTGCCCGCGCCGCCCGCCCCGATGAGGGTGACCAGGCGGGTCTCGCCGAGCATCGCCTCGACGGTGGCCAGCTCGTCGGCGCGGCCCACGAAGCTGGTGAGTTGGGCGCGCAGGCCCTGCCTGGTCGACTTCAGCGCGTTGAGCGCCGGGTCGGCGCGCAGCACCGCCAGCTGGGCGGCCGCCAGTTCTGGACCTGGCTCGACGCCCAGTTCCTCGTCGAGGATGCGCCGCCCCTCCTCGTAGCTGGCGAGCGCGTCGGCCTGGCGGCCGCTGCCGTACAGGGCGCGGATGAGCTGGGCGCGCAGGCGCTCGCGCAGCGGGTGCTCGTGCACCAGCTCGCTCAGCTCGGCCACGAGTTCGCGGTGCCTGCCGAGGTCGAGCCGGGCCTCGATGGAGTCCTCGACCACGGCGAGGCGGCGTTCCGCCAGGCGGGTGACGATCGCGGGCGCGGCCTCGGGAACGCCCCGCCACAGGGCCAGCGCCTGGCCCAGAGCCGCGTCGGCGGCGGCCGGGTCGCCTTCCGCCAGCGCCCGCCGGCCTTCGGCGGCCAGTTGCTCGAAGCGGTGCAGGTCGACCTGGAGCGGGTCGACCGCCAGCCGGTATCCGGCCGCGGTGTGCTCGACGAGCCGCCTGCCCAGGGCCCGGCGCAGGCGGGAGACCTGCGACTGCAGGGCGTTGGCCGCGTCGTCGGGCGGGTGTTCGCCGTACAGGCCGTCGATGAGCTGGTCGGCGGGGATCACCCGGCCCGCCTCCATGGCCAGCAGGACCAGCAGCGCGCGCACGCGCGGTCCGCCGACGTCGAGGCCGTCCGCCCGCACCGGCCCCAATATCTCCACCAGCATGGTCACGATTATCGCGGCAACAGACCCATGATCCGGGCGATGGTCGGCAATTCGGGCGCAGCGTCCCGGCCTTGGATGGCCAGCGCCGTCTCCACCGCTCCGCGCAGCGCCGCCCGGTAGAGCAGCGATCCCGTGCTGATCCTGGCCACTCCCGCCGCGGCCAGTTCCTTCATCGAGGGCCCCGCGGCCTGGTAGAGCACGTTGAGCGGACGGACGGCGGCCACCTCGGCGATCATCGCCAGGTCGGTCAGGCCGGGCACGAAGACGCCGTCGGCGAAGGAGTAGGCCTGGACCCGCTCGAAGACGTCGCCGGTGCCGAGCCAGTGGGTGTCGGTGCGGGCGTTGACGAACACGCCGTGGCCGCAGGCGGCCTGGAGGATGTCGCGCTGGTGGGCGATCTCCCTGAGCGTGCCGTCGGGACGCCCGTCCTCGATGTTCACCCCGTGGACGCCGAGCTCCTTGAGGATCAGCACCAGCTCGGCCACCTCGTCGGGGTCGTCGCTGAAGCCCGCCTCGACGTCGACGCTGACCATGACGTCGAGGGGGCGCAGGGCCGCCGCCAGCGCGATGGTCTCGTTCATGGTGGCCCCGGCGGCGTCGCGCTTGCCGTGCACGGCGGCCACCCCGAGGCTGGTCGTGGCGACCGCGGGGAAGCCGTGCTCGGCCAGCAGTGCGGCAGAGCCGTAGTCCCAGGCGTTGGGGAGCAGGAACGGATCTCCTGGGCGGTGCAGGTCGGCGAAGGTCATGACAGCGCTCCTTCCACGATCGCCAGGGCGTGCGCCGAGGCGGGGCACGGGCGCGTGCCGTACCCGAACGTCAGCACCGGTCCCTCGCGGTTGGCGGCGGCCACGTCGATGTCGGCGCCGACCCGCCGCAGCACACGCACCGGCGGATCGAAGCGCAGGACCTCCTCCACCGGCCGCGTGCGCGCCTTGGCGATCAGCGCGCCGGTGGCGGCGTGCGCCTGCAGCAGGATGGTGGCGCGCGGCACGTCGAGCAGTTCCAGCAGGAGGGCCGCCCCCTCGTCGGCCTCCCGGTCGCGCTCGCCCGACAGGTAGCCGCGCGCCGCGCCGTCCACCGCGGTGACGAGCCGTTCGAGGTCGGCGACGCCGAACGCCGCCCCGAGCACCAGCGCCGGCACCCGCTCGGCGGGTTCGTGCCGCAGGCCGGCGGCGGCTCTGCGTAGGTCGGCGGGGTCGAGCGTGGCGAGCACCTGCTCGACGGCCTCGCGCCGCTCGGCGTGCTCCTGGCCGCTGCTGAAGCGGCAGACCAGGGAACGCAGCCGGGCCAGCGCCCCCGGGCCGTCGTCGGCGGGTGGCGGCACGGCGCCGGGATCTGACAGCAGCGCGCGTGCCTCGTCGTTGTCCGTGATCAGCATGCCTTCACGGTAGGCCCGCAACGGTTAGACGCACGTCGAAGTGTTCAGGCGACGAGCTTGAGCGGCGGGCGCTCCTGCGTGCCCGGCTCTTCTGCGGCCTGGACGACCGCGGTCCTGGCGGCCAGGGCCATCGCCACGATGACGACGATCTCGAAGGCGACCAGGCCGCGCTCCAGGAAGCCGTAGTAGGCGCCGCCGTTGATCCACGCCGAGGTGAGCGCGGCCGGGTGGGCCGCCAGGTAGACCACCAGAGCGACGGCGGAGGTCGCGCTGAGCGCGCGCACCGCGTTCCATCGGGCCAGCGCCTCCCTGCCGCGGGCCAGCACCCATCCGGCCACGGGCAGCGCGGTGAAGAACATCGCGGCGCCCCAGCGGTGGATCTCCCCGCCGAGCGTGTTGGCGCCGTCGTGCGGGTCGGTCGGGAACACGGCGCTGAGCATCAGCCCGGCGCCTGCCACGATGAGCAGGACCCGGGCCGCCGCGCTCTTGTTCGGCTCCCGCACGGCCAGGCCGTAGGCCAGGAACAGGCAGGCGGCGGCGAGAGCGAGCATGCCGATCATGACGGGCAGCATCCCGCCCTGGACCAGCGCGTAGTCGCTGAGCAGCGTCTGCGTGGGCAGCGCCAGATGGACGTAGGTCAACCCCAGCAACGCGATCACGCAGCCGGCGACAACCCCAATGATCATCGGGACACCTCATCGTAGATCTGCTCGAAACGGGCGAGCGAGGCCTGGTGGTCGTGGGACATGGCCATGTCGCGGGAGACGCGGCCCATGTGCTCGCGCAGCACGTCGTTGGTGATGATCTCGGTCAGGTGCCTGGCCAGCTCGATCACGTTGCCCGGCTGGTAGAGGTGGCCGTTGCCGCCGATCAGGTGCGGCAGCGCCATCGCGTCGGCGGCGACCACCGGCAGCCCGCTGGCCATCGCCTCCAGCGTGGCGATGCTCTGCAGCTCCGCGACGCCCGGCATGGCGAAGGCGTCGGCCGCGGCGAACGCCTGCGGCATCAGCTCGTCGGGGACGAATCCGAGGAACCTCACCCGGTCGCCGACGCCGATGCGCTGGGCCAGCTTCTCCAGGCTCTCGCGCTGGTTGCCCTGTCCCACGAAGGCCGCCTGCACGTCGGTGGTGTTGAGGATGTGCGGCAGGGCCCGCACGATCTCGTCGAGCCGCTTCTCCTCGTCGAGGCGCCCCACGAACAGCACGGTGGGCCGATCCTCCAGGTCGAAGAGCTTGCGCGCCCAGGCCTTCGGCTCGGTGTGCGGGTGGAAGCGGGCCAGGTCGATGCCGCAGGAGACGGCCTCGACCTCGCGGCCGAAGCCCTGGTCCGACAGGAGCTTGGCGGCCAGCATCGTGGGCGTGGTGATGTGGTCGGCCCGGTCGAAGATCCTGGAGAAGTCCCTCCAGGCCAGCTTGCCCGCCTGGACGCGCAGCCGGGACGGGATGTGCGCGAACTGGAAGAGGTTGTCGGGCATGAAGTGGTTGGTCGCCACGACGGGCACCCCGCGACGGCGGGCCGCGGCGATCGCCGCCCTGCCGACCACGAAGTGGCCCTGGGTGTGCAGCACGTCGGGGGAGATCGCCTCGAACAGCCGGTCCAGGCGGCCGGGAACGGTCACCCGCATCGTCGGGTGCAGCAGGATCGGCGCCGAGCGCAGCCGGTGCACCACCACGCCGTCGACCAGGTCGGTCTTGCGCGGCCCGTCCTCGGAGGCGCACACCACGTGCACCTCGTTGCCCCGCTCGGCCAGGCCCGTGGCCAGGCGGTGGGTGAAGTAGGCGGCGCCGTTCACGTCGGGCGGGTAGGTGTCGGTCGAGATCAGCACGCGGCGCGGCCTGGTCGGGACGGGCTGCTGAAGTTCCTCGGCGAGCGTGTGCAGCGGGATGGCCATCAGGAGGGGGTCCTTTCCAGGGGGGTGGTTCTGGCGAGAGCGAAGGTGCCGCCCGCGGCGAGCGCGGCGGCCAGGATCGGAAGGATCCCGGAGGGCAGGGGCTCGCCCAGCAGCAGAGCGCCGAAGGCGACCGCGGTGAGCGGGTCGGCGATCTGCAACGAGGCGAAGGAGACGCCGAAGTGGCCGACGGCGTAGGCACGCTGCAGCATCATCAGCGCCAGGAAGGCGGGGATCGGCAGGGCCAGGGCGTACCACCAGTTCCAGCCGCCGTCGACGAGGACACGCACGAGCGTGGCGGTCGCGCCGTACAGCACGCCCGAACTGGTGGCCAGCAGGGCCGCGCGACCGGCCAGGCCGGTGACCCGCGAGCCCGCCCAGAGCAGCACCGCGGCGATGCCGGAGACGCCCAGCAGGATCACGGCCTCACGCGGGGTGAAGGAGACCGGCCCCGCGTGCGCGGGGACCATCATGACCAGCCCGATCAGGCCGATGGCCACCACCGCGGCGGCGACCAGTTCCTGCCTGGCGGGCCTGCGCCCGTGCAGGGCGGCCGCGATCGGCAGGGCGAACAGCAGGCTCGCCACACCCATCGGCTGCACGACGGTCAACGGCCCCAGGCCCAGGGCCACGATGTGGAGCGCGCCCCCGGCCAGGATGGCCAGGCCGCCCAGCAGCCAGCGGGGCTTGCGCAGCAGTGCTCGCATGCTCGGCTTGCCGCTGGCCGCCTCGAACTGCTGGAAGGCGGCGCCGAGTGCGAAGAACAACGAGCCGGCGAGGGCCACGGCCGCGGCCAGCACAGTCATCGCGCACTCCTTTCACTGGGATGGTTGCCGTCGTTGATGTCCGTCAGGCGAACATTCAGGAGTCTTGAGAAGAGTTCTGGGCTGCTTCTACGAGCACCCTGGGAGAGTTCTGTGAACGCTTGCGGAACCAGCGCACGGCCTCGACCACGATGGTGATCGTGACGGCGATGCCCAGGCCCAGCA
The DNA here is from genome assembly GCF_044456985.1 of Nonomuraea sp. NPDC050663. Classification (NCBI taxonomy): domain Bacteria; kingdom Bacillati; phylum Actinomycetota; class Actinomycetes; order Streptosporangiales; family Streptosporangiaceae; genus Nonomuraea; species Nonomuraea sp. NPDC050663. The sequence continues at coordinate 644,300 of NZ_JBITGL010000005.1, forward strand.
GCAGTCCCTTGATCGGGTCGTTCTCGAAGGCCATGCCGCCGAAGAAGCCGATCAGGCCGGAGTAGACCGCCCACGAGGAGGCGGCGATCAGGTCGAAGAAGGTGAAGGACCGCAGCGGGTAGCGCACCGCGCCCATGGTGATCGTCGTCGCGGTACGCCCTCCGGGGATGTACCGCGCGATCACCAGGACCAGGCCGCCACGCTCGTCCAGGGCCTTGCGCGCCCAGACGAACGCCTTCTTGTCCCGCAGCCTGCCGCCCGACTTGTAGCCGATCAGGTAGGAGATGTGGTCTCCCGCCAGGGCTCCCAGACCGGCCACCAGGATGACCAGCGCCAGGTTGGTCTGGCCGGTCGCCGCGAACACCCCGGCGGTGATCACGGAGGTCTCCGCGGGAACGATCGGGAAGAACCCGTCCAGGACCGCCAGCGCGAAGATCGCCAAATACAGCCATGGCGAGGACATCACCTGATGCAGGAGGTCCAGGATTGATTGCGACATGCCGATATCTCCGATCACCGTGGGAGGGTCACCCCAGCCTGGTCCGCGCCCTGTTGCGCGGACATCGGGGAAGACCCCTAGTCGCCCCCGGAGGGGTACCTGACCGAAGCTAGGTAGCGTGCCGGAGGCGGGACATCGGCCGATCGGCGGGTGCCGGCCCTGACTTTCGTCATCTTCACGACCACGATCCTTCCGAGCCGGAGCGTCCCGGGCAGGAGTGCAGGTATCCGACTGCGGGGTGGAGCCAGCTTCACCCTCCGATGGGCGGTAATCCCCACCCGACTTTCGTCAGGGGCGGATCGTCGCAGGTGGGCGCTAGGGTCGGGCGGGTGAGAAGAACGCGACGCCAGCTGCTGTCCGACGTGCTGCTGTGGGCCGTGCTGTCGGTGCTGGTGGCCGCGGCGGGCCCCGACCCCCTGGCCGACCTGCCGGCCTTCCTCGGGGTGACGGGCGCCCGCGTCGCCCTGGTCGGGGTGGCCGTCGCGGTGGGCCGTCCCTGGCCGCCCGCGGCCGTGCTGCTGCTGTCGGTGGCGTTGCCGCCCAGCATGACCGAGTCGCTCGCCACCAGCGACGTGACCTGGCTCAACCCGGCGCTGATCGACATCAAGGTCTTCCCGGTCGCGGCGATCACTCCCGGCGTGATCTGGTACTCCTACCTGACCGGGCGCCGCATGACGCGGCAGTGGCCGGCGCTCGCGGTCTTCGCCGTGGTGACCGCCGGCGGGCTGCTGATCGGCCAGTGGATCACGGTCCTGTCGGGGCTGCTGCTCGCCTACGTCCTGCCGTACGGCCTGGGCATGCTCCGGCGCGGCATGCTGCAGCAGCGTGAGCGCACCACGCAGTCCGCCGAGGCGCAGGCGCGCCTGCGCGAGCGCACCCGCATCGCGCACGACATGCACGACTCGCTCGGCCACGACCTGGCGCTGATCGCCGTGCGCGCGGCGGCCCTGGAGATGATGGAGGGAGCGCACACCAAGGCCGCGGGGGAGCTGCGGGAGGCCGCCTCGGCGGCGACCGAGCGGCTGCGGGAGATCATCGGCCTGCTGCGCGAGGACGGCGCCGCCCCGCTCGTGCCCGTCGGCGAAAACGTCGCCGGTCTGGTGGCGCGGGCGCGCGACTCCGGCATGACGATCACGCTCACGGCCGGCGGCGACGAGCCGGCACTGGCCCACCGCGTGGTCCAGGAGGGCCTGACCAACGCCGCCAAGCACGCTCCCGGCGCGCGCGTCGCCGTCTCCGTCACGCCGTCGCTGATCACCGTGCGCAACGGCCCGCCGGCCGGCCGGCCCGTCGCCCGCTCCGGCGGGCTGGGCCTGGCGGGCCTGCGGGAGAGGGTACGGCTCGCGGGAGGCACGCTGGAGGCGGGACCTGACGGCGACGGCTACCTGCTCGCCGTGAAACTCCCCCATGAGGGGGAGGCGCCTCCCCGGTAGGCGGGAGGTCAGACGGCAGCAGCGCGAGCAGGCTGGGTGCCATGACAACCACGCCCGGCAGGATCGTCGCGGGCGTCGTGGCCATGGCCGCGACCCTGCCCTACCTCACGCTCAAGCTGCTCTGGCTCACCGGCACCTACGTGGGGGTGAGCAAACCCGATCTGTTCGCGACCTCGGAGATGGTCGGAGCCAACGCGGCCACCTTCGCCCTCGACGCCGTCGGCCTGGTCCTGGCGCTGGCCTTCACCGCCCGATGGGGCCAGCGGCTGCCCGCCTGGCTGGTGGCGCTGCCGCTGTGGGTGGGCACCGGTCTGCTCAGCACCATCGTCCTGGGCGTCCCCGCGACCGTGCTCGTGGAGGGCCTGGCCCCCTTCTCCGGCGACGAGGTCATCGCGAGCTGGGTGTTCATGGTCGTCTACGGCGGCTTCACCGTGCAGGGCGTCGCGCTGGCCGCGGCCTTCGCCTTCTACGCCGCCGACCGCTGGCCGGCCGCCTGGTCGGGGAGGTACGGCACGGCGCCGCCGTTGCAGCGCGTGGTCGCCTGGGGTGCGCTGATCGTGTGCGTGGTCGTCGGCGTGGCCAAGCTCGCCATGGCCGAGCGCCTTCCCGAGCTCGTGGCCGGGATCCTGGCGCTGGGGGGCGGGGCCGGCTACCTGGCCCTGGTGCTGGGCAGGCGGCACCGAGCCTTCCTGGTGGCGGCCTGGCTCGGATCGGGGTCGATGTTCGGCTGGGCTCTCTACACGCTCATCATCATGATGGTCCAGGGGGTCCCGACGACCGCCCACGTGGTGGAGCTGTTCGCCCTCATGACCGGGCTGGTGCTCGGGGTGGCAGGAGCGTTCCTGCTGACCTCAGGCGGGGGCGTGGTGCAGGCGGCGCAGGACCCGCTTGAAGGCGACGATCGAGAAGGCGATCGCCGACCCGCTTATCAGGGCCACCACTGAGGTGCGGATCAGCATGTAGCCGCCGAGCGTCTCGTGCAGCACCAGGTAGATGCTCACCGCAGAGTTGGTCAGCATGACGAAGGCCCACAGCAGGGTGATGCGCACGAAGAACCGGCGCACCCGCTCGTGCTTGAGGACCGCCTGCGGCAGGTGGATGTAGTCGAGGGTGAGCTTCTGCACCATCGGCTTGTTGAGCCTGATGGAGGCCAGGAAGATCAGGCTCAGGCAGATGGTGCCGAGCTCGGGCTGAATGAAGAACGACTGCCAGCTGCCGAAGAAGAAGGAGACCAGGGCGCGGATGGTGACCGCCGTCGCCGCGAGGAACATCGTGGCCGGGATCTTCGTCCTGCGCACCAGCCGCACGCCCACGCAGAGGTAGACCCAGGTGATGGAGGCGACCAGGGCCAGTTCGAAGCCCAGCAGCGCCATCACGGAGTAGAACACCGCGAGGGGGGCGACCACGCCTTCGAGCAGGCGGGGCGCCGCCTGCCGCAACAAGGTGGTCAGGCGGGGGAGAGTGACCGGGGGATGGTTCAAGACTGCTCCGCGGTTCGACCGGATAACGACGACTACCCAAACATGAGCGGGTATTCACCACCGGGACGCCGGGGGTGCGCGCCGGTGGCCTACCGTACCCGACCCCGCCGGGTGCCACTGTCGCTTTCTACACGTTCGGCCTTGCAGCTCACTAACCGAGCGAAGCGGTCGCCAGCTTCGCGCCGAATCCGAGGAAGAGCACGCCGATTCCTGAGGTGAGCGTCGCCGACAGGCGCCTGCGGGAGCGGAACTGCGAGGCCAGGAACGTGCCGCCGAAGATCAGCGTCGACAGGTAGAGCACGCTGAACAGCTGCAGGATCACCCCGAGAATGAGGAACGGCACCGCGGGCGTGGCGTAGGAGGTGTCGACGAACTGCACGAAGACCGAGACGATGAAGAGGATCGCCTTCGGGTTCAGCAGGCTGATCACCAGCGCCTTGCGGAAGGGGCTGGGGTCGGCGGCGACCTGCACCCGCTCCTCCGCCTTGTCGCGGCGCCAGGCGTTTCGGATCATCTGGAAGCCGATCCATCCCAGGTAGGCCGCGCCCGCGTACTTCACGATGGTGAACAGCAGCGGGCTCGACTGCAGCAGCGACGCCGCGCCGAGCGCCGCCGCGAGCATGAGGGCGGTGTCACCGACGAACACCCCGGCCGCCGCGCGGTAGCCCTCGCGGACCCCGCGCTGGGCGGCCGTGGTCAGGACGTAGATCGAGTTCGGGCCGGGAAGCAGGACGATCAGCAGCGCGGCCAGCACGTAGGCCCAGATGTTGGTGACACCGAAGAACATGCATGAATGTTAGGGCTTGTACCAGTGCGCACCTGTTTGCCGGTATCCCAGAACGCCGTAGACGGCGTCCACCATCGCCTGGCCGCGCGGGTTGATGCCGAGCCCGAGGCCCTGCTTGTTCATCGTGTACCCGAAGGACAGCCGCTCGGCCGGGTCGCAGAAGCCCACCGATCCGCCCATGCCCGCGTGGCCGAAGGCGGTCTCCGACATCAGCGCCCCGTCGGAGTCGGCGCCCGGCAGGTAGGTGTTGTCCATCGACTTCATGTAGCCCAGGCTCCAGCGCGTCGGCACCAGCAACATCGCGTCGCCGCCCGCCGAGGCGGTCTGCCCCATGAGGGCCAGCTGGGCCGGTCCGACCAGGTCGCCGCCGCCCTGCGCGAGCGGCTGGTACATGCCCGCCAGCCCGCGCGCGTTGGTGATCGCGCCCACCGCGCCGTACTCGGCCGCGTGCGCCGCCCTGCTGTCGCTCTCGGCCAGGTAGCCGGCGTTGTTGCCCAGCAGCAGCGCCTGCATCGAGGCCGGGTCGCCCATCGCCGCCGTGTAGAACGAGGACAGCTCGGCGCCCATGTCGGCCGGCATCGTCGCCGCCACCCGGTGCTCGTGCTCCTCCGGCAGGCCCAGCCAGAACTCCAGGCCGAGCGGATCGGCCACCTCCTCGCGGAAGAAGGTGCCGAGTGAGCGGCCGCTGATCCTCCTGACGACCTCGCCGACCAGGAAGCCGAAGGTCAGCGCGTGGTAGCCGTGGCGCGTACCGGGCTCCCAGAACGGCTCCTCCTCGGCGAGCGTGTCGGCCATGAGCTTCCAGTCGTAGAAGCTGCCCTGGGCGAGCGGGGTGCGCAGCGCGGGCAGGCCCGCCTGGTGGGAGAGCAGGTGACGCACCCGCGTGCCCTCCTTGCCGCGCGTGCCGTACTCCGGCCAGTAGCGCGTGACCGGCGCGTTGAGATCGAGCTCGCCCCGCGAGGCCAGGATGTGGGCGCACAACGCCGTGGCGCCCTTGGTGCACGACCACACGTGGCCGACGGTGTCGCGGTCCCACGCGCGCTCGCCCGCGGAGCCGCCCCACAGGTCCACGACGGTCTGGCCGTCCACGATGACGCAGACGGAGGCGCCGACCTCGCCGCGCTCGGCGAGGTTGCGCTCGAACTCCTCAGCGACCTGGGCGAAGCGCGGGTCGCAGGTGCCTTGTACGGTCATTTCCCGAATGGACCACGAAACTGGCCGACCGTCCAGTATGTCTAGCCTTTGACCGCCCCGCCCAGGTTGAACGAGCCCGCAAGGTACCTGTTGACCGCCACGTAGAGGATCACCGCGGGCGTCGTGTAGATGAGCGAGAACGCCGCCAGCTCGCCATAGGCCACCTGCCCGTACTGCGTGAAGAACGTGAAGATCGTCATGGCCGCCGGCTGCTTCTCCGGCGTGTCCAGCAGGATGAGCGGCGCGAAGAAGTTGCCCCACTGCCCGACGAAGACGAAGATCCCCACGACCGCGATGCCGGGCGCCATGAGAGGCGCCACGACCCTGGTGAGCGACTGCACCCACCCCGCGCCGTCGACCCACGCCGCCTCCTCCAGGCTGACCGGCACCCCGTCCATGAAGTTCTTCATCAGCCAGATCGCGAACGGCAGCGAGCTGGCCGACAGGAACACGATCATCGCGGGCACCGAGCCGTAGAGGTTGAGCCTGAAGAACATCGAGTAGACCGGCACCAGGATCGCCACCACCGGCAGGCCCGTCGAGAACAGCAGGGTGAGCATGAAGTGCCGCTTGTAGCGCAGCCGGTAACGCGACAGCGGGTAGGCCGCCAGCGCGGAGACGAGCACGGTCAGCGCGGCCGTGCCGCCCGAGATGATCACCGAGTTGATGAGCGGCAGGACCGTGGTCTCCCAGGTCAGCACCGCCTCGAAGTTGGTCAGGCTGAACTCCCAGGTGGGCTCGGCTGCCAGGTTCGCCCCCGGCTGCACGGAGGCGAGCAGCACCCAGGCGAACGGGCCGAGGAAGGCCACCACGATGACGCCCAGAGCGATGGGCGGCGCCCAGCGTCCCATCATTCCTCCACCCTGATCAGCCGGAGGTAGACCAGCGAGAACAGCGCCCCGATGACCAGCAGCACCAGGGCGATCGCCGAGCCGTACCCGATCTCGAAGTACTTGAAGGCCTGCTCGTACATGTAGAGCGGGGTGGTCTGGGAGTCGTTGCCCGGACCGCCGCCGGTCAGCGTGTAGATCAGCCCGAACGACGCCAGGGTCTGCAGCGTGATCAGCATGAGGTTGGCCAGGATGGAGCGCCTGATCAGCGGCAGCGTGACGTGCGCGAGCCGCTGCCAGGCCCCGGCGCCGTCGACCGCCGCCGCCTCCGTCAGGTCGCGCGGCACCTCCGACAACGCGGCCGAGTAGACCAGCATCGAGAAGGCCGTGCCGCGCCAGACGTTGGCCAGCACGACCGCGAGCATCGGCGCGGTGTAGAGCCACTCCTGCTCCAGGCCCAGGACGGTGTTGAGGGTGCCGTCCTCGGACAGGAAGGAGAACCAGCACAGCGCGGCCACCACCTCGGGCATCACCCAGGCGCCGATGACGACGCCGTTTACCACGCCGCGCGTCGTCCGGGAGCGGCCGCGCTGCAGCAGCGCGATGATCAGGCCCAGGGTGTTCTGGCCGATGACCGCCGAGCCGATGACGAAGACGAAGGTCAGCAGGAAGCTGTTGAGGAAGTTCTCGTCGCCGAACATGCGCACGAAGTTCGCCGTGCCGATGAACTGCGAGTCGACCGAGGCCGACCCCGTGAGCGTCTCGTTGGTGAAGGCGATGTAGACGCTCCACAGGATCGGCCCGACCATGAACAGGCCCAGCAGCACCAGCGCGGGCCCCAGGGGGAGCAGCCAGCGTCTCATCCCGCGGCGACGACCTTGTCAGGTCCGCCCACCGCCGACGGCAACCGGTCGGCGTAGGTCCTGGCCGCCTCCTCGGGGCTCTGCGCGCCCGTGGTGACCGCCTCCATGGCTTCCTGGATCTGGTTGGAGACCTTCGGGTACTCCTCGAAGGCCGGACGGTAGTGCGTCACCGAGGCCAGGTCGGTCCAGAACTTGATGGTCGGATTGTCCTTGGTGTAGCTCGGGTCCTCGGCCACGTCCTTGCGCGGCGTCAGGTCGCCGGTGCCGACCGAGTAGAGCAGGGTGTTGTCCTTGTTGGTGGCCGTGGTGATGAAGTCGAAGGCCTCCTGCTTGAACTTCGTGTAGGAGCTCATCGCCATCACCCAGCCGCCCGACATGCTCACCGCGCCCGGCGCCTCGCCGTTCTGGGTGGGCATCTTCGTCCAGCCGATCTTGTCCTGCCACTCCGGCCACGGCTTGGGCGCGGTGGGACGCCACGCGGCCGACATCCAGGCGCCGTCGAGCGCGATGCCGAGCTCGCCCTTCGGGAACCACTCCAGCGTCACCTTGTCGCCGAGCTTGGCGTTGTGGGCGTCGGCGAGCTTGGGGCCGAGTTCCTCGCGGTAGACGGTGTTGATGAAGGTCAGGGAGTCGGTGAAGCCCTTGGAGCCGGTCAGCCACTTCTTCCGCGTCTCGTCGTAGAGGGTGCCGCCCGGCGTGCCGTACAGGAGCATCTCGAAGCCCTGCATGGTCGACGCCTCGCCGTGGATCTTGGTGGAGTACATCGTGAAGGGGATCGCGCCGGGCACCTTCTGCTTGATCGCGCGGGCCGCCGCCAGGACGTCGTCCCAGGTCTTCGGCTCCCACGGCACCTGGATGCCGGCCTTGGCCAGGACGTCCTTGTGGTACCACAGGCCGCGGGTGTCGGTGCTGATCGGGACGCCGTAGATCTTGCCGTCGCCGCCCTTGGCGGCCTGCTTGACGCTGTCGGCGTACTGCGACTGCCAGTCGGGCCACTTGGCGAGGTAGTCGTCGAGCGGGGAGAGCTTGCCCGCGGCGACGTCGGCGTTGACCTGGAAGGTGTCGTGGTAGTACAGGTCGGGCGCGGAGTCGGCGGAGCGGTTGAGCAGCGCGAGCTTGGTGTAGTACACCTCGTTGTTGCCCTGCACGGCGGTGAGCTTGATGGTCACCCCTGGATGGGCGGCTTCGTACTGCTTCTTGGCGTTCTGCAGCATCTTCTCCAGATGCGGCCAGGTGGGCTCGACCTTGTAGAGGACCTCGAGCTCCTTGACACCCGTGGTGGACGGCTGTTCGGTGCTGGAGCAGGCTGTTAACAGGAGCAGGGAAGCAATGAGAACACGTTTCATGACGGCCTCCTTGACTAGAACGTAAATCTATTTGATTTACAAAGTCAACGATTTCTGTGACATTGGCCACATGCAGAAGGGCACGAACCTGCCCAAGGTCGGCAGCTACAACCGAGCGGTGGTGCTGGAGTCCATCCAGGTCGGCGACGGCATCAGCCGGGTCCAGATCGCCGAGCGCACCGGCCTGACCGCGCAGACCGTCTCGGTGATCGTGCGCAGGCTCCTGGAGGAGGGCCTGGTCGTCGAGGACGGCCACCAGAGCTCCAGCGGCGGCAAACCCCGCACGATCCTGCGCGTCGACCCCACCGCGGGCTACGCGATCGGCATCCACTTCGACCCCGTCGAGATCACCTACGTCCTGGCCGACCTGGCCGGCCGTCCCGTGGTCAAGCTGCACCGCAAGGTACGGCAGGCCGTGCCCGACGCGGTCGTCAGGACCATGGCCCGCACGGCGCGGCGGCTGCTGCGCGACGCGGGCATCCCCGACTCCAAGGTGCTCGGCCTCGGCCTGGCCGCTCCCGGCCCCCTCGACCCCAAGGGCGTCATCGTCAACCCGCCCCGGCTGCCAGGCTGGGACCGCGTGCCCATCCGCGAGCAGGTGGAGAGCCTCATCGGCTTTCCTGTCACGGTCGACAACGACGCCACCGCCGCCGCCATCGGCGAACGCTGGGCGGGGCTGGCCCGCAGCACGCCCGGATTCGTCTACCTCTATCTCGGCACCGGCATCGGCGGCGGCATGTTCCTCGACAACCAGGTCTACCGCGGTCGCTCGCTGAACGCCGCAGAGCTGGGCCACATCACGGTCGTGCCCGACGGGCCCGAGTGCTACTGCGGCAACCGGGGCTGCGTCGAGGCGCTGTGCTGCCCCAGCGCCATCGTCGCCGCCGCCCGCGAGCGGCTCGCCCTCGGCGCCGTGTCGTCGTTGTCGCCGCACCGGCTCACCCATGCGCGCGTCTGCGCGGCGGCCGCGGCCGGCGACCCGCTGGCGCGCTCGGTCATCGACGAGGTCGCCGCCCGCCTGGCCGACGCCGCCGTCTCGATCGTCAACATGCTCGACATCGACCTGCTCGTGCTCGGCGGTCCCGCCCTGCGCGAGGTGGGGGAGGTCTACCGGGCCGCCGTCTCCGAGGCGGTCGCCAGGCGAGTGCTGGCCAGGCGGCTGCACGCCGTACGCGTGGAGGTCTCACCCATCGCGGCCGACGCCGCCGCCATCGGCGCCGCCTCGCTCGTCTTCCATGCCACCTACGCGCCGCGGATCGACGCGCTCGTCAAGGAGGCGTGAAGGGCTTTACCAACAATCCCCACTGGTTTACTATGAATTTAGAACGACTCGCCGCGGCGCCGGGGCTGGCGGCACCACGGCGGGGCGTCGGCTGGGTCCGTACGGCTCGCGCGGCTGGGGTGGCCGCGCGAGCCGTACGACGCGCTCAGGCCTGCTCGGCCAGGGGGAGCACGCGATACGGCACGACGGCGGAGAGCGTGATCACCGTGCTGCTCCGCCGTACCCCCTCGATGGCCAGCATGCGATCGATGACCTGCTGGATGTGCTCGTGGTCGCGGCCCGCGATGCGGCACCACACGTCGCCGGGACCGGTCACGATGTGCGCTTCGAGGAGCTCCGGGATGGTCTCCAGGATCCTGGAGATGCCCGCGCGCGAGCCCTGCTCGACCTCGAGGGTCGTGAAGGCCTGGACGGGGTGGCCGAGCGCCTTGGGAGAGAGGTTCGGGCCGAAGTCGACGATCACCCGGTCGGCGGTCATGCGGTCGAGCCGCGCCTGGACCGTGCCCCGCGCGACGCGCAGGAGCCTGGCGAGTTCGAGGAGGCCGCTCCTGGGCCGCTCGTGCACGAGCTTGAGGATCTTCAGGTCGAGATCGTCAAGCCCTTTGAGACGTGCTGGCATATCAGCCAGTTATATCCCGATAAAGCTGACTATCAGGTAGTAAAAGCAGGCCGGTGTTGTCAGCCACCCAGGACGCTGCCGACACTCCCTCCCGTGACCTCGCACAACCACCCCTTCGTGCCCTATCGCCCCGAGCGCCTGCCCGCCGACGAGATGATCCGCCGCGGGGAGGAGTTCTACGCCCACGTCGACAGGCGGCGCAGCGTGCGTTCCTTCTCGCCGGACCCCGTGCCGCGTGAGTGCATCGACCTGGCCGTCCTCGCCGCCAACACCGCGCCTTCCGGCGCCCACCAGCAACCCTGGAAGTTCGTGGTCATCGGCGACCCCGCCGTGAAGCGCCGCATCCGCGAGGCCGCCGAGGTCGAGGAGCGGCAGAACTACGAGGGCGGCCGCCTCACCCCCGAATGGCGCACCGCCCTCGCCCCGCTGGAGACCACCTCGGACAAGGGGTACCTGGAGGTGGCGCCCTGGCTCGTCGTCTGCTTCGCCGAGAAGTACGGCACGCGCGAGGACGGGAGCCGGGTGAAGCACTACTACGTCAACGAGAGCGTCGGGATCGCGTGCGGCCTGTTCATCACCGCTCTGCACACGATGGGACTGTCGACGCTCACCCACACGCCCAACCCGATGGCCTTCCTCGGCACGATCTGCGAGCGGCCGGCGAACGAGCGGGCCTACATCCTGTTCCCCGTGGGCTACGCGGCGTCCGACGCCGAGGTGCCCGACCTCACCAGGAAGCCGCTCTCACGCGTCCTCGGGTAGCGGCTCGCCCGTCTCCAGCAGCGACTTCAGGCTCGCCACCACGTTGGGCCAGCCGTGGCTGACCATCTCGGCCAGGCTCGACCCCGGCTCGAAGCCGTCGTGTACGACGGTGAGCTTCACGACCTGCGACGTGGCCTCCTCGATCGTGAAGGTGACCTTCGACCGGGACTCGCCCGACAGGCGGGCGAGCAGGTCGTCGTCCCAGCCGAAGCGCGTGGCGAGTTCCGGGGTGACGGCGTGCCAGGTGTAGGAGAGCCGCTTGTAGGGATCGGCCTCCAGCACGACCTGCTCCGGATCGCTGATCGTCACGCCGTGGTTGTCCCAGGTCATCGGCGAACCGGCCGTCCAGTCCGTGGTGAACTCCGTGGCCCAGTATTGGCGGGTGAAGGCGGGATCGGTGAGCGCCTGCCAGAGCTTCTGCGGGCTGGTGCGGATGTAGGTGGTGTAGACGAAGGTCGGCGCGTCCATCGGGGTCTCCTCCAAGGCGAGTTTCAGGTCGGCCAGGGCCTGGATCCTGGCCTGGTCGTAGCGGCTGATCCAGCGGTGGGCGATCTCGTGCACGGGAGCGGCGTTGAGGTAGTGGAGCTTCTCGCGGCCCCGCCGCACGGTGGTGACGAGCCCGGCCTCCTCCAGCACCGCCAGGTGCTTGCTGACAGACTGCCTGGCCATGTCGAGCCCGGCGCACAACTCGCGCAGCGTCTGCCCGTTGCGGGCGTTGAGCGAGTCGAGCAACGCGCGCCGGCTCGGATCGGCCAGCGCCTTGAACACCTCGTCCATGCTCGCCCTCTGTCGATATGCAGCCGTCTGGCTGCCTTTTCAAGATAGGCAGCCGGGCGGCTGCATGTCAAGGAGTGGCGCGGCGCCCGATTTCGCGGTGTGCTGTCAGCGGGCCCCCGACCGCACCGGCGTCCGGGCCCCGCCGAGCCCGATTCCCGACTGGGGGCGCCCGTGTCCGCCGAAACCGAAGCCGTCATCCGCGAGCTCGCCGACCGAGCCGCCATCACCCAGGTTCTGCACACCTACGCCCGCCTTGTCGACGAGCGGGAGTACGAGGCGGTGGCGGCCCTGTTCACCGACGACTGCCTGGCCGACTACGGGCAGGGCGAGGGCGACACCCTGCACTCGGCCAAGGAGGTCACCGACTGGCTGACCCGGCAACTGCGCCACATGAAGGTCACCAGCCACCACATCTCGAACGTGGAGATCCGCTTCACCGGCGCCGACCACGCCGACACGGTCGCCTACCTCTACGCCTGGCACATCCTGCCCGGCTTGGACGTCGACCCGGTCGTGCTGGGGCGCTACGTCGACCGCTTCGTGCGCACCCCGGCCCACGGCTGGCGCATCGCCGAGCGGCGCCTGTTCGCACACGGCCTGGTCGGGCTGCCGGAGGGGATCCTGAGGCCGCTTCCGAGGAAGGACGCCTAACCGCTAGCGCTCGCGGGTGCTCCACACCGGCACCACGGTCAGCGCCGCGAGCGCCGCGGCGACCCACAAGGCCACCGTGACGTCGGCGGAGTCGACGATCAGGCCGCCCACCAGCGCGCCCAGCGCGATGGCCAGGTTGAACACCACCGTGTTGAGCACCGTCGCGGCCTCGGTGCGGTCGGGCGCGGCCTTGAAGATCAGCATCTGGACCCCGACCGGCACCCCGCCGAACGCCAGGCCCCACAGCAGCAACAGGACGATCCCGGTGGCGGGCACGGTGCCCACGAGCGGGAAGAGCGCCAGCACCCCGCCGAGCAGCAGGCTGCCGGCGATGATCGTCGCCTGCGCGTTGCGCGCGGCCGTGCCCCCGGCGAGGAAGGTGCCCAGGACACCCGCGACGCCGAACGCCAGCAGCATCGGCCCGATCAGCGCGGCGTCCACCCCGGCGTGCTCCTGCAGGATCGGGCTGACGAAGGTGTAGGCCGTCATGTGCCCGCTGACGAGCAGGAAGGTGGTCAGCACCGCCGCGCGGACGAGGCGGTCGCCGAACATCCCGAACAGCGCGCCCATCCTGAGCCGTTCGGCGGCCGGGATCGGCGGCAGCAGCACGAACAGGGAGGCGAGGGCGACCAGGCCGAGCCCGGCCAGGATCAGGAAGGCGACGCGCCAGTCGGTGAGCCCGCCGACGAAGGTCCCGGCGGGGACGCCGAACACGTTGGCGGCGGTGGCGCCGCCGAAGGCGATCGAGGTGGCCCGGCCGACGTGCGAGCCTGGCACGAGCCGTACGGCGATGCCCGCCGCCAGGGCCTAGAAGCCGCCGATGCTGATCCCGACGAGGAAGCGCGCCACCAGCAGCATGGGGAAGCCCTGGGCCAGGAACGACAGCAGGTTGGCCGCCACCATCAGGGTGACGAGCCCCAGCAGCACGACGCGGCGGTCCAGGCGCCCGATCGCGACCGGGACCAGGAGGGCGCTGACGGAGGCGACGAGGCCGGGCACGGTGACCATGAGGCCCGCCGTGCCCTCGGAGACGCCGAGGTCGCCGCCGATGGAGGTGAGCAGTCCGACGGGCAGCTGCTCGGCCGTCACCACCAGGAACGTGCCGACCGCCACGGCCAGCACCGACAGCCAGTGCTTGATCGTCACCCGTTCTTCGTGGACGAGGGTCATGGTCCTGTCCTCCTTCAGAGTGCGGCGCCGGCGCGTTCCCGGCGGGGGAGCGCGGGCGGGGCGAGGTCGATGCGGGTGCGGGCGGGGCCCTGTCCGAGCAGGGTGCCGCCGAGGGCGATGGCCATGCCCAGCACCTGGAGCGGGGTGAGGTCCTGGCCGAGGGCGGCCCAGCCGATGACGGTCGCGGAGACCGGGCTGAGCAGGGCCAGGAAGGAGACGGAGGTGGCGGGCAGGCGCGAGATGCCGCGGAACCAGTTCCAGTAGGCGAGCGCGGTGCCGATGACGCCGAGGTAGAGGTAGCCGATGACGGCGGAGCCGTCCAGCGCGGGCGGAGCGCCCTCGGCGAGGAGGGCGAGGGGCACGAGCAGCAGGCCGCCGGCGGCCAGTTGCCATCCGGCCAGGGCCAGCGGGCCCACCCCGTCGGGCCTGCCCCAGCGCTTGGCCAGCACGGTGCCCGCCGTCATGGAGGCGGCCCCGGCCAGGCCCGCGGCGATTCCCACGCCGTCGAGCGCCGCGTCGGATCGCAGCACCACCAGACCCACGCCCAGCACGCCCGCCATCCCGGCCAGCACCTTCTGCCAGGTGGGCCGCTCGCCCAGCAGGAGCGCGGCCAATCCGAGGGCGAACAGCGGGCCGACCGCGCCCAGCACCGCGGCCACCCCGCCGGGCAGGCGGTAGGCCGCCAGGAACAGCAGGGGGAAGAAGGCGCCGATGTTGAGCACGCCGAGCACCGCGGAGCGCCAGATCCACATCCCGCGCGGCAGGACCCGGGAGACGGCCAGCAGCAACAGGCCCGCGGGCAGCGCCCGCATCAGCGCCGTGAACAGGGGGCGGTCGGGCGGGAGGAACTCGGTGGTCACGGCGTAGGTGGAGCCCCAGGCGATGGGCGTCAGGGCGGTGAGGGCGACACTGCGCCACCGTGTTACGAGAGTGGACATCGTTTGCCTCTCCATTCATAATCTCAATGTTAAGATAATTACCCAAAGATGCCTCAACGTCAAGTAGGTGAACGTTGAGATAGTTATCGTTGAGAGGAGTGCCGATGGCGGACGCCGTGGACGAGGTGCTGGCGCAGTGGAAACGGGAACGTCCCGACATCGACGTCTGGCCGATGGGCGTCATCGGCCGCATCACCCGCCTGTCCCTGATGCTGGACAAGGAGCTGAAGGACTTCTTCGCCGGCCACGGCCTCGAACGCTGGGAGTTCGACGTCCTGGCCACGCTGCGGCGCTCCGGCCCGCCGTACGAACTGACGGCAGGCGCGCTCAACAAGGCCGCCATGGTCACCTCGGGCGCGATCACCAACCGCATCGACCGGCTGGCCTCCAGAGGACTGGTCGAGCGCATCCGCGACGACGCCGACCGCCGCTCCGTCCGCGTCAAGCTCACCGACCAGGGCTGGACCCTCATCGAGCGACTCGTCCCCCTGCACGTCGCCAACGAGGCGCGCATCCTGCGGGCGCTGGGCGGGCAGGAACGGGACGACCTCGCGGGCGCCCTGCGCGACCTGCTGGAATCGCTCGGAGACACCTCGCTGGAGTAGACCGCGATGACACTCTTCTCAACCTCGTGGGCCGCGCTGCGCGCGGCGGTCGCCGGCCTGCCCGACGACGACTTCGCCCGCCCGTCCGGCTGCGCCGGCTGGCTGGTGCGCGACCTGGCCTGCCACCTGGTCATCGACGCCCAGGACGTCCTGATCACCCTGGCCACCCCGGCCGAGGGCGAGCCGACCCGCGACGCGCTCACCTACTGGGAGGTCTCCCGCACCCCGCCGACCGGCGACGACGACCTCGACGCCCTGACCGTACGGCTCGCGGCCGCCTACCAGGAGCCGCGCCTGCTCAAGTTCCACCTCGACGACGTCGGCTCCGCCGCGGGACGCGCCGCCGGCCTGGCCGACCCCGGCATGCGCGTCGGCACCCGCGACCAGGTGCTCACCGCCGGCGACTACCTGTCGGCCTACGTCCTGGAATGGACGCTGCACCACCTCGACCTGGTCGCGCACCTGCCGCACGCGCCCGGCCCGCCCGCCGCGAGCCTGGCCCGCTCCCGCACGATGCTGGAGGGAATCGCCGGGGCGAGCTTCCCCGCGTCGTTCTCCGACACCGACGCGCTGCTGACCGGCACCGGACGGCGGGCACCGTCCGACGCCGAGAGGGCGCGGCTGGGAGAGCTCGCCCGAAGGCTCCCGCTGGTCCTGGGCTAGAACAGGTCGTGCGACGGCCAGGTCGCGACCGCCCGGTGGACCTCCCACATCATCGCGTCCAGATCCACCCGGTTGCCGTTCGCCACCGCCATCCAGCAGAACTCCCCGGCCGTGCGCACCAGCACCGCCTCGGTCCCGTTCGGCGTGAGCCGCCCGGTGTGCCACCACGTGTCCGCCTTGTTGACCGCCCACCCGCAGGCGTAGCCGTCGAACACCGACGGCGGCGTCGTCATCACCCGCGTCGTGTCGGAGCGCAGCAGGTCGGGCACGGCCCCGAACCCGTCCACCCGTACGGCGAAACGCAGGACGTCGGTCGGCGAGGCGAGCCAGCCGCCGTGGGAGTCCATGCGCCGGGCGGGGATGGAGTACGGATCGGTCCCGTAGTAGATCACCTCGTCGGAGCGCCGCTGCGCCAGGGTGTCGCCCGCCAGGTGCATGTTGGTGATCCCGCTCGGCGCCAGCACGTTGCGGCGCACGTATTCGGCGTAGCCCATCCCGCTTACCGTCTCGATGATGCGCCCGAGCAGGCAGTAGCCGAAGTTGGAGTACAGGTGCCTGGCGCCCGGCGCGTGCTTCTGGGGCTGGTTGTCGAGGGTCCAGGTGATCAGCTGCGCGTGGGTCATCGCCGGGTTCTTGAACATCGGGTCGTCGCCGTCGTTGGGCCAGCCTCCCGAGGTGTGCTGGAGCAGGTGCCGCACGGTGATCGCCCGCAGGTTCGCGGTGTAGGGCTTGGTGCCGAAGCGGGTGCCGAGCAGCGCGCCCTGGCCGAAGACCCGCTGATCGAGCGTCAGCCTCCCGGCCTCGACGAGCCGCATGACGGCCACCGCGGTGATCGGCTTGGAGACGCTCGCGACGCGCATCAGGTGACGGGGCGTCACGCGCTCGCCGGTGTCCCGCCTGGCCAGGCCGTACCCCTTGGCCAGGACGAGCCGGCCGCGGCGGGCCACCGCCAGCGAGATGCCCGCGACCCCCGAACCGGTGAGGTGACGGTTGACGACCGTGTCGACGGCGGCGAAGTCGCCCGCGGCGGGCGTCTGGTGCACCCAGACCGCGGCGAAGCGCGGCGAGCCGTAGCCGCTGACCAGCAGCGGCCGGTAGCCGCGGCGCTGGTGGTCGTCGAAGGCGGCCTGGTAGGCGGCCGAGTCCAGGCCGTGCCTGGCCGACCAGCGCGGTCCGGCGCCCTGCGCCCAGATCGCGGCGTACAGGTCGGTGCCGTTCACGGTGTAGCCGCTGACGTGCACGGGCCGGTAGCCCTGGCCGGTCAGGCGGGTGAACTCGGCCTGGTACTGCGCGGAGGTGAGGTTGTGCCTGGCCACCCACGGCGGGCCGCCGCCCTGCTCCCAGACGGCCGCGAACAACGCCTGGCCGCCGGACTGGTAGCCGTCGACGCAGGTCAGCCGGTAACCCTGGCCGGTGAGGCGGGTGAACTCCGCCTGATACTGCGCCGAGGTGAGGTTGTGGCGCGCCACCCACGCAGGGCCGCCGGTGCGCTCCCAGATGGCCGCGAAGTACGGCCGGCCGCCGACGTCGTAGCCGCTCACCTGGGCCAGGCGGTAGCCCTGCCCGGTGACCCGCGTGAACTCGGCCTGGTACTGCTCCGCGGTCAGCCCATGGCGGGCGACGAGGGGCGGACCCGGCGCCTTCTCCCAGATGCCCGCATATCTGGCCTGGCCGCCCGCGGCGTAGCCGCTCACGTGGGTGGGCCGGTAGCCGAGGGCGGCCAGCCGGTCCCACTCGGCCTGGTACTGCGCGGAGGTGAGGTTGTGCCTGGCGACCCAGCCGGACGGGGTCCGGCCGGTCGGAGCGGTGATCCCGGCCCAGTCGAGCCCGATCGCCGTGCCCAGCGCGGCACCCGCGTGGAGCACGTCACGTCTGCTGAAAGCGGTCATGTCCCCGAGCATGCGCGTGCCCGGCGGGGTCCGTCATGAGCAGGCCATACTCAAGTGGGAAACCACGACGGCCACCATGACGGCGCGGCGCAGCCGTCGACGATGCCGTGCTCGGCGACTCCCTGCACGATGAGCGTCGCCGGTCCAGCCAGCACCACCAGGGCGAGGAGCGTCCACAACAGCGGGTCGCCGACGTGCGGCCGGCACAGCCAGTGCACGGCCCAGGCGACCAGGCACGCCGTCGAGCAGATCGCGGCGAAGTCTCCGGCCCGCAGGATGGCCAGGCCGAACATCGCGAAGCTCTCGCCCCCGCTCAGGTCGCCCACGCAGGAGATCAGCGCCCGGTTGATGAGCCGCACGTCGGCGATCCAGGTGATCACGGTCAACGCCACCGCACCACCGGCGAGGGTTCCGCAACCCATCAGGTGCCTCTCTAATCCAGTCACGGCTCGCATCCAAACACGGCGATATGGCGTGGCTGTCGGTGCCGTGTGAGGACCCTGTGCAGAAGCAGGGATTTGGGCCTTGTGAGGGTCGTTTGTCAGGGCTACGATCGCCACAACTCTTAGGAAACTTTCCTAAAAGAAATCATGAATTGGGACTCCAGATGTCGCGATCACCCCCGCGATGGCCCCGATAGAGCTGCGGAAACCGTCTCCACAGCGCCATTTCCTCCCGGCACGGGATGAGGAACACCCCGACGTCTCCCTGTCGTGGGAGCGATCATGAGGCGCGCTGTTGCCTTACTTGTCTTGACAGTTCCAGCAAGCCTCCGGCACCCCCTGATTCCGTACGGCTCGCGGCAGCCTTACACCCCCCACGCGAGCCGTACGGCCACCCCTGGAGCATTCATGAAATTCCGGGTCATAGCGGCGACCCTTGCCGCGCTCTGCCTGACCTCCGCCCCAGTCCAGCTCATCGCATCCCCCGCCGCGGTCGCCGCCGCGGCCTGGGCCCCGTACACCGCCTACGCCGTGGGCGCGGTGGTCACCTACAACGGCACCGACTACACCGCCATCCAGGGGCACACCTCCCTGCCCGGCTGGGAACCGCCGAACGTCCCCGCCCTGTGGAAGGCCGGAGGCACCTCCACCCCGACGCCCGGCCAGCCCGGCGCGGTCACCGTGACGGCGACCAACACCTCGATCTCGCTGTCGTGGGGCGCCTCGTCCGGGACGGTGACCGGTTACCGGGTCTACGAGGGCTCGACGCTCAAGACGACCGTGACCGGGACCAGCGCCACCATCTCCGGCCTGGCCGCCTGCCAGTCGCACACCTACACGATCAAGGCCTACAACAGCTCGGGCGAGTCCGCGGGACGTGACGCGTCCGGCTCCACCACCGGCTGCGTCAACCTGCCCGGCCAGCCCGGCACCGTGACCGCGACGGCGACGAACACCTCGATCTCGCTGTCGTGGGGCGCCTCGTCCGGGACGGTGACCGGTTACCGGGTCTACGAGGGCTCGACGCTCAAGACGACTGTCACCGGGACCAGTGCCACCATCTCCGGCCTGGGCACCTGCGAGCCGCACACCTACACGGTCAAGGGCTACAACGCCAACGGCGAGGGACCGGGCCGGGACGGCTCGGCGACCACCACCGGCTGCAACCCCGGCGGCGGGCTGCCCAAGCACTTCCTCACCGGCTACTGGCACAACTTCGTCAACCCGGCGACCGAGCTGAAGCTGTCGCAGGTCCCGAACGAGTACGACCTGATCGCCGTCGCCTTCGGCGAGGCCACCGCCACCCCGGGTCAGGTCGTCTTCTCCCTGGACAGCGCGCTCGCCACCGCGGTGGGCGGCTACACCGAGGCCCAGTTCAAGGCCGACATCGCGGCGCTCAAGCAGCGCGGCAAGAAGGTCATCCTGAGCGTCGGCGGCGAGACGGGCCGGGTCCAGGTCGCCTCCTCCTCCGCGGCGAGCGCCTTCGCCTCCAGCGTGCACGGCCTCATGCAGAGCTACGGATTCGACGGCGTCGACATCGACCTGGAGAACGGGCTCAACGCCACCTACATGGCCCAGGCGCTGCGCGACCTGCGCGGGCGCGTGGGAGCGGGCCTGATCATCACGATGGCCCCGCAGACCATCGACATGCAGTCGACCGGGATGGAGTACTTCAAGCTCGCCCTGGCGATCAAGGACATCCTCACCGTCGTCCACATGCAGTACTACAACTCCGGCTCGATGCTCGGCTGCGACCAGTCCTTCGCCTACTCGCAGGGGACGGTCAACTTCATGACCGCCCTGGCCTGCATCCAGCTGGAGAACGGCCTGCGCCCCGACCAGGTCTCCCTGGGCCTGCCCGCCGGACCCGGCGCGGCCGGCGGCGGAGTCGTCGCGCCCAGCCTGGTCAACCAGGCGCTCACCTGCCTGGCCACCCGCAACAGCTGCGGCTCGTTCGTCCCGCCCCGCGCCTACCCGGACATCCGCGGTGCGATGACCTGGTCGATCAACTGGGACGCCAGCCACAACTGGAACTTCTCCAAGACCGTCAAGCCCCACCTCCAAGGAATGCCATGAAACTCCGCGTCATAGTGGCGACGGTGGCGGCACTCTTCGCCACGAGTGCGCCGGTCGTGCTCCTCGCTCCCACCGCGGCGGTCGCCGCCGCGGCCTGGGCCCCCTACACCGCCTACGCCGTCGGCGCGGTGGTCACCTACAACGGCGTCGACTACACGGCGATCCAGGGTCACACCTCGCTGCCCGGCTGGGAGCCGCCGAACGTCCCGGCCCTGTGGAAGCCGGGCGGCGGCAACCCCCAGCCCGGCGTGCCCGGCCAGCCGGGCGCGGCGAACGTGACCGGCGCGACCAACAGCTCCCTCACCCTGGGCTGGGGCGCCTCCAGCGGCACCGTCACCGGCTACCGCGTCTACGAGGGCAGCACTGTCAGGAGCACGGGCACCGGCACCAGCGCCACCATCTCCGGCCTGGGCACCTGCACCACGCACACCTACACGGTCAAGGCCTACAACAACGTGGGCGAGTCGGCGGGCCGTGACGTCACGGGCACCACCACCGGCTGCCCGACCAACCCCAACCCCACCAAGATGGCGGGCGCGCCCTACCTCTACATGGGCTGGGGCAACCCGCCCAACCCGGGCACCGTCATGGACGCCACCGGCGTGAAGTCCTTCACCATGGCCTTCATCCTGTCGAGCGGCGGCTGCACCCCGGCCTGGGACGGCAACCGCCCGCTCACCGGCGGCGCCGACCAGCAGGCGATCAACACGATCAAGTCCAAGGGCGGCAACGTCCAGATCTCCTTCGGCGGGTGGCAGGGCAACAAGCTGGGCCCGAACTGCTCCACCCCGGCGGCGTTCGCCGGTGCCGTACAGCAGGTCATCAACGCGGTCGGACCCGCGGTCGTGGACTTCGACATCGAGAACACCGACGAGTTCGAGAACTACACCGTCCAGGACCGCATCCTGAACGCGCTGAAGATCGTCAAGCAGAACAACCCGAACGTGAAGGTGGTCGTCACCTTCGGCACCACCCGCACCGGGCCCAACAGTCACGGCATCCGCCTGATCAACCAGGCCAAGGCGCTCGCCGTGCCGATCGACAACTTCACGATCATGCCGTTCGACTTCGGCAGCTCCAACATCTACCAGGACACCGTCAACGCCTCCGAGGGCCTGAAGAACGCGCTGAAGTCGGCCTACGGCTACACCGACGCGCAGGCCTACGCCCGCATGGGCATCTCGGGCATGAACGGCCTGTCCGACCAGCAGGAGATGACCAGCACCGCGACCTGGACCCAGATCCGCGACTGGGCCAAGTCGAAGGGCCTGACCCGGCTGGCCTACTGGGCCGTCAACCGTGACAGGCCCTGCCCCGGCGGCGGCGTGACCTCCAACTGCAGCGGCATCTCGCAGCCCGAGTGGGAGTTCACCCGCATCACCGCGGGCTTCTGACAAGCGGTCCGCGGCGCCGGAGGTCGGGATCCGGCGCCGCGGAGCGCTTTCCCGAAGAGTTTCCTGTGAGTTGTGTCACCCGATTCTGCCGCGTTATATGCACATTGACCTGGGGATTTGTAGCGATATGGGATTGGGCGGTCCGGTGGCGAGCTCATCCGTGGGTACGGCAGGCTAGTGGCCACCATGGAACACGCAGTGCTCACAGGCCTGGTCCTGCTCGTCGGAGTCGCCGTCGCCCTCATCGCCCAGTGGCGTGACTGGCGGCCCTCTCTCACCGTCGCCGTCCTCCTCGGCGTCGCGGTGCGCGCGGTCATCTACTTCGCCTCCGCCGACGACGCCTTCCAGCCGGTCGACTACGAGGAGAGCTTCAGGCCGGCCGGTGAGGCGGTGCTCAACCGCGAAGACCCGGTGCTGGGCAGCGAGGGCGGCTGGCACTTCCTGCCGACGATCCCCTACATGTACGGGATCCTGCTGTGGCTGGGCCTGCCCTGGGAGTACGCCGGGCGCCTGGTGACCGTGGTCGCCGACATCGCGCTCATCCCGCTGGTCGCCAAGCTCGCCGGCGGCGCCAGGGCCAACCTGCGGGCGCTGCAGTACGCGCTCAACCCGCTGGCACTACTCGTCGCCGCACACCACGGCCAGGTCGAGCCGGTGGCGCTGGCCTTCGGCGTGGCCGCCTTCGTCGTGGCACGCGGCCCCGGCAGCCCCGAGCGCACCGGCTTCACCCTGCCGGTCATGGACCGGGTGCGGCTGTACGGCGCGGCCGAGGCGCCCAACCGGGCCTGGGCCTGGGTGAAGCGCTCGCTGCGCCCGCTTCCCGACGACCGCGCCACGCTGAAGCGCGGCATGCTGGCGGGCCTGCTGATGGGCCTGGCGTTGTGCGCCAAGAGCTGGCCGATCTGGCTGATCCCCGGCATGCTGCTGCTCCTGCCGACCATGCGCGCGCGGATCGTCTCGCTCCTGTTCACCGGAGCGGTCCCGGTCTTCTTCCTGGTCACCCTGCCGATCTTCGCGGGCACGGCGTTCCACCAGATCCCGGAGGTCATCCGCGAGATCAAGAACATCCGCCCGATCGTCGGCGAGTGGGGCTGGACCCCGTGGATCACCGGTGGAGACTGGGCGCTGATCCCGTGGGCGGCCCAGCTCGGCACCTACCTGATCTACGCCAGCGTGCTCGTGGTCATCTACCTGTGGCGCAAGGCCGACCCGATCGACATGACGATCGCCATCCTGCTGATCTTCATGGTCGTCACGCCCCGCCTGGGCGCGCAGTACCTGATGTGGTTCATGCCCTTCCTCATCGCCCGGCCCACGCGCTTCGCCTGGCCGGCGATCCTGGCGGTGTCGGCCTGGTCGGCCTACGGCTACCTCTACATGACGCAGCTCGCCGTCGACCCCTGGTGGTACGCCCATCGCGACTGGTCGCGCTTCTCGATCGTGATCCTGCCGCTGCTGGTGATGGCGATGCCGTGGGGCCGCCGCGACCCGCAGTCGCAGCGGCCCGTCCAGGCTCCCGGCGTCAGCCCCGCATTGAGCGGAACAACGTGACCCACTGATCGGGATGCACGTATCCCACGACGGTGTCGTGGGATATGCCCGCCTCCTGGAAGGCGTGCCTCGGCCTGCCCAGTGAGGCGTAGAGCGAGCCTCCCACCCCCTGGAAGCCGCGCTCGACCAGCTCCAGGTAGGCCCCGCGGTCATCGGCGAGCGGCTCGGGCCGCCTGTCGATGCGCAGGATCCCGGAGTCGACCGATGGCACGGGGCGGAAACTCTCCCTGTCGATGCGACCGGCCAGCTCCCAGGTGAACCATGGCCACGAGGCCACGGTCACCAGGCTCCAGCGTCCGTAGTCGCCGGCACGTTTGCGCGCGTATTCGAGCTGGGTGACGAGCGTCGCGCTCGTCAGGTGCCCGGCGTGCAGGCACCAGTCCACGATCTTCGAGGTGACCGAGAACGGGATGTTGCCGACGACCGAGAACGGCCGGTCGGGCGCCTTGGCGGAGGTGAAGTCGCCCTTGACCACGGTGGCTCCGGTGCCCCTGGCCCTGAGCTTGGCCGCCAGCAGCGGGTCGAGCTCGTAGGCGATCACCTCGGCCCGCCTGGCGAGCTCCCTGGTGAGGGCGCCCTCGCCGGGTCCCGGTTCCAGGACGAGGCCGTGCGGGTCGGCGATCTTGACGATCTGCTTGATCGCCTGCCGGTCGTTGAGGAAGTTCTGCGAGAGTTCACGCCTGGCCCGGTCGCGAGGCGTGCGGCCTTGCGGTGAGCGCGTGGCCTTCTTCTGGGTGTGCGAATAGTTGCCGAATGCGAATGACTGCGCCACAGCTGATGCCCTTCCGGGTCGCTTCGAGAGAGAAAGGTCTCGAAGGGCCCTGGGCACGCCAGACGGATCGGGGGTGTCCGCCTAGCGGGCCAGAGCCCGGCCGTGGCGGATGCGGATGAAGCAGGCGCAGGTGAGTGCTGTCATGCGAGAGACAATACGGAACGCTCCGTCTCGGCGCAACGTGATATCTGGGAGGCATGCGCTTACGCCGGTTCCTGCTCGTGCTTCTGCTCACCGGCTGTTCCCCCGTCAAGCAGGTGCCCGTCGAGGCCGAGGCCCAAGCCCTGGTGACGGCCGGCTCGCCGGGCGCCGTCGTCTACGTCGCCGAGGGCGGCCGGGTCTGGCAGGCCGCGGCCGGGCAGGCCGAGCCGGGCGTGCCCATGCGGACCGACCACCGGTTCCGCATCGCCAGCATCACCAAGACCTTCACCGCGACCCTTCTCGCGGAGCGGATCCGGGCAGGACAGCTGAGCCTCTCCGACCGCGTCGACCGGCTGCTGCCCGGCGTCACCACCTCCACCGCCACCGTCGGCGACCTGGCCAGGCACACCAGCGGCATCGCCGACTACATGCGCTCCACCGAGTTCGTCCGCACCATGTCGACCGGCGGCAACCACCTCAAGGAGTGGACACCGGAGCAACTCCTCGCCTTCGCGGGCGAACCGGGCAGGCCCGGGGGAGCGTTCGCCTACTCCAACACCAACTACCTCCTGCTCGGGATGATCCTGGAGAAGCTCGCGCGCAAGCCGTACAGGGAACAGATCGCGCAGTTCGGTCTGCCCGACACCGAACTCCCCGTCGCGCTGCTGCCCGACCGGCTCGCGCACGGCACCCACCTCGACGGATCCGACGGGACCACCGACGCCAGCGCCTCGCTGTACTTCAGCGCCGGCGGCCTCGTCTCGACCGTCGCCGACGTCGCGGCCTTCTACCGCGCGCTGCCGCCGCTCGACTACGGCATCTTCACCGAGAAACTGTCCTGCGGGATCGAGGTGCGCAGCCACTCCGGCATGCTGCTCGGCTACAGCGGGATCGCCCTGGTCACGCCCGACCGGCGGCGGGTGGTCGTCGTGCAGCTCAACTCCAGCCACGCGGGCTCCGCCATCGCCGCCGGGCATCGCCTCATGTGCGCGCTTTGATGCTGTCTTGAACTTCGTATGACCATGCTGGCCTCATGAAGGTACTTGTCGTCGACGACGAGCCGAACATCCGTGACCTGCTGGCCGAGACCCTGCGGCTGGTGTCGTTCGACGTGCGGACCGCAGGCTCGGGGGCCGAGGCGCTCAGCGCGGCCCGCGACTTCGTCCCCGACCTGGTCGTGCTCGACGTGATGATGGACGACCTCGACGGCTTCGAGGTCGCCAGGCGCCTGGAGGAGCGTTACCCGGTGCTCTTCCTGACCGCCCGCGACGCGGTGGCCGACCGGGTGCGCGGGCTGAAGCTGGGCGCCGACGACTACGTGGTCAAGCCGTTCAGCCTCGAAGAACTGGTACTGCGCATCCGGGCGATCCTGCGCCGCAGCGCGCCGGGCGACGGCCGCGGCGAGCCGCTGCGCTACGCCGACCTGGAACTGGACGCCGACAAACACGAGGTACGGCGGGGCGGCACGCCCGTCGAGCTGTCGCCCACGGAGTTCAACCTGCTGGAATACCTGCTCACCAACGCCGGGCGGGTGGTCAGCAAGGCCCAGATCCTCGACAGCGTCTGGCGCTACGACTTCGACGGCGACTCCAGCATCGTCGAGTCCTACATCTACTACCTGCGCAAGAAGATCGGCGACCCGCCGCTGATCCAGACCGTGCGCGGCGTCGGCTACTCCCTGCGGCTGCCGTCATGAGCCTGCGCACCCGCCTCGTGCTGATCGTCCTCGGGCTCACCACCCTGGCGTTCCTGCTGGCCAACGCGGTGGGCATCGCGCTGCTGCGCGGCGAGCTGGTCAAGCGCGTCGACGCCCAGTTCGGCAAGCTGGAGAAGGCCTCGCCGGCGCTGTCCGCCGCGGCGCGGATGTTGTCGTCGCGCAAGGACCTGCCCGCCGACCTCGTCGACGTCCTCGGAGAGAGACTCAGGGACGAACTGCGCTTCTACCTCTACAACGCCGACGGCACCCTGCAGCCGGTCCTGTCGGCCGGAGGCCAGGGCCCCGAGCTCGGCGAGCTGCGCTTCGGCGAGCCCTACACCGTGCCGGGCAGCGGCGGACCGTCGTGGCGGGTGCACGCCGTGCGCCTGCCCGACGGCGGCGGAGCCCTGGTCATCGCCCAGTCGCTCAAGCAGGTCGAGCAGACCGAGCGGTCGCTGATCGTCATCAACGTGGTCGTCCCCGCGGCCGTGCTGCTCCTGCTCGGGCTCGTCGCCGCCACCGTCGTACGGCTCGGCCTGCTGCCGCTGACGCGCATGGAACGCACCGCCACCCGCATCGCCCACGGCGACTTCGGGCGCCGCATGCGCCAGGCCGACCCGCGCACCGAGCCCGGCCGGCTCGGCGTCGCCATGAACGTGATGCTCGACCGGCTCGAAGAGGAGATCGCCGCCCGCACCGAGTCGGAGGCCAGGCTGCGGCGCTTCCTCGCCGACGCCTCCCACGAGCTGCGCACCCCCCTCACCTCCGTGCGCGGCTTCGCCGAGCTGCACCGGCGCGGCGGCGGCGAGCCCGACGAGCTGATGCGGCGCATCGAGGACGAGGCCACCCGCATGGGCGTCCTCGTCAACGACCTGCTCACGCTCGCCCAGCTCGACGAGGAACGCCCGCTCGACCGCGCGCCCGTGGACCTGCTGGAGATCGCCGCCGACACCGTCCGCGACGCCCGCGCCCGCCTCCCGGCGCGATCGGTCAAACTCACCGGCCCGCTCCAGCCCGTCACCGTGCCGGGCGACGAGCTGCGGCTGCGCCAGATCGCCGCCAACCTCGTCGGCAACGCGCTCACCCACACCGACGCCCCCGTCGAGGTGCGCGTGCTGCACGAGGGCGGATTCGCCGTCCTGGAGGTCGCCGACAGCGGGCCGGGTGTCGCGCCCGAGCACGTGCCGCACCTGTTCGAGCGGCTCTACCGCGTCAGCCGCGGCCGCTCGCGCGCCGCCGGGGGAGCGGGGCTGGGCCTGGCCATCGTCGCGGCCATCGCGCGCGCCCACGGCGGCACCGTCGGCGTCGACAGCGAACCCGGCGAGGGCAGCCGCTTCCGTGTACTCCTACCTGTGGTCGAGGCGGCTCCGAGCTCGCTTTGAGGCAGGCCGTGCACGGTCGGGGACATGAGAAGAATCCTTCCCGCCCTGACCCTCGCGGCGGTCCTGTCCCTCATGGCCGGATGCGGCGCCTCCCAGGCGGCCGGCGGCGTGGCCTCCGTGAGCGGTGCCACCGCCACGGCCGCCGCGCCGACCGCCACCGCCACCGCCGACCCGCTGGAGCAGGGGCGCGAGTTCGCCCAGTGCATGCGCGACAACGGGGTGCCGATGGAGGACCCCGACCCCAACCAGGGCCTGGCCGGCCGACTGGGCAAGGTCGACCGCAACTCCGCGGCCTTCGTGAAGGCGCTCGAGGCCTGCCGCGATGTCGCCCCCTTCGCCGACCGCAAGGAACTCGCGCCGGAGGATCTGGAGAAGATGCGCGCGTTCGCCGCGTGCATGCGCGACAACGGTGTCGACATGCCCGACCCCGACCTCGCGGGCGGCTTCGCCGCGCAGATCGGCAAGATCTCGCCCGACGACCCCAAGGTCGCCAAGGCCCTGGAAGCGTGCAACGACGAGCTGGGGTCGATGCGGGGCAGGAAGTGAGCCGCGCCAGGCTGCTCGCGTGGAGCGCCGGCGGCGCCCTGCTCGCCGCCGCCGTCGCGGCCGCCTCGCTCGGCTTCGGCGGAGAACCCGGCACCGCGCCGCCCGCCAGGACCCCGCCCGCGACCGCCACGGTCGAGCGCACCACGCTCACCGACACCAAGACCGTCCCAGGAACCCTCGGGTACGGCTCGCCGGTCACCATCACCACCACCGGCGGCGGCACGATCACCTGGCTGCCCGCCGAAGGCGCCACCATCACCCGCGGCAAGGCCGTCTACAGCGTCGACGCCGACCGCGTGCCCCTGCTGTACGGCACGCTGCCGCTCTACCGCACCCTGGCCGACGGCGTCTCCGGCAACGACGTCAAGCTCCTGGAGACCAACCTCGCCAAGCTCGGCTACACCGGCTTCGACGCCGACTCCTCCTACACCTGGGCCACCGCCGAGGCGGTCGAGCAGTGGCAGGACGACCTCGGCCTGCCCGTCACCGGCACCGTCCAGCCGGGCGACGTCGTCGTCGCCCCAGGACCCCTGCGCGTCGCCTCGCTCGAGGCCGCGCTCGGCTCGCACACCGCAGGCCCCGTGCTCACCGCCACCTCCACCACCAAGCAGGTCTCCGTCGCCCTCGACGCCTCCGACCGCCACCTGGTACGGCGCGGCATGAAGGCCACCGTCGAACTGCCCGACGGATCCGCCGTCTCCGGCACCGTGAAGGACGTCGGCAAGGTCGCCACCCAGAAGGACGACGCCACCACCGTCGAGCTCACCCTCTCGGTCGGCAGGACCGGCTTCGACACCGGGCCCGTCGAGGTCACCATCGTCGCCGCGACACGCGAGGACGTGCTCGCCGTACCCGTCGGGGCCCTCGTCGCCCTGGCCGAGGGCGGGTACGGCGTGCAGGTGACCGACGGCGGCGCCCTCGCCTACCAGGCCGTCGAGACCGGCATGTTCGCCGACGGCAAGGTCGAGGTCACCGGCGTGCCGGAAGGCGCCACCGTGGTGGTGCCCTCGTGATCGTCTCCCTTCACGACGTGACCAAGATCTACGGCCCGGTCGAGGCGCTGCGCGGCGTGCACCTGTCGGTCGAGCCGGGCGAGCTCGTCGCCATCGTCGGGCCGTCGGGGTCGGGCAAGTCCACGATGCTCAACATGATCGGCACCCTCGACCGGCCCACCGGCGGCACGGTCCGCATCGCGGGCCACGACGTCGCGGCCCTGTCCGACCGGGAACTGTCGGCGCTGCGCGCCCAGCTGATCGGGTTCGTGTTCCAGTCGTTCCACCTCGCGCCAGGGGTTCCCGTGCTCGACAACGTGGCCGACGGCCTGCTGTACAGCGGCGTACGGCTGCGCGCCAGGCGGGCACGGGCGGCCGAGGCGCTCGAACGGGTGGGACTCGAGCACCGGCTCCGGCACCGGCCCCACCAGCTGTCCGGCGGCGAACGGCAACGCGTCGCCATCGCCAGGGCGGTGGTGGGGGAGCCGGCGCTGCTGCTGGCCGACGAGCCGACGGGCAACCTCGACTCCCGATCGGGGGCAGGGGTGATGGCGTTGCTGCGGGAACTCAACGAGGGCGGGACGACCGTGGTCGTCATCACCCACGACCGCGACATCGCCTCGTCGCTGCCGCGCCGCGTCGAGATGCTCGACGGCCGGATCCTCAGCGAGGTGACGGCATGACCTCTGATCCCACTCCTGCCCTTGCCTCTCGCCTCGTCCCTGCGCGGCTCAGCCTGGGCGACGTGGCGCGGGTCGGCGGCGCCGGGCTGCGCACCCGCCCCATCCGCGTGTTCCTGTCCGCCCTGGGCATCGCCATCGGCATCGCCGCCATGCTCGGCGTCGTCGGCATCTCCGCCTCCAGCCAGGAGGAGCTCAACCGCCGCCTCGACGCCCTGGGCACCAACCTGCTCAAGGTCTCACCCGGCCAGAGCCTGTTCGGCGACGCGTCCCACCTCCCGCTCGAAGCGGAAGGCATGATCGCCCAGATCCCCGCCGTCACCACCGTCACCGCCGTCGGTGTCACCCCGGTTAAGGTCTATCGCAACGAACACATCCCGGCCAGCCAGACGGGCTCGGTGTCCGTGCTCGCCGCCCGCCTCGACCTGCCCGCCGACACAGGAGTCACGGTGGCCGCCGGGACCTGGTTGAACGCCGCCACCCACAACCATCCCGCCGTCGTCCTCGGCGCCAAGGCCGCCGCCCGCCTCGGCGGCGAACGACCCGGACCCGACCAGCGCGTCTGGCTCGGCGGCGAACTGTTCACCGTCGTCGGGGTGCTCGCCCCCGCCGCCCTCGCACCGGAGCTCGACCTGGCCGCCCTCGTCGGCTGGCCGGTCGCCGTCTCACGGCTCGGCTTCGACGGCTACGCCACGACGGTCTACTCCCGCGCCACCGAAGCACACGTGCAGGCCGTACGGGATGTCCTGGCCGCCACCGCCAACCCCGAGGCGCCCAACGAGGTCGAGGTCTCGCGCCCCTCCGACGTCCTGGCCGCCAAGCAGGCAACCGACGCCACCCTCAACGCCCTGCTCCTCGGCCTCGGCGGCGTCGCCCTGCTCGTCGGCGGGGTCGGCGTCGCCAACACCATGGTCATCTCCGTGCTCGAACGCCGCGCGGAGATCGGCCTGCGCCGCTCACTCGGAGCCGGACGCGGCCAGATCCGCCTGCAGTTCCTCACCGAGTCGGCGCTGCTGTCACTGCTGGGCGGCCTCGGCGGCGTGATGCTCGGCATCGGCGTCACCTCGCTGTACTCCACACTCCAGGACTGGCCGACCATCGTGCCGTTCTGGGCCATGGCCGGCGGGGTCGTCGCCACCCTCGTCATCGGCGCGCTGGCCGGCTTCTACCCCGCGCTCAGGGCCGCCCGCATGTCACCCACCGAGGCGCTGGCGGCACCGTGACCGATTTCTACAAGAGCCCGCCCGGCCCCGTCACTAGGGTCGAAGACATGCGAGACCTGGTTGCTCAAGCCGAGACGTTCCTGCACGACCAAGCCCGCCTCATCGACAGGCTCCGCTTCGAGGCGCTCTTCCGCGGAGGGCCCCGGCAGCGGGTCCTCGACACGCTGCGGTGCTACCAGAATGCCGACGGCGGATTCGGCAACGCCCTCGAACCCGACCTGCGCGGCGCGGCCAGCCAGCCCGAACCGGTCGAGATCGCCTTCTGGATCCTCGACGAGCTCGACGCCTTCGACGACCCCATGGTGCCCGCGGCCTGCGACTACCTGGCCTCCATCACCACCCCCGACGGCGGCGTGCCGTTCGTCCTGCCATCGGTGCGGTCCACCCGGCGAGCACCCTGGTGGGAGACCGACGACGACCCGCCGGGCCACCTCATCCCCACCGCCTCACTCGCCGGCCTGCTCCACAAGCACGGCATCACCCACCCGTGGCTGGAGCAGGCGACCCGCTTCTGCTGGGAGCGCATCGAACAGGTGAAGGAGACCACGCCCTACGAGGCCAGGGCGATGGTGCCGTTCCTGGAACTCGTGCCCGACCGGGAACGGGCGGAGGCGGAGTTCACACGGCTGAAGGGGGCGATCCTCGACACGGTGACCTTCGACCCGGCGGCGTCGGGGGATGCGCACTTCCCGCTCGACTTCGCGCCGGCGCCGTCGCGCCTGCCGCTCTTCGAACCGGAGACGATCGAGCGGCATCTCGACGCGCTGGAGGAGATGCTGGAGCGGGACGGAGGAGTGGTGCCCAACTGGCCGATCTGGACCCCGGTGGTGGGGCCTGAGTGGGCGGGATACCTGACGGTGCATCGCCTCAAGACCCTGCGCTCTTACGGCCGCCTGCCGTAAGAGCCGCGGTCGTTGGGTGTGGGTGGGTGCGCCCTCGGCCGCCCGCCTTGCGTCGGCAGGCTCGTTCGCCTGCCCACGCTGGTGCGTTCGGGGCGCTTGCCTGCATTGGCGTGGCCGCGTCACTTCCTTCCCGCCCCGGCCCGCGCGGGCCGCCCGCCCCTGCACACTCGGACCGCCTGCCCCGCACGCGCGGGTCGTCTGCCTCACGTCGGCGTGGTCGCGTCGCCCTGGGCGGCGGGCTTCCGGCGTCCCCCTGCCGCTGCCGCTGCCGCTGCCGCTGCCGCTGCCGCTGCCCCTGCTCCTGCCCCTGCCGGTCAGCGGGTCAGTGCAGCAGGCGGCTCATCGGCACCCCCGCCAGGCGCTTCACGTCGTTCGCGAGGTGAGCCTGGTCGGCGTAGCCGCTCTCGGCGGCGGCCAAGGCGAGCGGGGTGCCGCCACGAGCCAGCCGCAGCGCCCGCTGGAACCGCACGATCCGCTGCAACACCTTGGGCGAGTAGCCGAACGCCCCCACGGCACGACGGTGCAGCTGCCGGGCACTGAACCCCAGATCCCACGCCACCTGGGCCACCGAACGCCCGGCACGCAGCGCCGACGCGATCGAGGGCGCGGCCGGGTCAGGCGGCGCAGTGGCCAGGAGCAACGCGGCGATGCGCGGCAGCCGCTCCGCCACAGGCACATCGCCCAGATCCTTCATGGCGACCAAGCCCCTCCCCGCGGTTAGGCCGCTCATCGCTGGCAGGTCACTCACCGCAGTCGGGCCCCTGCCCGCAGCCGGGCGCCTCCCCGCAGTCGGGTCGTTCGCCGCGGACACGTCTCTCACCGCGGCCTCGCTCCTCATCGCCGCCAGGTCGCTGACCGTCGCCATGTCGCTGATCGCTGGCAGGTCACTGACCAAGGCCAGGTCGTTGATCGCTGGCAGGTCACTCACCGCCGCCACGTAGCTCATCGTGGGCAGCTCACTCATCGTGGGCAGCTCACTCATCGTCGGCAGGTCGCGCAGGGGCACCCGCTGGTCGACCAGCTCGTCGATCGGCAGCCCCAGCGCCCCGCCCACGGCCCCCGGCAGGAAACGGATCCCGAAGTACCGGTCACCCGGGACCATCACCGTCGGCATCGGCCCCGTGTCGGGCCCGGCGACATGCGGCCCCTGCGGCCCCCAGATCACATCCACGCACCCGTCGGGCACCACCAGATGCACGCCGGAGGACTCGCTCACCTGCTCCCACACGCACACCAGCCGGTGCGCGAGCGAGGGCGGCGGCGCGTGCTCCACGTACATGGTTCACCACGCTACCCAGGCTCACTGACAATCCGCTCGTCCCCCGATATGAGGGCAGCCGCCCACCGGGCCGTCGGGTCGCTGTCGATGAGCAGGGCCCGGGTGAGGAGGCTGAGCGGGATGGCGAGCAGCGCGCCGAGCGGCCCGAGAACGAATGCCCAGATGATGAGCGACAACAACGTCATCGTCGTCGAGAGCCCGACGGCGTCGCCGAGGAACTTGGGCTGAATGAAGGACTGGATGACGACGTTGATGGCGACGTAGGCGATGATCACGAAGATCATCTGCTTGACCCCGCCGTCGAGCAGCGCCAGCAGGGCAGGGGGGATCAGCCCCATGATGAAGCCGATGTTCGGGATGTAGTTCGTGATGAGCGCTAGCACGCCCCACAGCAGCGGGATCGGCACCGACAGCAGGTACAGCGCTATCACGTCGAGCGCGGCGCAGACCAGTCCGAAGGCGGTGGAGACCAGCAGGTAGCGCCGCGTCTTGCTGGCGAACGTGGCGAGCGCGGTGACCAGCTGCGGCTTGCTGCGGCTTCCCGCGGCGAAGATGCGCTGCATGACGGGAGCGTCGAGCGACATCGCCAGCAGAAGCACGACCATGAGGAACAGGCTCGACAACAGCCCGACCACGCCGGTCAGCAACCCCTGGGCGAAGCCGACGAGCTTGCCCGGGTCGAGGCTCTTGACCGCCTGGTCGAGCTGGGCGTTGCCGATGCCGAAGCGGGCGAGCAACTGCTGTGACTCCTTGACGAGCGTGTTGAACTGGTCGGTGTAGGCGGGCAGCAGTACGGCGAGCTGTGTGACGGCCAGGCTGAGGATGGCGACCATGGCCAGCAGGACGAGGACGACGATCAGGAACGGCAACGCGACCTGCAGCCACATGGGCGCTCCGCGGCGGCGCAGCCAGTTGCGCACGGGGGAGACGGCCAGGACCAGCACGAGTGCCAGGACGATCGGCCCCAGAATGGACGAAACCTCGCGCATGCCGAAGAGCGTCACCACTGCCGCTGCAGTGCCGACCAGCACGATCAATGCTCTGGGCAGTGCCTGAACAGCCATCACTCTCGTGACATACCCGCTTTTTCGAGTCAAGGCGTACGGCTGGCGTGTCGTGATCGTTTCGTGGCCAGTTCATGGTTTGAAGTCGTCATGAGCACTCCGGAGCGCTGCTAATCTTTCTAAGCCGACGTCGTGCGGCGCAACTCTCTCCCTCTTGATGGTGTGGGTGCTGCGCGTGTGGCGGTGGCTCCCTCAGGCTCGGCGGTCTGGAGATCGGTTCGCGGATCGGTTGAAGGGCTGGTAAGTTAGAGGGGTTGCCCCGGAAACGGGGCGGTCGAAATTCCCGCAGGTGAATCGGTCCGAGTCAATTTGACAGGGACTGAAGCGCCTGAGAGAATTAAGACATAACGGAACGAAGCGCCCCGGGCTAGTGCAGACGGTGTTCGCGTCCGTTTCTTGAGAACTCAACAGTGTGTTTAAAAGCCAGTGCAAGAGTTATTTCTTGCAACACCTCGTCTAGAAGTTTCTAGGCATTTGTTG